>CAYTZY010000031.1:0-30750 GCA_964442795.1 uncultured Caulobacter sp.
CTGCACGGCGCGGCCCGGCGCGACCTTCGCCTCCTGGGCCTGCGACGGCGTGTAGAACAACGAGATGGAGTCGCGCAGGCCCCACATGGTCAGGCCCACAGCCAGGGCCAGAACGGGCGCAATGGCCAGCAGGATGGTCAGCCGCCGGCGGGCGGTGCGGGATTTCGGCCAGAAGCTCATCGCGGAGCCTCCGCCGCCTGGTCGAGGGCCTGAAGCACCTGCGGATTGTCCTTGAAAAGCGCCCGCGCCCGATCCCGGGCGGCGTCACGTTTGCCGGTTTCCCCGAGCACGGTCCAGGCGCGCACCAGCCGCACCCAGCCCTCGGGATCATTCGGTTCGGTCTCGAGGCGCGCGGCCAGGCCTTCGACCATGCCGCGGATCGCGGCGGCGTCGGGCAGGCCGGGCTGCGGCTCGGGCGCCGGCGTCGCCGTCGGCAGGGCGCCGGCCTTCTCGACCGCCGCGATCTCGGCGGTCAGGGCGGCGCGAACGGCCTGTTCGGCGGGCCGCGCCGAGGGCAGGGCCGCCAGCAGTGCGCGCCAGCCGGCCAGACCCTCGGCCACGCGGCCATCCTGGATCTCGGCCCGTGCCAGGAAGTAGCGCGCGCTGACGTTGGCGGGGTCGCGCTTCAGGGCCTCAGTGAAGGCCGCGCGCGCGTCGCCGTCCACCCGCCCCTCGCCCTGGACCACGAACGATTCGCCCAGCAGCGCCCAGAGATCCGCCCTTTCGGGCGCGATGCGAACCGCGCGGCGAAGCGCCGTACCGGCGGCGATCGCGTCGCCCCGGCCCAGCTCGACGGACGCCAGCTTGTAGTAGGCCTCCGCGTCATCGGGCCGCTCGAAGGTGATCGCCCGCAGGATGGCGGCCAGCCGCGACAGATCGAGGCTTTCCAGGTCGCCCGACCGCCATTCCGCGAGACGTGCGGCGTAGGGGCGATCCTTCTGGTCCGGCGCGCCGACGACAAGATAGGCTCCCAGGGCCAGCAAGGGTGCGATCACAGCGGCCGTCAGCGCCAGCCTGCGACCGGCCGGGGTCTCCGGCGCCGGTGCGGTCTCGGCGGCCGCCAGCAGACGTCGTCCCGCCTCGGCGCGGGCAGAGCGAACCTCGCCCTCGGGCAGGAGTCCGCGGGCCGCGAGGTCGTCGATCTCGTCCAGTTGTCGGCGGTGCACGGCGATCGTCGGATCGCCGTCCCGCGCGCGCACGGTCGCCGCGCGTGAACCGTTGAGCATCAGCCAGCCCACGGCCGCTGAAAGGGCCGCCGCCGCGATCCAGAATGCGAACATGCCCGGGTGTTAGCGGATCACGACCGCGATAGCGAGAGGCTCAGGCGGCTGCGGCGCGACGACGCACCACGCCCCCGGCCTGCCGGTCGCGCACCAGGCTCATCAGCTGGGCCGCGACATCAAGGAACTCATGCGCGCGATGGATGTCGATCGCGTCGCCCAGGCGGATCTGCTCGAGCACGTCCTCGACATAGCGATCGATCCGGATTCCGACCGTCTCGTGCACCTTACCCCGCGCGCCGGCGAAGCCGCCGTCGTTGGCGCAACTCCGCACCGCCTCGGAAAAGGTCAGCAGGCCGACGGCGAGCGCCAGGGCGCCGTCGTCCGGCGGCTCGTCCAGCTTGGGAACGTTGGACACCAGCCGCGCCGAGTACCGCAGCTTCTGCATCGGCAGGGCCAGGGCGACGGCTTCCTCGATCTCGAACAGGCGCTGTTCGACGATCGAGGCGAGGCTCTGCTTGAGCTTGACGACCCGCTGCCCCCAGGGACCGTCGCGGTAGAGTTGCACCGACTGGTCCAGTTCCGTGATGGTTTCCACCGCGTCGAGGACCGCCTGGGCCGCCTTCTCCGCCGCGCCGCCGCCCATGCCCGGCCGAAGCCCCTTCAACAGCGTCACCTGGGCGTCGATGGCGTCAATCGCCCGCTCGCCGAACGGCGCGAGTTCCGACGCGGCGAGGTAGCGCTCGCCCGGATGATCCATGATCGCCGAGACGACGCGCAGGATCTGGCAGGGATGCTTGAGGTGGGCGGCCAGCATCTCGAACATCAGGGGACCGCCGCCCTCGCCGGCCGCGCCGGAGTCCTTGTAGGCGATGCGGGCGCTCGCGCGGCGTTCGTCGGTCATCCGCTGAAGCCAGTCGGTCAGCTTCAGCAGCGCCGGGCGGACGACAGGAGCAAGGTCGAGCGCGAGGATGAGCGTCTGGGTCGAGCCGCGCTGGTCCGCCTCGAGCATCGACATGACAGCGACGTAACCGGGCTCGGCGGCCGCGCGCAACCCGCTGGCCGCCCGGCTGCACAGGACGTCGAAGATCTGCGGCGAGGGTTCGTCGGGATCGATGTAGTAGCAGGCGTCATGGGCCTGTTTGATCCAATCGGGCTTGTCGGCCTGCAACGCCGTCCAGAGCAGGGACAGCGCCGGGAGCGGAAAGGCGGGGCGACCGTCGGCATGTCGCGCGCGGAACAGGCCCTTCACGGGCGCCAGGACGTGGGCGCGAACCGAGCGCATCGCCACTTCGCTCTCGATCATGGCGCCGACGGCCGCCAGCGAACCGCTCGAGCCCTCCCGGCACACCGCGCGCTCAAGGCCGCGCACCACATCGTCGGGCGACGCGGCGAGAAGTCCTTTCAGTATTGCGATCTTGTCTGGCGACAAAGCGGCTACCGTGCTCGGCGGGAAAGCTGATCGCTTCCATGCAATCCTTGCGCCGAGCAGAGTTAACGACGGCTGAAACCCTGCTTTCAGGTTTCCGCGCGCGGCAGGCTGATGTCGACCTTCAGGCCGCCCATCGGCGAGTCGCCGAGCGTCAGGGCGCCGCCGTAGGCGCGGGCCAGCTCATCGACGATCGCCAGGCCCAGGCCTGAGCCCGGCGCGCTTTCGTCCAGGCGGGCGCCGCGCTTGAGGGCGTCCTCCCGCCGGTCGGCGGGCAGGCCCGGACCGTCATCCTCGACCGTGACGATCATGGCCTCGGCCCCGGACGCGGCGGCGCTGACCCGGACCTTGCCCCTGCACCACTTGCCGGCGTTCTCGATGACGTTGCCGGCGATTTCCAGCAGGTCCTGCTTTTCGCCCCGGAAGCACAGGTCATCGGGGCAGCGCCAGTCGATCTCCACGCCCTTTTCCTGGAAGATGCGCTCCAGGGTCACGGCCAGCTCATCGATGACCGGCTCCACCAGGGTGCGTTCGCCGTGGGACTGCGACCGGGCGGCCGCGCGGGCGCGGCGCAGGTGGTGCTCGACATGCCCGCGCATGGCGTCCGCCTGGCGCGTGACGACCTCGGCCAGCTGACCCGGCTGTTGCGCGGCCTCGGTCAGCATCACCGAGATCGGGGTCTTGAGCGCATGGGCGAGGTTGCCAACGTGCGTGCGCTGGCGCTCGACGACGTCCTGATTGTGCGCGACGAGAGCATTCAGTTCCGTGGCCAGAGGATTGAGTTCACTGGGATATTGCCCCTCGATCCTTTCCGCCTTGCCGGTTCGCACGTCGGCCACCTCGCGACGCAGCCGGAACAGCGGCTGCAGGCCGATCCGCACCTGGAGGAAGACGCCGGCCAGGATGCCGCCGCCCAGGACGATCAGCGCCCCGGCGGTCAGCAGCGCGAACCGCTGGGCTTCGCGGTCGACCGGGGAACGATCCTCGGCCGCCATGATGATGACCGGCGTCATGCGGTCGCCGATGGTCACCTGCATGGCGCTGGCCCTCAGCGGCTGGCTGAGGGGCCCCTGGGTCTCATAGAAGATCTGCTGGCCCGGATTGGCCGCCACCTGGGCCAGTATCTCGTCAGGGATCTTCAGGTCCTGGTCGAACAGCGACCGGGACCGCACGATCAGCCGGACCTTGCCCGAAGGCGCGTGCTCGGCGAGCTGCCAGTAGCGGCCGGAGTAGACCCGCAGGGCCCGGGTGTCGGTCAGCGGCGGGGCGATGACCTTGCCGTCCTCGATGCTGATGCCGGCGCCCAGTCCCTGGGTCAGGTCGACCAGGCCCAGGTCGAACCGCCGCAGCGCCGCCTGCTGGAAGAAGGCGGTCAGGGCGACACCCGTGACAATCAGGACGATGAGGCTCCAGCCCGCCGCCAGCAGAACCAGCCGCCCGACCAGCGAGCTGCGGCTCAGACCGGGCAGACGGGGTCGTTTCACTCGGTGGCCTCACCCTCGAGCGGGGTCAGGCGATAGCCGAGGCCGCGCACCGTCTCGATGCGGTCCGGGCCGATCTTCTTGCGCACCCGGCCGATGAATACCTCGATGGTGTTGGAGTCGCGGTCGAAGTCCTGGTCGTACAGGTGCTCGACCAGCTCGGTGCGGCTGATCACGCGGCCCTGGTGCATGATCATGTAGTGCAGCAGCCGGTACTCGAGCGAGGTCAGGCGCAGCGGCTCGCCATTGACGCTGGCCCGCGCCGAGCGCGGGTCCAGGCGCAGGCCGCCGCAAGCCAGGTTGGGCGTGGCGTGGCCGGCAGAGCGCCGCAGCAGGGCGCGCAGCCGGGCCAGCAACTCCTCGGTGTGGAACGGCTTGGTCAGGTAGTCGTCGGCGCCGGCGTCGAACCCGGCCACCTTCTGGCTCCAGTTGTCGCGGGCGGTCAGGATCAGCACCGGCATGGCGATGCTCTCGCGCCGCCAGCGCTCGAGCACCGACACGCCGTCGATCTTGGGCAGGCCCAGGTCGAGGATCACCGCGTCATAGGGCTCGGCCTCGCCCAGGTAATGGGCCTCCTCGCCGTCGGCGGCGTGGTCTACGGCATAGCCCGCGTCGCTCAGCGCCAGCTTGAGCTGACGCGACAGGTCCGGATCGTCCTCGACCAGCAGGATACGCATGGGCCCCCTAGTTCCTTCCGATGATCTGGCCGGTCGTGGCGTCGACGATGAAGTCGATCCGGCGGCCGTCGCTGGTCTGCCAGCGGACGCGATAGACCGGCCGGCCGCCGCGGTTCTCCAGGCCCGCGTCGAGCAGCTGGCCGGGCGTTGAGCGGGCGATGTTGCGGATCACGGTCTCCAGCGGCACCAGGCGTCCGCCGCGCACGCCCTCGCGGGCCTCGCTCTCGCGCGGGCTCCAGCCGTCGCCAAGGGAGTTGCCGCCCCGGCCCGGACGCGACCGATCGCTGTCGTCATCGCGTCCCGGCGGGCGGCCGCGCGAGGACGGGCCATCCCCGGCCCGGTCGCGCAGCGCCTCGCGGCAGGCCTTGCCGATCGCCCCGCCGGGGCAGTCGGAAGGCCTTCCACGGCTCTGCGCCTCGGCGACGGCGGGGACGCCGGCGCTGATCAGGGCAGCTGCGAAGAGGGCGACAAAGCGGTTCATGCCCGACGGTTTAGAGCGCCAACGCTGAATGCCGGCTGAATGGGAGATTTATGGAGGCCCCGCGACAGCGAGTCACGCGCGGACGGCCGTCTATCGCTTGCGAGGCGAGTAGGGCCGCTCCTTGCGCCATTGTTCGGCGAACTTTTCGAGCGCGGGGTCGCTCGCCTCGGGCAGGGTGACGATCAGGCGGGCCACCAGATCGCCGCGCTGGCCCTTGGCGTTGACGAAGCCGCGGCCCTTGAGGCGCAGCAGCGCGCCGCTGTTGGCGCCCTTGGGCACCGACACGTTCACCGGTCCGTCGGGCGTGGGCGCTTCCACCTTGCCGCCGAGGACGGCGTCGGGGACGGAAACCGGCAGATCCATGTGCAGGGCGTCGCCTTCGCGGCGATAGATCGGATGAGGCTTGAAGCCGATCTCGATCAGCGCGTCGCCCGGTCCGGCCCTGCCAGGAGACCCCTGCCCCTTGAGACGCAGGGTCTGACCCTCTTGGGCGCCCTTGGGAATGTTCACTTCCAGCGTACGGCCGTCGGAGAAGGCGATGCGCTTCTTGCCGCCGCGGATGGCCTCCTCGATGTCGATGTCGAGGTGGGCGCGCAGGTCGGCGCCCTTGCCGCCGCCAAAGCCCCCGGCCCCGCCGAAGCCTCCAAAGCCGCCCCGGCCGCCACGCCCGAAGGCCTCGCCGAGGATGTCGTTGATGTCGACGCCCTCGAAGCCCGGGCTGCCGGGTCCCGGCCGGTAGCGGCCGCCGGACGCGCCGCCGGGGCCGAACGGACTGCCGCCGCCGAAACCGGGGTGCTGCTCGCGGCCGTCGGCGTCGATCTCGCCCCGGTCGAACTTCTTGCGCTTGTCGGGATCGCCGACGATGTCGAAGGCGCCGGACACGCGCTTGAACCGCTCCTCGGCGCTCGCGTCGCCGGGGTTCGCGTCAGGGTGGAACTGCTTGGCGAGCTTGCGGAAGGCCTTTCGGATCTCATCCGAACTCGCCGTCCGCGGTACACCGAGCTCAAGATACGGATCGCGCGCCAAAGGCCCCTCACAGCGGATTCTTCGCCGCATGAAATAGAGCGTCCGGCCGCGCGATGCTACAGGCTGCGGGTCGTTGTCGCGCCGGGGCCGTACACCGCCGATACCTGCGCCACCCGAACGGTCGCCGGGACAGGGACTCCGCCCGGGAAATCCGCCGCCTGCATCGCCGTGGTCCACAGGAAGGCGGGCGCGTCGACCTCAGCCGCCCGCACGACGCTTCCGTCCGCTGTCAGAATCTCCAGCCGATAGCGCTCGCGCTCCTCGGACAAGGGCGGATCGCCGTCCAGTGAGTCGCCGCCCAGTCGAGCCCGCCGGATCCAGGCGAACAGGATGTCGCCGCCCGGCGCGCCGGCTCGCCGCAGATGGCAGGGACTCCAGGGCCGGTCGGCGAGCCCGCGCCAGACAGCCTCCACCTGCGCCATGGCCTGACCGCCCGGCGGGCCGCCGGTCGGCGCCGCGCGCCAGATCATCGGCAGGCCGCGCTCGGAAAGCGCCATCCCGGCCCTCGCCAGCCCCTCGCCCAACAGTACGACCGGCGCGCCGGCCGGGGTCAAGCCAGCCATGGCCGGGTCGCTGCCACCCTGGCCGCGCAGCAGGCCGGACAGGGACCAGACATCCGGCGCCACGGGCTCGGCGACGACAAACTGGACGATCTCCCACGCGCCGCCGGCCCCCTGGATGGCCAGGGCGTTGGCGCCGGCCAGCACCGCGTCGAGCGGACGGGTCTCCAGGGTCGCGCCCTCGAGCCGGACGGTCAGCCGCCCGGCGTGATCCAGCCGGTGCAGGGGCCCGGCCGGCAGATCATCGAGCGTCTCGCCGACCGCGGCGGGCTGATCGACGCGGGCGCGGACGCCCAGGGCCTCGACCGTGGCTCCGACGTGGATGTCGAGGTCGCGCCATGGCTCGACAGCAGCGGCGACCAGCGGTCGATTGTCGGTCTCCGCCCCGGGCAGCGGCGGCAGGTCGAGCACATGCAGAACCGGCGGCGCCGGGAGCTCGGCCGGCGGCGGCGGGGTCCAGCCGTCGGCGACGCCGTCCCCGGTCGTGGCCGGTTCCGCCAGGGTCAGGGCGGCGCGGGGCTGTTCGTCGAGGTCGATCCGTTCGACCCGCCAGAGGCGCTCGTCGTCCGGCAGCCGCACCCGGTCTCCGGGCTCGATCCTGAGGGCGTCGAGAGGCCCCAGGCACACCTCGGCGTCTTCGCCGGCCGCGCCGGCCCGCGCCAGCAGGCGGCGTCCGATCCCTTCGGCCCGGGCCGAAGTCAGCACCATCGGCAGGTCGGCGTGAGCCACATCGCCCGCGCCGGCCGGGTCGCGGCGCACCGTGGCGCCGCCCACCTGATAGTCGGCCGCCTCGTCGATGAAGCGCAGCCGCACCGCATCGCTCGGTGCCTCGAGCGTGCGCGAGGCCCGCCGCGCGGCGCGGTCTTCCGGCAGCGCCAGCGCGTCGGCCTCGAGGCTCGCTGTCATGGGCCCGTCACGGGCGACCAGGGTTACCCGCCCCTCGCGCTCCGCCAGGTCGAAGGCGAAGGCGCCGGCCAGCGGCTCGAGCGCGTCGCGCAGCCGGGACGGCCGCTCGACGACATAGCCGGTCACCACCCCGCCGACGTCGCCCGGATCGATCTCGACCCCGGCGCGCAGGCCCAGCTCCACGACCAGATCAGCCAATGGCGCCGCGCCCAGGTGACCGTTCAGCCAGTGGCCGAGCGCCCAGTTCGGCCCGTCCGCCCACACGTTCGCCCGCGCCGGGAAGTCCGGGAACGGCCGCGCGTCCCAGCACCAGGCGCTCATCGCCTCGATCATCGGCCCGCCATAGAGCGGCGAGACCGGATTGGCGGCCGGATCGTCGAAGTGGGCCAGCACCGCCTCCAGCGTCCGCCGCTGGGCGTGGTCGTCCCGCAGGCCGTTGGAGAAAGGCGGCAGGGCGCTCTCGGTGCTCTTCGGGTCGATGAACAGGTTCGGCGCGTTGGCGCCCTTGTCGACGGCCGGACAGCCGAACTCGATCAGGCGGATCGGCTTGGAGCACGGGACCCAGGCGGTGGGCGTCGCGGCGCGGACGCCGGCGGGCCGGTCGTGGTGCGCATGGATCCACCAGCCGACCAGATCCTTGGGCCGGAAAACCCGGGGCTCGCCGTAGGCGCCGTCGGTGATCGGCGTGCGCAGGCCGGCCGCGCGTTCCTCCGGCGTAGCGTAGAACCAGTCGAAGCCCTCGCCGCCCGCCACCGCGATGGAGTCGAAGTCCGGCTCGCCGCGCCAGTCGGCCAGCGGCGGGTAGAAGTCGATCCCCACGAAGTCGATGTCGTCGTCGGCCCACAGCGGATCGAGGTGGAAGGCGACGTCGCCGGAGCCGTCCGTTGGTTGATGGCCAAAGTACTCGCTCCAGTCGGCGGCGTAGCCGATGGCGGTCTCGGTCCCCAGGATGGCGCGACAGTCGCCGGCCAGGGCGCGCAGCGCCTCAACGGCCGGATAGCCGCCGGACCCGTCCCGGATCGTCGTGATCCCGCGCAGCTCCGAGCCGATCAGGAAGCTGTCGACGCCGCCGGCCAGCTGGGCCAGACGCGCCTGGTGCAGCACCATCCGGCGCAGGCCCCAGTCGGCGCAGTCATGCTCGATCCGGTCGCCGTCGAGGGTGATGTCGGCCGGGGCCGCCGAGCCGAAGAGCGAAGATATATCAGCAGCCTCGCCGCTGATCCTGCCACGCCATGGAAAGCCCTCGCAGTCCATGAGGATGAAAGGACATAGCGTGACCTTCAGGCCTCGCGCCTTGAGCTCGACGATGGCCTGCACGACGCTGGCGTCGGCCGGCGTGCCGCCATAGGCGGGAGCGCCGTCGATGCGGCTGACCAGATGGGCCGAGCCCCGGCCCACGCCGCCGGCGCGCCAGGTCATGGCCAGGGTCGATTTGGACGCCTGTTCCACGCCCGGCCGGAAGGTGCAGATGCCGGCGTCCAGGCTGGTCCCGAACCAGGCGACGACGAGCGTCACCGCCCGCAGGTTCGGCAGTTGCGCCTGCAGCTGATCGAGGGAGACCAGCAGGTCGGGGCGCCCCTCGAGATTGTTGACGTTCTCGGCGCTGACCCGGGTCAGACCGTCGCGGCGCTGGATCGTCTGCGTGGCATAGGCGAACTCCCCAGCCCCGGGGATCAGGCAGACGCTGGTCAGCCGGTCCTCGAGCGCCGGCCCGGCCCCGCGCGGCCGGCGAAACACCTCGAACGACAGCTGGGGCAGCCGGTTGCCGAAGGGCTCCAGCGGCAGGTCCTCGAACACCACATAAGCGCAGCCGCGGTAGGCCGGCGCCTCGCTCTCGATGGCCTCGATCAGCGGATCGGGCGTCTGGTCCTCCGCGCCGGCGTGCAGCCGCATGGCCACGCCGGTCAGGTCCATCGCCTTGCCGTCGGCCCACACGCGGCCGACGCCGTCGACGGGCCCTTCACAGAGGGCGACGGCGAACGAAAGGCTGTAGCGGTACTCGACGACCTTCGGCCCGCCCTTGCCGCCGCCGGCCTGACGCTCGACGCGCCTTTCGCGGAAGCGGGCGGCCCAGATGACCTGTCCCGGCACCCGGGCTCTGCCGAACACGGCCGGGACAGGCGCGCCTTCGGCGGCGGACATGACGTGCAGGTCCTGCAGGCGCGGACCGGCCTGCCGCGGCGCCTGCAGCGAGGCGATGGCGTACTGGTCGATCGCACGGCCGACCATCCCGCCGATCGCGCCCAGGACATTGCCGCCCACGGCCCTGCCGATGCTGGTGAGGATCAGTTGCGCCATGGATCTTCATCGCTCGTGTTCGGGAAGGCGAAGGCCGCGGCCAGCCGGCGACGCCACCAGGGTCCCAGCCAGCTCTCGACCACGGCCCGGCCCCAGTAGGCGTGAATGATGCGCGGCTCCGGATCGCCCGGCCGACGCTGCGAGACGATGGCGCAGTGCTTGACGCAGGCGTCCGGGCTCATGCGGAACAGCAGCACGTCGCCGGGTCGGAAGGCGTCCGGCGGCGCCGGGACCAGGTGTCGCCCGGCCGCGTCCAGGAGCGTCTCCGCCGGCCCGGTCTCGGCCCAGTCGGGCCGGTAGGGCGGCGCGATCTCCGGCTCCTCGCCGTAGAGCTCGCGCCAGACGCCGCGCACAAGGCCCAGGCAGTCGCAGCCGACGCCCTTGAGGGAGGCTTGATGGCGATAGGGCGTGCCGAGCCAGTCGCGGGCCGCCGCGACGATCATGGCCCTATCCACGACGGCTGGTCCCGTCATGGCGTTCGCCCTTCGCCGGCCAGCGACTGAGAAAGTCGTTGCCAGGGATGGCCGGAAAGCCCCGAAAGTTCAGACTGTTGCCGAAGCGGCTTGAACAGGTCTCGAACCGCTTGTCGCACCCACCGGCGAAGTCCGGGTGATCAGAGGCGACGCCGCAACGGTCATCGCCCAGATTGGCGTCGCACAGCCGGCCATAGCTGCGGCCCGCCACCCGCTCGAGCTGGCCGAGCGGACCTTCGAAATCGGCGGTGAAGGCCTCACCCTCGCGGCGCACGCGACTGACGCGGGCGGTCCACAGCGGGACGAACAGGTCGGGTTGTGACCAGTCGACCCGCCGGCATTCCACGACGGCGCCGTCATACAGACCGGCGGCGAGCTCGGTCGGATCCAGCCCGTCTGCGGCCAGTGCACCGGCGGCGACCATGGCGCCGGCCTCCCCGGACCCGAGCCCGGCTCCGGCCGCGCCATTCGTCCAGCCGGCGCCCGCCAGGCAGAGCAGGCCATCGTGCGGCAAGTCGCGGTCATGGTCGGTGAAGCCGCGCACGACGCCGTCCGCGCGGGTCAGCCGCCAGACATGGCACAGGGTCGCGGCGCCGGATTCGATCCGGGCCGCCAGTTCGGCGGGTACGGTCCTCATGGTCAGACCCTGATCTCGATCAGCGGAACAGCGACCACCCGCCCGGCCTCGAAGCCCTCGAGACTGACGTCGATGCGGTCGCTGTCGAAGCGCACCGGGGTGTCGAAGGCGAAACCGGCCGTGACCGTCGCCCCCTCCGGCGGCGGCGCCGCGAAGGTGACCATCCCCGTTGCGGGATCGACCGTCGCCGCGCCATCCTCGACGCCATCGACGGCGATCCGAACCGAACCCTCGACCGGCTTGCGGACCGGGCGTTCGACATCGCCGTACCGCTTGACCAGCTGGAAGGTCACGCGATCTCCGTCTCCGACGCCAAGCACCTGATCCAGCGGCGAAATCGTCGCTGACGGCGCGCAGGACCTGAAGTCGGCGAAGTCCTTGAAGCGGAAGCCGTGCAGGCGCCCGCGACGGGCCTCGAAGAAGGCGATCAGCACGGCGACATCGTCGAGCGAGCGGGCGCCGGCGCCGACCAGATACCGTCGGCGGCCGTGCGCCCAGGGCGTGGCCCGGCGCTCGAACCCGCTGGCCAGGGTGACGACCTCGGTGCGGCGCTCGACCCCGCCGGTGGAGCCGAACGCCAGCCGCGCGGGCAAGCGGACTTCGTGGAATGCCATGAACAAACCGTATGTTGACGCCCGGGCGCGGGCGGTGTGACCTCGGCGCCGTTCAGGGCCAAGGGGGTTTCAATGAACTGGGTGAAAGTCTTCTTCTCGCCGGACGGCCGCATCGGCCGCCAGACCTACTGGATCGGCTTCCTGGTGCTCGTCGGCGTTCACGTGCTGCTCGGCTGGACCGGCATCGCCGCGCTGGTGGCGACCTACAGCTGGGTCGTGATCTCGATCAAACGCTTCCACGACATGGGAAAGTCGGGCTGGCTGGCGGCGATTCCGCTGGTCGCCTGGGTGGTGGCCATCGCCTCGATCTTCCCGATCGCTATCGCGGCCATTGCCGCCGGCGTCTCCGGTGCGAGCGAGGGCGAAACCATCGCGGCCGTGCTGGCGGCGGTCGGCGGCTCGGCCCTGATGTTCCTCGCCGCCGGCGTCATCAACCTCGTCTTCCTGATCTGGCAAGGCGTTGCGGTCGGCGATCAGGGCGAGAACCGCTACGGCCCCGCGCCCTCGCCGTCTCTCTGACTACAGGCGGCGCGCGCCCAGGCTGACGGCGCGCGCCAGGGCCTGGGCGATCTGGGCTTCGGAGCGCAGCAGCGACGGCGCGCCGCCTTCGCCCTGCACCGTGACGTGGACATTCATGCTGCCGCCGGCCGGCTCGACCGATCCGCCCGAGGTGGGTCGAAACACCTCCGGCCCCCGCTCGCCGACCAGATAGGCGCCGCCGGAGGTCACCGGCCCGCCGCCCGCCCGCGCGCCGCTGAAAGCCCCTCCAAGCGCGGCTGTCAGGGCCTGGGCCAGACCACCGCCGGTCCCTCCGCGCGAGGCGGCGTTGATCGCCGCCAGCACCGCCTGGGCCAGCTCGGCCAGCGAGATTTCGCCGTCCGCCGCCGCACGGCCCAGCGACCGGGCCAGGCTCTCGCCGGCCTTGGCGAAGGCGTCGTCGATGGAGGCCGCGGCGCGGGCGGCGGGTTCCTTGAGCGCCTCAAGCGCCGCCGCCGCCTCGGCCGTCTGGCGCGGCAGGCCGCCGAGGCCGTCTTCGTCGAAGGTCATGGGATCATCCATCCGGCCAGGCGCGGGCCAGGGCGTCCAGCGCCGCGCGGTTGAGAGTGTCGGCCGGCTCGTCGACCAGCGCCCGCCACTCGACCAGCGACAGCCGCCAGAAGGCGTCCGGCGCCAGACCGAAGCGCAGGGCCGCCAGCCGCAGCAGGCCCGGCCAGGGCGTCATCGCGCCGCCGCCGTGAAGGCCGCCGCCACCGCCTGCGCCGCCTCGCGAAAGTCGACGGCGGATACGTCGACGGCCGCCTCGCCGCCTCCGCGCAGGAGGGCGCCCAGCACAAAGGCGAGGTCCCGGGCCGACAGCGTCCGCAGGCGTTCGGCGAGGGCCGCGAAGCCGTCGACCTCGAAGGCCGTTTCCAGTTCGGCCAGGGCGCCCAGCGTCAGGCACAGCCGGCGCGGCGTTCCGGCCAGGGTGACGACCGCCTCGCCCCGCGCGGCGTTGGCGGCGATCACGCCAGGGCCTCGAAGGCGACCTCGCCGGCCGAGGCCAGGGTCAGGGCCCAGGTCGCCTCGCCCTCGTGCTCGCCGGCGTACTCCAGCGCCGCGACCAGGAACGGCCCCTGCAGCTGGCCGAAGTCGGGGATGATCAGCCGCCAGGTCCGCGCCGACTGGGCGAAGAAGGCTTCGCGGATCATCGCGTCGCTGGCCGCGTCGCGGAAGATGCCGGCGCCGCTGACGCTGGCCTGCTTGACGCCCGCCCCGGCCAGAAGCTCGCGCCAGCGGCCGGCGCTGTCGCCGTCGGTGGCGTCCACGGTTCGGGCGTTCAGCGAGATGGTCCGCGCCCGCAGACCGGCGACGGTGACGAAACCTTCCGGCTCTTCGCCGTCGCCGATCTTGAGCAGGATGTCCTTTCCGCGTTGGGCGGTCATGGGGTTGTCTCCTCTTCTTCGGGGTTCGCCTCCGTCACCGCCCGGATCCGCAGCACGCCGTAGAGCGGCCGCCAGCCGGGAGCGCGGAAGACGTCGGCGTAGGTGACGCGCAGGTTGACCAGCCGGTGGCCGTCCAGGGCCGGCGCCGCGCCATGCAGGGCCGTCCGAAGGGCGGCGATGATCGCCTTGGCCTCCTCGGCGCCGTCGAAGTGCGAGGCGCAGGTCAGGGTCAGCAGGTGCTCGACCCCCTCCCCGTCCAGCCCGCCCCACGGCCGGGTCTCGGCGCGACCGAGCGCGACATAGGGATAGACGGGCGTCTCCGGCGGCGCGTCATGGACGCGGGCCGGATCGCCCAACAGGGCTTTGACGGACGGGTCGGCGCGCAGGTGGTCGAGCAGCGCCTTGTGCAGCGCCAGGTCAGGACTCATGGCCAGGCTCATTCCAGCTTGAGGATCATGCGGCCGGGGCGGGGACGGCCGGGCTGCACGGCGACGATCCGCCAGGGCTCGCCGCCGGCCTTCAGCCGCATCCCGCGGGCGGCGACGCCGGTGCGGGCTTCGGCCTCGGCGGTCTCGGTGAGGACCGGGCGTCTCGCGCCATCCTCGGCCTCGCGGTGGCCGCCGGGCCTTAGGTCGACCCAGACGGCGGCCACTTCGGTCCAGGTCCGCGACCGGCCGCCGAACACGGTCTCTGCCTCGGACATAGCTTCCAGCACCGCCAAGGTGCGCAGGGCGGCGATGCTCACAGCCGGGCGCTCCGGTAGGGGGCCAGCCAGGGCTCGACGAGGGCGGCGGGGACCTCGCCCTCGCGATGCTCGTGGCCATGGGCCACCAGCATCAGGATCGCGAGCCGCAGCGGCGCAGGCGTCGGGTCCGTCAGGACCAGGCCGACCGCCAGCTCGACCCGTTCGGTCGCGGCCTCGATCAGCAGCTGGATCAGCGCGTCCTCGGCGGCGTCGGTGACGCGCAGGAAGGCCTTGGCCTCGGCCAGGGTGATGGGGGGCATGGGAACCTCTGGCGCCCCCTTTCCGGGGGCGCAACGGGGAAGGGGATGAGGGAAGGTGCCGTCTGACAGACAGCGATGGAGAGTGATGTGCCTCGAGTTTCAGTCATGGCGCTGGCCATGGTCGCCGGCCTCGGCGTCACCGCCGCCGCCCAGGCCCAGACCGCCCCGACGGATCCGCGCAGCTGCGCGATCCGCTTCACCGGCGTGCGCAACATGTTCAGCTACGACTTCGACAACCCGAAGTCGCTGGCCACCTCGAAAGCCTACGGTGAGCGCGCGAAGACCGTGCTGGTGAAGGCCGGGATGCTCGCCGCCTCCGCAGCCGACCTGCCCAAGGACATCGCCGACGCGGGCGCGGCGTACAACAAGAGCTTCATGGATGACGTGATCACGGCGTCGCAGGTCGAACGCGAAGTTCGCGCCTGCGACGCCGCCCACGGCTTCCCGTCGCTGGTCTAGGCGGCGAGCCGGCATACGAAGGAGGAGAATCGATGAGCAGACTGATGTTCGGCGCAGCGCTGGCGCTGCTACTGCCGACGATGGCCGCCGCCGAGCCCTTCGACGCCCGCTGGTGTGCGGTGCGCTATGTCGGCGCGGTGACCGTGTACGAGAACCAGCCGAACGCTGCGAGTGCGGCGAAAATCACGACCGCCTACAGGCAGCGGGCCCGCGAGGTCCTGGTCAACGCCGGTCTGATCAAGCCCACCGCCACGGATATCCCGAAGGACATCCGTGACGAGGGCAAGGCCTACGGCATGAGCCTTCTCAACAATGCGGTCGACTACGACACCTTCTTTCGCCAGGTGACGGGCTGCGACCGCGAGAACGGCTGGGTTCCCAGGCTCCTCTAGCTGGCCGCGAACTTCATCAGCTTGATGGCGTCGAAGTTCTGCACGCCGCCGCCGACGCGCTTGGTGGTGTAGAACAGCACGTAGGGCTTGGCGCTGTAGGGGTCGCGCAGCACCCGCACACCGGCCCGATCGACGATCAGGTAGCCCTTGGCGAAGTCGCCGAAGGCCAGGGCGAAGGCGCCCGCCCCGACGTCCGGCATGGTCTCGATCTCGGTCACCGGATAGCCCAGCAGCGTGGCCGGAGCCCCCGGCGCCGTGGCGGGCGACCAGATGTAGTTGCCGTCGGCGTCCTTGAACTTGCGGATTTGCGCCGCCGTGCGCCGGTTGAGCACGAACCGCCCGTTGGCCCGGTACTGGGCCTTGGGCGCATAGATCAGGTCGATGATGCGATCGACCGGATCAGTGGCGTGGAAGCCGGCGGCCGCGCCCGAGAGCACGAAGCCGATCTCGCCCCAGGCCTGGGACGCGTCGGCGACCTTGGTGTAGCTGAGGAAACCCTTGGGCTTGTTGGTCCCGTCGCCGCTCACGAAGGCGTCGGTCTCCTGGGCCGCGAAGGCATCCTCGCACTCGGCGGCCAGCCATTCGTCGAGGTTGACGAAGGCGTCGTCGAGCAGGGCCTGGGTCGCCGCCGGGCTGGCGTAGAGGTCGGCCGCCGGGAACTCCAGGAGCGCCAGCACGGGCGGGTCGGTCTCCGGCCGGGCGTCGGTCTCGGCCACCCAGCCGCTCTCGATGCCGGCGGTCGACACCGGCTTGCGGAACACGCCGGCCCCGATGGTCCGCACCGTGGCGATGTCGCGCATGGGCGAGGACATCTGCAGCCGCCGCTCGATCATCCGCTCGGTCTCGGGCGGGGCGACGTAGCCGCCGGCCGTCGGCACGCCTTCGCTGAGGCCCTTGGCCTCGAGGATCATCGCCGAGGACTGGCCGGTCTTGAGATAGCCGTCCCAGGCCTGCTTGCGCTCGTCGGCGACGACGACGCGGCCGCCCTCTCCGCTCAGCGCCGGACGCCGGCCGTCGGTCAGGGCCCGGTCGAGCCGCCCCTGCGCCGCCTGCAGCTTGGCGTCGATGCGCGCCACCTTTTCCTCCAGCAGGGCGTCGCCCCGCTTGGTCTCCAGCGCGTTCAGGCGCTCGTCGTTGGCGGCCTTGAAGGCCTCGAACGCGGCCATGACTTCATGCATGGCGGCGCGCGCGGCGGGATCCGCCGCCGCGTGTTTGGTCTCTTTCATGGGGTCTCCGTGAAACTTCCCTCCCCTTCATGGGGAGGGACAGGCCGCGCAGCGGCCAGGGTGGGGTAGTGGTGGGATCATCTCGTCGCGTCCGGGTGGCGTCCCACTTCCCCACCCGTCCCTCCTTCGCCTGCGGCTCGGAGGGCCACCCTCCCCATGAAGGGGAGGGAAATGACTATGCGGCTTCACTCCGGGCATTGATTGAGCTGATCCGCGCGCCGGGCAGCATCGGAAAGGTCACGATCGAGACCTCCCACAGATCCACCTCGGTCAGCACGCGCAGCCGGCCGCTCTCGTCGGGCCGGGCCTTCGTGGTCTTGAAGCCGATCGACAACCCGTCCATGGCGCCGGCGCGGACCAGGGCCGCGCACATCCGGCCTTCCGGCGTGACGTGTAAAATACGGCCCCGTACGAAAAGGCCGCGAGCGTCCTCGACCACCTCGTCCCAGACCCCGACGGGTCGGTCGGCGTCGTGCTGGCACAGCATCTTGACCCCGCCCGGCCCCCGCGCCGCCAGCGAGGCGCCGAACGCCCCGGCGGCGGTGACATCGTCGTTCAGGTCGCGCGTCCAGAAGAGGGAGGCGTAGCCACTGATTTCGGTTTCCATCACAGCTCTCCGCTCTCCAGCCGTCGTTCGAGCCGCTCCAGCGTCAGGCGCAGGCCGGCGATCTGTTCCTCGACCCGGGCCAGCCGCTCGGCGGTCGGGCCCTGGCCCTCGGCGCGGCGCTCCAGCTCGTCGATCCGCGCCGAGGCCCGCCCGGCCCACAGCAGGCCGCCCGCCGCCTGGATGGCGAGGGTGACGATGACGGCCAGGGTCACCTGCCGGTCGAGACGGAAGCGGGGGGTGGTCATCAGATTCTCTTGGAGTCGCTTGGACGGGCGCGTTGCGTGGTTCGCGACGCGCGCTGCGCTCGCTCCTCACCATGACGAATTTGTCTGGGTTCCACTGAGTTCGTCATCCTGAGGAGCGAGCTCTCGGGCGAGCGTCGCGAAGGACGCAGGGCCTCTCACCCTTCCAGCCCCGCCAGCCGTCGCCGCTCGTCCGGCGTGAGGAACGTCGCCGCCTCCAGCCTTGCCCAGAGCGCATCACGTTCGGCGGAGAGCGCCGGCACCGCGTCGAGGTCGCAGGCGATCCGCACGCCGGGATGCCGCGCCGCCAGCCAGCCAGTCAGGGCCCGGGCCAGGCGCTCGGCCAGCGGCACGACGGTGTGCCGCCAGAAGGCGCCGTTGGCTTCGCGGTAGTTGGCGTAGGTGTTGTCGCCGGGGATGCCCAGCAGCTGCGGCGGCACGCCGAAGGCGAGCGCGATCTCGCGGGCCGCGGCGTGCTTGCCGGCGATGAAGTCCATCTCGGAGGGCGACAGCGACATCGGCTTCCAGTCGAGCCCGCCCTCCAGCAGCATCGGTCGGCCGGCGGCGGCAGGGCCCGTGCGGGTCTCCAGCTCGGCCTTGAGGCTGTCGAACTGCTCGGCGGTCAGTCGGTCGCCGGCGTCGGGGTTGGAATAGACCAGCGCCCCGCTCGGCCGCGCGGCGTTGTCGAGCAGCGCCTTGTTCCAGGCCCCCGAGGCATTGTGGACATCGATGGCGAAGGCCGCCGCCTCCAGCGGGCTGGCCCCGTAGTGGTCGTCGGCCGGGTTGAACAGCTTCAGGTGCAGCAGCGGCAGCCAACCATCCGGCTCGCGCCCGATGCGCACGCTGCGCCCGGCGACGCCGTACTCATAGGCCGCCGGCCAGCCCTGGGGGCCGGGGATCACCTTCAGCCGGTCGGGACGCAGGGCCCAGAGCTCGCCGGGTCCTTCGCCGGCCGCTTCGAGATAGCCGTTGCCGCTGACCTGCAGGGCGCCGAAGAAGGCATCCAGCAGGTCGGGTCCGCCCTGCTCCGGATTGGGCCGGTCGAGCAGCGCCCGCAGCGGATGGTCGTCGGCCCGCTTGCCGCCGGCGAACACGGTCAGCGGCACCGACGCCGCCGCCTCGGCGATCATCCGCACGCAGCGGTAGGCCACCGGGTTCTTCGCGAAGCCCTCGCGGGCCAGGCTTTCGTAGTCGCGCGGCGTCCAGACCGGCCGGCCATGACTGGTGAAAGCCACCAGCGCCGCCGTCCGCGACGCCTTGGCCTCCGGCGCCGCTCGGGCGCGGAGGCGGGGAAAGAGGGGCATGGGGGTTCCTTCTCCCTCCCCTTCATGGGGAGGGACAGACCCGCGAAGCGGGTCAGGGTGGGGCAAGTGGTGGTCGAATTCAGAGTCAGGTGAGGATCGCTGCTTGCCCCACCCTGGCGGCCTGCGGCCGCCGTCCCTCCCCACAAGGGGGAGGGAGAAAGCTCACAGCACCCGCACCCGCGGCTCCCGCCCGGCCCGGCCCAGCATCAGGTCCGTCAGCGCCCAGACGAGCGCATCGGCCCGGTCCGGGCTTTCGCGAAGACCGCAGCCGAGGGCCATCAGCTCCTCCTCCAGCGCCGGGAAGGCGCCGCAGTGGATGACGCGGCCCTGTTCGTAGAGGGCCGCCACCGGTTCGGCGCGGGCGCGCTTGCTGTAGCGGGCGTGGACCATGCGGACCGGACAGGGCGGGTCAGCCCCGGCCAGCACGCTGCGCACCATGTCGCCGCCCTGGTTGCCCTCCGCGACGATCGCGGCGGCCCCGAGCTCGCGGGCCAGGTCGACGGCGCGCAGGGCCCAGCCTCGCGGCGTCAGGCCCTGGACCGTTTCGTCAGCCAGCACGAAGGCGCGGTCGCCCAGACGGCCGGCCGCGACGATGCCGCAGGCGTCGCCGCCCGCCGTGGCCGGCGGATCGACGGCCACGACGATCCGGTCGAGCCTCGGCGGCCGCGCCCCCCGACAGCGGGCCAGATCCTCGGCGCGCCACAGGGCGCCCTCGCCCTCGACAACCAGCCCCTCCAGCTCCTGCGCCGCCAGCCGGGTGCCGCCGTACAGGCTCTCCAGATGGGTCAGAAAACCCGGAGACAGGTTGTGGGCGTTGGTCACGGTAGGCAGGCGGGATTCCACCATCCCGGGCTCCTTGAGCAAGGCGCGCAGCGCGGCGATCGGCCGGGGCGTGGTGCTGACCAGCAGCCGGGGGTCGTCGCCCAGCCTCAAGCCGAAGCGCAGCATCGCCAGGGTCTCGGCCGGCCGCGGCCAGGCGCAGAACTCGTCCGCCCAGGCGACCTCGAACTGCGGGCCGCGCAGGCTGTCTGGGTTCTCGGCGGAAAAGCAGTAGGCCAGCGCGCCGTTGCGCCAGACAATGCGCCGGCGCGCCTTCTCGTAGCGGGGCCTGAAGTTGGCGGGCGACAGCGCCCGGATGCCGGAGGGCCCCTCGATCATCACCTCGCGGATCTGGTCGAGACTGGCCCCGACCAGCGCCATTCGCCGACCGTCGAGCGCCTGCTCCACGGCCCAGCCGGCGCCCAGCCAGGTCTTGCCGGACCCCCGACCGCCCAGCGCCAGCCAGGTCGACCACGGCCCGTCGGGCTCAAGCTGCTCTTTGTTGGCGTTCACCCGCCAGTTGGTCAGAGCGATCTCCCGCTCCGCCACGGTCAGCTCGGGCTCCCGTCCTTCTCTCCTCGAGATGCCGAGCCAGTCGATCCAGCCCTTCACCGAGAAGCCGCTGCTTTCTTTCCACGGTTTCAGGATCGTGTCGGAGTCGCATGCCATCCTCTTTGTCTTCCTGCGGACCAGCCGCCTGGTCGATCATCCCGTCCAGCTGGATCGCCAGCTTCATCGCCCGGTGGAAGCCGGAGACGATGCGGACCCGCCGCTCGATGACGATCTCAGTTTGCGCCGGAGGCAGGGCGTCATACGCCGCCTCCAGCGTCTCGATGCGGCGCAGCTGCCGTTCCAGGAACGCCTCGGGCATCGCCGCCCCTCCGGGATTTGTTGTTGATGCCCAAACCATACGGGACCACCGCGCCGCGCGGATCGAATGTCGCGAGAAAGATGCAAGCCCTTGAACAGGCTCGCTTCTGGTCCGGATTGCGAGTGGACAGATCACCATCTGTCCCCCCATCCGACGCGCAATCCCGTCAGTAGGGGATGACGTCGCCCGGCGGGATCAACGGCGCCTGGCGACGCGGCGCCGGCGGCGCGGCCGGATCGGAACGGCCAGGGGCGCCCGGAACGCGGGGCGCCTCCGGACCGCCCGGCGCCGCCGGGACAACCGGAACGACCGGCGTGGCCGGGACGTCGCCCGCCTGGTCCTCGAGGGAGTCAGCCGCCCGCGCGAAGTCGTTGGCCAGCTCGCCATAGAAGGGGTTGCGGGGGTCGTCCTCGGTTTCCGGGACCGGGTCGGGCAGCAGCCAGTCGAAGTCGCGGGCCGGCTTGCCGACGTGCGCCTCCAGCATGAACCGCCGCCAGATGGTCGAGGGAATGCCGCCGCCGGCCACCCTGTTCATCGGCTTGTCGTCGTCGTTGCCGACCCAGACGCCGGCGATGATGTCCGGCGTGAAGCCGACGAACCAGGCGTCGCGCCAGTTCTGGCTGGTTCCGGTCTTGCCCGCCGCCGGCCGGCCGAAGGCGGCCCGCGTCCCGGTGCCGCGCTCCAGCACGCCCTTCATCATCTTCACCATGATCGAGGCGTTGGCGATGTCATAGACCGGCGATCCGGCCGTCTCGGAGTGGGTGAAGAGCGGTTCCCCGCTGACCGTGGTGATGCTCTCGATGATGTAGGCCGGACGGCGCTGGCCGCCGAGCTGGAACACCTGGAAGCCGCCGACCAGCTCCAGCAGCGTCACCTCGCGCGCGCCCAGGGTCACGGCCAGGTCCGGCCGGGGCGGGATGCTGGTCAGGCCAAAGCGGCGGGACAGTTCGCCGATGGCGTCGACCCCGACCTCCTGGCCGAGCTTGACCGCCACGGTGTTGATCGACTTGGCCAGGGCGTCGGCGATGGTCACCGTGCCGGCGTAGCCGCCGCCGTAGTTGCCCGGCTCCCAGTCGCCCAGCTTGACCGGCCCGTCAATCCGGGTGTCGGTCGGAAGCACGCCCCGCTCGACGGCGGCGGCGTAGACGAAGGGTTTGAAGGTCGAGCCGGGCTGCCGGCGAGCCTGGGTGGCGCGGTTGAACGGGGTCTCGTCGAAGTCCGTGCCGCCGACCATGGCGCGGATGGCCCCGTCCGGGGTCATGGCGAGCAGGGCCGCCTGCGTCGCGCCGGCCTTGGCGCCATCGGTCTTCAGGGCCTCGCGGACGAACTTCGAGCCCGCCGCCTGCAGCCGCGAGTCGATGGTCAGCCGCACGATCAGGTCGGGACTGTTCTCGCCGGCCAGCTTGACCGCCTCGGCGGTGGCGTAGTCGAGGATGTAGCCGAGGTCGCCCTCGTCCTGCACCGCGCCGGGGGCCAGCACCGGGGTGTTCTCCAGCGCGGCCTCGTACTGCTCACGGGTGATCCAGCGCTCCTCGAGCATGTTGCCCAGGATCAGCCGCTGGCGCTTGAGCGCCTCGCCCATGTTCTTCGTCAGGGCCAGGCGCGACGGCGCCTTGGGCAGCGAGGCCAGCAACGCCGCCTCGGCCAGTGTCATGCGACTGGCCGGCTTGCCGAAGTAGGCGCGCGAGGCGCCGTCGATGCCGTAGGTGTTGGCCCCGAAGAAGATGCGGTTGAGGTAGAGCTCGAGCACCTCGTCCTTGGTCAGGACCTTCTGCAGGCGCGTGGCCATGACCGCCTCCTGAAGCTTGCGCTTCATGGTCTGGTCCGGGGTCAGGAAGAGGCCCTTGGCGATCTGCTGGGTGATCGTCGAGCCGCCCTGCACGATCCGTCCGGCCCGCCAGTTGACCCAGGCGGCGCGGGCGATGCCGTGGAAATCCAGCGCGCCGTGCTTGTAGAAACGCTTGTCCTCGGCGGCCAGGAAGGCCTGCGGGACGTACTCCGGCAGCTGGTCGAGGGTAATCCGCTCGCCGTATCGCGGCCCGCGCACGGCGATCTGCTGGCCGTCCTTGTCCTGGAAGCGGATTCCAGGCGCCCGGTTGATCGCGAACAGTTCCTCGCGGGCCGGCAGCGGCGGGACGTCGGTCAGATACTTGCGCCAGATGTAGACACTGCCCGCGGCGACGGTCGCCACGCCGATCAGGAACAGGACCAGCAGGGTCAGCCAGGCCCAGCGCAGCTTCGGCGACAGGGCCCATTCGTACAGGGACTGCCAGCGGAAGCCCGCGCCGGGTTCGCGCGGCGGGCGGGGCGGCTTGACGGGCTTGGGCTTTGTGGCGCGGCCGAAGACCTTGGGGGCCGCGGCCTTCGGCGGCCGGGGCGCCTTCGGAGCCTTGGGAGGCTTGGGGGCCTTGCCCTGCCTGGCCTTCGCCGGCGCTTCGGGCGCGGCTTCAGGCTCCGGCGCCCGCTCGGGCTCGGGCTCCGGGTTGAAACGGTACGGCGGAAGGGACCAGTCGTCGCTCAAAATGATCCAGACGCGGCTTGGGTTACGGCTACAACGGGTTTAGGACGCAAGGGTCATGCCGTGCAAACCCTTCTGGGAGACGAAGTCTCTCCGCGAGATGAGTCCCGCCGAGTGGGAGAGCCTATGCGACGGCTGCGGCCTGTGCTGCCTGGTTCGCTTCGAAGACGAAGATACCGGCGAGGTCATCCCGACCCGCGTGCATTGCAAGCTGTTCGATCCGGACAGCTGCCGCTGCACCGACTACGCCAACCGCAAGCGGTACGTCCCCGACTGTATCAAACTGACACCGGGCAACATCGAGGACCTGCTGTGGATGCCGGCCAGCTGCGCCTATCGCCGGCTGCACGAGGACAAGACGTTGCCGCAATGGCACCCGCTGATCACCGGCGACCCGGAGAGCACCCACAAGGCCGGCGTCTCGATCCGCAACCAGACGATCAACGAGGACACCCTGGCCGAGCCCGAGGACGCGCTCGACTACATGGCCTGGGAGCTGAACCTGGACCGCGGCGACGAGCCTTACGGGGGGTGAGCGCAAGCGGTCGCTTCAAGGCGGGCCTGTCATGTGGTATTACTCATCCATCGTCGAGTAAGGATTTTCCGATGGGCTACATATTGACGAGCAAAAGTCAGGTCACCGTACCCAAGCGAATTCGGGAGACTCTCGGCGTCGAACCCGGTGAGGCCGTCGATTACCGAATGAATGACCGAGGGGAGACCGTCATCGAGAAGGTTGGCGCCGGCAAACCCGTCGAAAGCCGGTTCGCGCGTTGGCGCGGAGCCTGGAAGGGCGGAATGACGACGGATGAGATCATGGCCCTGACCCGCGGCGAGCCGGATTGACCTTCGTCGATACGAACGTCCTGCTTGATCTGCTGAAGGCGGACCCCCGCTGGGCGGTCTGGTCTGAGCGGCATCTGGACAGGGCGGTAGCGCGAGGCCCGCTCGCCGCCACGGATGTCGTGTTCGCCGAACTCTGCGTCGGCTCTCCCGCCATTGAGGCCGTAGAGGATTTTCTCGAATCCGTCGGCGTCTCGGTTTCGCCCTGCCCAAAGTCGGGCCTGTTCCTGGCGGCCAAGGCGTACCTGGCCTACCGCAAGCGCGGCGGAGCCCGCACCGGCGTGCTTCCGGACTTCGTCGTCGGCGCCCATGCGGCTGTACTCGGGGCGCCGCTTCTGACCCGGGATGCGACCCGCTATCGAACCTACTTTCCAAAGCTGGAACTGATTACGCCCTGACAGGCCTTTCGTCCGCAGTCAAAAGAGGGGATAGACCGCTCGCCATCCCCCTCCCCTCGCACCGCAGTAATCTTCTCCGCATGGCCGCCCCGATCCTCGCCCTGAAAGACGTCCGGCTCGCCGACGGCGCCACCATGCTGTTCGACGGCGTGGACCTGGCCATCGAGCCGGGGGTGAAGGCCTCGCTGGTCGGGCGCAACGGCGCGGGCAAGTCGACGCTGATGCGGATCCTGACCGGCGCCATCGAGCCCGACGCCGGCGACCGCTTCGTAACCCCCGGCGCCCGGATCGTCGTCGTGCCGCAGGAGCCGGTGATCGTCGGCGACACCCTGCTGGACCACTGCGAGGCCGGCGGAGCGACCCATTACGAGGCCGAGGCGGAGTTGATGGCCTTCGGGCTGGACCCGGCCAAGTCGACCAAGGGCCTCTCCGGCGGCGAGATCCGTCGCGTGGCCCTGGCCCGCGC
The DNA here is from genome assembly GCA_964442795.1 of uncultured Caulobacter sp. Lineage (GTDB taxonomy): Bacteria > Pseudomonadota > Alphaproteobacteria > Caulobacterales > Caulobacteraceae > Caulobacter. Next base: position 24,875 of record CAYTZY010000031.1, read on the forward strand.
CTTCGCCGAGCAGCCGGACGTGCTGCTGCTGGACGAGCCGACCAACCACCTGGACATCTTCGCCATCCAGACCCTGGAGGACAAGCTGTCGGCCTCCCGGGCCGCCGCCCTGATCGTCAGTCACGACCGCGCCTTCCTGGGCCGCGTCACCCGGCGCTGCTTCTGGCTGGAGAGCCGCAAGGTCCGCCGGCTGGACAAGGGGTTCGAGCACTTCGACGAGTGGTCGGAAGCGATCCTCGAGGCCGAGGCCGACGAGTTCCGCCGGCTGAACAAGGCCATCGAGCGCGAACAGCACTGGATGGCGCGCGGCGTCACCGGACGCCGGGCGCGCAACGAGGGCCGACGCCGCCGGCTGATCGCCATGCGCCAGCAGAAGGCCACGGTGCTGAAGGAGGCCCGGGGCAGCCTGAGCATGGGCCTCGCCGCGGGCGATACCTCCGGCAAGCGGGTGGCCGAGGCCAAGGGCCTCAGCAAGGCCTTCGGCGATCGGGTCATCGTCAGCGGCTTTTCGACCCGCATCCAGCGCGGCGACCGGGTCGCGCTGGTCGGGCCCAACGGGGCCGGCAAGACCACGCTGGTCAAGCTGCTGCTCGGCGACCTGAAGCCCGACGCCGGCGAGGTGAAGCTGGGGACCGGGCTGGAGGTCGCCTACATCGACCAGGCGCGCGGTGACCTGAAAGAGGGCCAGACCCTCTGGGACGTGCTGACCGACGGCGGCGGCGACCAGATCATGGTCCGCGGCATGCCCCGCCACGTCGCCGGCTACGCCAAGGAATTCCTCTTCCAGGACAAGCAACTTCGGCAGCCGGTCTCCAGCCTGTCGGGCGGCGAGCGCAACCGTCTGCTGCTGGCCCGGGCGCTGGCCCGGCCGGCCAACCTGCTGGTGCTGGACGAGCCGACCAACGACCTCGACATGGAGACGCTGGACCTGCTCGAGGACCTGCTGGCCGACTTCGACGGCACCCTGATCCTGGTCAGCCACGACCGCGACTTCATCGACAGGCTGGCCAGCTCGACCATCGCGCTGGATGGGCGGGGCAAGGTGGTCGAGACGCCGGGCGGCTGGACCGACTTCATGGACCAGAACCCGGGCTTCTTCGAGGATCGCAATCCCGGCGGCGCCAAGGCCGTGCAGACGCCCCGCGCCGAGGCGAAGAAGGCGGTCAAGCTCAGCTACAAGGATCAGCGGCGACTGGAAGAGCTGGAAGGCCTGATCGCCGCGCTGCCGGGCCAGATCGCCAGGCTCGACGCCGAGCTGGCCGACCCCGACCTCTACGCCCGCGACCGCGCCCGCTTCGACCGGACGATGAAGGCCGCCGACAAGGCCCGCGCCGACCTCGCCGCCGCCGAGGACGAATGGCTGGCTCTGGAAGAGAAGCGGGAGTCTCTGGCGGGCTAGAATCCCGCCGCCGGCTTCAGCAAGACCACGCAGGCGGCGAACAGCACCACAACGGCTACAGCGGCCCAGCGTCGCCGGAAACCCCAGAGAAGCCAGCCGGCGACTGGACCGATGAGCATCGCCGCATAGAGCACAAGAAAGGTCGCCGCTGTCTGGCCGTCGGCCGCGCCGGTCCTGCCGCCGCCGATCACGGCCATCGCCATCGGAAAGCAGCTGAAGAGCATCGTCGCGCCGACCAGCGTCGCCGCGAACAACAGCACTCCGGACCAGTGGCCTTCGTAGCCGGGCACGAAGTAAGGCTGAACCGCTTCCCCCATGATCCGCCGCCGCTCAGCGCGCGCTTCCTCGTCATCTAGCATGAGCCGTGTTCCCCTGCCCCGCCGTAGCGCGGGACGGCCGCGCCATCAACCTTGGGGGCGGCCTCGGGCGCATGCCGACGTGGAAGCTCGCACAACTGCCGGAAATCTGCTTCCTGTCGCCTGATGTCCATCGTGGACAACGAGGGACGGGCTGAACCTCGACGCGGCGCTCACCCCAAAAGAAAAAGGCGGGAGCCTCGCGGCCCCCGCCTCCCAGGCAGTCCTGTCCGGTGGCGGCTTTACGCCGCCTTACCGAAGGACAGGGTCTCGTAGCGGCGCAGGTGATGGTCGACCGAGCCGAACAGGCCCTCGATCATCGTGGCGCGCTTGAAGTAGTGGCCGATGGCCAGTTCGTCGGTCATGCCCATGCCGCCGTGGATCTGGATGGCGTTCTGGCCGACGAACTTGCAGGCCTTGCCGATCTGCACCTTGGCGGCGGAGACGGCCTTGGCGCGCTCGGCGTCGTCGGTGACCTTGATGGTGGCCATGTAGGTCATCGAGACCGACTGCTCGACGTTCATGAACATGTCGACCATCCGGTGCTGCAGCACCTGGAAGTTGGCGATGGCGGTGCCGAACTGCTTGCGCTGCTTGGCGTACTCCAGGGTGCCGGTGTGCAGCTGGCGCATGGCGCCGACGGCCTCGGCGCACAGGGCGGCGGTGGCCTCGTCGATGACCTTGTTGACCAGCGGCAGGGCGGCGCCTTCCGCGCCGATCAGGGCGTCGGCGCCGACCGAGACGTTCTCGAAGTAGACTTCCGAGGCGCGCTGGCCGTCGACGGTCGGGTAGTCGCGGGTGGTGACGCCCTTGGCGTTCTTCTCGACGATGAACACCGAGACGCCGCTCTCCTCGCGCTGGCCGCCGCCGGTGCGGGCGGTGACGATCAGGTGGGTCGCCCAGGGGGCGCCGACGACCACGGCCTTGTGGCCGTTGATCACGTAGCCGGCGCCGTCCTTCTTGGCCGTCGTCTTCAGGTCGTGCCAGGTGTAGCGGGCCTGCGGCTCGGCGTAGGCGAAGGCGAAGATGGTCTCGCCGCCGATGATGCCGCCGATCAGGTCGGCCGCATTGGCGTGGCCGGAGTGCTTCAGGAAGCCGCCGCCGATCACCACGGTGCCGAGGTAGGGCTCGACGACCAGCGCCTTGCCGAACTCTTCCATGACGATCATGTTTTCGATGGCGTCGCCGCCAAGGCCGCCCAGCTCTTCCGAGAACGGCGCGCCCAGGATGCCCAGCTCGTTGGCGAAGGCCGACCAGACGGCCGGATCACGCCCGGCGTCCGACGAGATCATCTTGCGACGCTTGTCGAAGTCGTAGTTGTCCTGGAGGTAGCTGGCGACCGTGTCGCGCAGCATCGACTGTTCTTCGGTGAAGTTGAAATCCATGGGGCGTCCCTGACGAGCGTTTCTTGGCGTGCGTTATCGTTGAGCGGCGAGGTTAGAGGCCCAGCACCATCTTGGCGATGATGTTGCGCTGGATCTCGTTGGACCCGCCGTAGATCGAGGTCTTGCGGGTGTTGAAGTAGGCGCCGGCGCGGCCGACGGCGTACTCCGGGCCGATCTTGGCGTTGTCGCCCATGTCGCGCAGGTAGGGCGAGGCGTAGTGGCCGGAGGCCTCCAGCGCCAGCTCGGTCAGGCGTTGCTGGATCTCGGTGCCCTTGATCTTCAGCAGCGACGATTCCGGCCCGGGGCCCTTGCCGGCGCTCTCGGCGGCCAGGGTGCGCAGCTCGGTGAACTCCAGAGCCGTCAGGTCGATCTCCAGCTCGGCGACCTTGCGCTTGAAGGCGGCGTCCTGGATCAGCGGCGTGCCGTCATCGTTCAGCTCGGCGGCGGCCATCTCGCGGATCTTCTCGACGCCGCGCTTGGAGCGGGCGACGCCGGCGATGCCGCTGCGCTCGTGGCCGAGCAGGAACTTGGCGCAGGTCCAGCCCTTGTTCTCCTCGAAGACGCGGTTCTCGACCGGCACCTTGACGTTCTCGAGCCAGACTTCGTTGACCTCGTGGCCGCCTTCCAGGGTCGTGATGCGGCGAACTTCGATGCCCGGGGTCTTCATGTCGATGAGCAGGAAGGAGATGCCTTCCTGGATCTTCGCCGTCGGGTCGGTGCGGACCAGGAAGAAGCCCCAGTCGGCGTGCTGGGCGAGCGTGGTCCAGGTCTTCTGGCCGTTGACCAGGTAGTATTCCTTGCCGTCGTCGCCGGTGAAGCGCTCGGCCTTGGTCTTGAGGCTGGCCAGGTCGGAGCCGGCGCCCGGCTCGCTGTAGCCCTGGCACCACCATTCCTCGCCGTTGTAGATCTTCGGCAGGAAGCGCTCCTTCTGCTCCTTGGTGCCGAAGGTGTAGATCACCGGGGCGACCATCACGACGCCGAACGGCAGGACGGGCAGCGCGTCGGCGCGGGCCAGTTCCTCGGAGAAGATGTACTTCTGGGTCGAGGTCCAGTTGGTGCCGCCGAGGGCTTCCGGCCACGACGGCGCGACCCAGCCCTTCCTGGCCAGGACCTTGTGCCAGGACAGGTAGTCTTCCTTGGTCAGGTCGTCGCCTTCGTCCTGTTTGCCACGAAGGTGCTCGGGGTAGTTCTGCTCGATGAAGGCGCGGACCTCCGCGCGGAACGCGTTGTCTTCGGCGGAGAATTCGAGGTTCATGTAGGGCTCCCGGCGCGGCCTCTGAAGGGGCCGTTCAAAGTCGGCGCGGACCATAGCGACCGAACAGTTGTTTGGAAAGATGACGCGAGCGTCAACGTAAAGCTGAGCCCGCCATCGACAACCGTTCCGGACCAAAAAAAGGAACGCCCCGTCCCGAAGGACGAGGCGTCAAGGCTACTGGGTGCTCGATCAGTAGTGGTGTTGGCCGCTCAGGCCGCGAGGCTGGCGCAGACGCCGGCGAGTTCGGCGGCGATCTCGGCCTTGCCGCCCTCCCGGGCCGAGCGCGTGGCGCGGGCGGCGTCAGACCTGGCTGTGTTGGCCTTGTCGAGCACGAAGTCGGCGCGGCCACGCTTGTTGGCCTTCACCAGCGCGTCGAACTTCTCCGAGTCGGCCCCGGCCAGGCCGGCGCAGCGCGCGGCCTTGATGAACTGGGAATCGCTGAGGCGGCCTTCGGCGGCGAAGGCGGCGGGGGCGGCGAGGCCGGACATGGCGGTCGCGGCGATAACGGCGGCAGTGATGATACGCATGGGGGTCGCTCCATCTCCCTGATTGGTGCGAGATCAGGATGCTGGAGACGAACTGTATTCACAAATTAAATACCTGACAGACTCTAATAATTACACAGAGTTCATATCTTACAGACCTGTAATGGTCGTGTCGAAAACATGACGAAAACATGACCAATCCGTAAGGCTTGAAACGCACCCCTCCGGTCGCGATGCTGGCGCGATGATCAAGAGCAGCGCCACCGCCGAGACGCCCCTGCGCATGGACCCGGCGGCCCTGAACGCCTTCCTGGCGCGCGCCTTCCCCGAGGCCGACCCGGCGGCGATGCCCCGGGTGACGATGGCCGCGCCCGGTCGGGTGGAACTGGTCCAGGCCACGGCCAGCCGCAATCTGCGGCCAGGCGGCGTGATCTCCGGCCCGACGCTGATGGCCATGGCCGACACCGCCGCCTACACGCTGATGCTGGCCCACATCGGCGAGGTCGCCATGGCCGTGACCACGAGCCTGACCATTCACTTCCTGCGACCCTGCGCGCCCGGCGACCTGCACGCGGAGGCGACGATGCTGCGGCTCGGCCGCCGGATCGGGACCTGCGACGTCCTGATGTGGACCGAGGGCCGCGACCGCGCCGCCGCCAAGGCCACGGTCGCCTACGCCATTCCGGAGGGCGTCGCGCGATGACCCTGCCCCTGACGCCCCCGAAGGCCATCGTCACGCCCTGTATCAAGGTCTGTATCGTCGATGCCGAGAGCAGCCTGTGCCTGGGCTGTTACCGCACCCTGCCAGAGATCGGCGGCTGGGCCCGCCTGCCCGAGGACGAGCGTACGCGGCTGATGGCGGAACTGCCGGCGCGGCGGTCGCGCATCCGGCCGGAGAAGCTGGGGCTGGCGTAGTGCGTCCTTCGCGACGCTCGCTCAAGGCTCGCTCCTCAGGATGACGAACTCAGTGGAACGCAAACCACCTTCGTCATGGTG
>CAYTZY010000032.1:0-30506 GCA_964442795.1 uncultured Caulobacter sp.
CTGCCGACGCGGCCAAAGCCGATCAGCACCGTCCGCGCGGGTTCGGCCGCCACCGCCTCGACATCGGCGTCGCCGTCGGCCTCGGGCGCGTCCTCCGAGCGGATGCGCCGCACCGCGAGGGTGAACAACAGCGGGTTGATCAGAATCGACAGGATCGATCCCGCGAGGATCAGGTCGCGCGCCTCGGCGGGCATCACCTTCAGCGCCACCCCGAGCCCTGCGAGGATGAAGGAAAATTCGCCGATCTGGGCGAGGCTGACCGACACCGTCAGCGCGGTCTGGTTGGGGTGGCCGAAGGCGCGGACGATCGCCCACGCCGCGAGCGACTTGCCGAACACGATGATCGCGACGGTCGCAATGACCGGCCCCGGCTGCTCGACGAGCACCTTGGGATCGAAGAGCATGCCGACCGAGACGAAGAACAGCACCGCGAAGGCGTCGCGCAGCGGCAAGGTTTCCTCCGCCGCCCGGTGGCTCAGTTCGCTTTCCGCCAGGATCATCCCGGCGAAGAAGGCGCCCAGCGCGAAGGAGACGCCAAACAGCAGCGCGGCGCCGAACGCGAAGCCCAGGGCGATAGCCAGCACCGCGAGGCGGAACAGTTCGCGGGACCCGGTGTGCACGACCCAGTGCAGGACCCACGGCACGACCCGCCGGCCGACGATCAGCATGAAGGCGACAAAGGCCGCCACCTTCAGCAGGGTGATTCCCAGAGGTTGCAGCCAGACAGCGGGCGAGGCGTTCGCGGCGCCGTCGCCGAGGCTGCCGGCCAGGGCCGGCAGCAGGACGAGCGCCAGCACCATCGCCACGTCTTCGACGATCAGCCACCCGACCGCGATGCGCCCCTTGTCGGTCTGCACCAGCCGCCGCTCCTGAAGCGCGCGCAGCAGCACCACGGTCGAGGCCACCGACAGCGCCAGACCGAAGACGATGCCGGCGATCAGGGTCCAGCCGAGGAAGTGAGCCAGCCCCATGCCGAGCAGGGTGGCGACCGCCATCTGGCCCAGGGCGCCGGGGATGGCGATCCGGCGGACGGCAAGGAGATCCTTCAGGGAGAAGTGGAGCCCGACGCCGAACATCAGCAGGATGACGCCGATCTCCGCCAGTTCCTGCGCCAGGTCCGCATCGGCGACAAAGCCCGGCGTAAAGGGCCCGACCAGCACCCCGGCCAGCAAGTAGCCCACCAGTGGCGAGACCTTCAGACGCTGGGCGATGGCGCCCAGGCCAAAAGCGACGACCAGGCCGGCGACTATAGTTGCGATCAGCGGAGTATGATGCGGCATGCGGTTCCGGAGTTCGAGGGCTTCAACCTCGATATAGTCAGAGTATCTCCGGCTTGGAGGTCACGATCTGGCCGATCATCTGACAATATTGTCAGAGGGAGCTTGTCAGAGCAGATCGGCGGGGCTCGGCGGCAGGCCCAGTGCGATCTTGCCGCCGATCTGCGCGGCGCGGTCCCAGTCGTACACAACGTGGCCGCGCATCATCTGCACGTCGCGCAAGTGTCGCTGCAGCGGGAAGTCGAGGAACCCCGCGCTCGCGCCCGCCGCCGCGCCCAGGGTGTTGAGAGCCACATTGGCGAGCCGCACCACGTCGGCCGAGGCCAGGCGGATCGCCGCCAGCGTGTCCAGCGGCGTCTCGTGGCCCATGGGACCGTCGCGCTCGAGGCGGGATATCGCGTCTTCCCAGACCAGCCGCGCGGCGCGCACCGTCGCAAGGGCCTCGCCGAGGCGCAGATGCATGGCGGGCGAGTCTGCCGCCCTGGCCCCGCCGCTGTACGCCTGGACCTTGCTGCGCATTCGCTCGGTGAAGACCGCCAGGCCGCCCTCGGCCGCGCCCAGGGCCGCCGTGCAGGCGACGACCGCCAGCACCGCCCCCAGGGGGTAGCAGACGTTTGATCCGGGATAGAGCGCTTCGCCGGGCGAAGGCGCGAGCTTGAGCAGGTGGGCCTGCAGCGTCCGATGCCGAGGCACGAAGACGTTGTCGGCCGAGATGGTGTTGCTGCCTGTCGCGGCCATGCCGGCGACGCGCCAGACGTCATGCACGACGACGTCGCCGATCGGCAGAACGGCGAACCGCGGGATCATCGCGCCGGACTCCAGGCAGTTGACCATCACCCAGTCGGCATGATTGGCGCCGGTCGCCCATTCCCACCGCCCGGAGACGCGATAGCCGCCCTCGACCTTCTCGGCCTTGCCGGTCGGCGCGAGCGGGGCAGGCGCCATCGGTACGGCGCCGTTCGCGAAGAGCTCGTCCTGGAGGGCGGGTTCGAACTTGCACAGAAGCCAGGCGTGCAGGGCCAGGAACGACAGTGTCCAGGCGCTGGATGCGCAGCCGGCGCCCAGCCGTCGGACGACATCGAGGAAGATCGGAAAGCTCGCGCCCTCGCCGCCGCGCGCCGGAGGAACCAGCATGTTGAACAGGCCGGCCTCCCGAGCCTCCGACATCGTCGCCTCGGGCACCGAGCGCAGGGCCTCGGCCGCCTGCGCCCGCTCGGCGAGCCGCGTGGACTCCCCGTCCGCCCACAGGGCCCAGTCCGCTGTCCTTGATGCCGTCATCACCGCCACCCGCCGTGTCGCCTGGCCGCAGGGTTCTGGAACTGGCGACAATATGTCAACCTGCTTGACATGTGCCGCGTCGGGATCGTGGCGCTTTCATCCGACGTCACGCTTGCGCACGTCGCGCCGCCGCCTCATGGTGTCGTTCAAACAAACGTTCGGGCCAGTGGGGCCAAGGGAGAGAACAACATGATCGGCGTCGTCGCGACCCTGAAGGTGCAGCCCGAGAAGGCTTCGGAGTTCGAGAAGATCTTTCTCGACCTGGCCGCGAAGGTGAAGGCCAACGAGCCCGGCTGCCTGATGTACCAGCTGACCCGCAGCCGCACCGAGGCCGGCATCTACAAGGTGCTTGAAGTCTACGCCTCCGACGAGGCCCTCCAGGCCCACGGCGGCACCGACTACTTCAAGGCGGCGGGCGCGGCGATGGGGCCGACGATGGCCGGCCGTCCCGAGATCGAATACCTCGACGGCGTGGAGTAACCGCCGTGGACCTCGCTTTCTCGGAAGAGGACAAGGCCTTCCAGCGCGAGGTCCGCGACTGGATCGCCGAGAACTACGATGAGGACCTGCGCAGGCAGATGTCCCAGTCGAAGAACGGCTATCTCGACAAGGCCGGCCAGGTGAAGTGGCAGAAGAAGCTCGCCGCGCGCGGCTGGGCCGCCACCAACTGGCCGGTCGAGTACGGCGGCGCGGGGTTCACCCCCAGCCAGGCCTATATCTTCAACATGGAGATGAGCCTGGCCGGCGTACCGACCTCGTCCCCGATGGGCCTGAAGATGGTCGCCCCGGTGATCATGGCCTTCGGCTCCGACGAGCAGAAGGCGCAGCACCTGCCGCCGATCATCAACTCCGACATCTGGTGGTGCCAGGGCTACAGCGAGCCGGGCTCCGGCTCCGACCTCGCCAGCCTGCAGATGAAGGCCGAGCGCGACGGCGACGACTACGTGCTCAACGGCTCGAAGATCTGGACCACCCACGCCCAGTGGGCGGACTGGATGTTCTGCCTGGTCCGCACCGACAACAGCGGCAAGCCGCAGAACGGCATCTCCTTCCTGCTGCTGCGGATGGATACGCCGGGCATCCAGATCAAGCCGCTGCCGACGCTGGATGGTCCCGCGACGGACGAGCAGGAAATCAACCAGGTTTTCTTCGACAACGTCCGTGTGCCGGTCGCCAATCGTATCGGCGAAGAGGGCAAGGGCTGGACCTACGCCAAGTACCTGCTCGAGTTCGAACGCGGCAACGCCTACGCGCCGGGTCTGATGAACCAGCTCAAGAAGGTGCGGACGATTGCCGCCGCCGAGCTGTCCGACCAGGGCGAGCCGCTGATCCGTGATCGCGACTTCCAGCGCAAGCTGGCGGAAATGGAGATTCGCATCGAGGCGCTGAACGCGACCGAGCTGCGCATCTTCTCGGCCATGGGCTCGGGCCAGCCCGTGGGGCCGGCGTCGTCGATGCTCAAGTGCGCCGGTTCGGAAGCCCAGCAGGCGATCACCGAGCTGGCGCTGGAGGCGGTCGGCGGATACGCGGCGCCCTTCATCCAGGACACCTGGGCCGTGACCAACGAACCCAGGCCCGGCCCGGACTACGCGGCGCCGACCGCGCCGAGCTACTTCAACTATCGCAAGGCCTCGATCTACGCCGGGTCCAACGAGATCCAGCGCAACATCATGGCCAAGCTGGTGCTCGGCCTCTGATCAGCCGGGGACAGGCGCGTCAGCGACTGTCCCCGTCCGTCCTCAGCACTGCTTCTCGCGATAGAGGCTCAGCAGGTGGTTCATCCGCTGCTGCTTGGGCGACACCGTGGGCGCCGTCCCGTCGTCGCCGCTGTTGGCGATCGCATTGCCGGCGGCGACCGCCGTGGCGTCCGTGGCGGCGACGGCGGCCTGGGCGACAAGCGGGCTGAACGCGCCGCCGACCATGCCCCGCGCCAGGCCGTAACGGGCGGCGCCGGCCATCAGTCCACCCGCGGCGCCGCCCATGATGCCCTTGCCGGCCTTGGCCTTCTTGGCCTTCTTGGCGGCCGCCTGCTGCTCGGCCATCAGCTCGGCGTTGAGCGTGTTGGCTTCGGTGGCCAGGGCCTCGCAGGACATCTGACGGTCACCGGTGCGCAGCACCTGGTAGATGGACGGGTCGATCGTCGCGGCCGGCGCCGGGGCGGGCGCGGCGGGCGGCGTCTCCGCGGCGACGGGCGCGGCCGGGGCGGCCGGCTGGACCAGGCTGGCCGCAGGCGGCGGCGCGGCGTCCTCGGGCGGCGCCTCGCTGGACACCGGCTGGCGCGCGAGGGCCGGCGAGGCGATCATGGCCGCGGCGGCCATAAGGGCGGTGATGCGTTTCATGGACTCTTCCCTCCGTTTGACTACAGGCCGCGAGCCTTTTTGAGCTCGGCGACAATCGAAATGTTCAGGCCCTGGAAGGCGGCGCGGGCCAGCGCGGCGTAGCGCTCCGGCGCCACCTCGATCGCGTAGACCTGGCTCTGGCGGTAGAGCGACCCCAGGCCGGCGTTGGCGAAGGCGTTGCTGATCGCGACGCTGTCGGAACGATCGTCCACCTCGTACATGATGCCGAAGGGCTCGGTGGAGCCGTGGTTGCCGTCCATCAGGAAGCCGCCGTAGGGGCCCGAACCCAGGCCCTTGCGGGATCCGCCGACCAGGAAGTTGGCCCCCGAGCCGCTGAGAACGTCGAACCAGACCTTGGCGCCGACCTGCGCCGAACCGACGTAGGTGCGCCGGCCCGTGCTCTCGAGCTGCTGGTAGTCGAGGGCGATCTGCGGCGTGATCACCAGGGCGTTGGTCTCGATGCTCATGTCGGTGAGCGCGATCGCCGCCTTCGACCCTGAAAGCACCGCCTGCGTATAGGGATGGCCGGCCCGCAGGGGCGCGCTGCGCGGTCCATAGACGCTCATTCCGTTGATGCCCCGGGCGCGCGTGCCGACCAGGTCCAGCCGGCCGGCTTCCGGCGTGGCGGCGATCTCCGCGGGGGTGACGACGTCAAAGCCGGCCGCCTTCAGGCGGGACACCAGGTCCTGGTAGGCTTCCTCGGCGAGCTGCTCGGCCAGAGCATCATCGACGCCGACCAGCGCGGTGGTGATGCTGGTCCGGCGCGGCGCCATTTCCGATCCCGCGCCACCGGCGAAGGCGCTGACCTTGCCGGTCCGCACCAGGGCCAGCGCGTAGGTCGGAACCAGGATGCGCGGACGCTTCGTGCTGACTTTCGGATTCCAGGGCTTCAGCCTCAGCGGCATGGCGGGGACGACCCGCGGCAGCATCGCGATCTGACCCAGGCTGGCGAAGCCGCCCTCTTGCGAGCCGACATAGCTGCGGCCGACAGCGCCGGTGACGCCCGTGACGCCGGTCCGGGTCGAGGGCGCAGGCCCCGATCCGGGCGGTGGCGTGTACAGCGACCCGAACGGGTCGCTCTGCGCCCGCGCCGTGGTCGCCATCAGGGTGACGGCGACCGCCAGCGAAGCGATGCATAGCAGCAGATAGACGGCCTTGCGGACGATGCTCATAGGTCTCCACCCTTCACTCACAGGGTGGAGCCGGACGGCCGGACGGGCATGCCCACTTTGGGGGGATGGGTTCAGGCCTCGGCGACGAGGTCGGCGATCACCTGCGGATGGGAGAAGTAGACGAGCATGCCGGCGTCGGGGATCAGCCGGAAGCGCACGTTGGGCAGGCCGCCCCAGGCCTTCTCCACTCCGCTGAGCGCAAGGGGGGCGCATTCGGCCAGGATCCAGCGCTCGCCGCCGACGCCTTCGGGAACCCGCCATCCATCGACGAGGGCCCGGTGCTCGGCCGCAAAGCCGGCGCTGGTGCGGGCGAACATGCCCTGAGTGTCGCGGACCAGGGCGTCCAGAACACCTGGTTTCTCCAGCGTCGCGGCGTCCATGGGCACGGCGGCCAGCGACTGCCGCATGGTCTTTTCGAGCAGGTCGGTGCGGGTCTGGCGCCGAAGCGTCTCGGCCATCAGCCCGACCAGTTGCGGGTTTTTCCTGAAGGTGTGGGCTATGACCCCCATCATGCTCTGGGGCAACCGGACCCGATACTCGATTGAGTCCGTCGGCCACTTGGGATTGACCGCGATCCCGGCCGTGATCCGGTCCGAATGCTCAACCGCGAAATGAAGGCCCGTCGGGGTGCTGGCGTCGCGGACCAGGAGCTTGGTCTTGTCGATCTTCAGGGCGTCGAGCACCCGGGCCATGTCGTCCGAGCCCTGGCGCAGATAGTCGCCCCGCGCGACGTCGGTCAGGCCGAAGCCGGGGCGCTGCGGCACGATGGGTCGATAGCCATGTTTCTGCAGCGCCCGGACCAGCTCCGGCGTCAGACGACGTCCGGTGGCCGCCCCGTGCATCACCACCACCGGCTTGCCGCTGCGCGGCCCGTAGTCCGTCAGGGCGATCCGGCGGTCGCCCGACGCCACGACGCGCAGGCGGCCATTCGGGTCGATCGGTTCGAGCACGGTCTCGGCGGTGCCGGTCAGCGCCGCCAGGGTGCTGGTCTCGGCGGCGAGGCGGACCAGGTCCTTGGCCTTGTTGACGCCCGTCTTGGCGAAGACGGCCTTGAGCTGCCCCCGGACGGTGGCTTCCTTGACGCCGAGCCCCTCGGCGACCTCACGGGCGGTGAGCCCCTGGGCGAAGCGGGCCGCGGCCTTGGCCTCGGCGGCCGTGGCCCCGAAGTTGGACGCCAGGACCTCCTCGATGTCCGGCGGTTCGGGATGGTCCCCGCACATCAGGTCCATCATCCGGCGGATGAGGTCGGGCGACCTTCGGGCGCCGGCCTTCTTCATGGCCTTCTTCAGGGCTTCCCGCGCCGTCTCCCGGCCCACGCCGATCCGGGCGGCGGCGGCGTCCAGGTTGGCCGCGTCGAGAAGCGCTTCGGCGAGGCGCGCCTCAAGCGGCGTGAAGCCGAACGCCTCGGTCGCCCTGGCGGACAGATCGCCGGCGCGCGAGGGCGCGAAACAAAGCAGGACGATGCGGCGGCCGGGACCGTCCAGCGCGGCGCGGCAGTCGGTCGGCATCGGCCAGCCGACGGCCACATCGCGGACGCCGGCGCAGGCGGCGACGGAGGCGCCGTTCGCGCCGCCGAGCAGGCCCGAGGCCCGTCCATCCTTCTGGGCGAGGCGGACAAGCCGGCGAAGCATCAGAGTTTCGACGCCGTCGCTGAACCAGTCGCGAAAGGCCTGGTCGGCGTGCAGCAGCTCGCCGTCCCCGTCCAGGACCGCGAAGCCCAGCGCCGAGCGCGGGGCGACCGTGGCCGTGCCCTCGCTTGCGGCGAAACGCGCCGACTCCTCGAGGGCCGCCCGCATGGCCTCCGGATCGCGGAGGATGGCCCCCTCCATGCTCTGCCACGCGTCGAGGATGGCCTGCGCCGGCCGGCCTTCGGCCAGACGTTTCCGGAGGACGTCCGGAAAGGTCGCTGTCGCGGGGTTGATCACGTCGTTCACCATTACCGAGCGGGTCCCTCAACCCGTCCCTCAAGTCTATATCGGCATTCGCAAGCGCGAGAACCGGATTCACCGAACTGGGTATCGATTGATCACCTTGGAGAATTTCTGGTGCGCCGCCGGGACGAACAGCTGTTTAAACCAGCAGCGGATCACCCCCATCTCCCGGAGCCGCCCGTGTCGCAGGACGTCCTGTTCTCGCCCCTGAAGATCAAGTCGATGACCATCCCCAACCGGATCGTCATGGCGCCCATGACCCGGTCCTTCTCGCCCGACGGCGTGCCGACCGGTGATGTGGCCGCCTACTACGAACGACGCGCCGCCAATGCGGTTGGCCTGATCGTTTCGGAAGGCACGGGCGTGGCCCGGCCGGCGTCGCTTAATGACCGCAACGTGCCCCGCTTCCACGGAGAGGCGGAGCTGGCCGGCTGGAAGAAGGTCATCGATGACGTTCACGCCGCCGGCGGCGTCATGGCTCCGCAGCTGTGGCATGTCGGGGCCGTCCGCACGCGCGACCCGGAATGGACCCCGCCCGGCGCCTATGACAGCCCGTCGGGCCTCTCCAGTCCCGGCAAGCAGTTCGGCGAGCCGATGAGCGACGCCGACGTCCAGGACGCCATCGACGCCTTCGCCCGCGCCGCCGCCGACGCCAAGGCCCTGGGCTTCGATTCCGTCGAGCTGCACGGCGCCCACGGCTATCTGATCGACCAGTTCTTCTGGGACGGGGTGAACCTGCGCAGCGACCGCTGGGGCGGGACCACGCTGCCGGAGCGCGCCCGCTTCGCCGCCGAGATCCTCAAGGCCGTGCGCAGGGCCGTGGGCGAGGACTATCCGGTCATCATCCGCCTGTCGCAGTGGAAACAGCAGGACTTCACCGCGCGTCTGGCCGCCACGCCCGCCGAGATGGAAGCCTGGCTGCAACCGCTGGCCGATGCGGGCGCCGACGTCTTTCATTGCTCGCAGCGCCGGTTCTGGGAGCCGGAGTTTGAGGGCAGCGACCTCAACTTCGCCGGATGGGCCAAGAAACTGACGGGCAAGCCGACCATCACGGTGGGCTCGGTGGGCCTGAGCGGCGAGTTCATCGCGGCCTATGGCGGGGAAGCCAGCCAGCCGGCGTCGCTGGACGGTCTGCTCGAGCGGCTCGATCGCGGCGAGTTCGATATGGTCGCCGTCGGTCGCGCCCTGCTTCAGGATCCGGAATGGGCGGTCAAGGTCCGCGACGGTCGCAGCGACGAGCTCAAGAGCTTCGAGCGCTCGGCGATGGCGGTGCTGTACTAGCCGGACCTGCTCCCCACCCGTCTCGCTTCAGGCTGCCACCCGATGCGACAGGGTGCATGGCGCGGTTGTCGCTCATCGCGGAGACTCCTGACGGGCGTGGCCGGCGAACAGGTCGGCCACCTCGACCGGATGGGAGTGGTAGAACAGCAGGCCGGCGTCCGCGAGATCGGTGAACCGGACGGCTGGCAGCCTGCCGAAGGCCGCTTCGACCCCCGGCAGGGTCAGCGGCCGGCACTCCATCACCAGCCAGGGCGCGGCGCCCTCGACCGCTGGCGGCTCCCAGCCTCGGGCGTAGAGGCTCTGCTCACGCGCGAAGCCGTCGCTGGAGCGGGCGGCCATGGCCTGGACGTCCCGGACCATGCTGGCCAGGACGCCGGGCCGGGCGAGCACCTGCCGGTCGGCCTCGACGTGGGCGGCGGACCTGCGGATCATGTCGGCCAGCAGGTCCGACCGGGTCTGCCGGCGCAGCATCTCGCCGAAGACCGAGACGATCTCCGGCCGGATCAGAAAAGCCTTGGTGACGGACCCCATCAGCGTATCCGGGCTGCGCACGCCGTCGCCCGGCCAGCGGGGATTGGCCAGCATCCCGCTGATAATCCTGTCCGGATGGGCCGCGGTCAGGGCCAGGGCCGATGCGGCGCTGTCATCCCGCGCCAGCAGGTGGGCCTTCTTGATGCGCAGGGCGTCGAGCAGCGCGGCGACGTCGCCGGCCGCCGTCTCCAGATAGTCCCCGGTCGCAGAGTCGGTCAGGCCGAAGCCCGGCCTTTGCGGGACGATGGGGCGAAAGCCCCGCTGGTGAAGCGCCGCGACGAAAGCCGGCGGCAACGTCCGGCCGGTGATGGTGCCGTGACCCACCAGAACCGGCGTCCCGCTCATTGGTCCATAGTCCCAGGCCGCCACGCGGCGACCGTCCGGGCGGGCGGTGATCCGCAGCCGTCCTGCAACGCTCTCCAGCTGGGCGGCCGTCTCGCCGACGCGGGTCATGGCGTCCAGCGTCGAGGCTTCGGCGGCGAGCCGCATCAGGTCCCGCGCCTTGCCCACCCCGGACTTGGCGTACAGGGCCTTCAACTGACCGCGAATGGTGTGCTCGGTCACGCCCAGTTCCACGGCGACCTCGCGCGCGGTGAGGCCGCGGGCCAGGGCCGCGCCGGTGCGGGCTTCGCCGGGCGTGGCGCCGAAGGCGTTGATGAAGACGCCGGTCAGGTCGGTGACCTCCGGCTGGTCGCCGCACATCATGTCGAGCATCTCGCGGACCAGGTCCGACGAGCGCCGGACGCCGGCCTTGCGCTGGGCGGAACGGATCGCGTCCCTGGCGGTCTCCCGTCCGACGCCGGCGCGGTCGGCCGCCACCTCGATCGACGGCGCGTCGAGCAGCGCCTCGGCCAGGCGCGATTCCAGGGGCGTGAGCCCGAAGGCCTCCGTCGCCCGCGCCGCCAGCTCGCTGACCCGCGACGGCGCGAAGGCGACCAGTGCGAACCGGCCGGACCCGGCGCCCAGGAGCGAGAGCGCCTCGGCCGGCAGCGGCCAGCGCGCGGCGGAGCGGGCGCAGCCGACGCAGGTCGCCAGCACGGCGCCGTCGTGGGCCTCGACCAGACCGGACACCGGCTCGCGCCGGGTCGCAAGCTTCAGCAGGCGATGGAAGGCCGGCGCCTCGCCCTGCTCGCCGAACCAGGCGCTGAAGGCGGCGTTGCGCCACTGCACCCGCCCGTCGGCGCTCGAGATCGCCACGCCCAGGGCGCGCGCCGGGATCAGCGTCGACAGGGCCTGCGAGAGATCCAGCCTCGCGGCGTCTTCCAGGGCGGCGGCGAGGGCTTCCGGTTCCCGGATCGCCGACGCCTCGATGGCATGGAAGCTGTCGAGCACGGCCTGCGAGGGGCGTCCCTCGTTGAGCCGCGCCCGAAGTTCCTCTGCAAGCGAGACCTCGACGCGATTAAGCACGGCTGACCAGACGCCTCCAGGCCGGCCAACTTGCCGGGTCGGCGCGCAGCATAACCGCGATCGGTCAGGCGTTGTAGTTCAGCTTCAGTCCCGGCCGGGGCCATTTGGCCTTGTAGAGCTTGCCTGTCCCGGAGGCGGTGACCCAGGCGGTGGTCATGTCCGGGCCGCCGAAGCAGATGTTGGTCACCAGAAGGTCGGGGAAGGGATAGTGCTCGGTCGTGCCGTCCGGGTCGAAGGCGGTGATGCCGCCGTTGATGATCGTCGCCACGCAGACCTTGCCCCCGGCCTCCACCGCCAGGCTGTCGAGCAGCTGGTAGCCCGGCAGGTTGCAGACCACCCGGCCCGGCTGGAACGGCGGCCCTTCGGCCAGCACGCCCGGCTCGGCGACATCGAAGGCCCACAGCCGCCCCAGGTTGGTGTCGGCCATGTAGACGACCGTCTCGTCCGGCGAGAGGCCCACGCCGTTGGGCGAGATCATGTGCTCGCGCGCCCGGGTGACCTTCGAGCCGTCGACCTTCGCATAGTGCAGGGCGCCGTGCTTGCGGCCTTCCGGCGTGCTGCAGCCGTGGTCGGTGAACCAGAAGCCGCCGGTCTTGTCGAACACCAGGTCGTTGGGTCCGTTGAACTTCTTGCCGTCGCAGGTCTCGTAGACGGTCTCGGCCTTGCGGGTGACCGGATCGATGCGCTGGATGTAGCCGCCGGTGTGGCTGGGCGGGGTCGGGCCCGGGATCAGCAGGCCGTTGATTTCCTGGAAGTCGAAGCTGCCGCCGTTGTTGGTCACCCAGATGGCGCCGTCAGGTCCGACCGCCGCGCCGTTCGGACCGCCGCCGGTCTCGGCATAGACCTCGACCTTGCCGTCGGGCGTCACCCGGGTCAGGCGCTGACCGGCGATCTCGGTGAGGATCACCGAGCCGTCGGCCATGGCGATGGGCCCCTCCGGGAACTTCAGTCCCTCGGCGACGAGTTCGATGTCCATGTGGCGCGCTCCCGTTTTCTGATTGGCAGGGAGTGAACCCAATGACGCCGGGTCAGCGCAAGCGATTCAACGCCGCTCGAGGACGCGGAAGACGAAGGCGTGGTCATCGTCGGGGCCGACGGGGTGTTCCTCGCGGCTGACCTCCTTCCACTGGGTCTCGTCGATGGGGGGCAGGATCACGTCGCCCTGCGGCTCGGCGTCGACCTCGGTCAGGTAGATGCGGCGCGCCTTGGGCAGGGCCAGCTCGAACAGCGCCAGGCCGCCGATGACGCAGACCTCGTCGGCGCCGTCGTCCTCGGCCTGCTCGCGGGCCAGCTCGACCGCCTCGTTGAACCGCTCGCAGACCACGGCCTTGTCGGGCTGGAACGAGCCGTCGCGCGACAGGACGACGTTCAGCCGGCCGGGCAGGGGCTTGATTGGCAGGCTGTCCCAGGTCTTGCGGCCCATGATCACCGGCTTGCCCATCGTGACGCGCTTGAAGATCGCCAGGTCGGACTTCAGCCGCCAGGGCAGGTCGCCGTCACGCCCGATGACGCCGTTGCGGGCGCGGGCGACAGGGCCGAGGGCGATGGGAAGGAGGCTCATGGGGCTGGTCTACAGCGCCGTGGCGGGGGCGCAAAGCCGGGGTGGGCGCTTGATCCTCATTTCACGACGCGGCAGGATGACTCAACTGGGGGCTTCATGAGCATCACTGCCATTTCCGCGACACTCCTGCTGTTGGCGGCCGTCGATCCGGCGCCGGCTCCGGCCAAGCCCGATCCCGACCAGGAGCGCGTCATCTGCAAGAACGAGACGATAGGCACCCGCTTCAAGAAGCGGGTCTGCCGGACCAAGGCCGAGTGGGAGCAGATCACCAAGGACTCGCAGGCCGCCGTAAAGGAAATCCAGGAACGCCCCGGGATCGTGCCCTGCCCGCCGACCGCGCCGGGCTGCTGAGCAGGGCAGGCCGCCCCCCGGGGCGAAGGTCCCTACATCAGCCAGCCGTAGATGATCACGTAGTTGGCGCCCTTGGTCGGGTCGTTGCCCTCGTTGATCGTCAGGCTCACGACCTGCGCCTGCCCCGGCGATTCCTTGTAGAACATCTGGTCGGTGCCGCCATGCGCCCGCGGCGCCGGGGCGCCGATCGTGAAGCCCTGGCCGCGGGCGCGCGCTTCCAGCGTCGACTGGACGCGGGAGATGCCGGCGAAGCGCCCCCAGATCCCCAGCGAGCACATGCGCAACGTCTGACCGTTCGTCTGCGGCTTGTCCGTGATCGAAAGCTGGAACTCGTAGCCGGGGATGTTCCGCAGGAAGACTCCGGCGGTCCGGCTCGACGGCCGGAACCCCTGGGCGCCGGCCAGCGACGGCAGGGTTGAGCCTCGTTCGACCGCGTAGCACGCCTCATGGGCCGCCAGGGCGATGGCGTCCGGCGTGGCGACGGTCTGGGCGCCTGCCGGCGCGGAGACCGCCAGGGCTGCGCACAGCGCGAGGAAGTGTCGTTTCATGTCAGGCCTCCATCCCGGCGGGGGACGGTCCCATTATCGAGACCGGCCGACACCCCCGGGAAGGGGGGATTGTGCGGCGATGGGCGGCCGGAACAACCCCTGGACCGCGATCGGCGCCTGGACCGCCGGTTAGACCTCGAGCGCGAACAGGTCCCGCTTCGGCGCGATGTGTATGGTCGGGAAGTCGAGCGGCTCGCGCGGCAGTTGCTCGCGCAGGGCAAGCTCTCGAAGGCCTGACCTTCTCTTACCCGGCGGAATGAGGCCTATCGTCCGGGCAGGAGAGACCGCCATGACCGACACCGCCTTCGAGATGCACATGCCGCGCACCGGCAAGGCCGGGGTGCTCACGCCCCGCGAGGTGAAGCTGCCGCCGCCGGGACCGGGCGAAGCGCGGGTGAGGATCGAGGCGGCCGGCGTGGCCTATGCCGACATCGTCATGCGCCAGGGGCTGTATCCCGGCGTGAAGGCGCCGGTGACGCCGGGCTATGACCTGATCGGGCGGATCGAGGCGCTGGGCCCGGGCGTCGAGGACTTCTCGGTCGGCCAGCGGGTGGCCGCCCTGACCGTTACCGGCTCGTATGCCGACCGCCGCAACATCGAGGCCAAATGGCTGGTTCCGGCGCCGGAGGGCGCGGACGCCCGGGCGCTGGTCGCGGCGGTGCTCAACGGCCTGACCGCCTGGCAGATGTTCCACCGCCTCGCCGTCGCCGCCCCGGGCGAGTGGGTGCTGATCCAGGGCGCGGCCGGCGGGGTCGGCAACCTGTTGCTGGAGATGGCGCGCAACGCCGGCGTCCGCGCCATCGGCACGGCCTCGGCCGGCAAGAAGGCGGTCATCGAGGCGCGCGGCGGGGTTCACCTCGACTACGCGGCGGGCGACGTGGCCGCGAAGGCGCGCGAGATATCGGGCGGCGGCGTGGTCGCGGCCTACGACCACATCGGCGGCAAGCACCTGAAGGCGGTCTCGGTCGCCGCCCTGCGCATGGGCGGCACGGCAATCCTGTACGGCGGCTACGACGCGACGAAGGGCGGCAAGGTCAATCCGGGCGCCCTGGTGCAGATGGTGCTGAACAACAGCCTGTCGGCGATGGGCCTGTTCGGCCAGAGCCAGGGCGTGGTCGGCTACAATGTGTCCTACTGGCGCGACGCCCGGCCGGAGGTTTACCGCCAGGACCTTGCGGCTGTCCTGGCCGCGGTCGCGGAGGGCTCGATCACGCCGTTGATCGGCGCGACCCTGCCGCTGTCACAGGCGGCCGAGGCGCATGAGAAGCTGGAACAGGCGGCGGTGGCGGGGAAGATCGTGCTGGTGCCGTGATCGGTCTCAGACCGCGATCGGCGCCTTGATCGCCGGGTGCGACTGGTAGCCCTCCAGCTGGAAGTCCTCGTACTCGAACGCGAACAGGTCGCGGCGCGGCGCGAGGGTCATGGTCGGCAGGGGCAGGGGCTCGCGGCTGAGCTGCAGCCGGGCTTGGTCGAGGTGGTTCAGGTACAGGTGCGCGTCGCCGAAGCTGTGCACGAACTCGCCCGGCTTCAGGCCGGTGACCTGGGCCATCATCAGCGTCAGCAGGGCGTAGCTGGCGATGTTGAACGGCACGCCCAGGAAGACGTCGGCGCTGCGCTGGTAGAGCTGGCAGCTGAGCTTGCCGTCCCCATTCTCATCTGGGGCGACGAAGAACTGGAACAGGCAGTGGCAGGGCGGCAGGGCCATGTCGTCGACGTCGGCCGGGTTCCAGGCGCTGACGATGTGACGACGGCTGTTGGGGTTGGTCTTCAGGCTTTCCACCACGCCGGCGATCTGGTCGATCACCCGGCCGTCGGGCGCCGTCCAGGACCGCCACTGGCGGCCGTAGACCGGTCCCAGGTCGCCGGTCTCGTCGGCCCACTCGTCCCAGATGCTGACGCCGCGCTCCTGCAGCCAGCGCACGTTGGTGTCGCCGCGCAGGAACCACAGCAGTTCCAGCACGATCGACTTGAGGTGCAGCTTCTTGGTGGTCAGGAGCGGGAAGCCCCGGGACAGGTCGAAGCGCATCTGGCGGCCGAAAACGCCCAGCGTCCCGGTGCCCGTTCGGTCGCCACGCTCGACGCCGTTGTCGAGGATGTCCTGCAGCAACGCCAGATACTGCCGCTCGGGATGGTCGGCTGCGATCGTCTGCGGTGCGGTGATTATCGAGGCGAGCGCGGCCATTCTGACTCCTCCGAGCGTCAGGCTGCGCCCGTGTGACCTGATTCGCACTACGATTTCGTACGCGCGTCCCGGGTTATCCCCACCTCTTGAACTCCGGAGCCGACGGGGCGAGTATCGCGCCCTGCGCAACGCGACTTCCGGATGAGTTCATTGATTACCGCCATCGCCCTTGGCCTGCTCCTGCTGGCCGCAGATCCCGCGCCGGACGCGGAGCCGACCGCGCCCGCCGACGGCGCCAGCCTGCCTTCGACCAGCGGCGCCGACAAGGACCGCCTGGTCTGCCGGCGCGAGTCCAAGCCCAACACCCGCTTCACCAGCAAGGTCTGCAAGACCGCGGCCGAGTGGGAAGAGCGGGCCAAGGCGGCGCAGCAAGCCTTCGAGGACGTCCGCGGACGTCCGACCGTGAAGATCTGTCCGCCGGTGGGCGGCTGCGACTAGGCATCTGATTGGGGAGATCTCGCCATGCTCATCGCGATCATCCTGGCGTCCCTGGCGCTGGCGACTGAACCGGCGGCCCCGGTTCCGGCGGAGGACGCGGCCAGTTCTGTCGAGGACGTCGCCGCCCCGGCCGCCAGGTCCGCCGTCGCCGATCCGGACCGGCTCGTGTGCCGCCGTGAGACCAAGGCGAACTCCCGCTTCACGACCAAGGTCTGCAAGACCGCCGCGGAATGGGAAGAGCGGACCGAGACGGCGCGCCGCGCGTTCGCCGAAACCCAGCAGCGGCCCATCGTCTCCCTCGACCCCGGCAGCTAGCGGGCCTGCGACGGGCGGCGGCGCGGTGCGCCCGCGATATCTGTTGCGATTTTGACGTGTTGTCCGGCCGCTGATCGGCTAGGACAACCGCCGGTATCGCAGGTCCACAAGGAAACCGCGCCGATGGTTCAGGTCCGGACGATCGAAAAGCCCGCCGGCAAGGGCGCACAGACCCGCGAGCGCATTCTCGACATCGCTGAAGCCAATGTCCTCCAGAAGGGCTTCGCGGCGACTTCGCTCGACGAGATCATCTTCGAGGCGGGCCTGACCAAGAGCGGGTTCTTCTACCACTTCCGGGACAAGACCGAGCTGGCCCGCGCGCTGATGCTGCGGTTCCTGGACCGCGACAAGGCGCTCCTGGACGACATCTGGGCGCGCGCCGAGGATCTCAGCGAGGATCCGCTTCAGAGCTTCCTGATCGCCCTGAAGTTCTTCGCCGACGCGATGGACGATCTGCCGTCGATCCACCCCGGGTGCATGGTCGCTTCGGTGGCCTACCACGAGCAGCAGTTCGACCAGGGCGTCCGCCAGCTTGCGCGCGAGGCGATCACGGCGTGGCGGGTTCGCATCCGGGCGCACCTTGACCGGATCGTCGAGCGCTATGCGCCGCCGGCTGACCTGGACCTCGATGCCCTGGCCGACATGCTGAGCGCCGTCACCGACGGCGGCATCGTGCTGTCGAAGGCGATGGGGCAGGCCGAACTGCTCGGCCGGCAGATCCGGACCCTGCGCACCCTGGTCCGCGTCGCCTTCAGCGGTCGCTGATCAGCCCGCGAAGCCGCCGTCGTCGAGGAAGGCCTGCTCCTCGGCCGTCGTCTCGCGGCCGAGCGCGCGGTTGCGGTGCGGAAACCGCCCGAACCGGGTGATGATGTCCCGGTGCACGATCGCCCACTTCAGCGTTTCCTCATCGCCCGTGGCGTCGCGCAGCGCGGTGGTCAGGGTCACGCAGAGGTCCTGGTCGGCGGGATCCTCCGAATGCTCGAACGGCAGATAGAAGAAGGGCCGCATCTCCGGCTCGACCTCCTGGTCGAAGTCGTTCTGGATGGCGTGGCGGGCGATGGCCCGCGCCAGCGGATCGGTCGCGAAGGCGTGCGCCGACCCTCGCCAGAGGTTGCGGGGGAACTGATCGAGCAGGATCAGCAGCGCCAGGCAGCCTTCTGCGGAGCCGCGCCAGGCGTCATACTCGCCACGGGCGGCGCGGAAGTGGACGGGCTCGAACTTCAGCCGGATCGAATCGTCGAAACGGCTGTCCTTGCGAAACCATTTGCCGGGCCCGGCGAGGCGCCAGAAGCCGGTGACATCGATGGGGGTCGCGGTCATGAGGATCAAGCTGGCGCAGAGTGGGATTCCGTTCAAGCGCGGTTCAGGTTGACCGGCGCATGCGTGGTCTCAAGGGACCACAGTCGGGCCTTCCTTGAGGGCCTCCGGAGACACTAGGGATGAAGAAGACCATCACGACGGCGCTGGTGCTGGCGTTGCTTGCGAGCACGGCGGCTGTCGCCCAGCCCTACGGCGGCGGTCGCGGCCGAGCCCAGTCGGACGAACCGCGCTCCAGCGAACCCCGTGGCGAGCGCGGGGATCGGGGGGATCGCGGCAGCCGCGGCGGTCGCGGTCAGCGCGAAGCCGCGCCGGCCCCGGCGCAACCGGCGCCCGCCCCGGCGCCCACGGCCCGCGGCGGCCGTCCTGATCGCCCGGCTTCCGCCGGGGCGCCGCGTCCGCGCGGGCCCGGCGGACGTCCCGATGCCGCCGGTCGCGACGGTCGCGACGGCCGTGGCGGCGGCGGCGGACAGGGCGGCTGGGACAGGGGCGGTCGCCCCGGTCAACCCGGCCAGCCGGGCCAGCCGGGCCGTCCCGGCGCGCCCCAGGGCGGCTGGGAACGGGACCGCGACGGCCGGCCTGACGCCCGCCCCGGTCAGGGCGGACAGGGCGGTTGGGATCGCAGCCGCGACCGCGACCGCGACCGTGACCGTGACGGACGCCCGGGTCAGGGCGGCTGGGACCGCGACCGTGACGGACGTCCCGATGCTCGCCCGGGCCAGGGCGGACAGGGCGGCTGGGATCGCGATCGTGACCGGCGCCCCGACGCCCGTCCGGGCTCGCGGCCGGGCCAGGGCGGCTGGGACCGTGACGACCGCCGCGGCGGCGGACAGCGCTGGGACGGCCGCCGCCCTGGCGAAGGCCGCAGCCTGCGCGACCGCGACCGTGGCCGCAGCTGGTACGACGAGCGCCAGTGGCGGCGGTCCTATCACTCGCCGCGCCGCTACCGCGCCCCGACCTACCGCTATCCGAGCGGCTGGTATGTGCGGACCTGGAGCTACGGCGACTTCCTGCCGTTCGGCTGGTTCGGCGCCAGCTACTACCTGAACGCCGGCCACTACGGGCTGCCCTACGCCCCGATCGGGACCGAGTGGGTCCGGGTCGGCGGGGACGCCGTGCTGGTCGATATCTGGACCGGCCGCGTTCTGGCTGTCTACTACGACCTGTTCTGGTAAGGGCTCGCCCGGACAGACGCGAAGGCCCCGGAGGCGACTCCGGGGCCTTTTCGTTGGCGCTTTCCCTTGACCCGCGCGCAAAATTCCGCTCGATAGCCCGGCCTTTGCTGCGGCGCCGTTGCGCGTTTGCGGCGTGAACGACGAACCGGAGAAAAAATCATGCGCGTCTATTATGACCGCGACGCTGATCTGGCCCGCATCCTGGACCGCAAGATCGCCGTTGTTGGCTACGGCAGCCAGGGTCACGCGCACGTACTGAACCTTCGCGACTCCGGCGTGAAGAACATCGCCGTGGCCCTGCGCCCCGGCTCCGCCTCGGCCAAGAAGGCCGAGAGCGAAGGCATCAAGGTCATGACCGTGGCCGAGGCCGCCGCCTGGGCCGACCTGCTGATGATCCTGGCGCCGGACGAGCTGCAGCGCGGCATCTACGAGAACGAGATCGCGCCCAACATCCGCGACGGCGCGGCGCTGTTGTTCGCCCACGGCCTGAACGTCCACTTCGGCCTCATCGAGCCCAAGGCCAGCCTCGACGTGTTCATGGTCGCGCCCAAGGGCCCGGGCCACACGGTGCGCGGCGAGTACCTGAAGGGCGGCGGCGTGCCCTGCCTGATCGCGGTGCATCAGAACGCGACCGGCAACGCCATGGACCTGGGGCTGGCCTACGCTTCCGCCATCGGCGGCGGCCGTTCGGGCATCATCGAGACCAACTTCCGCGAGGAATGCGAGACCGACCTGTTCGGCGAGCAGGCCGTGCTCTGCGGCGGCCTGGTGGAGCTGATCCGCGCGGGCTTCGAGACCCTGGTCGAGGCCGGCTACGCGCCCGAGATGGCCTATTTCGAGTGCCTGCACGAAGTGAAGCTGATCGTGGACCTGATCTACGAAGGCGGCATCGCCAACATGAGCTACTCGATCAGCAACACGGCCGAGTACGGCGCCTATGTCACCGGCCCGCGTATCGTGACGCCCGAGACCAAGGCCGAGATGAAGCGCGTGCTGACCGACATCCAGGAAGGCCGCTTCGTGCGCGACTTCATGGCCGAGAACACCGTGGGCCAGCCCAGCTTCAAGGCCATCCGCCGCCGCGCCGCCGAACATCCCATCGAGGAGGTCGGCGCCCGCCTGCGCGGCATGATGCCCTGGATTACGAAGAATAAGCTGGTGGACAAGGCTAAGAACTGAGCCAAATCCCGCCCTGGATTTCAGGGCTGGGGATTGTCCGTGCGTCTTCGTTCCGTTTTCGCCGCCGGTTTCGGCGCAGCGCTGTGCCTGACATCGGGCGCAGCGCTTGCCGCACCCCAGACGCCGCCGACGGAAGTCGACAGCCTGACGGTGTTCGCTTCCACCGACGTGCGGCTCACCGTCGCGCTCGGCGGCGACATCGCGCCGGATCAGATGGTGGTCAGCGCGCCGGTCGGCATCCGCTGTAGCGGCGCCCTGTTTGACTACATCAATTCCGAGACGCGCCAGTGCTGGCTCTGGGTGCGACGCAACCAGCCGGTCATGCTGACCGCCCAGGGCCGGGGCGTGTACGGCCGGGACTGGTCGGTGGTCTGGAGCGGTTGCGAGCCGGTCGCCGGCGGACCTGCCTGCACGCTTACGCCCGCCGGCGAGGCGGTCGTCGCGGCGGTGTTCAGCGGCGCGACGCGCTGATCTTCAGCTGACGCCTTGCGGAGCGGCTCCCGGCGACCGACATTCGATCGTCGCCCTCCGGAGATCGCCATGAAGCCGCTGTTCCTCGCCGCCGCCCTTGTCCTGGCCGCCGCGCCCGCGCTTGCCGAGCCGGTGGCCTACACCATCGACCCGACCCACACCCAGACGACCTTCGAGGTCGACCGGTTCGGCTTCACCACCATCTTCGGCGCCTTCACCGCGTCGGAGGGCACGATCTGGATCGACGAGGCCGATCCCTCGAAGTCCCGCGTCGAGGCGTCCGTGAAGACCGCCAGCCTGTTCGCGGGCGATGCGACCCGGGATGACCACCTCAAGGACGCCCGGTGGCTGAACGCCGAGGCCAACCCGGTAATCACCTTCAAGTCGACAAAGGTCACGCCCACCGGCAAGGACACCGCCGATGTCGCGGGCGACTTCACCCTGAACGGCGTGACGAAACCGGTCGTGTTCAAGGTCAAGCTCAACAAGCTCGCCGTCGCGCCGGGCTCGGGCAAGCCCACGGCCGGCTTCACCATCACCGGCGAGGTCGACCGCACCGACTACGGCATCACGGTCGCGCCGGGCCTGATCGGAAACAAGGTCGGCATCCGCATCGAGGCGCTGGCCGTCGCGCCGGCCAAATAGGCATGCGCCGCGTCGAGTCTCTCTACCTTGCGGGGCCGGAGGTCTGGTACCCTAACGCCGGCGCGCACTTCGGTCTGCGCCAGCACCTTTGCGCCGAGTCCGGCTTCACCATGCTGCTGCCGGACATGGAGGCCCTGCGCGAGCTTGAGCCCGGCGAGATCATGGCCCGGGAAATCTACGCCGAGCGCGTCGCCCGCATGCGGCGGGCCGACGCCGCGATCGTCAACCTGACGCCGTGGCGCGGTCCCACGGCCGATCCGGGCGCGGCGTTCGAGGCCGGCTTCATGTCCGGTCTGGGCAAGCCGGTCTTCGCCTGGATGAACATTCCGGATGAACAGGACGCCGAGTACCGCGACCGCATCGACGCCCACATCGGCGCCCAGCTGGACGAGGACGGCGTCTGGCGCGACGGGCAGGGTGCCCTGATCGAGGATTTCGGGCTCCCCGAGACGACCATGCTCTGGGCCGAGGCCCGGCGGCTGTTCGTCATCGTGACGCGGGACGTGATGAGCGACGTCACCGGCCTTCAGCTGTGCCTGCAGGCGCTGCGGCAGTACGTGGACGAGTAGGGGCGCCGCCGGCGAAATTTCCGTTGCGGACCGGGGACGCGTGGGGCCATGAACCGTTATGGCGTTGATTATGTCGATTGTTGCCGCTCTCGCGGCCGTGGCGGGTCTGGTCCTCGCGGGCTTGTGGCTCGTCGGCGGCGCCGAACCGGTGTTCAGGATCGGTCGCGGCGGTCCGTTCTGGTTCGTCGCGGTCCGATGGCGCGAGGGCCGGGGCGACCTGACACTCGCCGACGGGATCAGACGTCGCTGGGTGGCGCGGCCGGACTTCGGTTTCGTGGGGCCTGCCGATCCCTACTGGCACCTCTTCGCGCTGGTCGCGGGGACCGCGAAGGGCGCGGCGCCCGTGGTGCTCGCTGACGATGTTGAGGATGCGCTGGTTCTGCGGGTGAAGCCGGGACGACCGCCACGGATCGCCGTCGGCCTGCTGCGCTGCCTGACCGCTCTGGGAGTCCTGCGCCCGCCGGCGGGAGCCCCGGCCGAGGACCTGTCCGGCAAGGGTTTCCGGGCCGAGGTCATGCCCGACGCCGGAAACATCCGCCGGCTGCTCGACCAGCCCCGCAGCTACGCGCCGGCGATGCTGAACCTGCTCCAGTACCATCCGGAGGCCCGCTACGAGACTCCCCGCCCCGGCGTCGAGCCCGTCACGGGCGCCACGGCCTATCGCCGCTACGGCGTGGTCGCGCTCAGGACCGTCTACCGGACCGGCGGGCATCTGGTCTTCTTCGCCCCGGTCGATGCGGTCGTCCGGGAGGCTGCGGCCGGACCGGCGGCGGGGACTTGGGACGAGGTGGCGGTCATGCAGTACGACCGGCCGGAGGCGATCCTGACCATGGAGCACGCGCCCGATTACCTGGCTGCGCTGGATCATCGCGACGCGGGCCTGCAACGTTCGATCGTCACTGCCTCGACGCGGCTTGCACATTAGCCTGCGGCCGCCGGTCTGCGGACCTCGGCTCACCAGGCCAGGTCGTCAGTCCCCCGCAGCACCGCCTCCGCCGCCGTCGAGTGCTTGCCTCCCTCGCGATCGTGCAGCGCCAGCGGCGGCAGCAGGACCAGCGGGGCCTTCCCCGTCTTCACGGCCCGCACGATCACCCGCTTGGCCGGCGCGTCGGCGTAGGGCTGGATCGGGCGGACGCGGAACGAGCCGGCTTTGGGCGACAGCTGCGCCAACAGGTCGGCCAGGCGGTCAGCGCGGTGGATCACGGTGATCGTCCCGCCCTCGCGCACCGCCTTCAGCAGGAAGCCGGTCCAGGCCTGCAGGCCGCCGTCGGCCATCCAGGCGCCGGTCTTCTCGGGCGACGGCCCGCGCAGCCCGGCCGGGTCGTCGAAAAAGGGCGGGTTGGCCATGACGGCGTCGAAGACGGGCAGGGCGGTTGCGCGGAAGCCGGCCTGGACATCACCTTCCACGATCTCGACCCGCGCCTGTAGTCCGTTCAGCGTCGCGTTCTCCCGCGCCAGGACGGCCGCCGCGGGGTCGCGCTCCAGCCCTGTGAACAGCGCCTGCGGGCGTCGTGCGGCGGCCGCCAGCAGCGCTCCGCCGGGGCCGCAACCGGCTTCCAGCACCCGCTCGCCCGCCTTCGCGTCGCAGGCCGCCGCCAGCAGCGCCGCATCCATGCCGGCGCGGTAGCCGCGGGCCGCCTGGCGCAGCTTCACGCGGCCGTCCAGCAGTCCGTCCTCGGTGATCTCGCGTTCGCGCGGCATGTCTGGCGACAACTCGGCCTTGTGCTTGTTCCCGCCGTGACCTATCCCGCCCATGAGGACTCCCGCAACGGCGCAGGGCCGCTCGCGGAAATCGAGGAGCGCATGACGTTGGACGCAGTTCGCGCGGCCGTGGCCCGTCCGAAGGGTTCCGTCGAGGTGCTCACGCATCTCGCGGCCGAGGATATCGCCGAGGTCAACGCGATCATCGTCGCGCGCATGCAGAGCCCGGTGGCGGTCATCCCGATGCTGGCCGATCACCTGATCAACGCCGGTGGCAAGCGCCTGCGGCCGCTGCTGACGGTGGCCAGCGCCCGGCTGGCCGGGGCCCGCGACGACGCCTGCCTCAAGCTCGCCGCCGCCGTCGAGTTCATCCACACCGCCACCCTGCTCCACGACGACGTGGTCGATTCCTCGCAGCTGCGCCGGGGCAAGGTCGCCGCCCACCTGATCTGGGGCGCGCCGTCCAGCGTGCTGGTCGGCGACTTCCTGTTCGCCAAGGCCTTCGAGCTGATGGTCGAGGCCGGGTCGATGAAGGCGCTCGACATCCTGGCCAAGGCCGCCGGCGTCATCGCCGAGGGCGAGGTGCTGCAGTTGACCCGTGCGCACGACCTCAATCTCGGTCAGGACATCTATCTGCAGATCATCGGAGCCAAGACCGCCGAGCTGTTCGCCGCCGCCGCCGAGGCCGGTGCGGTCAGCGCGGGCGCGCCCGAGGCGCAGGTCGCCGCCATGCGCGACTACGCCATGAACCTGGGCCTCGCCTTCCAGCTCGCCGACGACGCGCTGGACTATGGCGGCGCCACCGAGACGCTGGGCAAGAACGCCGGAGACGACTTCCGGGAAGGCAAGGCGACGCTTCCGCTCCTGTTGGCCATCGCCCGCACCGGCGCCGCCGAGACCGCCTTCTGGGAACGCACCATCGGCCGTCGGGAGCAGACCGACGCCGACCTTGATCGCGCCATCGCGCTCATTCGCGACACCGGCGCCCTCGAGGCGACGCTGGACCAGGCCGCCGACTTCGCCGCCAAGGCCAAGCTCGCCCTGGCGGCGATGTCCAACAACAGCTGGCGCACGGCGCTGGAAGATCTCGCTGACTTCGCCGTCAGCCGGCGGACGTGACCCGGACCGCGCTCGAGGCCTCGTCTCCACTCGCCACGCTCGTCGACACGATCGAGCAGCTTTCAACGGCGCGCACCGTCCAGGACATCGCCACGGTCGTGCGGTCCCGCGCCAGGGCGATCTCCGGCGCCGACGGGATCACCATCGTGCTGCGCGACGGCGACCAGTGCCACTACCTCGACGAAGAGGCCATCGGTCCCCTGTGGAAGGGAAAGCGGTTCCCGCTCGACCAATGCATATCCGGCTGGACGATGCTCAATGGCGAGACGGCGGTTATCCCGGACATCTACAAGGATGAGCGCGTCCCCTTCACCGTCTACCGGCCGACCTTCGTGAACAGTCTGGTGATGACCCCCGTGCGCCGGAAGGATCCGATGGCGGCCATCGGCGCCTACTGGAAGCAGGTGCAGACGCCGTCCGACGAGGCCGTGGCCGGGCTTGAGGCCGTGGCCCGCGCGGCGGCGACCGCGTTCGAGAACGTGCATCTGCTCGCCACGCTGGAAGAGGCGTTGCGCCGGCGGGACCAGCTGATCCGCGAGCTCGACCACCGTGTGAAGAACACGCTGGCGGCGACGCTGTCGGTGGCGCGGCGCACGCTGCGGTCCAGTCCTTCGCCGGCGGCGTTCGCCGATGTTTTCGAAGGGCGGCTGATGGCCCTGTCCCGGGCCCACGAGCTGCTGGCCCGGGAAGACTGGTCCGGCGGCGACCTCGCCGAGGCCCTGGGCGTCGGCTGCGACGAGGCGGAGCGTGTGCGGCTGCGGGGGCCGTCGGTCAGACTGGCGCCGGAGACCGCGATGAGCTTCGTCCTGGTGTTCCACGAGCTGGCCGACAACGCGCGGCGGCACGGGGCGTTGAGCGTCCCCGGCGGGCGGGTGACCATTGACTGGACGGTGGATGATGGCCGGCTCGAGCTGACCTGGCTGGAGTGGGGCGGACCGACCGTCTCGGCGCCGGTGACGCGGGGCTTCGGCTCGCAGATGATCGAGCGCGGCCTGCCCCGCGACGTCGGGGGCGAGGGCCGCCTGGGCTTCGAGCCGGACGGCGTTCGCTATGTCCTGACCGCGCCGCTCGGCGAGCGCATCGCCGCGTGATGAGCGACCGGATCCTGGTCATCAAGCTCTCGGCCCTGGGTGACTTCATCCAGGCGACGGGGCCGATGAAGGCGATCCGGGCCGCCCACCCGGACGCCCACATCACCCTTCTGACGACCCGGCCCTATGTGGCCATGGGCGAGGCGACCGGCTGGTTCGACACGGTCTGGAGCGACGGGCGGCCGGACTGGAGCAACCTGCCGGCCGTGACGCGCCTGCTGCTGAGGCTGCGCGGCGGCCGGTTCGACCGGGTCTATGACCTCCAGACCCAGAGCCGGACCGTGCGCTATTTCCAGCTGCTCTGGCCACGCCGGCCGCAGTGGTCGGGCAACGCGCCGGGTGCGGCGTTCCGCTATGCGGGCGAGGCGCGGGATCAGCTGCACATCCAGGACTCGCAACGCGAGCAGCTGCGCCTCGCCGGCATCGCGCAGGTCGGGCCGCCGGATATCGGCTGGATGACCGGCGATGCGGCGAGGTTCGCCCTGCCTGCGCCGTACGCCCTGCTGGCGCCCGGCGGCGCGCCGCACAGGCCGGCCAAGCGCTGGCCCGCCGACCGCTTCGGCGCCCTGGCGGCGGCGCTGCTCGGGCAAGGGATCACGCCTGCGGTGCTGGGCCATGGCGAGGATGAGGCGGCGCTTGCGGCGACGATCCTGAAGGCCGCGCCGGGCGCGGTCAGCCTGGTGGGCAAGACCTCCTTCGGCGACATCGCCGACCTGGCGCGCGGCGCGGCGCTGGCGGTCGGCAACGACACCGGGCCGATGCATATCGCCGTGGCGGCGGGCGCGCCGGCCGTGGTGCTGTTCTCGGCCGACAGCAACCCCGACCTCAGCGCACCGCGTCCGATCCGCGCGGATCAGCCGGTGACCATCCTGCGGGAACTGGACCTGGGCGACCTGGCCGTGGAGCCGGTGGTCGCCGCCGCCCTGGCGCTCAGAAGCCGGTGAACAGCCGGTCCAGCGCGCGGCGGATGTCGTCCTCGTGCGGCGTCAGCGATCCTACGGTCCTGCCCAGTGACTGCCGGGGGACAGAGCCCAGCTCCGAGAGGGCCAGAACGAAGCCGCTATCCTCATAGCCAACGTCGATATCGACGCCGTTGGCTGCCTTGTCGGTCGCCAGCGGCGCAACCACCACCACGTCCAGCTCAATGAAGTGCGATTGTATCATGGCCACGAAAGGCGCGAACGGCCTTGAGGCCGGAGACGGGTTCCTGAAGACGTCGAACTGCCGCAAGTCACCAACGCCGAAGATCGGCGCCGAAGACGCCGCGCCGCTTGATAGCTTCGTTGTTGAGCCGGATCGCCTCGGCATTCTCCTCGGCCCAGCGGCGGGCCCGCGCCTCGGCCCCTTCGGGGTCCAGCTTCTGAAGCCGCAGGCGCAGGTCGCGCTCGCTCAGGCCCTCGACGGACAGGCCGATCCGCGCCGCGTTTTCCAGCAGCTCGGGGTCGATAGCGGGCGAGGGCGGCTCCGGCAGATCCATGGCGAAACGCTACACCCGGGAGAACAAAGCGGCAACTACAATCGCAGCGCGTGTGTCGCGCCGGGCAGGGCGGCCGATCGCTGAAACCCAATGGCCTCCCAGAACGGCGCCGCCGCGTCGGAGGCCGCCGCGTTGAGGGTCAGCAGCGGCGCCGCCTGGAAGCCCTGCTGCATCATTGCTCCGGCCAGTCGCCGGCCGACGCCGAAGCGGCGGAAGACCGGCAGCACATAGAGCCGGCGCATCCGCATGGCCGGCTCGCCGGCTCCCGTCTCCGCCGTCACGCCGCCGAGCCCGGCCAGATCGCCGTCGACCAGCGCGGCGAAGAGGGCGCCCGGCTCGTCAAATCGCTGCTCGCCGCTCGCCCACTGGGCCGCGAGCATCGCCATGTTGCGCACGCCTTCGGAGGCCGCCGCCTCGAGGATTACGGCGAATCCATCCGGCAAGGTCTCGACAACGCGGGTGATCACGACCACGTCTTGGCTCATGCCGGAATGACCCCGGCGGCTCGGGAGACGACCATGATCCGCCTGATCCTCAATATCCTGTGGTTCATCCTCGGCGGCTGGATCAGCGGCCTGCTCTGGCTGCTGGGCGGCCTGTTGCTGGCGGTCACCATCGTCGGCCTGCCGTACACCGGCGCAGCCTGGCGTATCGCCGGCTTCGCCTTCTGGCCGTTCGGCAAGGAGGTCGTCTCCCGCGAGATCGTCACCGGCCAGAGCGACCTGGGCACCGGCCCGTTGGGCTTCGTGCTGAACGTGATCTGGTTCCTGCTGGGCGGCTGGTACATCGCCCTGTCCCACCTGCTGATCGCCATCGCCGAGGCCGTCACCATCATCGGCATCCCGTTCGCGATCAAGGACCTGCAGCTGGCCTTCATCGCGCTCGCGCCGATCGGCAAGGTGGTGGTGGAGAAGCGGTAGGGCGCAAGAGCCAACCCTTTACCGTCATGGCCCGACTTGTTCGGGCCACCCATGAACACCGCAGTTGGGGGATGGTCGTGCCATTCCGGTCGCGCACGTCTCGTCTGGCTCACCAGGCATGGGTGGCCCGAACAAGTCGGGCCATGACGGCGTTGGGGAGCGCAAGAGGACGTCACTCACCGCGGCGGCGGCAGGTCGTCGCGCTCTTCCAGCAGCACCTTCAGGTAGGTCTCGCGCCGGTTCAGGAACCCGCGCGTGATCTGGAAGTGCTCGGTGTCCTCGTATGCCACCCGCTCCAGCCCGTGGTCGGAGGCCTGGTAGATCCAGGCGTCGGGGTAGCCGAGGATGATCGGCGAGTGGGTGGCGATGATCAGCTGCGAGCGGGCCAGCACCAGGTCGTGCAGCTTGGCCAGGAACGACAGCTGGCGGCTCGGCGACAGCGCCGCCTCCGGCTCGTCCATGATGTAGAGGCCGTCGCCCATCAGCCGGTTCTCGAACAGTGAGAAGAAGGCCTCGCCGTGCGACTGCTCGTGAAACGACTTGCCGTCGTACCGTTTGCCGCCGGTCTGTTCGAGGTAGGTGGCGACGTTGAAGAAGCTCTCGGCCCGCAGGAAGAAGCCGTCGTGCGGGCGGGGCTTCCTCGCGTCGCGGATCGGCCGGATGTGGCGGTGCAGGACCGAGTGGCTGTCGTGCGTCGCGAAGTGGTGATCGCGCGAGCCGCCCTCCGGATTGAAGCCCCAGGCGATGGCCAGCGCCTCGATCAGCGTCGATTTGCCCGATCCGTTCTCCCCGACGATGAAGGTCACCCGCGGATGGAACTTCAGGCTGCGGGTCCTGCGCACGACCGGCAGGTTGAAGGGGTAGGCGTCCTCGTCCCAGCCGTCGCCTCGGACGAACTCGGCGGCGATCCAGTAGGGGTCGATGAGGCCGGTCATGGGGTGTGAGCTTCCAATCGTCGGGTGGTGGCGAGCCCAAGCGCCTTGATAGAACTGGAGCGCCGGAGGGGGCGCAGGGTCAAGCTCCCTGGTCTCTATCCTCTCCCACTTGGGAGAGGGGGACCATGCGGAGCATGGTGGAGCGGGAAGCGCGGACGACGGGCGGCTGGATCGCCCGCGTTCCCGGCCCAAACCGCGGCGCATCCCTCTCCACCGCCCTCCGGGCGGTCCCCCTCCCCCAAGTGGGGGAGGAAAGACCCGCTGGAGCTACGGTGGCCGTCAAGACGTCAGGACCGGTGCGCCGCGAAGCCTAGGGGTTGGGCAACCCGGCGCGCTCAAAGGCGCCGTCTTTGACCAGATGGTTCAGGATCCAGGTCCGGCGATCAGGCTTGGCCAGACTGTCGAGATCACGTCCTCCCGTCTCAATGGAGATCAGGTCGCCGAGGTCGTTGTAGATGCGGAACGGGTTCGGCAGGTCGTCATCGGCCGCGATCAGCCGGGCCCAGACGGTATAGCCACAATCGATCAGGTCCATCTCGGACAGCACGCCTTCCAGGTAGTTCTTCAGGAAATGGCGTTCAATCCAGCGGAACAGCATCTGCCGGTCTTCCAGATCGAGCCCGATGCCCTTGGCGACCTTCGGCAGCAGCGTTCCGGCCTTCTGCCACTCGGTCTTGTCCAGGCCGGCAAGTTCCACTGTGTCCGGGTCGAGGTGTCCGAGCGCCATCAGATCCACCGCCCAGCCCGATGCGTGTTCCACATCGACCTGTTGGATGAGCGTGTCGATGGCGATGTCGGTGGTGCTCTGGGGGAGGTTCTCGAGGGGCATTGCCCTCACCCCGGCGAGATCATCTTCTCCGGCCGCACCGCCTCGTCGAACTCGGCGTCCGTCAGATACCCGCCGCCGACGGCTTCCTCCCGCAGCGTGGTGCCGTTCTTGTGGGCCGTCTTGGCGATTTTCGCACAGGCGTCGTAGCCGAGCTTGCCGTTCAGGGCGGTGACCAGCATCAGCGAGTTGTCCAGGCCGCGCTTGATGTTGTCCTCGCGCGGCTCGATGCCGACCACGCAGTTGTCGGTGAAGCTGATCGCCGCGTCGGCCAGCAGGCGGACCGACTGCAGGAAGTTGTAGGCCATAACCGGATTGAACACGTTCAGCTCGAA
This sequence comes from uncultured Caulobacter sp., assembly GCA_964442795.1. Lineage (GTDB taxonomy): Bacteria > Pseudomonadota > Alphaproteobacteria > Caulobacterales > Caulobacteraceae > Caulobacter. The sequence continues at coordinate 30,372 of CAYTZY010000032.1, forward strand.
GTGGCCGCTGGCGCCGGAGAAGGTCAGGGCGGCGTGGTTGCCGAACACCTGGGCGCAGACCATGGTCAGGGCCTCGCACTGGGTCGGGTTGACCTTGCCCGGCATGATCGAGCTGCCCGGCTCGTTCTCCGGCAG
>CAYTZY010000033.1:0-29796 GCA_964442795.1 uncultured Caulobacter sp.
AAAACAAGAGGCTAGAGCATTTCGCCGATCCACTTGGATCGGAAAATGCTCTAGGCTGTGCGTCCTTCGCGACGCGATCCCGAGGGATCGCTCCTCAGGATGACGAAGTCTGTGGAACCCAACCCACCTTCGTCATGCTGAGGAGCGCAAAGCGCGTCGCGAAGCACGCAACGCCTCAGAGCGCCAGCCCCGGCGTCGCCTGGGTCATCAACCGTTCGCGCGCCGCCTCGCTGATCGGGACGATCTTGCGGGCGTCGAGATCGAAGGTGATGGCCACCGCCTCCGAGGTGCCCCAGGCCTTGCCGGTGTCGGGGTCGATCATCCAGTGGACCATGGTCTTGGTCCGGGTGTCGGCGGTCTTCAGGCCCGAGCGGATTTCCAGGCGCTGACCGGCGCGCGGCCAGTCCAGGTGGATGAGCCGGTACTCCAGCACCGCGCCCCCGACCCGCCGCGGCTTCTCCTCGGCCGCCTCGCTGACGGTGTCCCGGAAGCCGCGAACCAGCCGCGGAATGCCGTCGGAGACGCGGCCGATGAACTGCTCGGGGCGCATGCGCCCGAAGATGTCGCAGTCCTGTGGGGACACCGCGCCCTGGGCGATGCGGACCAGCTCCAGCTCATCGGCGCGCGCCAGGCCGGCAGTGGAGGCTGTCGGCTCCAGCGACACGCTGCGGGCGGCGGCCTGCTCGGGCAGGTCCACGACCAGGCCCTCGGCCAGCGCCCGGGACCGGGCGCTCCACGGGAACGGACGGCCGTCGCGCGGGGTCACATGGGCGACCACGGTCTGGAAGGTGGCGGCCAGGGCGCCGCTCTCGCTGTGCCAGAGCAACTGCAGCAGCCGGGCCTCGTCCTCACCGATGGACAGCACGCCGCCGGTCATGTGCAGGGCCGCGCCGGCGTGGGCTTCGCGCAGGAAGCGGATGTGCTGTTCGCGGATCAGCAGCGTCGACTCGGCATGGGCCGCGAAGGCGTTGGGCAGGCCCAAGGCCGCGGCCATGCCGACCAGACCCTCGGCGGCCTTGGTGACGTAGAAGCGCACATTCATGTGCCCCATCTCGTCGCATTCCCAAGTGTTGACGCCGCCGCGCCAGATCTCGACTCCGGTCTGCGACATCAGGTGGGGCAATCCTCGCATCGGCCATGGGCCTCGACCGTCAGGCCGGTCAGGGTGAAGCCGCGGTCGGCGGCCAGTCGCTCGATCTCGGCGGCGCCGACCGGGGCGATCTCGCGGGTGCGGCCGCAGCAGTCGCAGATCAGGAAGGCCGCCGCGTGGCCTTCGCTGCCGCCGCCGCAGGCGATGTAGGCGTTCAGGCTCTCGATGCGATGGGCGAAGCCGTGGCGCGAGAGGAAGTCCAGCGCGCGATAGACGGTGGGGGGCTTGGCCGGCTCGCCCGCGGCGCCGAACGCCGCGATCAGGTCATAGGCCTTCACCGGCTGACCGGCGCCGAGCAGCAGCTCCAGCACCCTGCGCCGCGGCGCGGTCAGTCGCTGGCCCGCCGCCGCGCAGCGTGTCTCCGCCGCCGCCAGTCCGGCGTCCAGCGCCCCGCCGGACAGTCCCGGCTGGTCATGGTCGTGATCGCAGGCGTGCGCGTGAGCCATGGGTCAGAGGTAGAGACGGCGGCCGCCGAGGGCAAGCGCTCCCCGGCCTGCGGGACTACCAGGGCGCTTTGGCCAGAACCGCCGCCTCGGCCTCGCAGCCTTCCAGCGGTCCGGCCTTGGCGCGCAACTCGGCCAGCTCGGCGCGGGCGGCTTCCATGTCCGAGCGGAAGTCCGGAACGCCGTGCACGGCGGCGATCACCGCCGCGCCGTTGTCACGACCCGCCGCGACGGCGCTGGCGGTGTGCACGCCGCAGACCGCCCGGCTTTCGCCATAGGCCCGCGCCCGCTGCAGGATCGGTTCGGCCCGATCGGGCGCCAACTCGGCGAGGATCAGGCCGACCGCCCAGCCCCAGCTCGAATGGCCGGAGGGATAGTCCGGGCTCTTCGCCAACGCCTCACTGCGCTCCGTGCAGATCTCGCCCTCCTGTTCCAGGTAGGGGCGCTTGCGGTTGTAGAAGGCCTTGGGCGTGTCGACCGCCTTGGTCAGGTCCGGCGCGACGCGCAGCAGCACGCGGCTCAGCTTCGGCGCATCACCCAGGTCCTTGATCTCGACGCCGAGCGCGCAGCGCATGGCGTAGACCGCGCGGCGCTCGTCGAGGTCGGCGATCGCCATGTCCCAGCGCGGAGACCCCTTGAGCGCGCGCGTGGCGGTGAAGATCGCGCGATCGGTCTCGGCCCGCGGCGAGCCCGGCGCCGGCGCCGGCGGGACGATCGTGGACGTGTCCAGCAGCCGGTCGCCGAGGTAGCCTGGGAAGGGGAACTGCGCCCATGCGACGCTGCCCGCCAGCACAGCCGCCGCCGCGACCGCCATCATCATCCGCATACGATTCATCGACCGCCCCTCCCGCTTGTTGTTTCCAGCATGACGGCTGTGGTTTGCGTTGCAAGTCCGGGTTCGGCAGGGTTTTCTCGAACGGGGAGGCGGCTGCCTATGGAACTCTGGCTCGGAATCGCGGCGGGACTGGCCATGCTCGCAGCCGGGGGCGACCTGCTGGTGCGCGGCGCGGCCAGCGCGGCCCGGCGGCTGGGCGTGAGCCCGTTGCTGATCGGCCTGACCATGGTCGGGTTCGGCACCTCGACGCCCGAGCTGGTCACCAGCCTGCAGGCCGCGTTCGCTGGCTCGCCGGGCATCGCGGTGGGCAATGTCGTAGGCTCGAATATCGCCAACATCCTGCTGATCCTCGGCCTGACCGCGCTGGTCGCGCCGCTGGCGGTCGACACACGGGCCTTTCGACGCGACTCGATCGCCCTCGTGCTGGCGACGGGCGCTTGCGTCTGGGCGGTGCTTCAGGGCTACCTGACGCGCGAGATGGGGCTCTTCGCCTTCGGGGCGCTGGTCGTCTACGTCCTGATCGTCTGGCTGACCGAGCGCCGGCTGCCCGACCCTGAGGGCGCCCGGATCGAAGCCGGAGCGGCCGAAGCGGCGCGCGCGGCGCCCAGCCTCTGGCTCGCCCTGCCGATGGTGGCGGCCGGAATCGGGATCACCGTCTTCGGCGCCAACCTGCTGGTCGGCGGCGCGATCACCCTGGCCCGGGATCTGGGCGTGTCCGACACCCTGGTTGGGCTGACCATCGTGGCGGTCGGCACCTCCCTGCCTGAACTGGTCACCAGCCTGGTGGCGGCGATCCGCAAGCAGGGCGACGTGGCGCTGGGCAACATCGTCGGGTCCAACCTGTACAACATCCTCGGCATCCTCGGCCTCACCGCGGCCATCAAGCCGGTCGACGTGCCGCCGGAGATCGCCCGGCTCGACATCTGGGTCCTGGTCGCGGCGACGGCGCTGATGATCCTGTTCGCGCGCAGCCGGGGGCGGGTGTCCCGCCGGGAGGGCGTAGCGCTGCTGACGGGTTACGCCGCCTACGTCGGCTGGCTGGCCTGGACAGCCTGACTCCCACGAAAAAGCCGCGCGAGGGTCAGACCCTCACGCGGCTCATTCAGTCCGGCGATCCCGCCTGCGTCAGGCGAACAGCTTCTGCCAGCGCGGCTTGACGCGGTTCTTCCAGGCGCCGCGATGATAGGCGTCGGAGCCGATCAGCGGCACGACGGTGGTGGCCTCGGCGAAGACCATCTGCTCGTGCGTGGTCTGCACCTTGCCCCAGCTGGCCGCCTCCTTGAGCGTCGAGGACGAGCAGGCGCCGTCCCGCACGTCGGCGACGGTGATCTGCACGGCGTAGCGGTGCATCTCGGCCTCGACGCCGAGGATCTCGGCGCAGACGACGGTGTCCTGGGCGAAGTTCTTGGGCACCCCGCCGCCGACCATGAACAGGCCGGTGACGCCGGCGGCGATCTTGATGTCGGTCAGTTCGCGGAAGTCGGCGATCGCATCGAGCATCAGGTAGGGTTTGCCGGCGGCGGCGCGCTCCTTCTGGTGCTTGACCAGGCCAAAGCCCGCCGAGCTGTCGACGAAGGCCGGGCAGAAGATCGGCACGCCTTCCTCGTAGGCGGTCTGGATCAGGCTGCCTTCCTTCTTGGCGTTGCCCTCCGACAGCCACTTGCCCATCTCCCAGATGAACTCGCGCGAGGAATAGCCGCGCGGCTCCAGCCGGTTGGCGATCTCCAGGATGGTGTGGTCGCAGGCCTGGAGCTCTTCCTCGTCGATGTAGGTGTCGTAGATGCGGTCGATGTAGTTGTCGCGCAGCACGTTGTCGTCGACCGGGCCGGCGGCCTGATAGTGCTTGAAGCCGAGGGCCTCGAAGAAATCCATGTCGACGATCGAGGCGCCGGTGGCGACCACCGCGTCGATCATGCCGAGCTTCACCATGTCACGGTAGACGTGCATGCAGCCGCCGGCGCTGGTCGAACCGGCCAGGATCAGCCACGGCGAGCAGGCCTTGTCTTCCAGCGCCATGTTGAAGATGTCGGCCGCCCGGGCGGTGTCGCGCGAACTGAAGCTCATCTTGCGCATCGAATCGATTATCGGACGCGCGTCGAAGCTGGTGATGTCGATGTGCTCGACGGTGTTGGCGAGCAGCTGGGCCTTGGTGTTGGTCGGAGCGTTCATCGCTTCGGTTTCCCTGACAGTGAGCGCCCGTCCATTGCATGAAGTCCCCAGCCCGGACGGAGCGACGGGCTGGGGCTGGTCTTGATGAAACCGCCCGGAGAGCGGCCGGTTGCGGACTACCTCTTCCGCTTCCTCTGGCCGGCCTTGCCCTTGGGGCGCGACAGCCGGACGACATTGGTCGCTTCCGCAGTGCGCGGCACGGGGATCGACCGGCGGGCGAGGCCGAACATCGAGGCCATCGGCGCATCGCTGACCTCGACTTCCTCGACGGCGCCGAAGCCGTTGAAGCGCGTCTGCATCGCCACGCCGTAGGCGCCCAGCATGCCGATCTCCACGAAGTCGCCTTCGCGGATATCTTCCGGCAGCCAGAACGGCCCGGGCATGTGGTCGATCGAGTCGCAGGTCGGGCCGTAGAACTCGAAGGGGCGCAGACCGCCGTCGAGCTCGCGGGCGTCGTCACCGCCGCGATAGCCCTTCACGGGGAAGGGCCACTTGGCGTGGGCGGCGTCGAACAGCGAGCCGTAGGCGCCGTCGTTCAGATACAGCGCGTTGCCCTTGCGCAGCTCGACCCGGGTCAGCAGCGAGGTCGATTCGGCGACCAGCGCCCGGCCGGGTTCGCACCACAACTCGGTCGTTTCCGACACCGGCATCTCGTTGAAGCCGCGATCGATGGCCGCGATGTAGTCGGCCATGTCCGGCGGAATCATGCCCGGGTAGATCGACGGGAAGCCGCCGCCGACGTCGATGACGTCCGCGAACACGCCGGCGCGGACCAGCGCGCGGCCGGTCTGGGCCATCGCCGCCTGGAAGGCCGTCGGGCGCATGCACTGGCTGCCGACGTGGAAGGACACGCCCATCAGCTCCTGTGTCGCACGGCGTGCGGCCAGCATCAGCTCGGGAGCGCGGTGGCTCTCGACGCCGAACTTGCCCGACAGGCTGTAGGCCGCGCCTTCCGCCGACACGCCCATGCGGACGATCAGGTTGAGGTCCTTGGCCTGGCCGGTGGCGTCGAGAATCTTCTCGAGCTCCTCGTGCGTATCGAACGAGAAGGTCTTCACGCCATGGTCGAAGTAGGCGGCCGAGATGGCGGCGCGGCTCTTCACCGGGTGCATGAAGGCCATGCGGGACCCCGGCGCGTGCTTCGCAACCAGCTCGACCTCGTTCAGCGAGGCCACGTCAAACCCGGTGACGCCATTCGCGGCGAGGGTCTGGATGACCCACGGCGAAGGGTTCGCCTTCACGGCGTAGAGGACGTCACCCTTGAAATTCGTCTGGAACCAGCGCGCTGCGACGGCTACGGCATCGCGTCGCACAAGGGCGACGGGACGTTCCGGAGACCGCTCACGGACCAGGTCCAGGGGCGTATGGTACGTGCGCAATTCACGTAACCCCCTGTTAGTTGTTAAACCCAGACCGGCGTTAGCGGCGCAGCAGTAGACCTACGGGGTCCGCCGGAGCGCGCGATTTAGGGTCGATCGCCCCCCATGTAAAGTGAATTTGTGGGCGCGGGCTTGCGGCCCGCCAACGTCAGGCGTCGCGCAGGGCTACCTGGGGCAGGGCGCGTAAACACGGACGCCGGGGCCGGCCTTCGGACGGGCCGCGACAGCGGGCGCGTCGACGCTCGTTTCCGTGAATGCGCCGTCCTGCGACCTGAGGAGATATCGCGATCCCATGATCGCCGGCTCACCACTGAACTCGCAGCTCTCGGTCAGGCGGAATTCATTCGGCGCCAGCTTCTCCAGCGAACGGATTGTACAGCTGGCCTGCATCATGTCGGTCGTGGTGGCGACGGCGCCCTTGAACGTCCAGCCCACCGCCGGGCGCCCCTGGGAAAGCGCAGCGCAGTGGCGCTGCAGGTTGGGGCCGGCGGGGCCATAGTCCCCCTGGACCGGATAGACCAACGGCGACCCGGCGCCGCAGCATAGCGTCGCCGCGGCGGCAGCGAAGAGAGACACGGACCTCAAGCACCTACTCCATTTCTGAGCATCCAGCATGGCGCCCCCGCCAATCGGGACCTCCCCAGAAAGGGTGGACGTATGAAAGGCTCGCCGCGCGCGCGCCTTTAGGCTAACCCGAAGGGCTCAGGGGGCCGTGTTCCCTGACGTCACGAAACTTTCGCATGCCCCTTTCATGACGGCTGGGCATCTGTGTTAAGGACTCTCCCCGAAAAGCCATGACGTCGGACGCCGTTCTCTCCATTCGCCAGGTCTCCAAGACCTTTGGCCCCCGCCGCGCGCTCGACGGGGTGTCGCTTGACGTCGCCCGCGGCGAGATGGTCGCGCTCATCGGTCCGTCCGGATCGGGCAAGTCGACGCTGCTGCGCTCGATCGACGGCCTGCAGACCATCGACCCCGGCGAAGGCGTCATCGAGGCGTTCGGGGTCAGGACCCAGATCAAGGGCAAGGTCGGCGACAAGGTGCGCGAGGCGCGCATCCGCATCGGCTTCATCGCCCAGCAGTTCAACCTGGTCGGCCGCCTGAGTCTGTTCACCAACGTGGCGCTCGGCTCGCTGGGGCGCATTCCCTTCATGCGCGGGGTCCTGGGCCGGTGGCCCGAGGAGACGCAGCAGGCGGCGATGGCCGCCCTGCACCGCGTCGGCGTCAGCGACTATGCCGGCCAGCGCGCCAACACCCTGTCGGGCGGCCAGCAGCAGCGCGGCGCCATCGCCCGGGCGCTGGTCCAGAAGGCCAAGATCATCCTGGCCGACGAACCGGTCGCCTCGCTCGATCCGGTCTCCGCCCGAAAGGTGATGGAGATTCTGCGCGAGCTGAACACCAAGGACGGCCTGACCGTCATCGTCACCCTGCACCAGGTCGACTACGCCCTCCGCTACTGCGACCGGGTCGTGGCCCTCAAGGCCGGCAAGAAGGTCTATGACGGCCCCTCGTCCGGCCTGGACCGCACCCGGCTCATCGACATCTACGGCCCGGAATTCGAAGACGTCTTCTGGGAAGGAGCTCCCCAATGATTCTCCGTCGTTCGCTGCTGGCGCTGGGCGCCGTCGCGACTCTCGCCCTCGCTGGCTGCGGTGGCGACAGCGCGTCCAAGGGCGCGTCGGACACCATCACCTTCTCGATCCTCTCGACCGAGGACGCTCAGAACATGGAGTCCTACTGGACCCCGATCCTGGCGGACATGGAGAAGCAGACCGGCCTGAAGGTGAAGCCGTTCTTCTCGAGCAACTACAGCGCCCTGATCGAGGCGATGCGGTTCAAGCAGACCGACCTTGGCTGGTTCTCCAACCAGTCAGGGCTGGAGGCGGTTCGCCGCTCCAACGGCGAGGTCTTCGCCCGCACCTTCGATCCCTCCGGCGAGGACGGCTACAAGTCCGTGATCATCGTGCCGGCGGGTAGCCCCATCCGCACGATCGACGACCTGTTCAAGTGCGACAGGACCCTCAACTTCGGGATGGGCGACAAGAAGTCCACGTCCGGCACGCTCGCCCCGATGACCTATGTGTTCATCCCGGCCGGCAAGAAGCCCGAGACCTGCTTCAAGACCGTCCTCACCGCCAACCACCAGGCCAACCTGTTCGCAGTCGCGGCCGGGCGGCTGGACGCGGCGACCAACAACTCCACCGCCATCCGCCTGAACGCCCAGCGCGGTGAAGGTCAGGCCGAGAAGGTCCGGGTGATCTGGGAGTCGCCCACCCTGCCGGAAGATCCCATCGTCTGGCGCAAGGACCTCGACCCGGCAGTGAAGGAGAAGCTGCGCCAGTTCTTCCTGACCTATGGCCAGGGCGATGGGCCGGAGGCGGCTCGCCAGCGCGCCAATCTGGAAGCGCTCAGCATCGGCGGCTTCCTGCCGGCCGACGACACCCATCTGCTGATGGTCCGCGAGATGGAAGCGACCGAGGCCCTGCTGCTGGCCCGCGACGCCGCCGACCAGACGAAGATCACCGCCGCCGAGAAGGCCCTGGCCGCCATCCAGGCCGAGCGGGTCACGGCCGCGGCCAAGGCCGGAGCGGCGCCCGCCGCCCCGGCCCAGTAGCGGACGGCGCCATGACCGCCACCGACGTGACCCTTTCGCCGCCGACGAGGTCGCTCTCGGCACGCCTGTTCGACATCGCCATCTTCGGTGGTGTCGCGGTGCTGCTGCTGATCAGCTTCGGCCCGGCCGAGATCAACAAGTTCCCCATGCTGTTCAGCGAAAAGAGCGGCATGGGCGGGTTCGTCAGCGAGTTCTTCTCGCCGTTCAAGTTCCTGTCCAGCGAGTGGACGCCGGCCGACTTCACCGGGCGCGACTGGGGCCTCTACATCGGCAAGATGTGGCAGACGATCCAGATGGCGCTGTGGGGCACCTTCCTGGCCATCATCGTCGCCGTGCCGCTGGGCCTGCTGGGCTCGAGCAACATCGCCCCGGCCTGGATCCAGCAGCCGGTGCGCCGGGTGCTCGACCTGATCCGCTCGATCCCCGACCTGGTGGTCGCGGTCATCTTCATCACCGCCGTGGGCCTGGGCCCGTTCGCCGGCGTCATGGCCATGATGTTCAACACCGGCGGCGTGCTGGCCAAGCTGTTTTCCGAGGCCGTGGAGGCCATCGACAAGGGCCCGGTCGAGGGCGTGCGCGCCACCGGCGCCGGCCGCCTGCAGGAGATCATCTGGGGCGTCATCCCGCAGGTCGCGCCGCTGTGGACCAGCTATGCGCTGTACCGCTTCGAGTCGAACAGCCGCGCCGCCACGGTGCTGGGCCTGATCGGCGCGGGCGGCATCGGCCAGGTGCTGATCGATTCGACCAACACCTTCCGCTATGGTGAGACAGGCTGCATCGTGCTGGTGATCGTCGTGGCCGTCTCCGGCATCGACCTGCTGTCGCAGGCGATCCGCAGCCGCCTCCTGTAAGGGCTCAGGCCGCCGTCGACTTGCGGCGCAGCCTGGCCAGCCGGCGCAGGCGTCGCCAGAAGCGCGTCTTCTCGGGCTCTGGATAGGGCTCGAGGTTCTTCACGAACTGCTCGGCGCAGGCGCGCCAGGAGAAGGTCTCGGCGAAGCGCCGCACGACGGTCCGGTCGATATCCAGGCAGGCGAGGCAGGCCTCGCGCAGGCCGTCGGTGCGACCAGGCGCCAGCACGCCGGCGCCGGATCCCGGAATGATGTCGGCCGGGCCCGGGGCGTTGAAGCCGGCGACCGGCGAGCCGGTGGCCATGGCCTCCAGGATCACCAGCCCGAAGGTGTCGGTCAGCGAGGGGAAGACGAAGACGTCCGCGCTGTTGAAGTGCGCGGCCAGCTCCTCGCCGAACTTGGCGCCGGTGAAGACCACGTCCGGGTACTTCGCCTCCAGCTCGGCCTTCTGCGGCCCGTCACCGACCACGACCTTGGTCCCGGGCAGGTCGAGGCAGGCGAAAGCCTCGATGTTCTTCTCGACGGCCACGCGGCCGACATTGAGGAAGATGGGCCTGGGCAGATGGGCGAAGACGTCCGGCTCATCCGGGCGCCGCGGATGGAACAGATCGGTGTCCACGCCGCGCGACCACGAGGAGATGTTGCGGAAGCCGTGGCTCTCCAGCTCCTCGCGCATGGTGTCGGTGGCCACCATCATCCGGCCGGACGGCTTGTGGAACCACTTCATGTAGGCGTAGCCGGCCGCCAGGGGCACCGGCAGCCGGGCCGAGACGTACTCGGGGAACCGCGTGTGGTAGCTGGTCGTGAACGGCAGCTTCCATTCCAGGCAGACGCGGCGCGCGGCCAGGCCCACCGGGCCCTCGGTGGCGATGTGGATCGCCTCCGGCTCGAACGACTTGAACTTCTCCTGCACCGGCTCGTAGGCGCCGACCGCCAGCTTGATCTCGGAGTAGGTCGGCAGCGGCACGGTGTTGAACTGGTCAGGGCTGATCACCTCGACCTCGTGGCCCATCAGCCGCATCTCGTCGACGACGCGCGTCAGGGTACGGACGACGCCGTTGACCTGGGGCTCCCAGGCGTCCGTGGCCAGCAGGATACGCATCAGGCGGCGACAGGCTCCGGCAGGTCCGCTGGGACGTCCCGCGCGACATTGGACCAGGATCGCCGTCCGGCCCACTCGATAATTTCCAGCCTGCCGTCGTGGTGCTCGACCAGCGCGGTGCAGCTTTCGACCCAGTCCCCGTCGTTCACGTAGAGGATCCCGTCCATGTCGCGCATTTCGGCCTTGTGGATATGGCCGCAGATGACGCCGTCCACACCCCGTCGCCGGGCCTCGTCGGTCACGGCCTGTTCGAAGTTCTCGATGAACTGCAGGGCGTTCTTCACCTTGACCTTCAGATAGGCCGAAAAGCTCCAGTACCCCAAACCCATCCGGTGTCGCAGCCGCGCCACCAGCGTGTTCAGCATCAGGAGGGTTCTATAGGACCAATCGCCGAGGAAGGCGAGCCAGCGCGCGTGCTGCACGATGCCGTCGAACTCGTCGCCGTGAACGACCAGGAAGCGGCGACCGTCGATGGTCTCGTGGATGGCGTCACGCACCACGACCACCCCGCCGAAATGCACGCCGCAGAAGTCCCGGGCCCGCTCGTCGTGGTTGCCGGGCACATAGGTGACCTTGACGCCCTTGCGGGCCATCCGCAGCACCTTCTGGACCACGTCGTTGTGGCTCTGCGGCCAGTGCCAGCCGCCCTTCAGCTTCCAGCCGTCGATGATGTCGCCGACCAGGTAGAGCTGTTCGCACTCCAGATGCCGGATGAAATCCAGAAGCATCTCGGCCCGGCAGCCCCGCGTGCCCAGGTGCACATCGCTGATGAACACCGAACGGACGCTCAATTCCTGGGCGTTGGCCGTCATCGTCGCTCCCCCGGCAGGCGCCGAACAGGAACGGGCTATGATGATTGCGTGTCAGTCTCGTGAACTGGAGCCCCCGCTTGTTGCGGCGCAACATCGCAGCGCCTAGATGAGACGATGATGGCCGAGACGACCACAGCTCCGCGCGACACGCCCAAGTCACGGCGCACCCGCGCCCGCATCCTGGACGAGGCGGTGCATGTGATCGCCACCCAGGGCTACGCGGCGACCACCAACGCGGCGGTGGCCGAGGCGGCCGGGATCACCCGCGGCGCCATGCTCTATCACTTCCCGACGCGCGAGAGCCTGCTCGAGGCGACCATCGAGCATATCCAGGCGCGGCGCTCGGCGATGTTCAAGGCCGCCGCCGAGGAGCTTCCCGCCGGCGGCGACGTCACCGAGCACGCCATCGAGAGCTACTGGGAGCTGCTGCATCGCGAGCCGTTCATGGCCTTCGCCGAGCTGGAGGCGGCGGCCCGCACCGACCCGCTGATCAGTGATCTTCTGGCGCCCGCCCAGGCCGAGTTCGACCGCGCCCAGATCGGCGATCACTTCCTCAAGATGCTGCACGCCGGCGCCGGCCCGCGCTTCCAGGCCAGCCGCGACCTCGCCCGGTTCATGCTCGAGGGCATGGCCCGCTCGAACATCACCTATGACAGGGACCAGCGCGTCGAGCGCCTGCTGGCCGTCATCAAGCGCGCTACCCACATGCTCAACCGCAAGGGCGGCGTGACGGACATCTGGACGGAGTAGGGGGGTCGGGGACAGGTTAAGATGTCCCTTGGGACACCTTAACCTGTCCCCGATTTTCTCGGAGCCCGCCCCACCATGAACCCCTTCACACACCATCCGAACTCGGTTGGGGAAACCTACGGCCGGCATTTCGGCGTGGCGACGCGGTTCGGCGCGGCCATGATCGTCGGCGGCCTCGGTGCGATCCTGCACGGCGTCTTCCCGTGGATGTTCGAGACCACCGGCAGCCGGACGGTGACGCGGCTGTATCAGCAGATCGCCGGCCGCGGCCCGGACCGGCAAGGCGAGGGAGCCTGACCTGTGCCTGCGCCGGCATTCCTGTGCGGAATCGTGTTGGCGGGTCGCCTCTGCTTCGGTGATCCCAATGGTCTCGAGATCAAGGCCTCGATGGAGGACAGCTGGCCCGTGTCCAGCAGCGACCTGTCCGGGGAGGGATGGTCTGCGACCGTGATCTGGTGGACCGACCATGAGGAGTCCCTGAACCCGACCCGGCTGTCCCGGGCGTGCTTCGAAGGTCGTTGCGTCGGCTACTTCCGGACGTGCGATACCGCCGATCGCTGTCGGTTCGTGTTCGATCGCGGCAACGAACAAGCCCTGGTCCTGGAGATCGAGGCTCGCTCGCCCGTGGGGATGACCCGCGCATTGGGCAGCATCGCCTACCTGCCCGCCAAGGACGATATCGCCTCCCGCATGCCTCTGACTGCCTTCGACGAGCAGTCGCGGTTCGTGTCGCCGTTCTGCGGTCGCCGGCGAGGCCCTGACCGAGCCATCATCTGGGACGCCGGCTGCGAGTTTCTGAAGGACTAGCAGCTCAGCGCCCCTTCTCCCCCTCAATCCACCGGTCGATCCGCGCTTCCAGCAGGTCCATTGGCAGCGGGCCGGCCAGCAGCACCGCGTCGTGGAAGCGGCGGACGTCGAACCTTTCGCCCAGCGCCGCCTCGGCCCGGGCGCGGACCTCGACGATCTTCATCTCGCCGATCTTGTAGGCCAGCGCCTGGCCGGGCCAGGAGATGTAGCGGTCCAGCTCGACCTCGATGTTCAGCGGCGACAGGGCGCTGTTGTCGGTGAAACAGGCCTTGGCCTTGTCCCGGCTCCAGCCCATCCAGTGCATGCCGGTGTCAGCGACCAGCCGGCAGGCGCGCCACATCTCGTAGCTGAGCCGTCCGAACCGCTCGTACGGATCGCGATAGATGCCCATCTCGATGCCGAGCTTCTCCGAGTAGAGGCCCCAGCCCTCGGTGAAGGCGGTCATATCGGCGTCGCGGCGGAAGGCGGGGACCGCGTCCAGCTCCTGCGACAGCGCGATCTGCAGATGGTGGCCGGGAACGGCCTCGTGCAGCGTCAGGGCCGGCAGCTCGTACAGCGCCCGCTGGTCAAGCGCATAGGTGTTGACCATGTAGCCGCCGGCGATGCCCAGCCGCGGGCTGCCGGGGAAGTAGCGGCCGGTGGTGTAGGTCGGCGCGATCTCCGGCGGCACCGGCCGCACCCCGTAGGGCAGGCGCGGCAGGGTGCCGAAGAAGCGCGGCAGCTGGTCGTCGATTCGCTTGGCGATCTCGCTGGCCTTCTCCAGCAGATCCTCCGGCGCCTGGGCGTAGAACCTGGGGTCCTTGCGCAGGTAGGCGAGGAACTCGGCGTGTGTGCCGGCAAAGCCGGTCTGGGCCCGGATGCCGTCCATTTCGGCCCGGATGCGGGCGACCTCCTTAAGGCCGATGGCGTGGATCTCGTCGGGCGTCAGGCTGGTGGTCGTGTAGCGGCGGGCCAGCCAGGCGTAGTAGTCCTTGCCTTCGGGCAGGGTCGCGGCGCCGAGGCCCGGCCGTGAGGCGGGCAGGTATTCCCTCTCCAGGAAGGTCACGAAGCGGGCCTGGGCCGGACGCAGGTCGTCGCGCACCATCGCCGTCGCCCGGGCCTTCAGCGCCGCCTTGTCGGCGGCCGGCACGGTCCCGGGCAGGCGGTCCAGCGCCGCGATGACCGGATCGGCCTCGACCGGGAGGGCGGCGGCCTTGCGGGCCTGGGCCAGGGCGATCTCGGAAATCGGACGTGGCTGGGTGAATTTCGTCCGGACGCCGCGACGGGCGTTCTCGGTGTTGCTGGCGTACCAGCCGGGCAGGGCCTCGACCCGCTTGAGCCAGGCTTCCGCGTCGGCCTTGCCGGTCATCGGCGCCACCTGGGCCATGTAGGCGATGTAGCCGTCCCAGGAGTCGTCGCTGGAAAAGGCCAGGCGGCTGGTGTCGAAGGCGATGGCCTGCAACTGGCCGTCGATGACCCGGCCGAGGAAGGCGTGGTTGAGCTTGCCGTCCTCGTCCAGGCCCTGCGGGTCGATGGCGGTCAGCCGGACCTGGAAGGCGTCCAGCGCCCGCTTGCGGCGGGCGTCGGCGGCGAGGGTGACGTCGGGCAGCTTCGACAGCGCCTCGGCGTCGCCGTTGGCCCCCGCCGACAGCGGGTCCTCCGCCATCCGCCAGGTCTCGTAGTCGACGATCAGCGTGGTCAGCGCCGCCTGCGCCGCCGTCGCGCCGGGCGGCGGGGTCAGGGCGGCGGGCGTGGCGGCCGACTCGCGCGCCATCGCGCCCGACCCCAGGGCCAGGACGCCGGCGGCCAGCAGCAGGACGGCGGTGTTTCGACGGATCATCGGTGCTCTCCCCACGGGTCGGGCGGCAGGCTGCCCCGCGAGGCGCGCGACCGCAAGCCGGGGGCTTGGCGAAGCGGGCCGGAGCGGTTCACTCTCCTGCGACTTACCCCGGGGGAGGGACGGTTCATGAGTTTCCTGACGCGCCGCACGGCCATCGACGGGCACGCCGACCACAGTCACGGATCGGGCCTGAAGGCCACGCTGGGCTGGCCGCATCTGGTCGCCCTGGGGGTCGGCGCGATCGTCGGCACGGGCATCTACACCCTGACCGGCGAGGCCGCGGGCCTGGCGGGCCCGGGGGCCATGCTGTCGTTCCTGATCGCCGGCGCCGTCTGCGCGGCGGCCGCCCTCTGCTACGCGGAAATGGCGACGATGATGCCCCGCGCCGGCAGCGCCTACACCTACAGCTACGCGGTGATGGGCGAGACGGTGGCCTGGGTCGTCGGCTGGAGCCTGATCCTCGAATACACGGTGGTCTGCGCCGCGGTCTCGGTCGGCTGGGCGGGCTACGCCGGCGGCCTGATCCTCAGCTGGTGGCCCGAGGCGCCGCAGATGCTGCTCAAGGGGCCGGAGGACGGCGGGCTGGTGAACCTGCCGGCCGTCTTCATCGCCCTGGCCGTCGCCGCCCTGCTGGCGCTGGGCACCCGCGAGAGCGCCCGGGTCAACTTCGTGCTGGTCATCGTCAAGCTGGTCGCCCTGGCCGGCTTTATCGCGCTGGCCCTGCCGGCTTTCGACGCGAGCCATTTCACCCCCTTCATGCCGGAAGGCTTCTGGGCGACGGAGAGGGACGGCGTGAAGTTCGGCGTCATGGGCGCCGCCTCGATCATCTTCTTCGCCTTCTACGGCTTCGACGCCATCTCCACCGCCTCCGAGGAGACAAAGAATCCGGCCCGGGACCTGACCATCGGCATCGTCGGCTCGATGGCGCTCTGCACCGTGATCTACATGGCCGTGGCCGCCGCCGCGATCGGCGCCATGGCTCCGGCGCAGTTTGCGGCCAGTGACGAGCCGCTGGCCTTCATCATCCGCGAGCTCGGCCACGACCGGGCCGCCGAGCTGATCGGCCTCGCCGCCATCATCGCCATGCCGACGGTGATCATGGTCTTCATGTACGGCCAGACCCGGGTCTTCTTCGCCATGGCCCGCGACGGCCTGCTGCCTAGGGCGCTGTCGAGGGTCCATAGCCGGTTCGGCACGCCGGTCGGCGTCACCCTGATGACCGGCGTCATCGCCGCGGTGCTGGGCGGGGCCCTGCCTCTGGGCCGCATCGTCTCGGTGGCCAACGCCGGCACCCTGGCGGCCTTCATCGCCACGGCGATCGCCATGATGATCCTGCGCGTGCAGCAGCCGGCCCGGCCACGTCGGTTCAAGACGCCGCTGTGGTGGCTGGTCGGTCCGTTCGCGGTTCTGGGCTGCGCCTACCTGTTCGCGGGGCTGAGCACCTTCACGATGATCGTCTTCGTGGTCTGGAACCTGATCGGGCTGGCCATCTACCTGGTCTGGGCCCGGCGCCACAGCAACCTCGCTAAGCTCTGATCCGCGCCCCCGACGCTTCACCGATCGCTGAAGCGTCGGGCGATGCAGAAGCGGACGATCCACGGTCTCCGGTGTCTCCATCGCCGTTTCGGGGCCGTCACCGGCGCCGGCCCGCCGTCGCCGACAGGGGGACAGATTCGATCCGTCGCCGCGCGCGAGGCGGGCCGGCCGCACCGGCGCGATCCCTGCCGATCCCTGCAGGCCTTGGTCCTGCGAGCGTTGGTGCTGGTGGTCGAGCGGCCTCATCCCGCCAGTATGCGCCCGTGTGCAGGGGCGTGGAGGTGGTGGCTGTCCCAGCCGGGCCGTAGTGTCTCCGGAAGGGGCGAAATGTCTCGCCTTGTCTCCAGAGTATATGTCCCGGGAGTCTCGCTTTCCAAACTCCGCTCATCCCGGCATTCGCCCGGATGAGCGGAATGTTGGGCTACCCCAGCCCGTCCCCCAGCGCATCCAGCGCCGCTTCCATGGCGCTTTCCAGCACCGGCCGCAGGCGCGCCGCCCGCGCCTCGTCGATGCGGTTGTCGGGGCCCAGGTGCGTGGACTTGGCCAGTTCCATCTGGATGGCGTGGACGCCCCGGGCCGGCGCGCCGTAGCTGCGGGTGATGAATCCGCCCTTGAAGCGGCCGTCGAGCACGGCGGAAAAGCCGCTGGCCCGGCAGACGCCGAACGCCGACGCCCGAGCCTCCTCGCCACAGGCCGCGCCCTCGGCCGTGCCCATGTTCAGGTCCGGCAGCGTCCCGTCGAACAGCCTCGGCACGATGGCGCTGATCGAGTGGGCGTCCCACAGCAGGGCGAAGCCGTGCGCCTCGACGGCGGCGTCGATCGCCGCGCGCAGGGCGTCATGATAGGGCCGCCAGTAGCGTTCCCGCCGCGCCTCGATCTCGGCCGCGTCCGGCGCGGCGCCGAGATAGACGGGCTCGCCGAGGAAGGTCTCGGTCGGGACCAGCCCCGCGCCCCACTGGCCGGGATAGAGCGGCCTGTCGTCCGGCGGCCGGTTGACGTCGATGACCAGCCGCGACCAGCGGGCGGTGATCGTCGTGGCCTCCAGTTCGCCGGTGAAGTCGTAGAGGGCCGGCTGTTCGAAGTCGGTGTCGTCCAGCCGCAGGGCGGCCGGCGTCATGCGGGCGGCGATGTCGTCCGGCACGTCGGTCCCTACATGCGGGAAGCTGACGATCAGCGGGCTGGCGCCGCGGGTGATGTGGACGTCGGTCATGCGTTGCGTCCTTCGACACGGTCGCTGCGCGACCTGCTCAGGATGACGTACTCTGAATACGTCATGGTGAGCAGCGGCGAAGCCGCGTGTCGAACCACGCAAGCCCTCACAGCTGCACAATCCCGCCAAGCGCCCCGTCCAGCACCAGCGCCGTCACCGCCGCGATGTCCGGCGCGAAGTAGCGGTCGCGGTCGTAGGCCGCGGCCACCGTGCGGACCCGCGCGTGGGCGGTCTCCAGCGGCGGCGAGGAGCGCAGCGGGCGGCGGAACTCGATCCCCTGGGCGGCGGCCAGCAGCTCGATGGCGACGATGGCGGCGCTGTTCTGCGCCATCGTGGTCAGCCGCCGGGCCGCGTAGGTGGCCATGGAGACATGGTCCTCCTGGTTGGCGCTGGTCGGCAGGCTGTCGGTGCTGGACGGGTGGCTGAGGCCCTTGTTCTCGCTGGCCAGGGCGGCGGCGGTGACCTGGGCGATCATGAAGCCGGAGTTGACCCCCGGCTCGGCGACCAGGAAGGCGGGCAGGGCGCTCATGTTCGGGTCGACCAGCAGGGCCGTGCGCCGCTCGCTCAGCGCCCCGATCTCGGCGATGGCCAGCGCCAGCGCATCGGCGGCGAAGGCCACCGGCTCGGCGTGGAAGTTGCCGCCTGACAGCGCCTCGCCCGTCTCGGCGAAGACCAGCGGATTGTCGGTCACCGCCCCGGCCTCGATCAGGAGGGTGCGCTGGGCGTTGTCGAGCAGGTCGAGCGCCGCGCCCATCACCTGCGGCTGGCAGCGCAGGCTGTAGGGGTCCTGCACCCGGTCGCAGTCGTCGTGGCTGT
Source organism: uncultured Caulobacter sp. (assembly GCA_964442795.1). GTDB lineage: Bacteria > Pseudomonadota > Alphaproteobacteria > Caulobacterales > Caulobacteraceae > Caulobacter. The sequence goes on from CAYTZY010000033.1 coordinate 18,288, forward strand.
GGCGGATGGCGCTGCCGTCCAGCAGGCCGCGCAGGGCGGCGGCGACGGCGATCTGGCCCGGCTGGCCGCGCGCGGCGTGGATGCGGGCGTCGAAGGGCGTGTCGCTGCCCAGCGCGGCGTCGACGCTCATGGCGCCGGCGACCAGCGCCGCCTCGAACACCCGCCGCGCCAGCACCAGACCCTTGAGGGCCAGCGCGGTCGAGGCCTGGGTGCCGTTGATCAGCGCCAGCCCCTCCTTGGCCCGCAGCGCGATGGGCTCGAGACCGGCGCGCTTCAGGCCTTCGGCGGCCGGGATCGTCTCGCCACCGTGACGCATCTCGCCGACCCCGAGCAGGGCCGTCGACATATGGGCCAGCGGGGCGAGGTCGCCTGACGCCCCGACCGACCCCTTCTCCGGGATGACCGGCAGGATGTCGGCCGCCAGCAGTCGCTGGAGCATGGCGATCAGCTCCGGCCGCACGCCGGAAAAGCCCCGTGACAGGCCGCCGATCTTCAGCAGCAGGATCAGCCGCACGACATCGTCCGGCATCGGATCGCCGACGCCGCAGCAGTGAGACAGGATCAGATTGCGCTGCAGCTCGGCCAACTGATCGGGTCGAATGGTCTGTTTGGCCAGCAGGCCAAAGCCGGTGTTGACGCCGTAGACAGTGCGGCCGTCGGCCAGGATGGTTTCGATGGTCGCGGCGGAACGGGCGATGGCCTGGCGCGCGCCATCGTTCAGGGCCGTTTGCAGCGGGCCGGCCAGCGCTTTCTCGACATGGCTGAGGTCGATGGGGGCATCGCCCAGGACGAGGTCCGGCGTCATCGCGCCGCCTCCAGCGACGGCAGATCCAGCCCCTGCTCGCGGGCGCAGTCGGCGGCGATGTCGTAGCCGGCGTCGGCATGGCGCATGACGCCCGTGCCCGGATCATTCCACAGCACCCGCTCCAGCCGCCGGGCGGCTTCCGGCGTGCCGTCGGCGACGATGACCACGCCGGCGTGCTGGCTGTAGCCCATGCCGACCCCGCCGCCGTGGTGCAGCGACACCCAGGTGGCGCCGCTGGCGGTGTTGAGCAGCGCGTTGAGCAGCGGCCAGTCGCTGACCGCGTCGCTGCCGTCGAGCATCGCCTCGGTCTCGCGGTTGGGGCTGGCGACCGAGCCGCTATCGAGGTGGTCGCGGCCGATGACGACGGGCGCCTTCAGCTCGCCCGAAGCCACCATCTCGTTGAACTTCAGGCCGGCGCGATGGCGGTCGCCCAGGCCGATCCAGCAGATGCGGGCCGGCAGGCCCTGGAAGGCGATCCGCTCCTTCGCCATGTCCAGCCAGCGGTGCAGATGGACGTTGTCCGGGAACAGCTCTTTCATCGCCTGGTCGGTCTTGAAGATGTCCTCCGGATCGCCCGACAGCGCCGCCCAGCGGAACGGCCCGACGCCCCGGCAGAACAGGGGTCGGATGTAGGCCGGCACGAAGCCGGGGAACTCGAAGGCGCCCTCCAGCCCCTCGTCCAGCGCCACCTGGCGGATGTTGTTGCCGTAGTCGAGGGTCGGCACGCCCATGCGGTGGAAGTCGAGCATGGCCTGCACATGCGGCACGATGGACGCCCGCGCCGCGCGGTCGACGCTGGCGGGATCGGCGAGGCGGGCGGTCTCCCACTGTTCGACGGTCCAGCCTCTGGGCAGGTAGCCGTTGAACGTGTCGTGGGCGCTGGTCTGGTCGGTGACGACGTCCGGACGCACCCCCCGGCGGACGAGTTCGGGGAACACGTCGGCGGCGTTGCTCAGCAGGCCGACGGAGACGGCGCGGCCTTCCTTCGTGGCCTTGTCGATGCGGGCCAGGGCGTCGTCGAGATCCTCGGTCGCCTCGTCGAGGTAGCGGGTCTCCAGCCGCCGCTCGATGCAGCGGCGCTGGCACTCGACGGCCAGCATCGAGGCGCCGGCCATGGTCGCGGCCAGCGGCTGGGCACCGCCCATGCCGCCCAGCCCGCCGGTCAGGATCCACTTGCCGCTCAGGTCGCCGCCGAAATGCTGGCGGCCGACCTCGACGAAGGTCTCGTAGGTGCCCTGCACGATCCCCTGACTGCCGATGTAGATCCAGCTGCCGGCGGTCATCTGGCCGTACATGGCCAGGCCCTTTTTATCGAGCTCGTGGAAATGCTCCCAGGTCGCCCATCTGGGCACCAAGTTGGAGTTGGCGATCAGCACGCGAGGGGCGTCGGCGTGGGTGCGGAACACGCCGACCGGCTTGCCCGACTGGACCAGCAGGGTCTGGTCGTCCTCCAGCCTGCGCAGGGCGGCGACGATGCGGTCGAAACTCTCCCAGTCGCGGGCCGCCTTGCCGATGCCGCCATAGACGACGAGGTCCTCGGGCCGCTCGGCGACCTCGGGATCAAGGTTGTTCATCAGCATGCGGACGGCGGCTTCTGTCTGCCAGGATTTCGCGGTCCGTCCGGGTCCGCGATCGGCGCGGACGATGCGGCTGTTGCTGGCCATCAGGCGAGGTCTCCGAAGCGTCCGACCAGCTGGAAGGCGTGGCCGGGGTGGATCAGGCGGGCGGCGGAGGCGACCTGCCCCCGGCTCCAGGTTCTGCGCGCGACCGTCAGGACCGGCGCGCCGTCGGCCAGGCGCAGCAGCGCGGCGGTGCGGGCGTCGGCGGCCTCGGCCCGGACGATCTGCTCGCCGGCCTCGATCGGCGCGGCGGCCAGCAGGTGGGCGGCGGGGGTGGCGCGGGTGAAGTCCTGCGCCAGGTAGTCCGGGAAGATGTCCGGCGAGACCCAGCGGCGCTCCAGCTGGATCGGCGTCTCGCCCTCGAAATGGACGACCTCGGAGCGATAGAGCGGCGCACCGGGCGCGATGTCGAACAGGCGCGCCCGGTCAGCGTCGGCCTCGACGGCGTCCAGCACGATCACCTCCGCCCGCCAGACGTGGCCGCGCGACGCGACCTCCTCGGCGATGTCGCGGATCTCCAGCGGATGGCTTTCGGCCAGCGGCTCGCCGGCCACGAAGGCGCCGACGCCCGCACGGCGGACGATCAGGCCCTCGGCGGTCAGCTCGTCCAGCGCCCGGCGGACGGTCATGCGGGCGACGCCCAGTTCGCGGACCAGCTCGTGCTCGGAGGCGATGCGGTCGCCGACCCGCCAGCGGCCGGTGCGGATGGCGCCCAGCACATGGCGTTTGACGCCCTGGTAGCGCGCGGCCCGGGCGGCGGTCATGGGGTCAGCTCCGCGACGGCCTTGCGGTAAGCCGCGGCGATGGCGTCGCGGGCGACGTGGCGGCCGCCCTCGACGATGCGCGTCCCCGCCGACCAGACCTGGTCGATGGCGCCGGAGCCCGCGAACACCAGGCTGTCGAGGATCAGGTCGCCGGCCCGGCTGGCCAACACCGGATGGTCGGTGTCCAGCACCACCAGGTCGCAGCGCCCGCCGACGGCGATCTCGCCGGTGCGACGCCCGGTCGGATTGGCCCCGGCCCGTGCCGCCGACAGCCACAGACCGGCGCCGACGTGTTCGCCGGTCCCGCCGCTCATCGTCCGCTTGCGGGCCTGCAGCCGGCGGCCGTACTCGAACCAGCGCAGCTCCTCGGCGGCGTTGGTGGTCACATGGCTGTCCGAGCCGATGCCAAACCGTCCGCCGGCCCCCAGGAAGGCGTCGGCGTTGAAGAAGCCATCGCCCAGGTTTCCCTCCGTCGACGGACAGAGCGCCACGGTCGCGCCGGTCCGCGCCAGCCCGGCGGCCTCCGCATCGGTCATCTGGGTGGCGTGGACCAGGGTCCAGCGGTCCGACAGCGGCGTGTTGGCCAGCAGCCACTCGACCGGCCGGGTGCCCGACCAGGCGATGCAGTCGTCGACCTCGCCGGTCTGTTCGGCGGCGTGGATATGGACCGGCAGCACCGGATCGACGGCGGCCAGCACATCGGCGATCTGCTCGGGCGCAACAGCCCGCAGGCTGTGGAAGGCGAAGGCTTCGGCGCCGCTCAGCTCGAGCAGTCGCAGGAACTCGTCCGTCGTCTTGATGAAGCGCCGCTGGCCGTGCTTCGGGGCCAGGCCGCCGAATCCGGAATGGCTGTAGAGCACCGGCGCCAGCGTCAGGCCGAACCCCGCCGCCTCGGCCGCCCGGCGGTGGGCGTGGGCGGTCTCGGCCGGGTCGGCGTAGGCGCGGCCCTCGGGGTCATTGTGCAGATAGTGGAACTCGACGATGCCGCTGTAGCCGCCCTCGGCCAGCTCGGCGTAGAGCATGGCGGCGATGGCCGTCATCTGCTCGGGATTGATGCGGTCCAGGAACCGATACATCGCCTCGCGCCACGCCCAGAAGTCCTCGACCCCGGCCCGGGCCCGCTCGGCGAGACCCGCCATGGCGCGCTGGAAGGCGTGGCTGTGCAGGTTGGTGATGGCCGGCACCGTCGCGCCCTTGAGCCTGTGCGTCCCGTTCGGATCAGCGCCGGTCTCCACCGCCGTGATCATCCCGTCCGCCACGGTCAGCCGCACGTCGCGGGCCCAGCCGCCGGGCAGTCGCGCCTGGTCGAGATGAAGGATGTTGGCCACTTGTCTAAACCTGTCTAATCGAGGCCACCCTATCCACGAACGCCATCGGGTGGCAAGACAGCGACATGCAGCGGATCGACCTGATCATCACCGACTGCCGGGCGGCGACCATGGTCCCGGGCGCGACGCCCTACGGCGTCATCGAGGACGCCCTGATCGCGGTCGACGAGGGCCGCATCGCCTGGATCGGTCCGCGCGCCGAGGCCCCCGACTTCAATCCCTTCGCCGTCACCCGGCTGGATAGCCGCTGGGTGACGCCGGGCCTCATCGACTGCCACAGCCACCTGGTGTTCGGCGGCGACCGCATCGGCGAGTTCGAGGCCCGGCTGGGCGGCGCGACCTACGAGGAGATCGCCCTGGCCGGCGGCGGCATCCGCTCATCGGTCGCCGCGACGCGAGAGGCGGACGAGGTGGTCCTGATCAAGAGCGCCCGGCGTCGGCTGGACAACCTGATCGCCGAGGGCGTGACCACCATCGAGATCAAGTCCGGCTACGGCCTGGACCTGGAGACCGAGCTGAAGATGCTGCGCGTCGCCCGCTACCTCGACGGCGACGCCCGGGTGGTGACCAGCTTCCTGGGTCTGCACGCCGCGCCGAAGGACCAGCCGCGCGAGGCCTGGATCGACGGGATCATCGACGAGGCGCTGCCGAAGGCGAAGGCGGAGGGTCTGGTCGATATCGTCGACGCCTATCTGGAGGGTATCGCCTTCTCGCCGGCCGAGGTTTCGCGCCTGTTCGACAAGGCGAAGGATTTGGGCCTGCCGGTGCGGCTGCACGCCGACCAGCTGAGCGACGGCGGCGGCGCGGCGCTGGCGGCTCACCATGGGGCGCTGTCGGCCGACCATCTGGAGTTCACCTCGCAGGCCGGGGTCGAGGCGATGGCCAGGGCCGGGACGGTCGCCGTTCTGCTGCCGGGCGCCTTCACAGCCCTGGCCGAAACGCAGAAACCGCCGGTCGCGGCGCTGCGGGCGGCGGGCGTGCCGATGGCGGTGGCCAGCGACTGCAATCCCGGCACCTCGCCGCTTCTGTCGCTGCGGGCGGCGATGATGCTGGCCTGCGCCCAGTTCCGCCTGACGCCGGAGGAGACGCTGGCGGGCGTGACGCGCAACGCCGCCAGGGCCCTGGGTCTCGGCGCCGAGACCGGCACGCTGGAGGTCGGCAAGCTCGCCGACATGGCCTGCTGGGACATCGAGCGCCCGGCCGAGCTCAGCTACTGGCTGGGCGGCAAGCTGCTGAGCCGCTCATGGCGGGCGGGGCGGCCCGTCATGGCGTAGCGTTGCTCCCCCAAGTGGGGAGGATGAGCGATGCTAAGCCCAGCGGTGGTTCTTCGGCTGCTCGCCGACCTGCGGGGTGAGCGCCGCCGGAAGCTCAAGGATCGGCCCCTTGAGGTGCTCCGAGGCTGCGCCGAGTCGGATGTCCACCACCGCCCGGTCAGCCGCCGACAGCGCTGCGTACAGCCTCCGCAGGGCGATCAGGCAGGCGGCGCAGTAGGGTGACACGGGCGTGGTCCAGCGCGCGCCGCGCAGCTCGAAGGTTGCTTGCGTGTCCCGCTCGATCACCGCCTCGAAGTTGGCGGCCAGTTCGGTCAAATGCTCCTGCGCCGCCAGCCTCAGCAGCGGATCGAGGTCGGCGGGCGCCTCGACCGGCCGGGCCGCGGCGGCCGCCTGCTCCGGCGTCAACGCCCACAACCGCGCCACCCAGGCCATCACGTTTGGCGCCGTCTCGCGCATGATCGCCGCCGGCGTCGGGTCCGAGAAGAAGTGCCGGAACATCGGGCCGAACAGCCCGAAGTCCGCCGCCACCGGGCGCTCGCCGAACAGGAAGGGGCGGCGCGCGAAGATCGGATCGAGCAGGGCCAGCACGTCGGCATAGATGGCCTCGATCAACGGCGCGGTCTCCCGCGTCACGCCGTCCGCTCGCAGGAACACGCGCTGCTGCCGGCGGCGGATGGCGAAGGCGCGCAGGCCGAGCGGCAGGGGCATGCCGCGCATGATCGTGCGGCCGAGCTGACGGCCCATCAACCGCGAGTCCTCGTGGAAGGCCCAGCGGTAGTAGAGCGCCGGGCGCCACAGCCACTCGTCGAAGGCGTCCTCGAGGAACAGGCTGAGGAAGGCGGCGACCGGGTCCGAGGGCTGCAACGCCGGTTCCGGCCGCTCGGCCTCGAAGCGGCGCAGGATCGGCGTGGTGTCGGTCAGCCATTCGCCGTCGGGCGTCTGCAGCGCCGGCATCTGGAAGACGCCGGTCTCCCGTCCGTAGGCGCGGAAGCGGGCCATGTTGGTCTCGACGAAGTCGAACGGCACGCCCTTCACCCGCAGGTAGGCCTCGAGCTTGCCGGTGAAGTAGGACTGCTTGAGGCCGTGCAGGCGCCAGGGCCCGGTCATGCGGCCCTCGCGCGGCGACGGCGGACCAACAGCACCGCCCCGGCGACCAGGCCGCCGACCAGGCCGAGCAGCAGCAGGCCCATGACGATCATCCTCGGCCGCTGCTTGCCCATCGCGTTGTCCATGAGCTGGTTCTGCGTCGTGTAGCCCTCGGGCAGAGGCTGGACGCCGACCCGGGCTTCGTAGGCGGCGTAGTCGGCCAGCATCTGCTTGAAGAGGGCCGGCTGGACGGTCGCCAGGTCGTTCGTCTCGCCCGGGTCGCGCGCCAGGTCGTAGAGCCGCCACTGGCCGTCGCCGACGGGAGGCATGTCGCGGACGATCTTGTGGCTGCCCCGGAAGAGGGCGGCGTTGCCGGACACCTCGATGCCGACGGGGTCGTCGGGGCCATAGGTCGTTGTCGCGGCGCCGGTCAGCACCGGGCGCAGACTGCGGCCGTCCATCGACATCGCGTCCGGCTGGGCCCTGGCGCCGACCATGTCGACCAGGGTGGGCGCGACGTCGGTGACGAAGGCCGGGGAGTTGATCCGCGCGCCGGCCGCAACGCCGGGACCGGAAACGATCAGCGGCACGCGGATGCCGCCCTCGGAAGTGTAGAACTTGTAGCGGTTGCCCGGGGCCGCGAGGGCCGAGGCCCATTCCCGGCCAATGAAGGCCAGGCTGCCCTTTTCGCCCAGGCCCTTGAGGGTCCAGCGATAGCCGTTGAGCCTCATCCACAGGCTCATGCCGGGCGCATGGACCGGGTCGCTGGGTTCCGGGCCGTTGTCCGAGGTGACGACGAAGATCGTGTTGTCGAGCTCGCCCCGGGCCTCGAGGTGGGCCATCAGCCGGCCGATGGCGGCGTCCATGGCCTCCAGCATGCCGGCGTAGGCTTCCATGCTGCGGGCGTAGATGGCCTTCTCCTCCGCCGTTAGCTGGTCCCAGCGGCGGGCGTCGTCGGGCAGGCCGCGGATAGCCGCCTCGGCCGGCATCAGGCCGAGGGCCTTCGCCCGCGCCGCGCGGTCGCTGCGCAGCTTCTCCCAGCCGGCGTCGAAGCGGCCAGCGTAGCGCGCCGTGTACTCGGCCGGCGCCTGCACCGGGATGTGCACCGCCTGGAAGGCGAGGTAGGCGTAGAAGGGCTGGGCCCCCGCCGGCCTTTCGTCGATGTAGCCCTTCAGCCGGTCGACCATCATGTCGGAGGAGTAGTAGCTGTCCGGCATCTTCGCCGGCTTGCCGTCCTCGAACCACGGCGCGCTGTCGTAGTAGGGCATGTAGGGCTTGGGAGCCCAGTTGTCCGCGCCCGAGGCGTCCAGCGCCAGGGAACGGTCGAAGCCGTTCTCGTTCGGCAGCGCGCCGGGCCCGTGGCCCAGGTGCCATTTGCCGACCATCAGGGTGCGATAGCCTTCCTGCTTCAGCCGCCGGGCGACGGTCCAGACGCCGGGCGCGAACTGAAGGCCGTAGCCGGGCTTGTCCCTCTGCGAAGGCGGCAGGATCTCCTCGATCGTCGCCACCCCGGCCCGGTGGTTGTCGACCCCGGTCAGCAGCATGGCCCGCGACGGCGAGCACAGCGGCGAGGAGTGGTAGGCGGTGAACATCGCCCCCTGCCGGGCCAGCCGGTCGATGTTGGGCGTCCGCGCCTCGCCCCCAAACGCCCCGAAGTCCATCAGGGCCGCGTCGTCGACGACAATCATCACGATGTTCGGACGCCTGGCCGGCGGCGTCTCGGCCTGAACGGCGGCAAAGGGGGCGATCGCCATCAGGCTCGCCAGGGAAAGGCTGATCAGGGACCGCAGGGTCCGGGCCGGTGTCGCGCGCATGTCGCCTCCCCGAGGCCTGCGGGCGTCTGGATGCGCCCGTCAGTTACCCAAGAGTAACTCAACAGGCGGCGCTGTCAAATCCGGCCGCTACTTCGAGAACTGTTCGGCGATCCGGAAGGCGGCCGGCAGGATCAGAACGCCCATCAGGCAGGGGAAGATGAAGAGGATCAGCGGGATCATCAGCTTGGCCGGCAGCGCCATCGCCTTCTCCTCGGCCCGCAGCATGCGCTTGGACCGCATGTCGTCGGAGAAGACCGTCAGCGTCTCGCCGAGGCTTGTGCCCATCTCCTCGGACTGCCGCAGCATGGTGGCCAGCGAGCGGGCGTCGTCGATGCCGACCCGCTCGGCGAACGAGGCCCAGGCGTCCTTGCGGGCGCGGCCGGCGCGCAGCTCCAGGGTCAGGAACCGCAGGTGCTCGGCCAGGTGCGGGTAGCGGCGGACCATCTCCTCGCCGACCCGGCTGACGGCGGCGTCGAGCGACAGGCCGGCCTCGACCGAGGCGACCAGCAGGTCGAGCAGGTCGGGAAAGCCCTCGAGATACTCCAGCTCCAGCTTGCGTCGGCGGGCCTTCACGACCTGTTCGGGGCCCATGATGGCCGCCACGGCGAAGACGCCCGCGACACAGATGGCCGCCATGCCGCCGCCGCCGTTCAGCGCCCAGGGCACGGTCAGCATCGTCGCGACCACCGCCAGCGCCAGGGCCGCCGCCTTGCCGCCCAGGTAGAAGGCCACGGCCTCGCGGTTGAACCAGCCGGCCTGGATCAGCATCGCGCGGATGCTCGACAGCTGGGCCGGGTCCTGGATGGCCATGCGGTCGCCGAGGCGTTTGACGCCGCTGACCATGCCGGCCACGGCCGCCGAGCCGCCGTCGGGACGGCCGGAGACGATGGTCCCCCCGGCCAGCCGCGCGCGGCGGCGGACGCCGATCCGGGCCTCGCGCACGCCCAGCAAGGCGACGCCGCCGACGCCCAAGGTGATCAGGGCCACGGCGGCCCAGGTCAGCAGGGTCTGGAGTTGCGACGGGTCCATGGCGTCAGATCCGCATATCGATCATGCGGCGCATGACCAGGTTGCCCAGGAACATCCATCCGCCCAGGCCCATCAGGCCGTACTGGATGAACTTCTCGTGGATGACGTCGCCGTAGAACTGCGGGCTGGCGAAGGCGAGAATGCCCATCACCGCGAACGGCGCGGAGGTCAGGATGATCGCCGAGGCGCGGCCCTCGCTCGAGGCGGCCTTGATCTTCATCCGCATCTTGGTCCGTTCGCGGACGGCCTTGGCGTTCATCTTCAGCAGGCCGGTCAGGTTGCCGCCGGCGCGCTCCTGCAGGCGGATGGTGGCGGCGAACAGGTCGACGTCGGGGTGGCGGCAGCGGTCGGCCAGGCGTCCGACCCCCTGCTCCAGCGTGGCGCCGTAGGCGATCTCGTCGGCCAGCATGCCGAACTCGCTGCCCAGCGGATCGGGCATCTCCCGACCGACCAGCCCGACGGCCGTGGGCACCGGGTGGCCGGCCTCGAGGCTGCGGACGATGATCTCCAGCGCGTTGGGCAGCTGGGCGCCGATGCCCTTGGCCCGGGCGCCGGCCTTGATGTTCAGCCAGACGAACGGCAGGCCCAGGCCGATCACCGGCGCCGCGGCCAGGCCGAAGACCCAGCTCTTGGCCAACAGGAAGACGCCGAAGAAGGCGCCGATCGCCAGGCCCAGCGCATAGGCGGCCCAGCGGCGCGGCTGGTAGCTCACGCCCGAGCGGATCACCAGGTCGGAGAACCAGCGGACCATGATCCGGCTGTCGCCCTTGCTGTCGAGGCCGCGTTGCTTGCGCAGCTCCAGGATCAGGGCCTCCAGCGACCCGGCGGCCTCGGCCACCGCCAGCCGCTTGTTCACCTTGCGCTTGGCGCCGGCCACGCTGACCAGCCCCCAGACGGCCTGGCCCGCCGCGAACACCGCCGCGAAGATCAGGATCAGGAAGACGATGCGGGGGTCGACCGTGTCCATTTACAGCGCCCGCTGCGGGTCGAAGTTGGCGCTGTCGTAGTGGATGCCCTTGCGGATCATCTCGTCCAGGCACTTGGGCCGCAGGCCGGTGGCGCGGAACTCGCCGTGCACCGTGCCGTCCGGATCGGTGCGGGTGCGATGGAAGACGAAGATGTCCTGCATCTGCACGACGTTGCCTTCCATGCCGGTGATCTCGGTGACGTTCATCACCTTCCGCTTGCCGTCCGACAGGCGCATCACCTGGACCACCATCCCGACCGCCGCCGCGATCTGGCCGCGCACCGCCTCGTTGCTGAGGTTCATGCCGCCCATGGCCACCATCTGCTCCAGGCGGGTGATGGCTTCGCGCGGGTTGTTGGCGTGGATCGTGGCCATCGAGCCCTCGTGGCCGGTGTTCATGGCCTGGAGCATGTCGAAGGACTCCTCGCCCCGGACCTCGCCCAGGATGACGCGGTCGGGACGCATGCGCAGGGCGTTCTTGACCAGCTCGCGCTGGCGGATCTCGCCCTTGCCCTCGATGTTGGGCGGGCGGGTCTCCATGCGCACCACGTGCGGCTGCTGCAGCTGCAGCTCGGCGGCGTCCTCGATGGTGATCAGCCGCTCCTTCGGGCTGATCGCCGCCGAGCAGGCGTTGAGCAGGGTGGTCTTGCCCGAGCCGGTCCCGCCGGAAATGACCATCGAGACGCGCGAGAAGACCGCCCCCTGCAGGAACTCGGCGACGCAGGCGGGCATGGCGCCGACCTCGACCAGGCGCTCGAAGCTGAGCGGCTTCTTGGAGAACTTGCGGATGGAGACGCAGGCGCCGTCGATGGCGATCGGGGCG
>CAYTZY010000034.1:0-28679 GCA_964442795.1 uncultured Caulobacter sp.
ATCATGGATGGCAACGGACGCTGGGCCAAAAAACGCGGTCTTCCCCGCACCTTCGGCCACCGCGAGGGCGTGAAGGCGCTTCGGCGCGTGGTCGAGAGCGCGCCCGACCAGGGGGTCGGCATCCTGACGGTGTTCGGCTTCTCGACGGAGAACTGGCGCCGGCCGGTGTCGGAGGTCTCCGAGCTGATGAACCTGCTCAAGACCTATGTCGAAAGCGACCTCGACCGCCTGGCCCGCGAGGGCGTCCGCGTCCGCATTCTGGGCCGTCGCACCGGGCTCAAGCCTGACATCCTCGAAATCATCGAGCGCGCCGAGCGCCGCACCGCTCACAACAGCCGCTTCCTGTTGCAGGTCGCCTTCAACTACGGCGGCCAGAGCGATCTGGTCGACGCCGCCCGCAAGTTCGCCGAGGCGGTCGAGCAGGGCAGGGCGCGCGCGGCCGACCTCGACGAGACGATGTTCGAGGGCTTCCTGTCCACGACCGGGGCCCCGCCGCCCGATCTGATCGTCCGCACCAGCGGCGAGCGCCGGCTGTCCAACTTCATGCTGTGGGAGTGCGCGTACGCCGAACTGGTGTTCCAGGACGTCTATTGGCCGGACTACGGCCCCGAACACCTGAAATCCGCGATCGCAGAGTATGCGGCCCGTGAGCGGCGATACGGCGGAGCAGCGTCCGATGACGTCCTCGCCACCGGATAGACGCTTCGACTGGACCAATCTCGCCGTCCGCGCCGCGTCAGCCACGCTGCTGATCCCGGCCGTGCTCGGCGCGATCTGGTACGGCGGCGGCCCCTTCCTGCTGATGATCGCCATCGCCATCGGCCTGATGGCGGTCGAATGGGGCAAGATGAGCACGCCCGAGGCCCCGGCCGAGATCGCGGTGACCATCACCGTGGCCGTCCTCGCCGCCGTCTTCGCCGCCCAGGTCGGCTGGTATCGCAGCGCCTGGGCCCTGATGATCGGCGGCGCGCTGATCGCCGCCTTCATCACCCGCCGCAAGGTCGAGCGGGCCGCCGACGCGGCCTATGGCGTGATCTACATCGCCCCGGCCTGCATCGCCCTGGTCTGGCTGCGCAACCCGTCGGGCGAGACCTTCAGCTGGTCGATGTCCCAGGGCGTCGCCTGGATGCTGCTGCTGTTCGTGGTCACCTGGGCCGCCGACATCTTCGCCTTCCTGGTCGGCAGCGTGCTGAAGGGGCCCAAGCTCTGGCCGCGCTTCTCGCCCAACAAGACCTGGTCCGGCTTCTTCGGCGGCCTAGCCGGCGCGGTGGGCGCGGCGATGCTGTTCACAGCCCTCACCCCGCTGGACATCGAATGGTACGCCGCCGCCCTGGTCGGGCTGCTGGGCGGTCTGGCAACGATGGCGGGCGATCTGTGGGAGTCGATGCTCAAGCGCAGGTTCGGCGTGAAGGATTCCGGAGATCTGATCCCGGGCCACGGCGGCCTGCTGGACCGGGTCGACGGCCTGCTGTTCGCCACCATCGTCATCGCCGCGGCCCGGGTGGTCGATCACTGGGGCTGGATCCGTTGACCGCGCGCACCGTCACCATCCTGGGATCGACCGGCTCGATCGGCGTATCGACCCTGGATCTGTTCGCCCGGTCGGGCGCGCCGGTCGATATCCTCGCCCTGACCGCCGGCCGCAACGTCGAGCGGCTTGCCGAGCAGGCCCTGGCCTGGCGGCCGCGCGTTGCGGTCATCCAGGACGAGGCGCTGCTGGACGAGCTGCGCGACCGGCTGGCCGGATCGGGCATCGAGGCCGCCGCCGGCGACGCCGCCGTCCGTGAGGCGGCGGACATGGGCGCCCAATGGGTGATGTCGGCCATCGTCGGCGCGGCGGGCCTTGCTCCCACCATGGCCGCGGCGCTGAGGGGCTCGACCATCGCGCTGGCCAACAAGGAGAGCCTGGTGTGCGCCGGCCCGGCCCTGCTGCAGACGGCCCGGGACGCCGGCGGCGGCGTGATCCCGGTCGATTCGGAGCACTCGGCCATCTTCCAGGTGCTGCAGCCCGACTGCCTGCACCGGGTGGCGCGGTTGATCCTGACCGCATCGGGAGGCCCGTTCCGCACCTGGACCAGGGAGCAGATGGCGCAGGCGACCCCGGAACAGGCCGTCGCCCACCCCAACTGGAGCATGGGCGCCAAGATTTCGGTCGATTCCGCCACCATGATGAACAAGGGCCTCGAGATGGTGGAGGCCTCCTACCTGTTCGAAACGCCGCCGGAGCGGATCGATGTCGTCATTCACCCCCAGTCGGTGATCCACAGCATGGTCGAATATTCCGACGGCTCGACGCTGGCGCAGATGGGCCCGCCCGACATGAAGGCGCCAATCGCCTGCGCCTGGGCCTGGCCCGACCGGCTGCCCTGGCCCGCCGAGCCGCTGGACCTGCCCAGGATCGGGCAGCTGACGTTTGAAGCGCCCGACTCCGAACGGTTTCCGGCCGTCGATCTGGCCCGCGCGGCCCTGCGCGCCGGGGGCGCGGCGCCGGCGGCCATGAACGCCGCCAACGAGGTGGCGGTCGCCGCCTTCCTTGACCGGAAGATCGGCTTTCTCGATATTGCCCCGCTGGTGTCAGAAACGCTTGACCGCATGAATGGTGCAAGGGACCTGTCGGCCAGCGCGGGGGGCGATGCTCTGGAAGTGGCGATGATGGTCGATGCGAGCGCGCGCCGCGTGGCGGTCGATGCGCTTTCCCGGCGTCAGCGTCCCCAGTGATCGTTAGGGAGTAATCTGCGCCGATGCCTGACCTTGTGTCGTGGATATTGCCGTTCCTGTTCGTGCTGACGCTCGTCGTCACGGTGCACGAGCTGGGACACTACTGGGCGGCGCGGGCCTGCGGCACCGTGATCGAATGCTTCTCCATCGGCTTTGGCCGCGCGATCTTCAAATGGCGCGACAAGCGGGACGTGGAGTGGCGGATCGGCTGGATCCCGCTGGGCGGCTATGTCCGGTTCGCCGGCGACGACAATGCCGCCAGCACTGTGCCTGACGACGCCGACCTGGAGGCGATGAAGCAGAAGATTCTCGCTCATAACGATCCTTCCGCCGTGCAGAAGTTCTTCCATTTCAAGCCGGTATGGCAGCGGGCGTTCATCACCGCCGCCGGGCCGGCGGCCAATTTCGTACTGGCGGTCGTGCTGTTCGCCCTCCTGCTGGGCGTGTTCGGCGAGACCCGGCTGCCGCCGAGGGTCGCGACGGTCGAGGCGGGCAGCCCGGCCGCGGCAGCCGGCTTCCGCCCCGGCGACCTCGTCAAGGCGGTCGATGGCCGGCCGGTCGACAGCTTCGTCGATATCGCCCAGTACGTGGCGGTCCGGTCCGACGTGCCGATCACCTTCTCCGTGCTCCGGGACAACGCCACGCTGGAGCTGATCGCCCGGCCCGAGATGGTCGAACGGACGGACCGTGTCGGCGGCCGGCAGAAGGTTGGGCGCCTTGGCCTGGGCTCGGCCCAGGAGTTCGAGCGGGTCCGCTACGGGCCGGTCGAGGCGCTCGCGGGCGGCGTCAGGCAGACCTGGAACGTCCTCGAGACGACGACCTACTACCTGGGACGGCTGCTTCGGGGGCAGGTGCCCGCCGACCAGCTGGGCGGATTCATCGGCATCGCCAAGGCCTCCGACGAGGTCGCCAAGATCGGATCGGAGGGCGCGCCGGACCCGGCGCGGGGCCTTCTGGGCAGTTTTGTCGCCCTTCTGGGGCTGTCGGCGATCCTGTCGGTCAGCGTCGGGTTCCTGAATCTGTTGCCGATCCCGGTTCTGGATGGTGGACACCTGCTGTTTTACGCCTATGAAGCCGTTGCGCGACGGCCACTGGCGGCAAGCGTACAGGCGGTCGGATACCGCCTTGGTCTTGCCTTGCTGTTGGGATTCATGCTGTTCGCGGTCTGGAACGACCTGCAGCGCTACAACGTGTTCAATTTCCTCGGTGGTCTGTTCTCATGAGCGCCCGCCGACCGCCGATGGCAGATATGATGAAGCATTCCCGCGCGCGTAGCGCCGCGATCGTCTCCGGTTTCGCTCTGTTGGCCGGGGTGGCGCCGTTCGCCGTTCCCGCCTCGGCTGTGGCGCAGGTGCAGTCGGGCGTCGTTCAACGCATCACCGTCCAGGGCAACGAGCGGATCGAGGCCGGGACGGTTCTGTCCTACCTGCCGATCGCGCCGGGCGACACGGTCGATCCCTCGCGCATCGACGTCGCGCTCAAGACCCTGTTCCGCACCGACCTGTTCTCGGATGTGAAGATCGACCTGCAGGCCAACGGCGACCTGCTCGTTCGCGTGGTCGAGAACCCGATCATCAACCGCGTGATCTTCGAAGGGAACCAGGGCCTCAAGGAAGACAAGCTCAAGGACGAGGTCACCATCCGTCCGCGCGGCATCTTCACCCGCGCCAAGGTCCAGGGCGACGTCCAGCGGATCATCGAGCTGTATCGCCGGTCGGGCCGCATCGGCGTCACGGTCACGCCGCAGATTGTCGAGCTGCCGCAGAAGCGCATCGACCTGATCTTCAAGATCGACGAAGGCCCCAAGAGCGGCGTTCTGTCGCTCAACTTCCTGGGCAACAGCGAGTTCTCCGACGGCGACCTGGCCGACGTCATCGTCACCGAGGAGAGCCACTGGTACAAATTCCTGTCGAACAACGCCAACTACGACCCCGACCGGATCGAGTACGACAAGGAACAGCTGCGGAAGTTCTACCGCAACAAGGGCTACTACGACTTCCGGGTGGTCTCGGCGATCGCCGAGCTGGCTCCCAACAAGAACGGCTTCGTCATCACCTACACGGTGGACGAAGGCCCGCAGTACAAGTTCGGCAAGCTCACGGTCGAGACCGAGCTCAAGAAGCTCGACGGCACGGTCCTGGCCCAGCTGCTCCCCGTGCGCGAGGGCGAGCTCTACCAGGACGAGGCGATCGAGCAGGCGACCGACGCCCTGACCTTCGCCGCCGGCGCCGCCGGCTTCGCCTTCGTGGATGTTCGTCCGCGCTATGTGGCCAACCGTGAGACCCGCACCGTCGACGTGACCTTCCAGGTCCGCGAAGGGCCGCGCGTCTACATCGACCGCATCGACATCGTCGGCAATACCCGTACGCTCGACTACGTCATCCGGCGCGAGCTGAACCTGTCGGAGGGCGACGCCTACAACCGCGTGCTCGTCGACCGCTCGCGCAACCAGATCCGCTACCTTGGCTTCTTCAAGGACGTGACGATCGAGGAGATCCCCAGTGGTCAGCCCGACCGCACCGCGCTGCGCGTGCAGGTCGAGGAGCAGCCGACCGGGGAACTGTCCTTCAGCGCCGGCTACAGCTCGATCGACCAACTGGTCATCGACCTGGGCATCAGTGAGCGCAACTTCCGCGGCCGGGGCCAGAATGTTCGGGCCCGGATCTCGATGGGCTCCCTGCGCCAGCAGGTCGATTTCTCGTTCACCGAGCCCCGGTTCCTGGGTCGCGATCTCCGCGCCGGCATCGACCTCTACTCGTACCGCTACAACTTCAGCAGCCAGACCTCGTTCGACACCGCTTCGCTGGGCGGCGGCGTGCGGCTGGGCTTCCCGCTGACCCAGAATGCCTCGATGTCGCTGCGCTACACGCTGCGCTCCGACGAGGTGATCATCGACGACGCCCTGTGCGACCCGGGCGCCCTGGTGCTGTCGCCGGCCCTCTGCTCGCAGCGCGGCTCCTACATCACCTCGCTCGTCGGCTTCGGGGTTCGCCTCGACCGCCGCAACGATGCGGTCAAGCCGACGCGCGGCTTCTTCCTCGACCTGAGCCAGGATCTGGCCGGCGTCGGCGGCGACGTGAACTACCTGCGCAGCGAGTTCTCGGGCGGCTGGTACCACGGCTTCAACAAGGACTTCGTGCTGAGCGTCAGCGGCACCGCCGGCTACATCGACGGCTGGGGCGGCGACAGCGTTCGCATCAACGATCGCTTCTACAAGGGCGGCAACAGCTTCCGCGGCTTCGAGGTCGCCGGCATCGGGCCGCGCGAGACCGACCGTGAGGACGCCCTGGGCGGCAAGGGCTACGCGATCGGCTCCATCGAGTTGAGCGTGCCGACCTTCCTGCCCGAACAGTACGGGATCAAGGCCGCGCTGTTCACGGACTTCGGGACGGTGGGCATGCTGGACGATGTCGACAAGGTCGATATCAACGGCGCGATCGCGGCCACCTGCGGCAACGGGACCGAGCTTTGCGTCCGCGACGACCTGAGCCTGCGGGCCTCGGCGGGTCTTTCGGTCTTCTGGCGGTCCCCGATGGGACCGATTCGTTTCGACTTCAGCCAAATTCTGGCCAAAGAAGACTACGACAAGACGGAAACGTTCCGCTTCTCAACCTCCACAAGGTTCTAGGACTCTCATGACTTTCAAGAAGACCACCGCGGTCGCGGGCGCCTTTGCGGCCGCCTTCGCCGTTTTCGCGTCCGCGGCCTCGGCCCAGACCGCGCCGGCCGCCGCCGCCGCTCCCGTGCCGATCCGTCACGGCGCCGCGGTGCCTGGCGTCTGCTTCTACAGCTTTGATCGCGCCCTGGCCTCGTCCGAGGTCGGCCGCGCCGTCGCCGCCCGGATCAATGTCATCGCCAAGGAAGTCGAGGTCGAGCTCACCAACGAGGAGAAGAGCCTGACGACCGATATCCAGGGCTTCGAACGCGCCCGGGCCACCATGACCCAGGACGCGGCCGAGCAGCGCGCTTCGCAGCTGACGATCCGCCGCAATGCCCTGGCCCGCAAGCTGGACCTGCGTCAGCGCGAGCTGCAGGCCACCCGCGGCAAGGCCCTGGACCGTATCGAACAGGAAATGAGCCCGGTGGTCATCGCCACCTACCAGGCCCGCGGCTGCGCGGTGCTGCTCACCGGTTCGGTCGTGACGGGTAATCCGCAGATGGACATCACCGACCAGGTGGTCGCCGGCCTGAACGCCAAGATCAAGACGCTGACGTTCAACCGCGAGCGCCTCGACGCCCCGGCCCCGGCCGCGGCGGCCCCGGTCGCCGCCGCGCCGAAGCCCAAGCCCTAACCCGCGACTCGGGCTATCGCGGGTCCGTGCGAGGATCTCATGCCTGACCCGCGATTCTATCTGAACAGAGGCCCGCTGCCGTTGGCAGACCTCATCGCCGCCGTTGGCGGAGAGGTCGCGCCAGGGGGGCGGGCCGACCTGTCTGTGGCTGGTGTCGCGCCGCTCGACCGCGCCGGTCCTGGCGACATCGCCTTCCTGGCCGGCCGCAAGTACCTCCCGGCCCTGCGCGGGACGCAGGCGGGCGCCGTGTTCATCGCCGCCGCCTTCCTGGAGGACGTGCCCGCCGGCTGCACCGCCGTCGAGGCGGCGCGCCCCCAGGCCGCCTGGGCCCGGGCCGCGTCCCTGCTGCACACGCCGCGCGGCTATGAGGCCGGGGCGCCGGCCATCCACCCAACCGCCCGACTCGAGGACGACGTGCAGATCGCGCCGGGCGTGGTCATCGGGCCCGACGTCCGCATCGGACGGGGCACGCGGATCGACCCCAACGCCGTCATCGGACCGGGGGTCTCGATCGGGCGCGATTGCATCGTCGGCGCCAATGCCAGCGTGCTGTTCGCGCTGGTCGGCGACCGGGTGCAGATCTACGCCGGCTCGCGGGTCGGCGAGGCCGGGTTCGGCGCGACGGGCGGCGAAGCCGGGGTGATCGACGTGCCGCAGCTGGGCCGGGTGATCATCCAGGACGGCGTCACCCTGGGAGCCAACTGCTGCATCGACCGCGGGGCCTGGGAGGACACCGTGCTGGGCGAGAACAGCAAGCTCGACAACCTGACACACGTCGCCCACAACGCGCGGCTGGGCCGCAACTGCGTCATGGCCGCCTATTCGGGCCTGTCCGGCTCGGTGACCGTCGGGGACGGCGTGGCCATGGGCGGCCGGGTCGGCGTCGCCGATCACCTCGAGGTCGGCGCGGGCGCGCAGCTGGGCGCCGGGTCCGGCGTCCTGAAAAGCGTCCCGGCCGGAGAAACCTGGGGCGGGTACCCCGCCCAACCGATCAAGGCCTGGCTGCGACAGACCGCCTGGCTTGCAAAGAGCACCCGTCCGGCCAAGGAGGACAAGGCATGAGCCAGGAAATCGCGACCGGCGTCGCCATCAGCTTTGACGAGATCCTGCAGCGCCTGCCGCACCGGTATCCGTTCCTGATGGTCGACCGCGCCGAGGACTACGTCGAGAACACCTCGATCGTGGGCATCAAGAACGTCACCTTCAACGAGCCCTACTTCCAGGGCCACTTTCCCGGCAACCCGGTCATGCCCGGCGTGATGATCGTCGAGGCCATCGCCCAGACCGGCGCGCTGATGATGTCCAAGACCCTCGACGTCGACGTGACGAAGACGGCGATCTTCTTCATGTCGGTCGATGGCGCGCGCTTCCGCCGTCCGGTGCGGCCGGGCGACATCCTTCGCATGCCCGTTCAGGTGACCCGCGCCCGCGGCGACGTCTTCAAGTTCGCCGGCAAGGCGCTCGTGGACGGCAAGGTCGTCGCCGAATGCGAGTTCGCGGCCATGAAGGGCGCCAACAGCTAGTGGCCAGGATTCACCCCACCGCCATCGTCGACCCCAAGGCCCGTCTGGACGACAGCGTCGAGATCGGACCGTTCTGCATGGTCGGACCGGACGCGACGCTCGCCAGGGGCGTGAAGCTGCTCTCCCACGCCATCGTCGAGGGCGTCACCGAGGTGGGCGAGGACTGCGTCCTGCACCCGTTCGCCTGTCTGGGCGGCGCGCCGCAGCACAGCGCTCACCGGGGCGAGCCCACGCGCGTGGTCGTCGGCGCCCGCAATGTGTTCCGGGAGCATGTCACCGTCCACGCCGGCACCGCCGGGGGCAGGGGGGTGACGACGGTCGGCGACGACGGCCTGTTCATGGTCAGCACCCATATCGGCCATGACTGCATCATCGGCGACAAGGTGACCATGGCCCCCAGCGTGGCCGTCGGCGGCCATGTCTCGGTGGCCGACTTCGTGTTCCTCGGGGGCCTCGCGGCCATCCACCAGTTCACCCGCATCGGTCGCTACGCCTTCGTCGGCGGCGGCGGCATCGTGACCAAGGACGTCATCCCCTACGGCTCGGTCTGGGGCAACCACGCCCACCTCGAGGGGCTCAACCTCATCGGCCTCAAGCGGCGGGGATTCACCCGCGAGCAGATCGCCGTCCTGAGGGCCGCCTACCGCCTGCTGTTCGCCGACGAGGGCACCTTCCAGGAGCGGCTGGATGACGTCGCCGAGGGCTATGCCCATGTGCCCGAGATCATGGAAGTGATCGACTTCATCCGCGTCGACGCCACGCGGCCGCTGTGCCTGCCTCACCGCGAGTTCTGACCGTGCGCAAGCTGGGACTCATCGCCGGCGGCGGCGGTCTTCCGGCCGAGATCGCGCGCCGCTGCCAGGCTGGCGGGCGTCCCTATTTCGTCATCCGCCTGCGCGGATTCGCCGACGACGGCACGCAGGGACACCCCTCCGAGGAGGTCGGCCTGGCGGAGCTGGGCAAGTGCTTCAAGGCGCTGCGCCGCGAGGGCTGCGAGACCGTCTGCTTCGCCGGCATGGTCGACCGCCCCGACTTCGGCAAGCTCAAGCCCGACATGCGGGGCATGGCCGCCCTGCCGGGCATCATCGCCGCGGCGCGACAGGGCGACGACTCCATGCTGCGCAAGGTCCTCGACGAGTTCCGCAAGGAGGGCTTCGAGATCGAGGGCGCCCACGAGGCGGCCGGCAGCCTGACCCTGCCGCTCGGCCTGCTGGGCCGACACAAGCCGGCGTCGGACCATCGCGAGGACATCGAGCGCGCCCTGACCGTCGCCCGCGCCATCGGGCGGCTGGACGTGGGGCAGGGCGCGGTCGTCTGTGACGGGCTGGTGCTGGCGGTGGAGGCCCAGGAGGGCACCGACCGCATGCTGCACCGGGTTCGCGAGTTGCCCGAGGCGGTTCGCGGCCGCCCCGAGGCCCAGCGCGGCGTGCTGGCCAAGGTCCCCAAGCCGATCCAGGAGGTCCGGGTGGATCTGCCGACCATCGGCGTGGCGACCGTTCGCGGCGCTGCACGGGCCGGGCTGGCCGGCATCGTCGGCGAGGCCGGGCGCCTTCTGGTCGTCGATCGCGAAGAGACCATCGCCGAGGCCGACGCCCTTGGTCTGTTCATCCTGGGCGTGGAGCCGCGCGCGGAATGACCCGGCCCCTGACGGTCATGCTGGTGGCGGCGGAGGCCTCGGGCGACAGTCTGGGGGCCGGTCTCGCCAGGGCGCTCAGGGCGCGCCTGGGCGACGATGTCCGGTTCGTAGGGGTCGGAGGCTCACGGATGGCCGCAGAGGGCGTGCAAAGCCCCTTCGACATCGCCGAGCTCTCCATCCTGGGCATCTTCGAGGCCATCCCGGCCTATCCGCGCATCCGCCGGCGGGTCGCCGAGACCGCCGCCCTGGCCGTGCGCGAGACGCCCGATGTCGCCGTGCTGATCGACAGCTGGGGCTTCACGCTGAGAGTCGCCCACGCGCTGCGCAGGGCGTTTCCGAAGCTTCCGCTGGTCAAGTACGTCGGCCCGCAGGTCTGGGCGACGCGGCCCGGGCGGGCGAAGACCCTGGCGGCGTCGGTCGATCATCTGCTGTCGATCCACAGCTTCGACGCCCCCTGGTTCGAGGCGGCGGGCCTGCCCACGACCTTCGTCGGCAACCCGGCCCTGGCCAAGGACTTCAGCAAGGCCGATCCAGCCCGGCTGCGCGAGGCGATCGGCGCCGCTGACGGCGATGACATCCTGCTCGTCCTGCCCGGTAGCCGGCCGGCCGAGATCCGGCTGGTGCTTCCGGCCTTCGAGGACGCGGTCAAGCGGCTGAAGGACCAGCGTCCGGCGCTGCACATCGTCATCCCGGCCGCCGCGACGGTGGCCGACGCCGTGGCGGCCCAGGTGGCCGGCTGGCCCTACCGCGCCCATGTGATCACCGACGAACAGCTGAAGGACGACGCCTTCGTCGCCGCGACGGTGGCCCTGGCCTGCAGCGGCACGGTGACGACCGAGCTGGCCCTGGCTGGCGTTCCGATGGTGATCGGCTATCGCCTCGGCGCCATGACCCACAGGATCCTGACGCTGGTCTTCAAGTCGCCGTGGATCACCCTGTTCAACATCGCCGCCAAGGCCTTCGTCGCGCCCGAGTTCGTCCAGGACCAGTGCACGGGCGAGCGGCTGGCGGCGGCCGTGGCGGCGCGCCTCGACGATCCGGCCTTGCGCGCCCGCCAGACAGAGGCGCAGAACGAGGCGCTGGCGTTGATGGGCCGTGGCGGTCCCGATCCGTCCGAGGCGGCGGCGGACACGATCCTCAAGCTGCTGGCCGAACGCTCCTCGACCACAGCCGGGAAGTCCTGACATGCGCGCCGCCCTTGCCGTCCTGACCCTGCTGGCCCTGGCGGCCTGCGCGCCGATGGGAGAGGGGCCTTCGACCGGACCGTCTGTCGACATCGCCGCCTGCACCGCCAACGGCGGCAAGGTGAAGCCGGTCTGCCGGATGCAGAAGCCAGCCTGCATCTTCGACTACGACGACGCCGGCAAGGAATGCACCGACAGCAGCCAGTGCAAGGGCCGGTGCGTGATCGAGGACGAGTTCCCGGAAGTCGGCGCCAGGGCGATCGGCGTCTGCGAGGCCGACAACGACGTGTGCGGCTGCTCGACCGAGGTCATCGACGGCAAGGCGACCGCCGGCCGATGCGTGGACTGACTTGACCGATTTCGATGTCCTGATCGTCGGAGCCGGCGCGGCCGGCATGATGTGCGCCATCCAGGCCGGGCGGCGCGGCCGCAAGGTGCTGATCATCGACCATGCCAAGGCCCCGGGCGAGAAGATCCGCATCTCCGGCGGCGGGCGCTGCAACTTCACCAACCTCGACGTCCGGCCGCAGGCCTTCCTGTCGCAGAACCCCCGCTTCTGCATCTCGGCCCTGAAGCGCTACACCCAGCACGACTTCATCGCCATGGTTGACGCCCACGGCATCGCCTGGCACGAGAAGACACTCGGCCAGCTGTTCTGCGACGGCTCGGCCCGCGAGATCATCGACATGCTGACCGGCGAGATGGCCGACGCCGGCGTCGAGCTCCGGCTCGGCACAGCTGTCGACCGGGTCAGCAAGACCGATATCGGCTTCGAGGTCGCGCTGTCGGACGGCGCCGTGGTGCGTCCCGCGGCGCTGGTGGTGGCCAGCGGCGGCAAGTCGATCCCGAAGATGGGCGCGACCGGCTGGGGTTACGAGATCGCCCGCCAGTTCGGCGTCCGGCTGACCGAGACGCGCCCGGCGCTGGTGCCGCTGACCTTCGAGGTCGGGGCGCTGGAGCGCATCAAGCCGCTGGCCGGGGTCTCGGTCGACGCGGTCGTCGCCTGCGGCAAGACGAAGTTCGCCGAGGCCATGCTGTTCACCCACCGCGGCCTGTCGGGCCCGGCGATCCTGCAGATTTCCTCCTACTGGCGGGAGGGGCAGCCGATCACGGTCTCCATGGCCCCCGGCGCCGACATCTTCGACATCCTCAAGGCCGCCAAGCTGGTCAGTCCGCGCCAGTCGGCGCACAACGCCTTGACCGGCGTCCTGCCCATCGGCCTGGCCCGCCTGCTGTGCGAGGAGGCCGGCGCGCGCGGCAATCTGGCCGACACGCCCGACAAGGTCCTGCGCGCCATCGACACGGCTGTGAACCAGTGGACGATGAAGCCGGTCGGCTCCGAGGGCTACCGCACCGCCGAGGTGACCCTGGGCGGCGTCGATACCCGCGACCTCAGCTCCACGACGATGGAGGCGCAGGCCGTGCCCGGCCTCTACTTCATCGGCGAGGTTGTCGACGTAACCGGCTGGCTGGGCGGCTATAATTTCCAGTGGGCCTGGTCGTCGGGCTGGGCGGCGGGGCAGGTGGTTTGAGGCCCTGCGTCCTTCGACACGCCGCTTCGCGGCTGCTCAGGATGACTGTGAAACCGAACGCTACCCGCCATTGTCATGCTGAGCAGCGCCGCAGGCGCGTGTCGAAGCACGCAATGAGCTACTTCTTCTCCAGAAGCAGCTGACCTTCCTGTTTCAGCTTGCCGCCGATCTTGCCGGCCAGCATGCCCAGGATGCCCGGCAGGACGATGTCCATGCGGATGCTGTCGGCCAGGACGTCGAGCGTGCCGCGAATGTCCTGACCCGCCACCAGGGCGGCGAAGGTCAGTCGGTTGCCCTCCCAGGTCTGGTCCACCTTCGCCGCGCCGCCGGGCAGTTTCGCCGTCAGGTCGGCGAAGCCCGACTCGATCCGCCGCCGCGCCTCGGCTGCGCCGAGCTGGTGGGGAATGGTGACGGTCAGGGGCCTGGACATGGAGAACTCCTTTGCATCGAAACGAAGAAGGCCCCGGATCGCTCCGGGGCCTCTTTGGGGACATGCACTTCAGTGCGTGTCCCCGGCGGCTTCGAACAGGGGACACGTACTGAAGTACATGTCCCCAGCCCGTCAGCCGCGCTTGTCGATCGGCACGTAGTCGCGCTCGGTGGCGCCGGTGTAGAGCTGCCGCGGACGGCCGATCTTGCGGGCGGGGTCCTCGAACATCTCCTTCCACTGGCTGATCCAGCCGACGGTGCGGGCCAGCGCGAACAGCACGGTGAACATGTTGGTCGGGAAGCCCATCGCCCGCAGGGTGATGCCCGAATAGAAGTCGATGTTCGGGTACAGCTTGCGTTCGATGAAGTACGGATCGTTGAGGGCGATCCGCTCCAGTTCCATCGCCACCTCAAGCAGCGGATCCTTGATGCCCAACTGGCCGAGGACCTCGTGGCAGGTCTTCTGCATGACCTTCGCCCGGGGGTCGAAGTTCTTGTACACGCGGTGGCCGAAGCCCATCAGCTTATACTCGCGCGCCTTCACGCCCTCGATGAACTCCGGGATCCTGTCGACGGTCCCGATCTGCTCGAGCATCTCCAGGGCTTCCTGGTTGGCGCCGCCGTGCGACGGGCCCCAGAGGCAGGCGATGCCGGCAGCGATGCAGGCGAACGGGTGGGCGCCCGACGAGCCGGCAAGGCGAACGGTCGAGGTCGAGGCGTTCTGCTCGTGGTCGGCGTGCAGGATGAAGATGCGGTCCATCGCGCGCGTCAGCACGGGGTTGGGGACCCAGTCCTCGGCCGGTACGGCGAAGCACATGCGCAGGAAGTTCTCGGAGTAGGAGAGATCGTTGCGCGGCGAGATGAACGGCTGGCCGATGGTGTACTTGAACGCGCGGGCCGCGATGGTCGGCATCTTGGCGATCAGGCGATGGGCGCTGATCTCGCGCTCGCGGGGATCATCGACGTTGATGCTGTCGGCATAGAAGGCCGACAGGGCGCCGACCGCGCCGGTCATCACCGCCATCGGGTGGGCGTCGCGGCGAAAGCCTTCGAAGAAGCGATCGAACTGCGCGTGCAACATCGTGTGGCGCGTGATCGTCGTCTCGAACTTCTCGCGCTCGGCCGCGGTCGGCAGCTCGCCGTGCAGCAGCAGGTAGCTGACCTCCAGGAAGGACGACTTCTCGGCCAGCTGGTCGATCGGATAGCCGCGGTGCAGCAGCACGCCGGCGTCGCCGTCGATGTAGGTGATCTTGCTCTCGCACGAGGCGGTGGACGTGAACCCCGGATCGAAGGTGAAGGTGTCGGAGTCCGCGTACCACTTGCGCACGTCAACGACGTCCGGCCCGGTCGACCCCTTGAGGATCGGAAGGTCGAAGGTCTTGTCGCCGATCGTGAGCACCGCCTTATCGGTCATGCCTGATCCCTTTTCGTGAGAAACACACAGGTCGCCCGAACGGGCGTTTGGGCGTGGTTATAGCGTCTTACGCGAGCGGTGAAAGCGCATCGTTAAGGCGCGCCATCGCCTCGTCGCGCCCCAGGGAGGCCAATGTGCGGTGCAGGTCAGGCGATGCGCTTCCACCGGTCAGAATCGCGCGCAGGGCAGGCCCGAACTTGCCGAAACCGACAGCCTCGGCCTCGGCGAAGGCCTTCAGCAGCGTCTCCAGGCCCTCGGCGGTCCAGTCGTTGGTCGCGGCAAGTTGATCGGCCAGCCTGCGCAGCCGGGCGCGTGATTCGTCGGTTAGCAGGGCCTGGGCCTTCTCCGACAGCACGATGGGACGGGGCTGGAAGACGAAGGTCAGCTGGTCGGCCAGCTCGACGATGGTCTTCGCCCGCTCCTTGACCAGCGGGATCGTGCGCAGCGCGTTCGCGCGGCGGGCTTCGTCCAGCGGCTCGCCTCGCGCCGCGAAGACATCGGCCACCAGGTCGGTCAGCCGCGAATCGTCCGCCAGGCGGATGTAGTGGGCGTTGACGTGGTTCAGCTTGTCCCAGTCGAGCCGGGCGGCGCCCTTGTTGGCGTCGGCGATGTCGAACCAGGCGATGGCGTCGGCGTCGCTGAACAGTTCATCGTCGCCGTGGCTCCAGCCCAGGCGCGCCAGGTAGTTGCGCATCGCCTCGGGCAGGTAGCCCAGGGTGGCGAACTCGGTCACCGCCGTGGCCCCGTGGCGCTTGCTCAGCTTGGCGCCGTCGTCGCCGTGGATCAGCGGAATGTGGGCGAAGGCGGGGACTTCCCAGTCCATCGCCTGGTAGATCAGGGCCTGGCGGGCGGCGTTGTTAAGATGGTCGTCGCCCCGGATGATGTGGCTGACGCCCATGTCATGGTCATCGACCACCACCGCGAGATTGTAGGTCGGCGCGCCGTCGCTGCGCAGCAGGATGAGGTCGTCCAGGTCGCGATTGCGGAAGGTGACGGCTCCCTGCACCAGGTCGCTGACCACGGTGTCGCCGTTCAGCGGGCCGCGGAAGCGGATGGCGTGGGGCTTTGACAGGTCCTCGGGCCGGGGCTCGCGGTCGCGCCAGGGCGAGCGCAGGGCGTGACCTGCCGCCTTGGCCTTGTCGCGGGCCTCCGCCAGCGCCTCGCCCGACAGCCAGCAGCGATAGGCCTTGCCGGCCGCCAGCAGCTCCAGCACCACCGCGCGGTGCCGCTCGGCCCGGGCGGCCTGGAACACCGGCTCGCCGTCGAAGGCCAGTCCCAGCCAGTCCAGGCCGTCGAAGATCGCCTCGATCGCAGCCTCGGTCGAGCGCTCCCGGTCGGTGTCCTCGATGCGCAGCCGGAATTGTCCGCCGCAGTGTTTCGCGTAAAGGTAGTTGAACAGCGCCGTGCGCGCGGTGCCGATGTGCATCGAACCGGTGGGCGAGGGGGCGATACGGGTGACGACGGGCTTTGAGTCGGACATCTCGATGGGGCCGGGGAGTGAGGCGGCGGCTCTTAGCATGGGTCGCCGGATCGCGCACCGCCTCGCCGTCCTGCGCGCCGAGATCGCTGACCAGGCCGACCGCTGCACCCTGTGGGCGCCGGTGGCGTTCGGCCTTGGCTGCGCGGCCTACATGACGCTGGGCGTCGAGCCCTCGACTGCGCTTGCGGTCGGATTGGTGCTGGCCGCCGTCGCGCTGGCGCTCGCGGCCCGGCGGTTGGACTCCGCCGGAGCCGTCGTTGTCGCGACGTTGCTGGTCTTCCTGGCGGCCGGCTTCCTGTCGGGCCGCCTTCGCACCCTGCAGGTCGCCGCGCCGGTGGCGCCGGGCGAGCAGCGGGCCCGGATCGTCGAGGGCTGGGTCGTCGATGTGGCCAGCCCCGGCGCCTCGGGCATGCGGCTGCTGATCGCGCCGGTGGCGATCCAGGGCCTGACGCCGGAGGCGACGCCGGTCCGGGTGCGGGTCACGCTGCGCGATCAGCCGCCGGTGTCGCCGGGAAGCGCGATCAGGCTGCGCGCCATGATCGGGCCGCCGCCGGCGCCGGCAAGCCCGGGCGCCTATGACTTTGCCCGCGACGCCTGGTTCAACCGCGTCGGCGGAGTCGGCTTCACCCTGGGCGAGATTTCCGAGACGACGCTGGCGACGGCGCCCTGGCGGCTGCGGCTGGCCATGGCGGTCAACGCGACGCGCTGGCGACTGGCGGAGCGAATCGTCGCGCGGATGGGGCCGGCCAGCGGCGGCGTCGGCGCGGCCATGGTGACCGGGCATGAAGCCTGGATTCCACCCGGGCAGACCGAGGCGATGCGCGCCTCGGGCCTGGCGCACATCCTGTCGATCAGCGGGCTGCATATGGCCATCGTCGGCGGCTTCGTCTTCGCCGGCGTGCGGCTGCTGGTCGCCGCCTGGCCGTGGCTCGCGTTGCGGGCGCCGGGGAAGAAGGTCGCGGCCGTGGCCGGGCTGGTCGCGGTCGGCGGCTATCTGGTGATCTCGGGCGCGCCGCCGCCGGCCGAGCGGGCGGCGGTGACGGCCGCGGCGGCCTTCCTGGCCATCCTGGTCGACCGGCAGGCGATCAGCCTGCGCACCCTGGCCATCGCCGCCCTGGTCATCCTGGCGATCCAGCCCGAGGCCGCCTGCGCGCCCGGCTTCCAGATGTCGTTCGCCGCGACGGCCGCCCTGGTGGCGCTGGCCGAGGCCTGGCCCCGGGCGGTCAAGGAGATCGACATCCCCTGGTGGATCCGCGCACCCCAGGCGGCCGCCGTCTGGCTGGGCGCGGCCATCGCCGCCAGCTTCGTGGCGGGCCTGGCGACCGGGCCCTTCGCCATGCACCACTTCAACCGCGTGGCCAGCTACGGCCTGATCGCCAACCTGCTGGTCGCGCCGTTGTCGAGCTTCGTGATCATGCCCTTCCTGGCGATCGGCGCGGTGCTGGAGCCTCTGGGCCTTGGCGGACCGTTCCTGACCGTGGCCGGCTGGGGGATCGAGGGCATGCTGTCGGTGGGAGATGCCACGGCGAGCCGGCCGGGCGCGGTGGCGACCATCGCCAGCGGGCCGCCGGCCGCCCTGCCCATCGCCTTCCTGGGCGTGATGCTGCTCTGCCTGTGGAAGGGACCCTTGCGCTGGCTGGGCGCGCCGCTGGCCGCCGCCGTTCTGCTCTGGCCGCGCCCGGCCCCGCCGGATGTCTGGATCGCCGCCGACGGCGCCGCCGTGGCCGTCCGCGACGGCCGGGAGGCCATTCTGCTGCGGCCCGAGGCGCGCCGCTTCGCCGCTGACCTCTGGGCCCGGCGGCGCGGACTGGCGGTGGATGAGAACGCCGAGGCCGTGCGAGACGCCCGCTTCGCCTGCGATCGTTTCGCCTGCCTGCCCACGGGCGATGACGACATCGCCGTCTGGGCCGGCCGCAAGCCGCCCAAGGCGCGGGAACTGGCCGAGCTGTGCGCCCCGGGGCGGCTGGTGGTGTTGCGATCCGGGTATGCCGGCGAAGGCTGCGCGGACAGCTTCCTGCTCAGCGCTGACGACTTCGCCCGCGGCGGCTCGGCCGAGCTCTGGCGGCGCGGGGAGGGCTGGGCGGTGGTCTGGGCGAACGACCTGCGCGGGGACAGGCCGTGGACGCGGTGAGGCGTGCCTGAACCCCTCGTCCTCGATGAACGAAGCGCAGACCTCCATCGAGGATGAAGGGAGGTCGCGGTGTCGCCTTGCGTGGTTCGACACGCGGTCTGCGACCTCTGCTCACCATGACGTCGAAAATCACGTCATCCTGAGCAGGCGCGAAGCGCCGTGTCGAAGGACGCAATGCCTCAACACGAAAAGGGGCGCGACCTGCGCCGCGCCCCCAACTGTTCGCCGCTGAAGCGGAAGCTCAGTGATACTTGCGGATCAGACCGACCAGCTTGCCCTGGACCTCGATCTGGTCGGGGCCATAGACGCGGGTCGGATACTTCGGGTTGGCCGCTTCCAGCGCAATGCTGACGCCCTTCTTGCGCAGGCGCTTGAGGGTGGCTTCCTCGCCCTCGACCAGGGCGACGACGATCTCGCCGCTGTGGGCCGTGTCGGTCTTGCGGATCAGCACGAAGTCGCCGTCCAGGATGCCGGCCTCGATCATCGAGTCGCCCTGCACCTCGAGCACATAGTGCTCGCCGGCCCCGAGCATGCTCTCGGAGACCAGCATGCGGTCGCGCTCGACCTGCAGCGCCTCGATCGGCGAGCCGGCGGCGATGCGGCCCAGCAGCGGAACCTCGCGGACATCGTTGGCGATGGCGGGGGCCGGGGCGAGGCCGGGGCCGTCGCCCTTGATGACCTGCGGCTTGAAGGACTGCCGTCCGCCGGCCGGCGCCGCCGTCGTGGCCTGCTGCGGAAGCTTGGTCACTTCCAGCGCCCGGGCCCGGTGCGGCAGGCGGCGCAGGAAGCCGCGCTCCTCGAGCGCCGTGATCAGCCGGTGGATGCCCGATTTCGACGCCAGGTCCAGCGCCTCCTTCATCTCGTCGAACGAGGGAGACACGCCGGTCTCCTTGATCCGTTCATGGATGAACATCAGGAGTTCGTGCTGCTTGCGGGTGAGCATCCCGGGGGCCTCGCTGCCGAATCTGTCGCGGAACAAACCGCCAACTTCGATGAATGTTCTCTAGGCGTTCTTGGTTGCTGTCAAGTTAATGGCTCGGGTGGCGTTCAGCGGACTCGGGAACAGGTGGCGCGGCCCGCCGTTATCGCCGTGCCCCTTCAGTCGAGACCCGGCCCGGACATGTCCTTCACCCAGCTGCAGACCCCGCTTCCGATGACCGTTGAAGGCAAGGGCGGAGGCCAGGCGCTGGCGGTGATCGACTACGGGCCGGAGCATCACCTGATCTGGGTGGTGGCGCTCGACGACAGCGGCGAGATCTGGTCGGCGCCCAATCCGAAGGTCAGGATGCAGTCCAACTGGACGATGGGACGGTCAGGCCGCTCGTCGGCCAGGGTCGAATCGCTGCGACCGACGGCGGTCAGCGGCGGCTAGTCGCTCGTTTCGGGACGCGCACTGGAGCGCATATCCCCGATGTCAGCCCAGCAGCGCCCGGGTCGCGGCCTCGACATCCGCCTGTCGCATCAGGCTCTCGCCCACCAGCATCGCCTTGGCGCCGCTGGCCTCGAGCCGGGCGGCGTCGGCGGCGGTGAACAGGCCGCTTTCCGTCACCAGCAGCGCGTCCCTGGGCGCGCGCGTCGCCAGACGCTCGGTGATGGCCAGGTCGACGGTGAAGGTCTTCAGGTCGCGGTTGTTGACGCCCACCAGCGTGGCGCCCAGGGCGCCGGCGCGGTTCATCTCGGCCTCGTCATGGACCTCGACCAGCGCGTCCATGCCGTAGCGGGCGGCCTCGCGCATGAGGTCGGCGGCCAGGGCGTCGTCGATCATCGCCAGGATGACCAGGATCGCGTCGGCGCCCAGCGCCCGGCTCTCGGCCACCTGCCAGGGATCGACGAGGAAGTCCTTGCGGATGCAGGGCAGGACGGTCGCCGCGCGGGCGGCCTGCAGATAGCTGTCGGCGCCCATGAAGCTCGGCCCGTCGGTCAGCACCGACAGGCAGGCCGCGCCGCCGCGCTCGTAGGCCCGGGCGAGGGCAGGCGGGTCGAAGTCCTCGCGGATGATCCCCTTGGACGGCGAAGCCTTCTTGATCTCGGCGATCAGGGCCAGTTTGCCGGGGGCGTGGTGACGCTCGAGGGCCGCGCGGAAGCCCCGCGGAACCTCGGCGACCGAGGCGTCGGCGTCGACCAGCGACTGAGGTCTCACGGCCTTCCGCGCGGCGACTTCCTCGCGCTTGTAGGCGGCGATCTTCGCGAGAATGTCGGTCATGCGTCGTTCGTGATGGCGATGAGCTGATCCAGCGCCTTGAGCGCCCGGCCGTCATCGACGACCGACCCGGCGAGCTCGACGCCCTCGCGGAGAGTCTCGACGGCGTCCCCGACCAGCAGCGCGGCGGCGGCGTTGAGCAGCACGATGTCGCGGTAGGGACCGGGCTCGCCTTCCAGCATCCGGCGCAGGGCGCCGGCGTTGAAGGCGGGGTCGCCGCCGGTGAGGTCGGCCAGGGAAGCGCGAGGTAATCCAACGGCTTCCGGCGTTATGGTGAAGCGCCGCATGCCGACGCCTTCACGCCATTCGGCAACCTCGGTCTCGCCGGTGGTGGTCAGCTCGTCCATGCCCTGGCCGTGCACGGACCAGGCGCGGATCGCACCCAGTGCGCCCAGGGCCTGGCAGATCGGCTCGACATAGCGCGGGGCGGGCACGCCCATCACCTGACGGCGCGCGCCGGCCGGGTTTGTCAGCGGACCCAGCAGGTTGAAGATGGTCCGGAAGCCCAGCTCCTGCCGGATCGGCGAGACGTGGCGCATGGCGCCGTGGTGGGCCTGGGCGAACAGGAAGCAGATGTTCGTCTCGTCCAGCGCCTTCCGCTGCTTCTCCAGCCCCGGGTCGATGTTGACGCCCAGCGCGGCCAGCACATCGGCGGTGCCGGATTTGCTGGTGATCGCCCGGTTGCCGTGCTTGGCGACCTTCAGGCCGCCGCCGGCGACCACGAAGGCCGTGGCGGTGGAGATGTTCAGCGTGTGCAGGCCGTCGCCGCCCGTGCCGCAGACGTCGATCGTCTCGTAGGGCAGGTCCAGGTGCACGGCGGCGCGGCGCATGGCCCGGGCGCAGGCGGTGATCTCCCCCACCGTCTCGCCGCGCAGGCGGATGGCGGTGACGGCGGCGGCGACCTGGGCCGGGGTCGGCTCGCCGCGCAGGCAGGCGCTGAAGAAGGCCTCGGCGTCCTCTTCCGAGAGGGTGGCGCCGTCGGCGAGACGGCTCAGCAGCGGCTTGAAGGCGTCGCTCATGGGATCAGACGGCCGCGAGGCGCTTTACGCCCGCCAGGTCGAGGAAGTTCTCGAGCAGCTGGTGGCCGCCCTCGGTGGCGATCGACTCCGGGTGGAACTGGACGCCGAACACCGGCCGCGTCCTGTGCTGGAAGCCCATGATCTCGCCGTCCTCGGTCCAGGCGGTGACCTCCAGGTCGTCCGGCAGGGTGGCGCGGTCGACAGCCAGGCTGTGGTAGCGGGTGGCGGTGAAGGGATTGGGCAGGCCCTTGAACAGACCCTTGTCGGCGTGATGGATCTGGCTGGTCTTGCCGTGCATGATCGACTTGGCCCGCACGACGTCGCCGCCGTAGGCCTGACCGATGGCCTGGTGGCCCAGGCAGACACCCAGGATGGCCAGGTCCTCCGGCGCGCCGCGCAGCAGCGGCAGGCAGATGCCCGCCTGATCCGGCGCGCAGGGGCCGGGCGACAGCAGCACCGCCTCCGGATGCAGGCCAAGGGCTTCCTGCACGGTCAGGGCGTCGTTGCGATGCACGACGGTCTCGGCCCCCAGCTCGTTCAGGTAGTGAACGAGGTTGTAGGTAAAGCTGTCGTAGTTATCGATGACGAGGATCATGGTCCCTTGCTCATAGAGGCTTTCGGGCGGCCTGTGAACGCAGGGACGCTGAAGGCTCTTTCAGAGGAAGCGGGCGGGAGCGCCGTGCGTCCTTCGACACGCCGCTGCGCGGCTGCTCAGGATGACGTAGCCAGAAGTGCAATCTCCACGTCATGGTGAGCAGGCCCGCAGGGCCGTGTCGAACCACGCAGGGCATGTCCGTTTGCGCCCATCCGCAACGCACGCCATCCTCGCCCCATGGCCGCAGCCGATTCCGCCCTCGATCCTGAAGCGCTCGCCTACGCCCGGGGCCTGCTCAAACCCCCGATCGTGCGCGAGAACCTGTGGGGCGTCCTGGCCGCCGCCGCCTTCGCGGCGCTGTCGGCGCTGGCCTTCGCCACCGCCATGATCATGGCGCCGCCGGTGACGACGAGCAGCCTTGTGATGGAAGAGCCGACCGAGATCGCGCCGGCGGGCAGCGAGCCGAACTAGCCGAACCGCCAGGCTTCCGAGGCGGCGCGCCGCAGGGCGTTCGACTTGTGAATGGTCTCGTCGTACTCGGCGTCCGGCGTGCTGTCGGCGACGATGCCGCCGCCGGCCTGGACGTAGAGCATACCGTCCTTGACCAGTCCCGTGCGCAGCACGATGCAGGTGTCGACCGAGCCGTCGGCGCCGAAGTAGCCGACCGCGCCGGCGTAGCCGACGCCGCGCTTCTCGATCTCGAGCTCGTCGATGATCTCCATGGCCCGGACTTTCGGCGCGCCGGAGACGGTGCCGGCGGGCAGGGCGGCCATCAGCACATCCACCGGATCCAGCCCCTCGGGCGCGTCGCCCTCGACGTTGGAGACGATGTGCATGACGTGGCTGTAGCGCTCAATGACGAAGCTCTCGGTGACCCGCACCGAGGGCCCCTTGCGGGCGGTGGCCGGCTCGTTGCGGCCCGGCTCACGCAGGCGAGACACGCGCCCGACGTCGTTGCGGCCCAGGTCCAGCAGCATCAGGTGCTCGGCCCGCTCCTTGGGATCGGCGAGCAGTTCCTGTTCCAGCGCCAGGTCCTGCTCGGGCGTGGCGCCGCGCGGGCGGGTTCCGGCGATCGGCCGGATGGTCACCTTGCCGTCCCGCAGGCGGACGAGGATCTCCGGACTGGAGCCGACCAGCTGGAAGTCGCCGAACTCGAGATAGAACAGGAACGGCGAGGGGTTGGTCCGGCGCAGCGAGCGGTAGAGGGCGAACGGGTCACGGCGGAACTCCGCCCGGAACCGATGGGCCACGACGGCCTGGAAGATGTCGCCGGCTTCGATGTAGCCCTTGGTCTTCTCGACGATGCCCGCATAGTCGGCGCGGCTGACCGGCGTGGAGAACGTGATCTCTTCCGGCTGGCCGGGAACGGGCGGCGTCATCGGCGCGCGCAGGTCGGCCAGCACCGCGTCCAGGCGAGCGTTGGCGGCGTCCCAGGCGTCCTTCGCGGAGACGCCCTTGACCGGCCGCGCCGGGGTGACCAGTACGATCTCCTGGGCGATGGCGTCGAACACGGCCACGATCGAGGGCCGGATCATCACCGCGTCGGGCAGGCCCAGCGGATCGGGGTTCACGTTCGGCAGCTTCTCGGCCAGCCGGATCATGTCGTAGCCGAGCGAGCCGTAGACGCCGGCGGCGGGCGGCGGCAGGCCGGCCGGCAGTTCGATCCGGGAGGCGGCGACCAGGTCACGCAGGCTGTCCAGCGCACCGCCGGCCTGGGGCGTGAACGCTCCGGCGGCGATAGCCTCGCCCTGGGCCACCTCGGCGACGTCGCCGCGGCAGCGCCAGACGAGGTCCGGCTTCATGGCCACGATGGAGTAGCGGCCGCGCCAGGCGCCGCCCTCGACCGACTCGAAGAGGAAGGCGTAGGGCCGGCCGCGCGCGATCTTCAGATAGGCCGAGACCGGCGTCTCCAGGTCGTCGATCAGCCGGGTCCAGACGACCTGCGGCTGTCCGGCGTTCCAGGCTTGCGCGAAGGCGTCGAAGGACGGCTGGACGGTCACTACTTGCCCTTCGGCGCGGCGTCGGTCTTCTCAGGCGTCGCGGACGGCGCGATCCCCAGGGCGGCCCGCGCGTTCACGATGTTGCCCTGCGCCTTGACCCTGCCGACGGCGTAGGACTGAACCGAGGCGCCGATGTCGGTGAAGATCTGCTGGGTGAACTGCTGCTGCTGCTGACGGGCGGCCATGGCGATCTGCTGCACGTCGCCGGGCCGCAGGGCGGTGATGGTCGCCACGGCGACGCCGGAGCTGGTGGCGGCGGTGAAGACATCACCCTTCTTCGAGCCGAAGGCGGCGCCGAGCAGTTCACGGCCGAGCGCTTCCTGGGCCTGGGCCGTGGCGCGGCTGATGCCCTGGACGCGAACCACCTTGGCGCCGGCGGAGGCGGCGACGGCGTCCAGCGATTCGCCTTTCTGGACCCGGGCCTGAAGCGCCTCGGCGCGGGCGCGGACGGCTTCGGCCATCTTCCGCATCATCAGGTTGCGGGCGAGGTAGGGCCGGATTTCCGCCATCGGCGGCAACGCCGGGGCGACCACGCGATCGACGCGAACGATGAAGTACTCGCCGGGCGCCTCCTCGAGGATTTCGCTGTCCATGCCCTGCGTCGCCTCGAAGGCGGCCTTGACGACCGCCTGGCTCAGACCCGGGACCGGCTTGCCGTCCTGGCCGGCGCCCTGGGCGGAGACGGGCGCGATGGTGGTCACCGGCAGGCCGGCCTTCGCGGCCGCGGCGGTCAGGTCGACACCGTCGGCGCGCGCGTCCTCGTAGACCTTGGAGGCCTCGGAGACCTTGCGGTCGGCCATGTCGGCGCGAACCTTGGCCTCGATCTCGGCGCGGTGCTCCTCCAGCGTGGCGGCGCGGCCGGCGACGATCCTCTCGACCTTGATCACGGCGTCGCCGAACCCGCCCTTGACCGTGGCGGAGCCGCCCTGGGGCAGCCTGAACGCCTCGGCGGCGATGCCCGCGTCAAAGAAGGCCGTGCGCGGCTTGTCGGTGAAGATGATCGGCTTGATGCTCATCGCGCCGGCGACGACGCGGGCGTCCTCGCCCTTGTTGATCCGCGCGAGAATCGCGTCGGCCTGCGCCTTGTCCTTGGCCGGGATCTGCACGACGGTCCGCGTTTCGGCCTGGGACAGGGCGTCCTTCTCGAAGTCGAAGCGCTTCTGGACCTCGGCCTGGTCGATCGTGACGGTCGGCTCCATCGCCTTGCGGGACAGCCGCACGACGGTCATGCCGCGAAACTCGGGCAGCGTCAGCTGGGCGGCGTTTTCCTTCACAAAGGCCTGGATCTCGGCCTCGGTGGGCTCGGCGACCTTGCCGACGCTCTGCGGCGTGACCACGAAGTAGGCGAGGTCGCGCTGCTCCAGCGCGATCACGCCGCCCAGGGCCGAATAGGCCAGCGGGGCCTTGAGGCCGTCGGCGGCGGCCGGGACGAACTGGGCGCGCACCAGACCGTCGTGCATGTCCTGCTCGAACTGGTCGCGGGTCAGGCCCTCGCGGCGCAGAGCCTCCAGATAGTTGGTCTCGCTGAATTCGCCGGTGAGCGGATCAAAGAAGGCCGGAACCTCCCGCAGCTGTTCGCGCAGCGCCGCCTGCGGCGCCCGCAGGCCGAGCCTGCGCAGCAGTTCCGCGAACGCCTCGGCGCGGGTCATCTCGGTCAGGATGCGCTGGTCCATGCCCTGCTCGAGCGCCATCTCCTGCGACACGGGCTGGCCGTACTGCTGGCCAAGCTGCTGCAGGTACCGGCGGAAAGCGGCCTGGAACTCCGGCTGGGTCACATTGCGCGAGCCGGCCGTGATGACGTTGATGCCGACCCGTGGGCCGAAGATGTCCGTCGTGCCGACCAGCACGAAGGCCACGATGATCAGGCCGAGCAGGCCGATGGCCCAGGGGGATTTCGCGAAACTGCGGAAGGCGGCGAGCATTGCTGGAGACGAACCCTGTGAGAGCGCGGGGCGAAGAACGCCGCCCCGGCGGTATAGTGGACGCTCATGAGACCCCGCAAGCGTGGCGCGGCTGCGGCGATGCAGGTGCGGCGTGACAGCCGCTCGCGCATCGCGTAGGCGCGAGCCACTGGAAACGACTTCGACGGATGCCTCGCATGACCACGCCCCGCCCGCTGATCGCCGGAAACTGGAAGATGAACGGCCTGGAGGTCGCGCTCGATGAGGCGCGCGCCGTGGCCGCCGCGGTCGACGCCCAGCCGCCGGCCGCGCGCGTCGCGCTGTGCCCGCCCGCCACGCTGGTGCACCGCATGGCGCAGGCCCTGGCCGGGACCGTGGTGGACGTCGGCGGGCAGGACTGCCGCGCCGAGGTCTCCGGCGCCTTCACCGGCGATGTCTCGGCCGAGATGCTGGTCGACAGCGGCGCGGCCCTGGTCATCCTGGGTCACTCCGAGCGTCGCGCCGGCTACGGCGAGACCGACGCGCTGGTCGCCGCCAAGACCCTGGCCGCGCTGCGGGCCGGCCTGGAGCCCATCGTCTGCGTCGGCGAGACCCTGGCCGAGCGGGAAGCCGGCCGGACGCTGGAAGTCGTCACAGGGCAGGTGAGGGGGTCGCTGCCGGCGGAGCTGGCCGGCAAGGCCTTCGCCGTCGCCTATGAACCGGTCTGGGCCATCGGCACGGGCCTGACGCCGACCCTGGCGCAGATCGAGGAGGTCCATGTCGCCATCCGCGCGGTGCTCGTCGAGCGCTTCGGGGCCGAGGGCGCGAGCACGCCGATTCTCTACGGCGGCTCGGTGAAGCCCTCGAACGCGGCGGAAATCCTGGCCGTGAAGGACGTCGGCGGCGCCCTGGTCGGCGGCGCCTCCCTGAAGGCCGAGGACTTCCTGGGCATCATCGCCGGGGCCTGAGGCGCGCCTTCGGGACATGCACTTCAGTGCGTGTCCCGGGCAGCTTCGGGGGACACGCACTGAAGTGCATGTCCCCGTCCTGCTCACAGCAACAGCCCCCACAGTCGGCAATCGCGCCGTTCGCCGTCGTGGTCGACGTGGCCCTTCATGTAGCCCTCGACCTCGAAGCCCAGCTTCGTGAGCAGCTTTTCGGACGCGTTGTCGCCGATCTGGGTGCGGGCCCACAGCCGGCGAAAGCCGAGCGTCGCGGCGTGGCCCAGCACCGCCTGCACCGCCTCGTAGGCGTAGCCCTGGCCCCAGGCTGGCCGGGCCAGGACGAAGCCGATCTCGGCGCGGTGGTGGCGGCGGTCGATGTCGGACAGGTCGACGCTGCCCAGGAAGGTTCCGTCGGCCGCCAGCCTCACCGACCAGTAGATCGCGTCGCCCCGCTCCATCTCGGCGACCCGCCCCTCGACGAAGGCCAGGGTCATGTCGGGATCGTCCATGGCCGCGACCTCCATGTGCGCCACGACGTCCGGATCGGCCATCACCGGATAGATCAGCGCGGAGTCGTCGGCGGTCACCGGCGTCAGGGTCAGGCGTTCGGTCTCGAGAATCATGGCCTTGCGAAACCCGTGCGATTTCCCAGCTATGGCGTGACCCCGGATCGAGTGCTAGAGGGGCGCCTTCGTTTCGACCGGACGCCGCACGCGGCGCCCAACGGACCCTGATCGATGCTCCTGACCATTCTGCTCGTCTTCCACATCATCATCTGTGTGGCGCTCATCATCACCGTGCTGCTGCAGCAGTCCGAGGGCGGCGCCCTGGGCATGGGCGGTGGTCCGTCGGGCTTCATGACGGCGCGGGGCGCGGGCAACCTGCTGACCCGCGTGACCTGGATCCTGTTCACGCTGTTCCTGCTGCTGAGCATCGGCCTGACCCTGATGGCGGCGGCGCAGCGCAACTCGAACTCGCTGACCGGCGGCGTCGAGAAGGTCGATCCCAACAGCCTGACCCGGCCGCTGACGCCCGCTCCAGCGCCCGCGCAGGACGCGGCTCCGGCCCTGCCGACCGCGCCGCTGCCCCAGTCGGGCCTGCCCCTGGCTCCGGCGCCGACCCCCGCCGGGCCCGCCACCGCCCCGGCTCCGGCGCAGTAACAAGACCACCGTTCGTTCGAAGTTGGCGGCGCCGGGCTCGAATCGGCGCTAATCTGGATTCCCATGGCCCGGTACATCTTCATCACCGGCGGCGTGGTCTCCTCCTTGGGAAAGGGTCTCGCGTCCGCCGCCCTTGGCGCGCTGCTTCAGGCGCGTGGCTACAAGGTCCGCCTGCGCAAGCTCGACCCCTATCTGAACGTCGATCCGGGGACGATGAGCCCCTATCAGCACGGCGAGGTCTTCGTGACCGACGACGGGGCGGAGACTGACCTCGACCTCGGACACTACGAGCGATTCACCGGCGTGAACGCCTCGCGGGCCGACAACATCACCACCGGCCAGATCTACAAGACGATCATCGAGAAGGAGCGGCGCGGGGACTACCTCGGCGCGACCGTGCAGGTGATTCCGCACGTCACCAACGAGATCAAGGCCTTCGTCCTGTCCCCCGCCGTCGACGAGAACGGCGACGAGGCCGACTTCGTGCTGGTCGAGATCGGCGGCACGGTCGGCGACATCGAGGGGCTGCCGTTCTTCGAGGC
>CAYTZY010000035.1:0-26258 GCA_964442795.1 uncultured Caulobacter sp.
ACCAGCGGGTGCTCGACGCCCGGGGGTTCGAGGAGGTCTCCGTCGGAGACGCGGTCCTGGCCGGTGGCGAGGCGGCGGCGATGGTGGCGATCGAGGCGTGCGTCCGTCTGGTGCCGGGAGTGCTCGGACAGCCGGAGTCACTGAGTGAAGAAAGCTTCGAGGACGGTCTTCTCGAGCATCCGCAGTACACACGGCCGCGGACGTTCGAAGGGCTCGACATTCCCGAGGTGCTGCTGAGCGGCGACCACAAGAAGGTCGCGGCGTGGCGGCGACAGATGCGTGAGACGACGACCCGCGAGCAACGGCCCGATCTCTGGGACCGCCACCTCGCCAACCGACAACCAAAGGGCAGTTAAAGCCCGACGACAGAAAGGACTACGACGATGGCCAAGAACATCATCGCCGAGCTGGAACAGGAAGAATCCGCGCGCCTCGCCGATCTCCGCACCACCCCGGACTTCCAGCCGGGCGACACCGTCCGCGTCAACGTGAAGATCAAGGAAGGCGAGCGCGAGCGCGTCCAGGCCTACGAAGGCGTGGTCATCGCGATGGCCGGCGCCGGCCTCCATGCCAATTTCACGGTCCGCAAGATCAGCTTCGGCGAAGGCGTCGAGCGGGTCTTCCCGATCATGTCGCCGATGATCGAGTCGATCGAGGTCAAGCGTCGCGGCGTCGTCCGTCGCGCCAAGCTCTATTACCTGCGCGATCGTCGCGGCAAGTCGGCCCGGATTGCCGAACGCCAGATGATCCGCAGCCCCAAGGAAGACGCCGCCGCCGGCGAGTGATCCTTCGGGTCAGAGACGTTGAAGAGCCCCGGATCGCAAGGTCCGGGGCTTTTTCTATGCGTTCTTCCTCCCCGCTCGCGGGGAGGGGGACCATGCGGAGCATGGTGGAGGGGTAGCGCTGGCGTTGGACGATCTCCCGCCTTGCACCGCGCCCAATCCCGAAAGCTCGGCGCCGACCCCTCCGACCTCGCTCCGCGAGGCCACCTCCCCCTCGCTGCGCTCCGGGGAGGACTGGCAGAGGCCCTACCCCTTCGCCCTCGCGATCCACGCCTCGACCTGCGTCTCCAGCACGTCCAGCGGCAGGGCGCCGTCGCGCAGGACCGCGTCGTGGAAGGCGCGGATGTCGAAGCGGTCGCCCAGTTCCTTCCGGGCCTTGGCCCGCAGCGCCATGATCTTCAGCTCGCCGATCTTGTAGCTGGTCGCCTGGCCGGGCCAGCAGATGTAGCGCTCGACCTCCTTCTGGATGTCACGCTCGCTGAGCAGGGTGTTCTCGCGGAAGAACTGCA
Organism: uncultured Caulobacter sp.; assembly: GCA_964442795.1. GTDB lineage: Bacteria > Pseudomonadota > Alphaproteobacteria > Caulobacterales > Caulobacteraceae > Caulobacter. Next base: position 1,292 of record CAYTZY010000035.1, read on the forward strand.
TGGCCTGTTCGCGGGTCCACTTCTTGTGGTGCAGGCCGGTGTCGGTGACCAGGCGGACGGCGCGCCAGGCCTCGGTCGTCAGCCGGCCGAAGTTGGAATAGGGGTCCTGGTAGAAGCCCATCTCCCGGCCCAGCCGCTCGCTGTAGAGCCCCCAGCCCTCGCTGTAGGCGCCGTAGCCGCCGAACTTGCGGAACTTCGGCAGGTCCGTCGTCTCCATGGCCAGGGCGGTCTGGAAATGATGACCCGGCGCGCCCTCGTGGTAGCTGATGCCCTCGATCTGCGGCTTCAGCACCTGGGTCATGTCCGACAGGTTCACATAGTAGATGCCCGGCCGCGAACCGTCCGGGGCCGGACGATTGTAGAAGGCGATGCCGGCGGTGGCCTCGCGCCAGGCCTCGACCGCGCGGACCTCCAGCTTCGCCTTCGGCAGGCGCAGGAACCACTTGGGCGCCGCGTCCATCACCTGGCCCACGAAGGCGGTGGCGTCCTTCAGATAGGCGGCCTTGCCCTCCGGCGTGTTCGGGTACTGGAACTTCGGATCGGTCTTCAGCAGCTTGAAGAAGTCCTGCAGCGAGCCCTTGAAGCCCACCTCGTCCATGATGGCCCGCATCTCGGCCTGGATGCGCGCCAGCTCGTCCAGGCCCGTCTGGTGGATCTGATCGGCGGTCATGTCGGTGGTGGTCGAGACCTTCAGGCGGAAGGCGTAGTACTCCGCGCCGTCAGGCAGGGCCCAGACGCCGTTCGCGCCCTTCGACAGCGGCCGGATCTTCGCCTGGGTCGCGATGAACTGCTCGTAGCCCTCCTTGAATGGCCCGGTCAGCGCCGCCTTGCCTTCGTCCAGCAGCGCCGTCTTGACGTCGTCGGGAGCAGTCAGGGCGGCGACCTTCTTCTTGAAGTCCGCCCACAGCGCGCAGTCGGGACCGTCGGTGAACGGCGCGCCAGTGATCACCTTGCGCGCGTCGGCCTCGACCGGTTCGAACGTGAAGTCGGGGGCCACCACGCCGTCCCGCGCGCGGTCCTCGAGGTCCTTCGACACCTGCCCCATCACCCGCTTCACCTCGACCAGCCGCGAGACGTAGGCCCGGGCGTCCTCGACGCGGTCGACACGGTGCTGGTTGATCAGGAACACCGGCAGGGCGCCGGCCGGGCTGCCGTTGCTGGTGGCGATGTAGTCGTGATTGCGCCAGCGGTAGTTGCCGCGCTGGCGAACGACCATGTCCTCGAACAGCCGCCAGGACAGGCGCGAGGCCGGGCCGAGTTTGGCCTCGTCGAAGCCGGCCCGCATCCTGGCCAGCTGATCCTCGAGCAGGACAAGGTCCATCTTGTCGCCGATGACGCTGTAGTCATCGAGCGCGCCGTACATCTCCTTGCGGCCCAGGCTCGTCAGGGTCTGCGGGCTGAGCGCGGCCCGTTTCTCGAACGCCGCGTCGAGGAAGGCGTTGAAGCGGCCGTCCTCCGACTCCGCGGCCCGCGCCGTCGAGGCGAGGGGGGCGGTCAGGGCCAGGCCGGCGAGGGCGTGGCGGCGGGTGAGGGTGAAGCTGGACAAGACGCGACTCCGGAAAGCGGGAGCGTGGAGGAGTCCACAGTTCCAGCGGCGGGAAAAGGGGACAGCCACTCATTTCCATCGGCGGCGCGACCGATCGGGGTTCCGGACATGAGTGGCTGTCCCCCTTTTCAGGCACATCCTTGCCGCGCCGACCGTGCCGTCCCGCCGGGCGCGCACTTTCCTTGCGCCCCACTGGACGAGAGGCGGTGTCGCGTCCTACATCCCCGGCATGTCCGGCAAGACCCTCTATGACAAGATCTGGGACGCCCATGTCGTCGCTACCGACGGCGAGGAGGCGATCCTCTACATCGACCTGCACCTCATCCACGAGGTGACGACGCCGCAGGCCTTCGCCGGCCTGCGCGCCGCCGGCCGCAAGGTGCGGCGGCCCGACCGCACCCTCGCCGTGGCCGACCACAACACCCCCACCGAAGGCCAGGCGCTTGGCGTCGCCGCCGTCGCCGACGAGGAGGCGCGGCTGCAGTTGCAGACCCTGGGCCGCAACGTCGCCGACGCCGGGATCGAGTACTTCCCGATGGGCGATATCCGCAACGGCATCGTCCATGTGGTTGGTCCCGAGCAGGGCCGCACCCAGCCGGGCATGACCGTGGTCTGCGGCGACAGCCATACTTCGACCCACGGGGCCTTCGGGGCGCTCGCGCACGGCATCGGCACGTCGGAGGTCGAACATGTGCTGGCCAGCCAGACCCTGCGCCAGCGCAAGTCCAGGAACATGCGGGTCAGCATCGAGGGCCAGGTCGGCCCCGGTGTCACCGCCAAGGACCTGGCGCTGGCCGTGATCGGCGAGATCGGCACCGCCGGCGGCACCGGCTATGTCATCGAGTTCGCCGGCGAGGCGGTCCGCGCCCTGTCGATGGAAGGCCGCATGACCCTCTGCAACCTGACCATCGAGGGCGGGGCCCGCGCCGGTCTGATCGCGCCCGACCAGAAGACCTTCGACTACATCATGGGCCGGCCGGCGGCGCCCAAGGGTGCGGCCTGGGAGATGGCCCTGTCGCACTGGAAAACCTTCGTCACCGACCCGGACGCCGTCTTCGACCGCGAGGTGCGGCTGGACGCGGCGACCATCGCCCCGACCGTGACCTGGGGCACCAGCCCCGAGGACGTCGTGCCGGTCACGGGCGTCGTGCCCGACCCCGCCGCCTTCGCCACGGCCGACAAGCGGGCCGCCGTCGAGCGGGCGCTGGACTACATGGGCCTGGCCGCCGGCCAGCCGATCACCGAGGCGCGCATCGACCGCGTGTTCATCGGATCCTGCACCAACAGCCGGATCGAGGACCTCCGCGCCGCCGCCGCCGTGGTGCAGAAGGCCTTCCTCGAGGGCCGGCTGGTTGCGCCGCACGTGCGGGCCATGGTCGTGCCGGGCTCGGGCCTGGTGAAGGAGCAGGCCGAGGCCGAGGGGCTGGACGCCCTGTTCAAGGCCGCCGGCTTCGACTGGCGCGAGCCGGGCTGCTCGATGTGTCTGGGCATGAACCCCGACAAGCTGGCCCCGGGCGAGCGTTGTGCGTCGACCAGCAACCGCAACTTCGAGGGCCGTCAGGGCCGCGGCGGGCGCACCCACCTGATGAGCCCGGCCATGGCCGCCGCGGCCGCCATCGCCGGCCACATCGTCGACGTGAGGGACTTCCTGTGATCCAGGCCCTCGACCACATCGCCTATGTCGTCAACGACCTCGAGGCCGCCCTCGACGGCTATACCCGCCTGTTCGGCCGGGCGCCGAACTGGCGGGGCGACATGCACGGCGCCAGCCAGGTCTGGTTCCAGCTCGGCAACATGGCGCTCGACGTCATCGCCCCGACCGGCGAGGGGCCGGTGGGCGACACCATCCGCGCCCGCATCGCCAGCCATGGCGAGGGCATCTGGGGCGTCGGCTTCGCCGTGCCGGATCTGGCGCAGGCCGGTCACCGCTTCGAGCGGGTCGGCCTGAAGGCCTGGCCGCGCGAGGAGATCACCACCAACCCCGACACCGGCGCGACCCGCCGCTGGGCGGTGGCCAGCCTGGCGCCCAAGGCCACCCACGGCGTGAACCTGTTCCTGGTCGAGCAGGCGCCCGGCGCGCAGCCCTGGCCGCCGGCGCCGGTGACGGTGGACGAGGGTTCGTCCGTGTCCGGACTGGATCACGTCGTCATCCGTACGCCCAATCCCGACCGCGCCGCCGCCCTCTACGGCGCGCGCATGGGCCTCGACATGCGGCTTGACCGCAGCAACCCTGACTGGGGCACACGCCTGATGTTCTTCCGGGTCGGCGACCTGGTCGTCGAGATCGCCCACGACCTGAAGGCCGGCGTCGGCGACGGTCCCGACTCGCCGTGGGGCCTCAGCTGGCGCGTCGCCAACGTCGAGGCCGCCCACCATCGCATGGCCGGCCAGAAGATCGAGGTCTCTGAGATCCGCAAGGGTCGCAAGCCCGGCACCCGCGTCTTCACCGTCAAGAGCGTCCCCGGCGGCGCGCCCACCCTTGTCATCGGACCGGACGCATGAAAGCCTTCACCCGCCTCGACGGTCTCGCCGCGCCGCTGGGCTTGGCGAACATCGACACCGACCAGATCATCCCCAAGCAGTTCCTCAAGACCGTCGACCGCGAGGGTCTGGCCAAGGGCCTGTTCTACGATTTCCGTTTCGACGAGCAGGGCGCGCCCAAGGACGGCTTCGTGCTCAATGATCCGGCCTACCGCAACGCCCAGATCCTGATCGCCGGCGACAACTTCGGCTGCGGCTCCTCGCGCGAGCACGCGCCCTGGGCGCTGCAGGACTTCGGCATCAACTGCGTGATCGCCCCCTCGTTCGCCGACATCTTCCATGGCAACTGCTTCAACAACGGCCTGCTGCCGGTGGTGCTGAAGCCCGACGAGGTCGAGGCCCTGCTGGACGAGGCGCGCGGCGGCAACCACGTCTTCTCCGTCGACCTGGAGCAACAGACGGTCACGGCCCCGTCCGGCAAGGTGTTCCACTTCGACATCGACCCGGGTCGCAAGGAGAAGATGCTCAAGGGCCTGGACGCCATCGGCGAGACCCTGCAGCACGCCGTCGACATCGACGTCTACGAGATGAAGCGCGCCATCGCCCAGCCGTGGCTGGAGGCCGGCGCGTGACCATCCTGGTCATCGGAACCGTCCGTCTGCCGCCGGAGAACATCGACCGCGCCCGCGCCGCCATGGAGACCATGGTCGCGGCCAGCCGGGCTGAGGACGGCTGCCTCCAGTACGCCTACTCGCACGACCTTCTGGAGCCGGGCCTGGTCCGCGTGACCGAGGCCTGGCGCGACCGCGACAGCCTGGCCGCCCACTTCCAGACCCCGCACATGGCCGCCTGGCGCGGCGTGTTCCCCAGCCTCGGCATCACCGACCGCAACCTGGCCCTCTACGAGGCCGGGCAGCCCGAACCGATTTGAGATCATGACCCAGACCCTGCTCCTGCTCCCCGGCGACGGCATCGGCCCGGAGGTGATCGCCCAGGTCCGCCGTGTGGCGCAGGTCGCGACGCCTGACCTCGCCCTCGACGAGCGCGACTTCGGCGGCATTTCCTACGACCGGCACGGCGTGCCGATCACCGACGAGGCCATCGCCAGGGCCCAGGCGTCCGACGCGGTGCTGATGGGCGCCGTCGGCGGCCCGCAGTGGGCCGGCGTGGAGCGGAGCAAGCGGCCCGAGATGGGCCTTCTGGGCCTGCGCAAGGCCATGGACGTCTTCGCCAACCTGCGTCCCGCCCTTTGTTTCGACGCCCTGGCCGACGCCTCCAGCCTCAAGCGCGAGCTGGTCGCGGGCCTGGACATCATGTTTGTCCGTGAGCTGACGGGCGGCGTCTATTTCGGCCAGCCGCGCTTCATCGAAACCCTGGCCGACGGCCAGCGCCGCGCGGTCGACACCCAAGTCTACACGACCGCCGAGATCGAGCGCGTCAGCCGCGTCGCCTTCGAACTGGCCCGCGGCCGGGGCAACAAGGTCCATTCGCTGGAGAAGTCCAACGTCATGGAGACCGGCCTGCTCTGGCGCGAGGTGGTCACCGACCTGCACAGGCGCGAGTACGCCGACGTCCAGCTCGAGCATATGCTGGCTGACAACGCCGCCATGCAGCTGGTCCGCCAGCCCCGGCAGTTCGACGTCATCCTGACCGACAACCTGTTCGGCGACGTGCTGTCGGACGAGGCGGCGCAGCTGACGGGGTCGCTGGGCATGCTGCCCTCGGCGGCGCTCGGCGCACCGGGCAAGCCCGGTCTCTACGAGCCGATCCACGGTTCGGCGCCGGATATCGCCGGCCAGGGCGTGGCCAATCCGCTGGCCGCCATCCTGTCCTTCGAGATGGCGCTGCGCTGGTCGCTGGGCCGCGCCGAGACCGCCGACCGGGTCAAGGCCGCTGTCGAGGCCGCCCTCGCCGCCGGCGCCCGCACCCGCGACCTCGGCGGATCGCTGTCGACGGTGGAAATGGGCGACGCGGTGCTGAAGGCGCTCTAGCCTGCCCCCATGACGACCGCCGACGAAGCCGATGACGACAAGGCCCGCGCCGAGCTCGCCGCCTGGCGCGAGGCGGTTCTGAAGCCCCCGTCGGCCCTGCAGGCGGCGGCCAAGGGGCTGCAGACGCGGATCAACAACCTGATCCCGGAGAAGATCCACCAGGCGGTCAGCAAGGTCATCGAGCAGATGACCCGCGGCATCCTGGTCGGCTCGGACTTCGTCACGCCGCCCCCGCGCACCGGCCTGACGCTGGCGCAGCGCGAGGCGCTGGTCCGCAAGGCCATCGACGGCTACCGCAACGTGGCGACGGTGGAGGGCGGGGTGGCCGGCGCCGGCGGCTTCCTGCTGGCGGCGGCCGATTTTCCGGCCCTCATCGCCATCAAGATCAAGCTGCTGTTCGAGATCGCCGCCCTCTACGGCCATGACGGCCAGGCCTGGCGGGAACGGCTCTACATCCTGTCGATCTTCCAGCTGGCCTTCTCCAGTCCGGACCACCGGCGGGACGTGTACGAACAGATGATCGGCGACGACCAGCCCGCCACCGCGTCAGACTTCGACTGGCGGCGGTTCCAGCAGGAGTACCGGGACTACATCGACCTGGCCAAGCTGGCGCAGCTGTTGCCGGTGGTCGGCGCGCCGATCGGGGCCATCGTCAACTTCCGCCTGATCGAGCAGCTGGGCGCGACGGCGATGAATGCCTACCGGCTGCGCTGGTTTGCTTCCGCGCCGTCTCGATAGCGAGAACGCGGCTCCTTGCCGCACCGTCCGACACCTTCGATTTCTCGGATTCGACGTCTTCGGAGACGGTTGATTAACCAAAGGGGGCGGAAGACCGGAGTTCAGGATCGGCGCCTCTGACCGCGGCGCTGTCCGGCTCAGGGTGGACCGAATGAACAACCTCAGGATCTCGACCAAGCTCATGGTCGCCTTCGCGGCGATGATCATCGTCCTGACGGCCTCCTCTACCGTCCTCTTCTTCAGCGTGCAGAAGATGGGTGCGGCGGCGGATGCTTCGCAGCGCAGCCTGCAGCAGTTGACGGCGCTTGAAACGATCATGCTCGACATGACCGACAGCCAGAACTCGATGCGCGCCTTCGTCGCCAATCCGGTCCAGACAAGCCAGCTCGACGACTATGCCGAGACAATGGCCGCCGTCGCCAAGGGACTGGACACGTTCGAGGCCACCACCCGGCTTCCCGGACAGAAGGCCCGCGTCCAGGAGATGCGCAAGGCTGTCGCCAACTGGCGTGAGACCAACGGCGACCGGATCCTGGCCCTGGCCAAGGACCCGGCGACGCTCGAGGAAGCCCGGGCCCTGGCCGGCCAGCCGTCCTTCAAACCGATTCGCGAACCCCGGAACGCCATCGCCAAGGCCGCCACCGAGGACGCCGAACTCAACCGCAAGGGCCGGGACGCCGCCCAGGCCACGGCCATGATCGCCCTCATCGTCGGCGGCCTGGCCTCCATCGGCATCGCCGTCGCCATGGCCGTGTTGCTCAGCCGCGCCATCGCCACGCCGGTCAACGCCATGACCCGTGTCATGCGCAAGCTGGCCGCGGGCGACCACTCGGTGATCGTCTCCGGCGCGGGCCGCCGCGACGAGATCGGCGAGATGGCCGCCGCCGTGCAGGTGTTCAAGGACGCCGCCATCGAGAAGATCCGGCTGGAGCGCGAGGCCGACGAGCAGCGTCGCGTCGCCGAACAGGAGCGGATCTTCCGCGAAAGGGAGAAGGCCGACGAAGCCGCCCAGGACGCCCACGCCATCAGCGAGCTGGCCCAGGCTATGTCGCGGCTCTCGGCCGGCGACCTGACCTATCGCATCACGGCCGCGGTCGCGCCCAAGACCGCCCAGCTGAAGGAAGACTTCAACGCCGCCGCCGCCCGGCTGCAGGACACCCTGCGGGCCATCAGCGGATCGACCAGCGGCGTGCGCAACGGCTCCGACGAGATCGCGCTGGCCTCCGACGATCTTTCGCGCCGCACCGAGCAGCAGGCCGCCAGCCTTGAAGAGACCGCCGCCGCGCTGGACGAGATTACCGCCACGGTCCGCCGCACCGCGTCCGGCGCCAAGGACGCCGCCGGCCTGGTCGCCGACGCCCGCAAGGGCGCCGAACGCTCGGGCGAGGTCGTCAACCGCGCCGTCTCGGCCATGGGCCAGATCGAGAACTCCTCGACCGAGATCAGCCAGATCATCGGGGTGATCGACGAGATCGCCTTCCAGACCAACCTGCTGGCCCTGAACGCCGGAGTGGAAGCGGCCCGGGCCGGGGACGCCGGCAAGGGCTTCGCGGTCGTCGCCTCCGAGGTGCGGGCGCTGGCCCAGCGCTCGGCCGAGGCGGCCAAGGAGATCAAGGGCCTGATCTCGACCTCCACCGACCAGGTGAAGACCGGCGTCGACCTGGTCGGCCAGGCCGGCGAGGCCCTGCGCCAGATCGTCGCCCAGGTCGCCGACATCGACCGGCTGGTCGGCGAGATCGCCGCCTCGGCCCAGGAGCAGGCCACCGGCCTGCACGAGGTCAACGCCGCCGTGAACCAGATGGACCAGGTCGTCCAGCAGAACGCCGCCATGGTCGAGGAGTCCACCGCCGCCACCCACAGCCTGAAGGGCGAGGCCGGCGAACTGGCCAGCCTGGTCGGTCGTTTCAACGTCGGCGACGGGGACGCCGGGTTCGCCGCCGAGCCTTCCCGCAATCCGGTCCACGCCGCCCGCGCGAAGCTGGCCTCCTACGCGCGGGGCTGAGCCTCGGGGGATAGCCCGAAGGCAGCCTCGAACGCCGGCCCGTCGACTACCCTACCGGTAGTGCGGTTCCGGCGACCGAGGCTGCTGACAGGTTCTGGCCGCGATCCGGGGTAGGGTTGCCTCGGGAGGACTTCGCATGATCAGACCCCTGACGCTCGCCGCCGCCGTGCTGGCCGCCGCCCCCGCCTTCGCCCAGACGCCGCCGGCCGCCCCGCCCCGACCGCCGGCCTGCGCCTCGGCGGACCACCGCGCCTTCGACTTCTGGGTCGGCCGGTGGGACGTCTATCCGACCGCGCAGCCGGACAAGCTGGTCGCCCACAGCCTGATCGAGCGGCTCTACAACGGTTGCGCCATCCGCGAGAACTGGATGCCGCTGGGGGGCAATGACGGCGGGAGCCTGAACAGCTTCGTCGGCGGCCCGGTCGCCGAGGGCTGGCGTCAGACCTGGATCGGCTCGGGCGGCGAGCGCGTCGACTTCAAGGGCGGCTGGGACGGCAAGGCGATGGTGCTGACCGGCTTCTGGGCGGGGGTGAACGGTCCCGGCCAGGACGCCCTGGTGCGGATGACCTACACCCTCGGCGCCGACGGGGCGGTGCGGCAGCTCGGCGAGGCCTCCACCGACGACGGCAAGACCTGGGGCCCGAGCTTCGACTTCACCTACCGGCCGGCGAAGTAGGGGACATGTTCCCGAAGGGTACGTGTCCCCGAACCACTGCAACTGATGGGGACACGTACCGCTGCGCGGAACATGTCCCCGGCCGTCAGGCCACCTCGCTGGCGACCACGAACTGGGGATCGTCGACCAGGCCCATGAACTCGCCCATGATCGCCTGGACCACGCCGCCGGGCATGTCCTGGGCCACGAAGCCGTCGAGGTCGGGGATGTCGAACACCTCGATGTAGTCCATCGACGGCGCGCCCTCGCCCATCAGCAGCCGCTCGGCGCGGTGGTTCACATAGGACGCCACGCGGGACAGCCCGCGCATGGCCGGATAGTCGCGATCTCGGATCCAGGCCTCGAACCGGTCGGCGGTGACGCCGGGCTTGAGCTTGTAGGTCAGGAACAGCTTGGCCATCGGGCCCTCCTCGTCGTTGGAAGTCCGACGCTAGGCCCGCCCGGCGCCGCCGCCACGCCATGAAAGGGGGGCTGATGCCGTTGCGACATTTCCTTGCCTTGCATGGCCGGGTCGACAGGCGTAACCGTCCCGTCCGCCTCATGCAGGAGAGATTTCTATGGGTTACCGGGTCGCCGTCGTCGGCGCCACGGGCAACGTGGGCCGTGAGCTGTTCAACATCCTCGAGGAAGTGAACTTCCCCGTGGACCAGATCCACGCCATCGCCAGCCGCAAGTCCATCGGGGTCGAAGTGTCCTTCGGCGAGAAGATCCTCAAGTGCGAGGACATCGAGCAGTTCGACTTCTCGACCGTCGACATCGTGCTGATGAGCGCCGGCGGGTCGGTGTCCAAGGCCTGGTCGGAGAAGATCGGCAAGGCCGGCGCCATCGTCATCGACAACAGCTCGACCTGGCGCATGGACCCCGATGTCCCGCTGATCATCCCGGAAGTGAACCCCGACGCCGTCGAAGGCTTCCGCAAGAAGAACATCATCGCCAACCCCAACTGCACGACCATGGGCCTGCTGGTGGCGCTCAAGCCGCTGCATGACGCGGCCAGGATCAAGCGGGTGGTGGTCTCGACCTACCAGTCCGTCTCCGGCACCGGGAAGGCGGCCATGGACGAGCTGTGGGATCAGACCAAGGGCGTCTTCGTCCTCGGCGCGCCCCCGCCGAAGGTCTACCACAAGCAGATCGCCTTCAACGTGATCCCGCAGTGCGACGTCTTCCTCGACGACGACAGCGGCGACACCAAGGAAGAGCGCAAGATGGCCGACGAGACCCACAAGATCCTCGACCCGAACATCCGCGTCTCGACCACCTCCGTCCGCGTCCCGGTCTTCGTCGGTCACGGCGAGAGCGTGAACATCGAGTTCGAGAGCGCGCTGGACGACGACGAGGCCCGCGAACTGCTGCGCGAGGCCCCCGGCGTGGTGGTGATCGACAAGCGCGAGGACGGCGGCTACGCCACGCCCAAGGACGTGCAGGGCGAGTTCCCGGTGTTCGTTTCGCGCATCCGCGTCGACAAGACCCTCGAGCACGGCCTCAGCCTGTGGGTGGTCTCCGACAACCTGCGCAAGGGCGCGGCCCTCAACGCCGTCCAGATCGCCCAGCTGCTCCACGAGCGCGGCCTGATCGGCAAGGTCTCGGCGTAACCTGATCCCCCGCAAGAAGCGGGTCGAAAATCAGGGGCCCGGGACGCAGGTTCCGGGCCCTTTTCCTTGGAGTGATGTCCCGTGGCGGACGTGAAGGATGAAAGTCGCGCGGCCCTGCTGGCCGGCATCGGCTGCTACGGCATCTGGGGCCTGCTGCCGCTGTGGATGTACGCGCTGCGCGACGCCGGCGTGGGCGCGGTGGAGATCACCGCCCAGCGCGCCGTCTGGGCGGTGCTCTGGGCCGCCGCCCTGGTCATCGTCGCCCGCAAGCTGCCGGAGCTGGCCCGGGTGGTCCGCGAGCCGCGCACGATGGGTCTGCTGCTGGTCTCGGCCGGACTGATCGGGGCCAACTGGCTGATCTACGTCATCGCCGTGAACAGCGGCCGGACCCTCGAGGCCAGCCTCGGCTATTACATCAACCCGCTGATGAACATGGCGGCCGGAGCCATATTCTTCCGTGAGCGGATCGATCGCTTCGGCTACGCCGCCATCGCCCTGGCGGCGGCGGGTGTTGTGGCCCAGACCATCGCCGTCGGCCACCCGCCGGTGATGTCGCTGGCCTTGGCGGTGACCTTCTGCTCCTACGGCCTGATCCGCAAACAGGTGACCGCCGACGCCCAGACCGGGCTGTTCGTCGAGACCGCCATCCTCGCCGTGCCGGGCCTGATCTGGGTCGCCCTGCTGCAGTCGAGCGGGCAGGGGCACCTGGGCGCAGGCGCCTGGCCGACCCTGCTGCTGCTGGCCGCCGGCCCGCTGACCGTCGCGCCGCTGGCCCTGTTCTCCTGGGCGGCGCGGCGCATGCCGCTGGTCTGGCTGGGCTTCGTGCAGTTCATCGCCCCGACCCTGGCCTTCTTCGTCGGCGTCTGGTCCGGCGAAGCCTTCACCCCGCTACGCGCCCTGGCCTTCGGCTTCATCTGGGTCGGGGTGGCGGTGTTCGCGGTCGGGGTGTGGGTGAGGCACCGGCGGACTGTCGCGGCGCCGGTCTGAACCCTCATTCGTGTTCCCGGCGAAGGCCGGAATCCATGATACCGCCCCAGGCGTCCGACGGCATGGACTTCTGCGCGCCGCGTGGGGCCCGGCCTTCGCCGGGCAAATGGGAGTATTCTGATGCGGCGAACGCTCCCCTCGATAGTCTTGCTGCCATGACCGACCAGCCGCCCCGCTTCGCGCCGGAGTTCTTCAACAGCCTGTCCGGCGGGCAGGAGTCGTTCGCCGACGGCGCCTACGGCTTGGCGCTCGATTTCGACAGCACCGCCCGGAACGACCCCGACTGGATCCTGGAGAGCGCCGGCGACCGGCCCGTGCGGCTGACGCCGATCAGCTGCTCGCGAGAGGGCGTCCGGATAGGCTTCGAGAGCCTGGACGTCAGCGGCGAGATCACCGTGACGCCCCACGAGTCCGGCTGGGTGAAGGTGGTGGCCGAGATTGACGGCCGGCCGGTGTTCACCGCCTTCGCCGAGCAGGTCTGGGAGGAGTACGAGCTCTATCCCGACGGCTGGCCCGACGACGCCCGGGCGACCGGTGCGCACGAGGACGCGCCCGGCCGGATCGGCAAGCGACGCAGCTGGATGTCGCTGTCGGCTGCTGCGTGGCCCCAGCTGGCGCCGCTGGCCAACGACCACGGTTGGGTATTGGCGGGCAGACGAGAGGGTTGATCGGTACGCTCCGCCGCTCCGTCTGGATTTCGGATGAGAAGGGAGGGCGTGCGCCCTGCTCAGGCGTCCGGTCGGGCGGCGCAGACCTGGCGAACGCAGGCCCGCAGCCATCGGTGCGCGGGATCGGCCTCCATCCGCGGATGCCAGAGCATCGATACCGTGAACGCCGGCGCCGCCCCGGGCAGCGCGAAGCTGTGCAGTCCGGTCCGCATTCCGGCGGTGTGCAGGTCCGGAACCGTGGCCACAAGATCCGACAGCCGGGCCAGGGACAGCGCCGCCGAAAAGCCGCCGACGACGGTGGCGGCGACGCGGCTCAAGGCTGGAGGCAGGAAGGGGAGGTCCAGGGCGCCGGTCTCGCCGTCTCCGCGCGACACCACCACATGTCGCGCCACCCGGTAGCGCGCGACGGTGACCTCGCCGGACGTCAGGGGGTGACCGGGGCGAACCACGCCGACGAGCCGGTCGCGGAACAGCGCCTGGGTCCGCACCTCGGGGCCCAGCCTGTCCTCGACGACGCCGGTTTCGAGGTCGACGCGACCCTCCCGCAGCGGCGTGCTGTCCTTGTCGGGTTTCTGCAGGAAATGGAGCCGGACGCCCGGCGCCTCGGCGGCGATCCGCGCCAGCAGGGCCGGGCCGAAGGTCTCTACGAAGCCGTCGCTGCTCCGCAGGGTGAAGGTCCGCACGAGCGTCGCCAGATCGATCACCTCGTCCGGACGCAGGACGGCGTCCACCTCCTGCAGCAGCGGCTGGACCCGGTCGCGCAGCGCCAGGGCCCGCGGCGTCGGAACCAGACCCCGCCCGGCGCGGACCAGCAGCGGATCGCCCATGGTCTCCCGCAGGCGGGCCAGCGCGCGGCTCATGGCCGAGGGGCTCAGCCGCAAGCGCTTCGCGGCGCCGACGACGCTGCCTTCGGCGAGCAGCGCCTCTAGGGTGACGAGCTGGTTCAGATCCGGTCGGGTCATGGGCGAATCCTAACACCATCGCCCGCCGATGACATGGCGTTGAATGCAGCAATAAGCTGCAATTGATGCGTGTTCCGCCACTCCAGACCGCGCCCTACCTTGGCCTCGCTACAGCAAGGAAGGGCACGACCATGGCGAACACCTCGCTCGACACATTCATCGCCGACGTCAGGGCGGGCTGGGGGCCGCTGACCAGCGGGCTGGTGGCCGACTACCGGATGCTGGCGGCGGCGCTGCTGGCCGCTTCGCCGTCGGAACCCTGGCTGGCGGCGCTGCTGCGCGACCGGCCGGCCAACGCCGAATTGCACCGCGATCCCGACTTCGGCTTCCTGCTGCTGGCCCATGCGGAGCAGGCCGGGCTCTACCGCCCGCCCCACGATCACGGCCGCAGCTGGGTACTCTACGCCATCCAGCAGGGCGAGATCGAAATGGGCTCCTACGCCCGGGTCGAGGACGGCTGGGATGGCGTGCGCCTGGTCGAGCGCGACCGGACCGTGTTGCGGGCCGGCGACGTTCGCGCCTACCTGCCCGGCGACATCCACGACACCCGCTGTCTGACGCCCACGGCGCTGCTCTTCCGGTTCACCGAACGTGACCTGAAGGCGGAGGACCGGCCGGACCATCGCGTCACGCGGTATGTCGATGTCGACGGGCAGTGGATGCCGGGCCCGCAACGATGAGCCCGGACGCCGGCCTCGCGCCGGGACGCGCCGCCGTCGCGGTCGCCGCCGTGCTGGGCGCGATGGCGCTGGCTGTGCTGGACGCCGGCCTGGTGAACGCGGCGCTGCCGACGATGGCCCGGTCGCTGCGGACAACGCCGGGCGGCGCGGTGCTGGTGGTCACCGCCTACCAGGCGGCGCTGCTGATGGCCCTGCTGCCCTGCGGGGCGCTGGGCGAGCGGTATGGCCATCGGGCCGTGTTCGCCGGCGGGGTGGCGGTCTTCACAACCGCCTCGCTGCTCTGCGCCCTGGCCCCGTCGCTCCCTTGGCTGGTCGCGGCGCGTTTCGCCCAGGGGCTCGGCGCCGCGGCGATCATGGCGCTGGGCGTCGCGCTGCTGCGCTTCACCGTCCCGGGTGATCGGCTGGGCGCCGCGATCGGCTGGAACGCCACCACGGTCGCCCTGTGCTCGGCGGCGGGGCCGGCCATCGGCGCGGCGCTGCTCAGCAGGTTCGACTGGTCATGGCTGTTCTTGCTCAATCTTCCGCTCGGCGTTGGCGTGCTCGTCGCCGCCCGCGCGCTGCCCCGGACCGGGCGGCGTGGCCCGGCGGTCGACCTAGTCAGCGTCCTGCTCAACGCCGCCGTCTTCGCCGCCCTGATCGCCGGGGTGCAACTGCTGCCCGTCCGGTCCATGTCCGGCAGCCTGCTGATCGCGGCGGCCACGCTGGCGCTTGTGGCCCTGGTCCGTCGCGAGCGCCTGAAGCCCGGCCCGCTCATCCCGCTCGACCTGTTGCGCCGGCGGGGCTTCCGCATTTCCGCAATCGCCTCGATCTGCTGCTTCGCCGGGCAGATGGCGGCGCTGGTGGCGCTGCCGTTCCACCTCCACCGGATGGGCCTCTCGTCGCTGGAGACCGGCCTTTTCCTGACGATCTGGCCGGTCAGCGTCGCGGCGACCGCCCTGACCCTGGGCCGCCTGGCGGACCGCATGCCGACGGCCTGGCTCTGCGCGGCTGGCGGAGCGCTTCTCGCCCTCGGACTCGCCGGCGCCGCAGTGTTGTCGCCGCAGGGTGAGGTCGGCCTGCTGGTCCCGTTGCTGGCAGCCTGCGGCGCGGGGTCCGGCCTGTTCCAGACCGCCAACAACCGCAACCTGTTCCTCTCCGCGCCGCCGGAGCGAAGCGGTGCGGCCGGCGGCCTGCAGGGCACGGCCCGGCTGATCGGTCAGACCTCGGGAGCGGTCGTCGCGGCGATGCTGCTGGAGGCGACCTCCCTGCAGACGGCGCCGCGTCTCGCCTTCGGCGTCGGCGCGCTGCTCACCCTGACGGCGGGCCTGGTCAGCCTGCTGCGGACGGGCTCGCCCGCCCCTCAGAGACAGCCGTAGGCCGCGTCGATGAGCCGGCGGCTGCGCGGGTCGCCGATCAGGTGGACGTCCTGCTTGTTCATCACATAGGCGCCGGCGACGCGGCGCTCGCGGTCGGCGAAGGCGCAACTGCCGCCCCAGCCGCTGTGGCCGATGGTGGTCGCCGTCGGGCCGTAGAAGAAGTTGGGCTCGTTGCGCATGAAGCCCGCGCCCCAGCTCATCTCGTAGGGCAGCACCAGGTCCTGGCCGCGGATGCGTTCGCGGCCGGCCTCGATCACCATCTCCGGCGACAGCAGCTCGACATCGCCGATCTTCCCGTCCGTCGCCAGGGCCCCGAAGAAGCGGGCCAGCGCCTCGGCCGTGGCGTGGCCGTTGGCCGAGGGAACCTCGATCTCGCGCCATTCGCTGCCGCGCCGGCCGCTGGGCCCGGCCCAGGTCGACAGGAAGGCGGCGCGCTTGGGATCGGTGGCCTCGCCGAACTGCGGCAAGGCGCTGGGGGGCTTCAGGTCGGCGACACGGCCGTGCTCGGTCTCCGGAAGGCCGATCCACAGGTCCATGCCCGCCGGCCCTGTGATGTCCTCGCGCAGGGCGGTCCCCAGGCTGCGGCTGTCGGCGCGCCGGTAGATCTCGCCGACCAGATAGCCGACGGTCAGGGCGTGGTAGCCGCTGGCGCTGCCGGGCGTCCACATCGGCGCCTTGGCGGCCAGCATGGCGGCGATGACCGGCGGGTCGTACCAGAGGGTCGGGTCGATCGGCTCCACGAAGCCGGGCAGCCCGGCCTGGTGGGACAGCACCTGCTCGACGGTGATGGCGCCCTTGCCCTCGGCCGCGAACTCCGGCCACAGCTCGGCGACCGGCTGGTCGTAGCGCAGCTTCTCGGCCTGGACGAGGCGGGCGATCATCGTGGCCGCCACCGCCTTGGTGGTCGAGAACACCATGGTCAGGGTCTCGGCGTCGAAGGGGACCTCGGCCTTGCGGTCGGCGTGCCCGGCCCACAGGTCGACGACGACCTCGCCCTCGACGCTGAGGGCGAAGCGGGCGCCCAGCTCCAGGCCCTCGGCGAAGTTCGCGGCGAAGGCGTCGCGGACGGCTTCGAAGCCGGCGTCGCAGCGGCCGTGGATCTCGATGCTCACGCCAGGCGCTCCATGCGAACGGTGGGACTGGCCTGCTTGATGCGGCTTCCCATGGCCACGATCGGCAGTTCGGGCGAGGCCCAGATGCCGGCCGAGGTGATGGTCTCGGCCAGGCCGCCAACCGCGCGGGCCAGGCCGTAGGACGGCGTCTGCCCCTCCAGCAGAGAGGCGGCGAACAGGACGGCCAGCAGGTCGCCGGTGCCGCTGGGGACCGGCGAGGTCGCCTTCTGGTGCGCGGCCAGCCAGGCTTCCTTTTTGTCGGCGTAGACGACGCCGATCTCGCCGCCGCGGATGACGGAGGAGACCAGCGCGGCCTTGCCGGTCAGGCGGGCGGCGCGGACGGCGGCGGCCGGGTCGCGGGCGTCGCTGCCGGTGATGCGCTGCAGTTCCCAGCTGTTGGGCGAGATCAGGTCGGCGCGGGGCAGGAGCTCGTCCTGGATGGCCTGGGCCACGTCGGGCGGAATGAACAGGCCCTTGCCCGCGTCGCCCATCACCGGATCGACCACCACCATCGGCTTGCGGTTGAAGGCGCCCTCGCGCGGGGCGGCGCGAACGGCGTCGATGGCCCGGGCCGCGGCGCGCACCTGCTCGACGCTGGCGAAGTAGCCGGTCAGCACCAGGTCGCAGAGGCCGAACAGGCCGTTGGCCTCGACCCCGTCGAGCATGCCCTCGAACGCCTCGATCGGCACCTGCGCCCCGCCCGGCGCCCCCCAGCCGGGGTGGCGTCCGTACAGGACCGTGGGGATGACCACGGGATCGATCTTGAACTGGGTCAGGGCCAGCGCTTGCGCCGAGCCGCCGACCCGGCTGCCTGCGACGTGGCTCGACATGATGAGGGCCATGGGCATGGCGAAGGGCTTAGCGGAGGTGCGGGGGGTTGGGTAGTCCTCTGTTGAACGCTAGGCTCGCGGCATGCGGAGCGGGGTGATCTTTCTTGCGGGACTGCTGCTGACGGCGGCCTGCGGGCCGGTCGAGGTGGCGAGCGTTGCGGACGCTCCGGCGGCGGCGGAGTCGCCTGTCAGCGGTACCCGGCGCGCCGGGCCGGCGGGGGTCTATCCCGTGCCGGCTGAAACCGCCTGCGCCATTCGCGGCGGCTGGTCGACGGACGGGGATCCGGCCGGGCTGAACGTCCGGGCCCAGCCGTCGGCCGGAGCGCCGATCGTCGGCATTCTTCCGCCGCCGGAGTATTCGCCCGAGTTTGATCGGGTGATGGCGGTGACCTTCGACGTCATCGAAACCCGGGACGACTGGTTCCGGATCGCCAACGCCTACCGGGCGGATGACGATGCCGGCCAGCCCTCGACCCTGCCGTCCGGCTGGATCAGCGGGCGCCATGTCGGCTTCGAACTGCAGACCGATCTGGCCTTTGTCGCGCCCGATCCGCGGTCGGCCGTCGTGGCCGCCGCCTGGATGGACAGCGACGGCGCCTTTCGGCGGTTCGAGTATCGTCATCCGACGGAGTGTCGCGGCGAGTGGGTCCGGCTGAAGGTCACCGGCCATGACCGGATCGAGCGTGAAGCCTGGGCGCGCGGCGTCTGCAACGGTCAGGAAACCAGCTGCGACGGCGCGCGGGGAGACGATCTCGCGCCCGACGAGATCGAAACGCACTAAGCTGAAACGAAAGAGGGCGGCGTCCTCTCGAACGCCGCCCTCGTCTCTGTCGCCGAAGCGGCTCGGCCTAGTACCGGTAGTGGTCCGGCTTGAACGGGCCCTGCTGCGGCACGCCGATGTAGTCGGCCTGGTCCTTGCGCAGGGTGGTCAGCCTGGCGCCCAGCTTGGCGAGGTGGAGCATGGCCACCTTCTCGTCGAGGTGCTTGGGCAGGGTGTAGACTTGGTTCTGGTAGGACTTGAGGTTGGTCCACAGCTCGATCTGGGCCAGCGTCTGGTTGGTGAAGCTGGCGCTCATCACGAAGCTGGGGTGGCCCGTGGCGTTGCCCAGGTTCACCAGGCGGCCTTCCGACAGCAGGATGATCTTCTTGCCGTCCGGGAACTCGACGTGGTGGACCTGCGGTTTGATCTCGTCCCACTTGAAGTTCTTCAAGCCGGCGACCTGAATTTCCGAGTCGAAGTGGCCGATGTTGCAGACGATGGCGTTGTTCCGCATCTGCCGCATGTGGTCGACGGTGATGACGTCCTTGTTGCCGGTGGCGGTGACGAAGATGTCGGCCTTGCCGGCGACGTCGTCGAGGGTCTGGACCTCATAGCCTTCCATCGCCGCCTGCAGGGCGCAGATCGGGTCGATCTCGGTGACAATCACCCGGGCGCCGCCCTGGCGCAGCGAGGCGGCCGAGCCCTTGCCCACGTCGCCGTAGCCGCAGACCACCGCGACCTTGCCCGACAGCATGACGTCGGTGCCGCGGCGGATGGCGTCGACCAGGCTCTCACGGCAGCCGTAGAGGTTGTCGAACTTGGACTTGGTGACGCTGTCGTTGACGTTGATGGCCGGGAACGGCAGCTCGCCCTTGGCGGCCAGCTGGTAGAGGCGGTGCACGCCGGTGGTGGTCTCTTCCGACACGCCGGTGACCGAGTCGCGGATCGCCGAGTAGAAGCCCGGCTTGTCGCGCAGGTAGGTCTTCATCACCGCGTAGAGGGCTTCTTCCTCCTCGTTCTGCGGGTTGTCGAGCAGGGTCGGGTCCTTCTCGGCCTTCGGGCCCAGCACGCAGAGCAGGGTGGCGTCGCCGCCGTCATCGAGGATCAGGTTCGGATAGCCGCCGTCCGACCATTCGAAGATCTTGTGGGTGTACTGCCAGTACTCGTACAGGGTCTCGCCCTTGACGGCGAAGACCGGGACGCCGGTCGCCGCGATGCCGGCGGCGGCGTGGTCCTGGGTCGAGAAGATGTTGCAGCTGGCCCAGCGCACGTCGGCGCCCAGCGCCGTCAGCGTCTCGATCAGCACCGCCGTCTGGATGGTCATGTGCAGGGAGCCGGCGATGCGGGCGCCCTTCAGCGGCTGGTCCTTGCCGAACTCCTCGCGTACGGCCATCAGGCCCGGCATCTCGGTCTCGGCGATGGCGATTTCCTTGCGGCCGTAGTCGGCCAGCGAAAGGTCGCGCACGATGCTGTCGGTCACGCGGAGAACTCCTTTTTCGGTGTGAGCGCTGTATAGCCGCCCCGGCGCATCTCTTCAACAAGGATATAAAGATATCCTTATGTGACGTCGGCAATCCCCAGAAGGCGAAAGCCGCGCCCGGCCTTGGTCAGGTCCGTCGGCGTCAGGGGCGTGACCGCCGACAGGCGCGCCGCCAGGCGCGACAGGGCAGCGGTCTCACCGGCCTTCAGTTCCAGTTCCAGCTCCAGAAAGCGCTCGCGGCGCTCGCCCGCTTCGACTTCGGCGTCGTCGATGACCAGCTCGATCAAGGCGCCGTCCGCCTCGACCATGCGAAGCGTGCGGCGGCTGGTCACCGTGAACAGCGGGACCAGCGTCGCACCGACGGGCAGGGCGGCGGGCGTGCCGGCCAGCAGCGCCACGTCGGGTGTATCGCGCTCGACCCGCCACTCCCACTCGTCCCGGCCGCCGTCCGCGTCCAGCGTCGACTTCAGGGTCTGGATCCGCTCCGTCCCCGAGCGCCGGACCCGCAGGCCGAAGCCGCCGCGGCGCAGCCGGTGGTCTGCGGTGTCGAAGTAGGTGGCGACCATGGCCTTCACGACCGCTTCGCCCGGCGGCAGCGCAGCGAGGACGGCCCGCGCGCTGTCAGCGTCCAGCAGGAACTTCAGCTCGATCTCGCGGGTAGGCGTCGCCATCGCGCCGGTGTCGCCCGCCCGCGCGCTTCCCGCAAGCGCCCTCCGGCACTAGGCTGGCGGCTCGTTCAGTACGGGGAGCCTTCCGATGATGATGAGACGAGGCCTTGTGGCCGCCGCCGCCCTGGCCTGCGCCGGCCTGCTGGGCATGACCGCCTCGGCCCGCCAGGCGCCGTCGGAGGTGACCCTGGTCCATGCCGGAACCCTGCTCGACCGTCCGGGCCAGGCGCCGCGCCGCAACGCCACCCTGGTCATCCGCGGCGGCCGCATCGAGGCGGTGCGCGACGGCTTCGTCCCGGCCTCGGAGTTCCCGGGCGCCAAGGTCATCGACCTGTCCACGAAGTTCGTGCTGCCGGGCCTGATCGACAGCCATGTGCACCTCACCTCCGACCGGGCCGGGGCCGAGGGCCAGCTGGCCGGCGTCAGCGACTCGACGGCCGACTTCGCCTACGAGGCCGCCTGGAACGCCCGCAAGACCCTCGACGCCGGCTTCACCACCGTGCGCAACCTCGGGGACCGGGGCGGGGTGACCATCGCCCTGCGGGACGCCATCGCCACCGGCCGTATCGTCGGTCCGCGTATCGTCGACGCCGGTCGCTCGATCTCCACCACCTCCGGCCACATGGACGGGCGGCTGGGCTTCAACGACGAGCTGGCCGACGTGATCCCGCACGACAACGTCTGCGACGGACCCGAGTCCTGCCGCCAGGCCGTTCGACTGCAGGTCGGCCGCGGCGCCGACGTCATCAAGATCGCCACCACCGGCGGCGTGAACAGCCGCATCGGCGCGGGTCTGGGCGCCCAGATGTTCGATGACGAGGCCAAGGCCCTGATCGAGACGGCCAAGCTCTACGGCAAGAAGGTCGCCGTCCACGCCCACGGCGCCGACGGCATCAAGCTGGCCCTGCGCTACGGCGCCGACTCCATCGAGCACGGCACCATCATGGACGAGGAGACCATCCAGCTCCTCCTGAAGACAAAGGCCTACTACGTGCCGACCCTGTCGACGGTGAACGGCTATCTGGAGCGGATCGCCAGGGACCCCAACGCCTATGCGCCGGAGGTGCGGGCCAAGATCGACTGGCGCATCACCATCACCGGCGAGTCGCTCAGGAAGGCCTTCCCGCGCGGCGTGCGCATCGCCTTCGGCACCGACGCCGGCGTCTCCAAGCACGGCCGCAACGCCGACGAGTTCGAGCTGCTGGTCAAGTACGGCCTGACCCCGATGGACGCGATCAAGGCCGCCACTGTCAACGCCGCCGACCTGCTGGGCCTCAGCGACATCATCGGCAGCCTCGAGGCCGGCAAGCAGGCCGACCTCATCGCCGTCGACGGCGACCCGCTGGCCGACGTGACGGTGCTCAAGCGGGTCGGCTTCGTCATGAAGGGCGGGAAGGTCGTGAAGGGGTAGCGCTATCCTCCCCACTTGGGAGAGGACGGGCAGGGGCCATGACGGAGGCCGCCTACGGGATGACACTCAATCTGGGGACTGCTAGAGCGCTCGGCATCCGCAAGGAGAGACGCCCATGAACGCTCCCGTCCGCTTCGCCGACCCCGCCCTGCCGCGTCACGACTGGACGCGCGACGAGGTCGAGGCGCTGTTCGACCTGCCGTTCATGGATCTGGTCTTCCAGGCCGCCCAGGTTCACCGGCGCTGGTTCGACCCCAGCGAGATCCAGCTGAGCCAGTTGCTGTCGATCAAGACCGGCGGCTGCGCCGAGAACTGCGGCTACTGCAGCCAGTCGGCGTCATTCAACACGGGCCTCAAGGCCGAGAAGCTGATGGACCTCGACACGGTCGTGGTCGCCGCCAAAGCCGCCAAGGCCGGTGGCGCGCAACGCTTCTGCATGGGCGCCGCCTGGCGCGACCTGAAGGACCGCGATCTGCCGAGGGTCGCCGAGATGATCACCGAGGTGAAGGCCCTGGGCCTGGAGACCTGCGTGACGCTGGGCATGCTCAAGGCCGAGCAGGCGGTCGCCCTGAAGGACGCGGGCCTCGACTACTACAACCACAACCTCGACACCTCGCCCGAGTACTACGACAAGGTCGTCACGACCCGCACCTACGACGACCGGCTGGAGACGCTGCAGCACGTGCGCGACGCCGGCATCTCGACCTGCTGCGGCGGCATCGTCGGCATGGGCGAGAGCCGCGCCGACCGCGCCAGCTTCCTGCACCAGCTGGCCACCCTGCCGGTCCATCCCGACAGCCTGCCGGTCAACGCCCTGGTGCCGGTCGCCGGCACGCCGCTGGGCGACAAGATCAAGCGCGAGGGCGAGATCGACGGCCTGGAGTTCGTGCGCACGGTGGCTGTCGCGCGGCTGGTCTGTCCGAAGTCGATGGTCCGCCTCTCGGCCGGCCGCGACGACATGAGCCGCGAACTGCAGGCGCTCTGCTTCCTGGCCGGAGCCAACTCGATCTTCGTCGGCGGCAAGCTGCTGACCACGCCGCTGCCCGGCATGGACCAGGACAGCCTGCTGATGAAGGACCTGGGGCTGCGGCCGTTCGGGGAAGCCCGCGCGGAGGCCTGATCTTGTAATTGTACGGAATTCCGTACATATAGGATCGGAAGGAGACGCCCGATGGATGTCCTCACCTATTCCGATACCCGCGCGAACCTGAAGGACGTGATGGACCGTGTCGTCAACGACCGGACTCCGGTCGTCGTTACACGTCAGAAGGCTGAAGCCGTCGTCATGGTTTCGCTCGCCGACTGGAGCGCGATGGAAGAGACGTTGCATCTGCTTTCCAGCCCAAGGAACGCCGAGCGGCTCCGTGAAGCGATCGCGGAACTGGACGCGGGCGGTGGCGCCGAACGAGAGCTGATCGAGCCGTGAAGCTCGTCTTCGCCAACCGTGGTTGGGAAGACTACCTCCATTGGCAGGCCAACGATGCGAACGTGCTCGAACGGCTGAACGGCCTGATCAAGGAATGCATGCGAACCCCGTTCAAGGGAACGGGAAAGCCGGAACCGCTCAAGGGCGACCTGAAGGGCTGCTGGTCTCGCCGGATCACGCTTGAAGACCGCCTGATCTACCGCGTGTCCGGCGCCGGCGACGAGCAACGGCTGGAGATCCTCCAGTGCCGGCTTCACTACTAGTCATCAGCGAGGAGCCATGAGCCGCGTCTTCGGGAAGGTCTGCCAGAACGGCTACGTCGTCCGCGACATCGAGGCGGCGATGAAGCACTGGATCGAGGTCATGGGCGTCGGCCCCTGGTTCTACATCGAGGACGTGAAGACCGACTGGTTCACCCATCGGGGCGCAGCCTCGGATGTCAAAATGTCGATCGCGCTGGCCAACTCCGGCGACCTGCAGATCGAGCTGATCCAGCAGCGCAACGACGCCCCCTCGATGTACAGGGAATTCATCGACGCCGGCCTCGAGGGGCTGCAGCACATGAGCTACTGGACCACCGACTATCAGGGCCTCTACGACAAGGCGCTGTCGCTCGGCTACCGCGTCGGCCACGAGGGCCAGATCGGCGGCGAACAGGGCCGCTTCGCCTACTTCGACACGCAGAGCCACCCCGGCACGGTGATCGAGATCTCCGACATCAGCGGAACCAAGGGGCGCACGTTCGCCCACATCCGCAAGGCGGCCGAGGGCTGGGACGGGTCCCAGCCGGTGCGGTACTTCAGATAGGCTGCCGCGCCCCGCCTGCGATCAGGCCCCGCCCTCGTCGTCGAACCCGACGAACACGGCCGCCTCGTCCACGGACTTGCGCTCGGACACGACGGCATTGGCCGGGAAGGTTTCGTCCGGCCAGCCCAGCGCGATGCTCTTCATGATGACCTGGTCGTCGGCGATCCCCGCGTGCTCGCGCACCACCGGCGACTGCATGATGCCCTGGCTGTTGATCACCGCGCCCAGTCCGCGAGACCAGGCGGCGTTGACCAGGCTGGTCGCCACGGCGCCGCAGTCGAACGGCGTATCGTCGCTGCCGTCCAGCACGCGGTCATAGGTCACGATGATGCAGACCGGCGCGTCGAACTGGCGGAAGCCGCGCAACACCCAGTCCTGACGCATCTCCGCGTCGTCGCGTGCGATCCCCATGGCGGAGAACAGCTGCTTGGCGACGCCGACCTGTCGGTCGCGGTGCTTGCCCGCAAAGGCCTG
Organism: uncultured Caulobacter sp.; assembly: GCA_964442795.1. Classification (GTDB taxonomy): domain Bacteria; phylum Pseudomonadota; class Alphaproteobacteria; order Caulobacterales; family Caulobacteraceae; genus Caulobacter. The sequence goes on from CAYTZY010000035.1 coordinate 25,938, forward strand.
ACCCGTGCGGAACTCGCGCGATTGCGGGACGCCGGCCAGCGTTCGCTCGGTGTTGCCGGCGCGGATCCGGTCCAGCGGCTCGCCCGTGACGACATAGAAGTTCCACGGCTGGGTGTTCATGGACGACGGCGCGCGCATCGCCAGGGCGATGATTTCCTCGATCAGCGCCCGGGGAACCGGGTCGGGCTTGTAGCCCCGGATGCTGCGGCGGCCGCGAATAACGTCGTCGAACTGCATGTGTGACCCTGAGATGGCTCTATGGCGTGCAAGTGCTTGAGGCTTGTGACGCGCCGTCAGTCCAACGGAAATTCGAGGATGGCA
>CAYTZY010000036.1:0-25280 GCA_964442795.1 uncultured Caulobacter sp.
CTCCGCCGGGAAGACGGGGGATAGAGCCGAACGCAGCGGCCAGTCACCGACCGCCGGCGCCTCCCGCTCCACCCTGCTCCGCAGGGTCCCCTTTTCCCAAGAGGGAGAGGATGGAGGCGCCTTGATCGGGAGATTTCCGCCGCCCGCAAAAGGTAAAGGCCCCCCGCAGATACGCGTCGGGGGGCCTTCGAGCTTCGGGACTCCTACTGTCGAATCCGACGCCGGCGCCAATCAACCCGATCCCGGCGGCGGCGTCTGTCGCCTAGCCGACCCTCAGGCGTCCCGCGTCGCGCCGACGCGCTGGGCCAGGGCCGCGCCCATGAACTGGTCCAGGTCGCCGTCGAGGACGCCGGCGGTGTCGGAGGTCTCCACCCCGGTGCGCAGGTCCTTGACCATCTGGTAGGGCTGCAGGACGTAGCTGCGGATCTGGTGGCCCCAGCCGATGTCGGTCTTCTGGTCTTCGAGCGCCTGGGCGGCGGCCTCACGCTTCTGCAGCTCGACCTCGTAAAGGCGGGCGCGCAGCATCTTCCAGGCTTCCTCGCGGTTCTGGTGCTGGCTGCGGCCGGCCTGGCAGGCGACGGCGATCCCCGTGGGGATGTGAGTCAGGCGCACGGCCGAGTCGGTCTTGTTGATGTGCTGGCCGCCGGCGCCGCTGGCCCGGTAGGTGTCGGTGCGCACGTCGGCCGGATTGATCTCGATCTCGATGGTGTCGTCGACCACCGGATAGACCCAGGCCGAGGCGAAGCTGGTGTGGCGCTTGGCGGCCGCGTCATAGGGGCTGATGCGCACCAGCCGGTGGACGCCGGCCTCGGTCTTCAGCCAGCCGTAGGCGTTGGGGCCCTTCACCTGCAGCGTGGCGGACTTGATGCCCACCTGCTCGCCGCCGGTCTCCTCGACCAGTTCGACGCTGTAGCCGTGGGCGGTGGCCCAGCGGCTGTACATGCGCAGCAGCATGTTGGCCCAGTCGCAGGACTCGGTGCCGCCGGCCCCGGAGTTGATTTCGACATAGGCGTCGTTGCCGTCGGCCTCGCCCGACAGCAGGGCTTCCAGCTCGGCCTTGGCGGCGCGGGCCTTGATCTCCTTCAGCTGGGCGCGGGCGTCGTCCAGCGAGGCCTCATCGCCCTCGGCGTCGGCCATTTCGGCGTATTCGACGGCGTCCGACAGATCGCTCTCGATCGCCTTGACCGCATTGATCCGGTCGGCCAGCTGCTGGCGCTCCCGCATCAGGGCCTGGGCCTCGGCGGGCTTGTCCCACAGCGTGGGGTCCTCGGAACGGGCGTCCAGTTCGTGGAGACGTCTTAGCGCGACATCCCAGTCAAAGTCGCCTCCTGAGCAGTCCCGCGGACTGCTCGATGTCGGCCTTGGCGGCCTCGACATCCGGTCTCATGAAATCACCTTGTCTGGTTCGGAGGGCGGCAAATAAGCCGGTCCGGGCCTCAATACAATCCGCTCAGGTCGTCGGGGATCTTCGGGCGAGCGGGCGGCGGCGCCGGCGGCGGCGGTTGCTCGCTGCGCAGCTTCCCGTCAGGCCACGCCTCCTGGTAGGACACCGGCCCCTCGGGCTTGGGCGCGACGACCGCCGCCTTCGGCTCGCTGCCGGGGCGGAACGCCTCGCGCTGGCCGCCGACCATCATGAACTTGGCGGTCTTGGGGGCGGTGAACGGCGTCGGCGGCAGGGCCTGCAGCGACGGCTCCTGCATGAAGTTGATGAAGATCGGCAGGGCCGAGACGCCGCCGGCCTCCCCCTCGCCCAGCGAGCGGTTGTCGTCGAAGCCGATGAAGACCCCGACCACGATGTCGGGCGTGAAGCCGACGAACCAGGCGCTGCGGTACTCGTTGGTGGTGCCGGTCTTGCCGGCCACCGGACGGCCCAGCACGCGGGCCTGGGTGGCGGTGCCGCGCTGCACCACCCCCTCGAGCATCGAGGAAATCTGGAAGGCGGTGATCGGGTCGATGATCTGTTCGCCGGCGGGCGGAATGCGCGGGCTCTCCTCGCCGTTGAAGCCGGCGACGCAGCCGCGGCATTCGCGCTGGTCGGAGCGGTAGATGACCTTGCCCTCGCGGTCCTGGACCATCTCGATCAGGTGCGGCTGGGCCATGCGGCCGTTGTTGACGAAGGCGGTGTAGGCGGCGGTCAGCCTGAACGGCGTGGTCTCGCCGGCCCCCAGCGCCATGGCCAGCACAGGCTCCATGGAGCGGACGATGCCGAACTTCTCGATCAGGGCGACGATCTTCTTCATGCCCACGCTCTGGGCCAGACGCACGGTCATGGCGTTGCGGGACAGTTCCAGCCCCCGGCGCAGCGGCATCGAGCCGTAATACTTCTTGTTGTAGTTCTCCGGCGTCCAGTCCTCGCCGTTGACGCCGCCCTTGAAGGTGATCTGGGCGTCGGTGACGTAGCTGGCCGGGGTGAAGCCCCCCTCCGGCTCCAGCGCGGCGGCGTAGACGAACGGCTTGATGGCCGAGCCCGGCTGGCGCATCGCCTGGGTCGCGCGGTTGAAGCTCGACAGCGAGAAGGAATAGCCGCCGACCATGGCCAGCACCCGGCCGGAGCGCGGCTCCATGGCCACCAGGGCGCCGTTGACGGCGGGCACCTGCCGCAGCCGGTAACCCGCGCCGCTGGCGGCCGGCTCGACGAAGACCAGGTCGCCGACCTTCAGGCCCTTGCCCGCCCGGGCCCAGGCGACGTCCTCGGCCACCAGCGTGCCGGGCGCATAATCCCTGGCCGGACGGACGCGGACGCCGCCCTCGACACTCTCGATCACGGCGGCGCGCCATCCGCGCCGCTCCGACGGCGGCGTCTTCTTCAGCGCGGCCTTTTCCCAGCCCTCGGCGAGGTCGGTCGTGCCCCAGGCTCCGCGCCAGCCATGACGGCGGTCATAGTTCTCCAGCCCGTCCATCAGGGCCACGCGGGCGGCGGTCTGCAGCCGCGGGTCGAGCGTGGTGCGCATGTAGTAGCCGCCCTCCATCAGGCGGTCGTCGAGCGTCGCCAGCCCGCGGCGGCGGACCTCCTCGACGAAGTAGTCGGCGTCCTTGTACTTGGCGCGCGACGGCGCGGCCTGGACCTTGAGGTCCTCGGCCATGGCCGCCTCGGCGGCGGCGCGGCTGACCCAGCCGGACTCGGCCATCTGGCCCAGCACCCAGTTGCGCCGCCCGATGGCGTTCTCCTTGCGGCGGATCGGGTGGTAGTTGTCCGGCCCCTTGGTGACCGCGGCCAGATAGGCGCTCTCGGCCAGGGTCAGGTCGCTGGGCGCCTTGCCGAAGTAGTTGTAGGCGGCCGCGCCCACGCCGTAGGACCGGTAGCCCAGCCAGATTTCGTTCAGATAGAGCTCGAGGATGCGGTCCTTGGTCAGCGTCTGCTCCAGACGGCGGGCCAGGATGGCTTCCTTCAGCTTGCGGCCGACCGTGGCGTCGCTGGTCAGCAGGACGTTTTTGGCCACCTGCTGGGTGATGGTCGAGCCGCCTTCGAGGCGCTTGCCCTGCACGGCGTTGAGCACGTTCTTGGCCATGGCCCGGCTGAGGCCCTGCATGTCGACGCCGCCGTGCTGGAAGAAGTTGCGGTCCTCGGCGGCGAGGAAGGCCTGCACCAGCTGCGGCGGGATCTGGTCGTAGGGCACGAAGATCCGGCGCTCGCGGGAGAACTCGCCGATCAGGGTGCCGTCCCAGGCATAGACGCGGGTCGCTGTCGGCGGGTGATAGTCGGCCAGGTCGCCGGCGTCGGGCATGTCATGGAAGAGCCACGCGGCGTAGATCGCCAGCGCGAACCCCGCGATGGCGATGACGCTGAGCGCGGAGACGCCGACGATGGCCACCCAGCGCTCGGGCGGCTCATCGAACGGCCAAAGTCGGCGAAGGGCCTTCTCAAGCATGCAGCCTGCTTAGCCTGACTGGCGACGGGCGCCAACGGCCGTAAGCTAGCGGCTGGCCACCTTCGCGTCTCGCGCGAACCAGGCGTCGATCGCGTCGGCGACGGCGTCCATCAGCCGGGCGCGGCGGCGGGGATCGGTCAGGGCGCGCTCGTCCTCGGGATTGTTGATGAATCCCATCTCCAGCAGCACGGCGGGTACGTCCGGCGCCAGCAGGATGGCGAGGTTGGCGTCGCGGTGACTGCGGCGCAGGAGTTCGGTCTCGTCGCCGATGTGCTCCAGCAGCATCCCGGCGAAGATGGCCGACCGGTTGCGGGTCGATCGCTGGGTCAGGTCGAGCAGGATATCGCTGACGGTGCGGTCGGCGCCCAGGCTGGCGGGCATCAGCCAGTCGTCCTTGCCCAGCACCGAGGCGACCCGGCGCTCGCCCTTTTCCGACAGGGTGTAGACGCTGGCGCCGCGAATGTCGGCGGTCGGGCCGGAGTCGGCGTGCAGCGAGATGAACAGGTCGGCGTCGGCGGCGCGGGCGATCTTCACCCGGCCGTCGAGCGGCACATAGGTGTCGCCGGTGCGCGTCAGCACCACCCTGTAGCGTCCCGACTTCTCGAGCCGGGCCTTCAGGGCCTTGGCGGCCGCCAGGGTGATATCCTTCTCGTGCGTGCGGCTGCCGATGGCCCCGGGATCGCGGCCGCCGTGGCCGGCGTCGATGACGACGACCCGCGGCCCCTTGCGCTCGGGCGCGCGGGTGATGATCGCCGGGCGCGGCCGGGCGGTCGTCGAGACCGGCGTCGCCGCCATCGCCGGACCGGCCCCGGGACGGGCCTTGAGGTCGATCACATAGCGATAGCTCTTCACCCCGTCGCCGGGCGGCAACAGGAAGCGGCGGCGCACCTCGGCGTCGCGGGCCAGTTCGAGATTGAGTCGGGCCGAGCCGCCCGCCCGCTCGACATGCCAGCGCCGGACCAGGCCCTGACCGCCGCCGCGCAGATCGGCCGGGGCGTCGATCCGCGGCAGGGCGACGACGATCCGGCCATCGGCGCCGTCGGACACCAGCTTGCCGACCACCGAACGGTCCAGGTCGACCACGACCCGCGTCTCGGCCTGGTCGCCGCCCAGCCTGACCTTGAGAAGCGCCGGGGTGGTGGCCCCCTGGGCGACCGCGGCGACGCCGAATCCGGACAGAGTCAGACCGGCCAGGGCGACCACGCCCTTCCAGCCCGCCAGAAATCCGCCGGCTCTGAACGCCCGCATTCTACAGCCCCAACTCACCGCTTCGCGATACGGCCGCCAGTATCGCCGCCCGCGCGTATCGAATTGGTTAAGGCTTCTCAAACGATGCGCGGCGCTTTCCTTTTGCGAGGGGATGGGGCTAATGTCGCCGCTGCGCGCCGACCTCGCGATGACGAGGATTCTCCGCGCACGATCTTCTAGAGGCCGCGCGTCCGGCTCTCGCCCTCCGGCGAAGACGCACCATCCGATCCCGCGCAGACCATTGCGCGACAGGGAAAAACCTTATGGGCAGCGCAAACGCCCCGGCCTGGCATTCGCCCCTTCGCATCGCCGCTTGCGACGCGACGGACGGCCGCGCGGAGCGCGCCTCCACCACAGACCGGCGACCGGGCCAAGGCTCCGCAGCGCGCCGGGGAGACAGATTCAATGACCAAGAAAATGCTTATCGACGCGGCCCACCCGGAAGAAACCCGGGTCGTGGTCGTCGACGGAACCCGGATTGAAGAATTCGACTTCGAAAGCCAGTCCAAGAAACAGCTTCGCGGAAACATCTACCTGGCCAAGGTGACGCGGGTGGAGCCCAGCCTCCAGGCCGCCTTCATCGAGTACGGCGGCAACCGTCACGGCTTCCTGGCCTTCAACGAGATCCACCCGGACTACTACCAGATCCCCCTCGCCGACCGCGAAGCCCTGCTGCGCGCCCAGGCCGAGGAAGATGACGAGCCGGCGGCCCGCGGCCGGTCGCGCAGCGCCGCGCCGACCTCTGAAGGCGACGAGGACGAGGATGACAGCCCCGGCGGTTCGGACGACGAGGACGACGTCGTCGAGGAGGAGCTGGCCCGCCGCCGTCGCCGGCTGATGAAGGCCTACAAGATCCAGGACGTGATCCGCCGCCGGCAGATCATGCTGGTCCAGGTCGTCAAGGAAGAGCGCGGCAACAAGGGCGCGGCCCTGACCACCTACCTGTCGCTGGCCGGTCGCTACGGCGTGCTGATGCCCAACACCGCCCGCGGCGGCGGCATCAGCCGCAAGATCACCACGGCGACCGACCGCAAGAAGCTGAAGACCATCGTCCAGAGCCTGGACGTGCCCAAGGGCATGGGCCTGATCGTCCGCACGGCGGGCGCCAAGCGCACCAAGACCGAGATCAAGCGCGACTACGACTATTTGCTGCGCGCCTGGGAAAACATCCGCGAGACCACCCTCCATTCGATCGCGCCGGCGCTGATCTATGAGGAGGAGGATCTCGTCAAACGCACGATCCGCGACCTGTTCGACAAGGACATCGACGCGGTCTGGGTCGAGGGCGAGCGCGGCTACCGCGACGCCCGCGACTTCATGCGCATGCTGATGCCGGCCCAGGCCAAGAAGGTGCAGGCCTACCGCGAGGCGACGCCGCTGTTCGTGGCCCACAAGGTCGAGGGCCATCTGTCGCAGATCTACACCCCGACCGTGCCGCTGAAGTCTGGCGGGTACCTGGTCATCAACCAGACCGAGGCGCTGGTCGCCATCGACGTGAACTCCGGCCGCTCGACCAAGGAGCGCAACGTCGAGGCCACGGCGCTGAAGACCAACCTCGAGGCCGCCGAGGAGGCCGCCCGCCAGCTGCGCCTGCGCGATCTGGCCGGCCTGATCGTCATCGACTTCATCGACATGGATGAGTCGAAGAACAACCGGGCCGTCGAGAAGAAGCTGAAGGACGCCCTCAAGGACGACCGCGCCCGCATCCAGATGGGCAAGATCAGCGGCTTTGGCCTGATGGAGATCAGCCGCCAGCGTCGCCGCTCCGGCGTGCTGGAAGGCACCACCCACGTCTGCGAGCACTGCCAGGGCACCGGCCGCGTCCGGTCGACCGAGTCGGCGGCGCTGGCCGCGCTGCGCGCCGTCGAGCTCGAGGCGCTGCAGGGCGGCGGCGAGGTGACGCTGAAGGTGTCTCCGGCCGTCGGCCTCTACATCCTCAACGAAAAGCGCGCCTACCTGACGCGGGTCCACCAGACCCACCACCTGTTCGTCACCGTGCTGATCGACCAGACCCTGGGCCAGGCCGACCACGAGATCGAGCGGACCGCCAGCGGCGAGCATTCGCTGCACGCGCCGGAAGTCTATGGGACCCCGGCCGTCGCCTACGCGCCGGACGATGACGATGACTACGTCGACGAGGTCGAGGAAGACGAAGACGACGAGGAAGACGCCGACGAAGCCGGCGCCGATGACGAGGACGAGGACGAAGAGTCCGCCGCCTCGGGGGACGGCGACAGCGCCGGAGCCCGCGACGACGCCGATCGCCGCGGCCGCGGCCGTCGCAACCGCCGCCGCCGCGGCGGGCGTCGCGACGACGGCGAGCTTGATGTCGCCGCCGACCTGCCGGAACGCGAACTGGCCGAGGGCGAGGTCGAGACCGAGGAAGAGGCCAACCAGCGCCGCCGCCGTCGCGGTCGCCGGGGCGGCCGCCGCATGCGCGACGAGTCGCGTCCGCAGGACGGCTTCTCCTGGACCCGCCCGCGGGTGCCGTTCGGCGATGATCCCTTCGTCTGGCACGACCCGGCGGTGCTCGCCGAGGGCGGGGGCCAGGCGCCGCGTCCCGAACGCGCTGAACGCGCCGAACCGGCGCCCGCCGTGGCCGAGGAGGAGCGCGGCGAACGCGGCCGTGGCCGCGGACGCGGTCGCGGGCGGGGTCGTGACCGCGCTGCTCGCGCCGACGCCGTTTCGACCGAGTCCGAGATCGACGCCGTGGCCGAAGAGGTCATCGCCGAGATCGCCCCGACTCAGGACGTGGAACTGACGGTCGCCGAGCCGACCCCGTCCGCCGGACCGGCCGACGACATCTGGGTCGAGCTGCCGGTCGCCGAGGAAGCGCCCGCCAAGAAGCCGCGCCGGACGCGCAAGCCGAAGGCCGCCAAGGCTGAAGAGGCCGAGGCCCAGGCCGAGACGGTCGCCGAGGCCGCTCCGGAACCCGAGGCCGTCGCCGCCGAGCCCGAACCGGCTCCCGAGCCGGAACCCGAGCCCGAGCCCGTGGTCGAATCGGTCGTCGAGGCGGCGCCGGAACCGGTCGCCGTCACACCCGATCCGGCCGAAATCAGCGCTCCGCCCGAGAAGCCCAAGCGTGGCTGGTGGCGCCGGGGCTGATCGATGACTACACTTTGAGCTCAAGCGCGGGGGCGCGAACCGGAGAGTACCGAGGCATGACCTCCAGCCGGACCAGTTTGCGGCCGTTTCGCGCCATCGTCGGCGCCCTGGCGCTGGGCGCCATGACCCTGTCCCCGATCGCCCAGTCCTGGGCGCAATCGGGGCGGGGGCCGACGCTGCTGCGGGACACCGAGATCGAGGAAATCCTGCACAAGCAGTCCGACCCGATCTTCGCCGCCGCGGGCCTGAACCCCAAGGATGTCCGCATCCTGCTGGTCGGGGACGGGACCCTGAACGCCTTCGCCACCCAGGGCCAGCAGATGGGGCTCAACACCGGCCTCATCCTCGAGGCCGGCACCCCCAACGAGCTCAAGGGCGTCATCGCCCACGAGACCGGCCATATCGCCGGCGGCCACCCGATCCGCTCGGGCGAGCTGACGCGCGCCGGGCTGCGACCGATGCTGCTGACCATGGGTCTGGGCCTGCTGGCGATGATGGCCGGCGCGCCGGACGCCGGGGCCATGGTCATGGCCAGCTCCGGCCAGATGGGCACCTTGGGCGCGCTCGGTTACAGCCGCGAGCAGGAGAGCCGCGCCGACCAGGCGGCCGTCGGCTTCCTGGAGAAGACCGGCCAGTCCGCCGCCGGGCTCGTCGAGTTCTTCGACAAGTTCCGCTACCAGGAGGTGTTCGCCGAGGCGCGGCGCTTCCCCTACTTCCGCAGCCACCCGCTGTCGTCCGAGCGCATCGAGCTGCTGCGCAATCGCGTGGCCGCCCAGAAGTCCTTCGGGGCCAAGGACTCGCCCGAGGACATCGCCGACTTCGAAATGATGAAGGCCAAGATCGACGGCTTCATGAACCCGGCCGCGGCCCTCATCCGGTACAAGGAAAGCGACACCGGCGTGCCGGCCCGCTACGCCCGCGCCATCGCCTACTATCAGTCCAAGGAACCGGACCGGGCGCTGAAGATCCTCGACGGCCTGCTCGCCGAGTACCCCGAAAACCCCTACTTCTGGGAGTTGAAGGGCCAGATCCTCTTCGACTACGGCCGGATCGCCGAGGCCGAGGCGCCCCAACGCCGGTCGGTGGAGCTCAAGCCCGATGCGCCGCTGCTGCGGATCAACCTCGGCCAGACCCTGGTCAACCTGGACGACCCGAAGAAGCGTGACGAGGGCATCGCCGAACTCAAGCGGGTGACCCTGCTCGAGCACGACAATCCCGAGGCCTGGCGGCTGCTGGCCGTGGCCTACGACCGTCGCGGCGACGAGGGCCTCGCCCGCCTGGCCACCGCCGAGCGCTACTACGCCTACGGCGCGCTCAGCGAGTCCCGCGCCTTCGCCATCCGCGCCCGCCAGTTGCTCGATCGCTCGAGCACCGACTGGGTGCGGGCCACCGACATCGTCATGGCCTCCGACCCGTCCGACCAGGACATGCGCGCCCTGTCGCGCGAGGCCGGCGGCGGCTGAACCTCCAGGAACCTGTCTCCCATGCGTCTTCTGTTCATCGGTGCGCTCGCCCTCACGCTCGCCGCCTGCGGCCAGCCGAAGGTCGAGCCTGAGTTCGGCGCCAAGGTCCGCGCCTATCTGCTTGAAAACCCGGAAGTCCTGGTCGAGGTCTCACGGGCGCTCGAAGCCAAGCAACAGGCCGAGCGCGCCGAGAAGGCCAAGGCCAGCATCGGCCCCAACCGCGGCAAGCTGGAGCGCGACGATCGCGACCACGTCCTCAATCCGGGCGGGGACATCACCGTGGTCCAGTTCTTCGATTACAACTGCGGCTACTGCAAGGTGATCGCGCCCGAGATCCTGGAGATGGCCCGCACACGGCCCGACGTGCGGTTCGTGTTCAAGGACATGGTGATCTTCGGCGCCTCCAGCGAATACGCCGCCGCCGCCGCGTCGCTGGCCCGCACCCCGGCCCAGTTCACCTCGCTCCACAATGCCCTGATGACGGCCAAGCCGCTCAACGAGGCGGCGGTGGACCGTATCCTCATGGCGCACGGCATCAGCCCGGCCGCTGCCCGCGCCGCCATGGCCGACAGCCGGCGCCAGACCTATCTGCGCGACGTGCAGACCCTGGCCCACGACATGGGCATCGACGGCACGCCCGCCTTCGTCGTCGGCGACAAGGTCGTCCACGGCGCCGACCCGGACTCCCTCAAGGCCGCCATCGCCGCCGAACTGCGCCGGAAGAACAAGACGACCTAGCGGCGCCTCGACGCCCGGCCGCGCCATCGCAGGCCCGCGGCAGGCGACAAATCGAGAACTCTACCATAGGATGTGACATCTCGTTGCGACGACTACGGCTTGGCCGCATACTATGCGCGATGATGACTTCGAATGGGACGATGCGAAGGCCGCCGCCAACCTGGCGCGACACGGTGTTTCATTTTCCACTGCCCGTCGGGTCTTCGATGACCCGTTTGCGCTCGAGAAACTGGACGACCGGATGACCTATCGGGAGGATCGATTTGCGACCACCGCCCTCGTCGACGGCAGGCTGCTATCGGTCGCCTGGACCGAACGAGAAGAGCGGATCCGGATCATCTCCGCGCGGTTCGCGACCGCGCAGGAAAGGCGGCTCTATCATGACCAGGACTTCTAGCCTGCCAGCAGACGATCAGGCCCCTGATTCCGGCTGGTCGGACGAAGCCATCGAGGCGGCCGCCCTCGAAGACCCGGACGCGCAACCCCTGACGGCAGACGATGCGCGGCGGATGCGCTCGACGCCGCGCGTTCGCATCATCCGTCGCGCGCTGAAGCTCTCGCAGGAAGCCTTCGCCGAACGCTTCAAAATCCCGATCGGCACGCTTCGCGACTGGGAACAAGGTCGCAAGGCGCCTGACGCGGCGACGCGGGCCTACCTGACCGTCATCGCGCGGGAACCGGAGGCTGTCGTCCGGGCGCTGGCCCCCGCCGACTAGAGCATTTTCCGGCGAAGTGGACACCGGTTCGCCGCCAGAAAATGCGTCAAAACAAAAGGCTAGAGCATTTCACCGATCCAGTTGGATCGGAAAATGCTCTAGATCAGCCCCGCCAGCGGCGAGCTGGGATCGGCGTACATCCGGCGCGGCATGCGGCCGGCGAGGTAGGCTTCGCGGCCGGCGATGACCGCGTGCTTCATGGCTGTGGCCATGCGGATCGGGTCCCTGGCCTCGGCGATGGCGGTGTTCATCAGGATGCCGTCGCAGCCCAGCTCCATGCCGATGGTCGCGTCCGAGGCGGTGCCGACGCCGGCGTCGACCAGCACCGGCACCTTCGCCTGCTCGACGATGAGCCGCAGGTTGACCTTGTTCTGGATGCCCAGGCCCGAGCCGATCGGCGCGCCCAGCGGCATGATGGCGGCGGCGCCGGCCTCCTCCAGCTTGCGGCAGTAGACGATGTCGTCGGTGCAGTAGACCATGACGTCGAAGCCCTCGGCGACGAGCAGCTTCAGCGCCCGCAGGGTCTCTTCCATGTCCGGGTAGAGGGTCTTGGGGTCCGAGAGGACCTCCAGCTTGACCAGCGACCAGCCGCCGGCCTCGCGCGCCAGCCGCAGCGTCCGCACCGCCTCCTCGCCGGTGAAGCAGCCGGCGGTGTTGGGCAGGTAGGTGAAGCGGTCGGGCTTCACGAAGTCCATCAACAGCGGCTGGCTGGGGTCGGAGATGTTCACCCGCCGCACCGCCACGGTGACGATCTCGGCCCCGGCCGCCTCGGCGGCGGCGGCGTTGGTGGCGTAGTCCTTGTACTTCCCCGTGCCGACGATCAGGCGCGAGGTGAAGGTGCGGCCGGCGACGGCCCAGGTGTCGACGGCGGGGGTGGTGTCGGGGGGGGCGGTCATGCGGGCCGGTCTAGACCGTTCAGCGCCCGGCGAAAAGCGTCAAGCGACGGGTCCGCCGGACCTACCCGACGCAGGCGGCGTCAACCAGCTTCTGGCTCATGCCCGGCCGCTTCCCGTATTGCCAACCGCCCGTCAGGCGGTCGATCGGCTTTTCGAGCAGGACCCTGCCGGCGGCGTCGGCGCGGTACATGCGCGTGGCTTTGTACTGCGGCATGGCGCAATCGACGACGTATTCGGTGACGATCTGGGCGGCTCCGTCCTCCATCGCCTTCTCCGGCACATTGTACTGGATGACGAAGATCCCCTCCGGGACCTGCTTCCTCGACGCGCGGTCGACCGAGACGACGTAGGTCACGCCGCGATAGTCCTGACCGCGATCAATCTCGACCATATCGCGTCTGGGCGGGGCGGCATGGCTGGAGCCGACCGCAAGCGCGGCCGCGAGCACCATTGCCGTAGCTGTCGCCAGTTTCATTGGACCGTTCTCCTGCGCACCGGGGGCCTCTGAAGCGTCAAAGCCATGCCGCCTTCCATAGCGTCCCCCGCCGCGGTCTCTTCCACCCATTGGGGGGGGGGGGCTGAGCGGCGATGAACGCACGGCTCCGGGTCCGCCAGCTGAACGGCGCAGTCTGCACCAAATCTGCACGACAGCGGTTCGCCGCCTGCACCCCTGCCCCGTTGACGCTGCGCGGGGGCGGAGGATGATGCTTGCCATGCAACGCTCGATCCTGATCGTCGACGACGACCCGCACATCCGCCAACTGCTCGCCTTCGCCCTGGCCAAGGCCGGGCTGGCCACGCGCGAGGCCGAGGACGGCGAGGCGGCGCTGGCCGAGGTGGCCCGGCAGCGACCGGACCTGGTGGTGCTGGACATCAACATGCCGAGGCTCGACGGGCTGGAGGTCTGTCGCCGGCTGCGGGCCCAGGGCGACCTGCCGATCCTGTTCCTCAGCTCGCGGGACGACGAGATCGACCGGGTGCTGGGCATCGAGCTGGGGGCCGACGACTATGTGGTCAAGCCGTTCAGCCCGCGCGAGGTCACCGCCCGCGTCCAGGCCATCCTGCGCCGGGCCGGCGGCGGCAAGGCCATTGCCGACGCCGAGGCGCCCGCCGCGCCGATCGTGCGCGGCCGGCTGACCCTGAACCTCGACGGCTGGAGCGCCCTGTGGGACGAGCAGGAAGCGGCGCTGACCGTCACCGAGTTCGGCATCCTCAAGACCCTCGCCGCCGCCCCGGCCAAGGTCTTCACCCGCGACGCCATCATCGACCGCCTGCACGGGCCGGGGTTCGCCATCACCGACCGCACCATCGACAGCCATGTCCGCAACCTGCGCGGCAAGTTCACGGCGCTGGGCGGCCATGACGTGATCGAGACCCGGGCCGGGGTCGGCTATCGCCTGGGCGCCTGCACCGGCGCGCGGGCGTGATCGCGCGGCTGAAGGAGTTCATCAAGCGCCACTGGCCGCGTCTGCGGCTGCGGACCATCCTGCTGATCGTGCTGCTGGTCGTGGCGGCCATGCCGGTGGCGGGCATGGTGCTGCTGCGGGTCTACGAAAACACCCTGGTGCGCCAGACCGAGGTCGAGCTGGTCAGCCAGGGCGCGGCCCTGTCGGCCACGGCCCAGGCCCTCTGGCCCGGCGCGACCCCGCCCGCGCGCGCGCCGGACAAGACGGCGCCCGGCTACTACCGCCCCGAAAGCACCGGCATCGATCTGTCCGCCTCGCCCGTCCTGCCCTCCCGGCCACCGGCGACCTTCACCGCGAGGCCGGCCGACCCGGACGCCCTCGCCGTGCTGCCGGCCCTGGGCCCGATCATCGACGAGACCACCCGCACCACCCTCGCCTCCGTCGTGGTCACCGACCGCAATGGCCGCGTGGTCCTGGGCCTCGGCGAAGGGCGCAGTCTGGCGGGCCTGAAGGAGGTGAGGTCCGCGCTGGCGGGCAAGCCGCTGACCGTGATGCGGCGGCTGTCGGACTACCGCAAACGCTATGATTTCGAGTGGCTGAGCCGCGCCTCCGGCATCCGCCTGCACCACGCCCGGCCCATCGTGGTCGACGGCAGGGTCGAGGGCGTGCTGCTGCTGTCGCGCTCGCCCCGGGCGCTGTTCCGGGGCCTGTACGAGGATCGCGGCAAGTTCCTGCTCGGCCTGGCCGGAATCATCGCCATCCTGGTGGTGCTGTCGGGGCTGGTGTCGCGGGGCATCACCCGGCCGATCGAGGCGCTGAGCCGCGCCACCCGGGACGTGGCCTCCGGCGCCGGGGAGGTTCCGGCCACCCCGCGCACGGCGGCGGTGGAGATCCGCCAGCTCTACGAGGACTTCGCGGTCATGGCCGCCGCCATCGCCCGGCGCTCGCGCTACCTGCGCGACTTCGCCGCCGCCGTCAGCCACGAGTTCAAGACCCCGCTGGCCGGGATCACCGGGGCCGTCGAGCTGCTGCAGGACCATGGCGCCACGATGAAGCCTGAGGACCGTCAGCGCTTTCTCGGCAACATCGCCGCCGACAGCGGCCGGCTGAACCAGCTGGTCACACGCCTTCTCGACCTGGCGCGGGCAGACATGGCGCGGCCGGAAGCCGGCGTGGCTGTAGAGGCGGCGCCGTCCGCTCTACGGGTGGCCGACGCCCTTGGCGGACGCGGCGTGACGGTCAGCCTGGACCTGCCCGGAGACCTGCCCCGCGTCGCCGCCCCGGAGGCCACGCTCGAGACGGTGCTGACCGTGCTGGTGGAGAACAGCCGGCAGGCGGGCGCCACAGCCGTGACGCTCTCGGCGTCGGCGCTGAACGGCCGGGTCGAGCTGGCGGTGACGGACAACGGGCCGGGGGTGGCGGAGGGCGACCGCGAGAGGCTGTTCGAGCCCTTCTTCACCAGCAGGCGGGCCGAGGGCGGCACGGGCCTTGGCCTGGCCATCGCCCGCTCGCTGCTGGCCGCCAGCCAGGGCGAAATCCGCTGCGAACCCTCCCCGGAAGGGGCGCGGTTCGTGGTCTCGCTGCCGGCGGCGGTGGACGACTAGGAGTCGGCGTTGGCCTGGGCCTCGGCCCGGGCCGCCTGGGCCTTGGCGGCGGCCTTGGCGGTGGGCTTGCCGGCGATGAGCGAGCTGACGGTGACTTCACCGATCTCGACCTTCACGCCGAGGAAGGTCATGCCGCCGTCGAAGCTGATCTCATTCTGGGCGACCTCGTTGCTGCGCTTGAGCAGCGAGGCGTCGCTGTGCGTCAGATGCAGCACCATCGCCTTGCGCTTGACGCCGCGGCCTTCGGCTTCGGCGATGGCGGCGCGCAGTTCGGAGACGGCGTCGCGCTTGCGCGTGGGCGGCGTGTAACGGCTCAGGGCCGGGGTCGTCTGGTTCATGATGGTCGCCTTTCTCCCCCGACGCCCCGCGACGCGGGTCGAGTGTCGGGCAGGACGGCGGACTGGCCAGTCGCCGGCAGGGCTCTCAACGGAGCGTGACGCCTCTCTACCATGGAAGGCTCGTTGCGCCGCACACAAACGAAAAACGGGCCGGCGTGAGCCGACCCGTCATCGTCGTTCAACAGGGGGCGAGGGTTACTCGGCCGAGCCCAGTTGACCGGCGGACATCTTGCCGCTGCGCTGGTCGCGCTCGAGTTCGAAGCTGAGCTTCTGGCCTTCATAGATCGAACCGAGCGACGAACGCTCAACCGCCGACACGTGAACGAACACGTCGCCGCCGCCGGCGTCAGGTTGGATGAAGCCGAAGCCCTTGGTGGGGTTGAACCACTTAACAGTACCGGTAGCCATTGTATTATTGCCTTGCAGAAAGTCGGTATCACGGCCCGCGAGATGCGGCCGCGCGATCAAAAATCCAGGAGGAAGGGAGGGCTTTCGCGGCCAATCCTGAGGATTTCCGCAATCGCTGGCCGCGCCAGATCGAAATTCGATATCCGCAATATCTCACGATGGGCGAGAATCGGCAAGTTTGTATTTTCGGACGGCCGATCAGAAACTATTGGCGCGCGATCGAATACAGCTAGCCGCCGCCGATGAAGGTCACGATCTCGAAGCGGTCGTTCTCGTGCACGGGCGTGGCCGCGTGCAGGCCGCGGGGCACGATCTCGAGGTTGCGTTCGACCGCCACCTTGCGGGTTTCAAGCCCCAGGGCGGCGACCAGATCGGCCACGGTGGGAACGTTCTCGACGTCCCGCTGCTCGCCATTGACGAAGATGCGCATGGTCCCGCGCTTGTGACCCCGGCAAAGCAAAGATACAAGGGCCGCGAAACGACGGCGGGGCCGAATGGGCAAACCCATCCATGTGCTGAGCGGGCCGAACCTCAACCTGTTGGGGACCCGCGAGCCGGAAATCTACGGACGCGATACGCTGGCCGATGTGCAGGCGCGGTGCGAAGCCCGCGCCGCCGCGCTCGGCCACACGATCGTGTTCCGGCAGTCCAACCACGAGGGACAGCTGATCGACTGGGTGCAGGAGGCCCGCACCGAGGCCTGCGCGCTGGTCATCAATCCCGCCGGCTATGGTCACACCTCCGTGGCCCTGCTCGACGCGCTCAAGACTCTCGCTATACCGATCATCGAATGCCACCTGTCGAACCCGGCGGCGCGCGAGGCGTTTCGCCGGGAGACCTATGTTTCACTCGCCGCCACCGGAGTCGTCTCTGGCTTCGGGGCCGCAAGCTACGAACTGGCGGTCCAGGCCGCCGCCGGCCTGATCGGCGCCTCCGGCGCCTCGGCCTGACCCGAAAACCCCAAGGTAGACGCTTATGACCACGCCAAAGGCCGCTCCCGAGTCCGGCGACGCCGCCCAGACCATCGACACCAAGGTGGTGCGCAAGCTGGCCGACATCCTCAAGGACACCGGTCTCACCGAGATCGAGGTCGAGACCGGCGGCCTGAAGATCCGCGTCGCTCGCGAGCTGACCGCCGCCGCGCCCGCCGCCGTCTACCAGCCGGTGTCCGCGCCCGCCCCGGCGGCCGCGCCCGCCGCTGCTCCGGTCGCCGCCGCGCCGGCGGCCGAAGCCGCCCCGGCCGTCGCCGCCGGCGACAAGGTCAAGTCGCCGATGGTCGGCACCGTCTATCTGTCGCCGCAGCCCGGCGCGGACACCTTCGTCAAGGTCGGACAGTCGGTCGCCGAGGGCCAGACCCTGCTGATCGTCGAAGCCATGAAGACCATGAACCCGATCCCGTCGCCGCGCGCCGGCAAGATCGTCGAGATCCTGGTGTCTGACGCCCAGCCCGTCGAGTTCGGCGAGCCGCTCGTCATCATCGAATAGGCCCCGCCGTGTTCGAGAAAATCCTCATCGCCAACCGCGGCGAAATCGCCCTGCGGGTCCACCGCGCCTGCAAGGAAATGGGCATCGCCACCGTGGCGGTCCACTCCGAGGCCGACGCCAACGGCATGTGGGTGCGCCTGGCCGACGAGAGCGTCTGCATCGGCCCGGCCCCGGCTGCGAAGAGCTACCTGAACATCCCCTCGATCATCGCCGCCTGCGAGATCACCGGGGCCCAGGCGGTCCACCCCGGCTACGGCTTCCTGTCGGAGAACGCCCGCTTCGCCGAGATCGTGAACGCCCACGGCTTCACCTTCATCGGCCCCAAGCCGGAACACATCCGGATGATGGGCGACAAGATCACCGCCAAACAGGCTGTGAAGGACGCCGGCATCCCGGTCGTCCCCGGCTCCGACGGAGGGGTGACCACCGAAGAGGAGGCCTTCGAGGCCGCCGCCCGCATCGGCTTCCCCGTGCTCATCAAGGCCGCCGCCGGCGGCGGCGGACGCGGCATGAAGGTCGCGGCCACCCAGGAGGACCTCTACGAGGCGGTCTCCACCGCCCGCTCCGAAGCCCGCTCGGCCTTCGGCGACGACACCGTCTACATGGAGCGCTACCTCCAGACCCCGCGGCACATCGAGCTGCAGGTCGTGGCCGACAGCCACGGCAATGTCGTGCACCTGGGCGAGCGCGACTGCTCGCTGCAGCGCCGCCACCAGAAGGTGCTGGAAGAGGCGCCCTCCCCGGCCCTGACGCCCGCCGAACGCTCGGCCATCGGCAAGGTGGTGGTCGATGCGATCCGGGCCATCGGCTACCTCGGTGTCGGCACCATCGAGTTCCTTTGGGAGAACGGCGAGTTCTTCTTCATCGAAATGAACACCCGCCTGCAGGTCGAGCATCCGGTCACCGAGGCCATCACCGGCATCGACCTGGTCCGCGAGCAGATCCGCATCGCCGCCGGCCTGCCGCTCAGCTTCACCCAGGACGACGTCACCTTCGAGGGCCACGCCATCGAGTGCCGGATCAATGCGGAGAACGCCCGCACCTTCACCCCGTCCCCCGGCGCCATCAGCGGCTTCCACGCCCCGGGCGGCCTGGGCGTGCGGCTCGATAGCGCCCTCTACGACGGCTATTCCATCCCGCCCTACTACGACAGCCTGATCGGAAAGCTCATCGTCCACGGCCGCGACCGCGACGAATGCATCGCCCGCACCCAGCGCTGCCTGAACGAGATGGTGGTCAGCGGCGTGGAAACGACCATCCCGCTGTTCCAGGACCTGCTGCAGCAGGAAGACATCCGCAAGGGCGACTACAACATCCACTGGCTGGAGAAGTGGATCAAGGCGCAGGGCTAGCGCCCTCCCTCCCCTTCATGGGGAGGGACGGTCCTGCGCAGCAGGACAGGGTGGGGCAAGTGGCGGCCAGTCACGACCTTACCGGGTAGCGTCCCAGTTCCCCACCCGGTCCGACTTCGCCGGACCACCCTCCCCACAAGGGGGAGGGATTCATGTGCTATCACCCCCCCATGGCCCATGACGTCTTCGACCTCGAGGAGCTCCTCGCCTGCTACCGGCGGGGGGTGTTTCCCATGGCCGACGGGCGGGAGGACGACCGGGTCTTCCTGATCGATCCGCAGCGGCGCGGCGTCGTTCCGCTGGACGGCTTCCGCATTTCCCGGCGGCTGGCGCGAACCGTGCGCAGCGATCGCTTCGCCGTGACGGTCGACACGGACTTCCACGCCGTGCTCGAGGGCTG
Source organism: uncultured Caulobacter sp. (assembly GCA_964442795.1). Lineage (GTDB taxonomy): Bacteria > Pseudomonadota > Alphaproteobacteria > Caulobacterales > Caulobacteraceae > Caulobacter. The sequence goes on from CAYTZY010000036.1 coordinate 19,029, forward strand.
CGCCGAGGCGGCGCCGGGGCGTTCGGAGACCTGGATCAACCATCCGATCCAGCGCATGTACGAGGCGCTGCACCGCCAGGGGCGGGCCCACAGCGTCGAGGTCCGCCTGGACGGCGCCCTTGTCGGCGGCCTCTACGGCGTGTCGCTGGGCGGGGCCTTCTTCGGGGAAAGCATGTTCAGCCGCGCGCGGGACGCCAGCAAGGTGGCGCTGGTCCATCTGGTCGCGCGCCTGATCGCCGGCGGCTACCGGCTGCTGGACACCCAGTTCCTGACGGACCACCTGACGCAGTTCGGCGCGGTGGAGATCAGCCGGCAGGTCTACCGACGCCGGCTGGACGAGGCGCTGGCCGTGGAGGGCGATTTCTACCGCTTCGACGGCGCCGGCGCGGCCGCCCTGCAGGCGATCAGCCAGGCGTCATAGACCGGATGCTGCAGCGGGTTGAGGCCCGGCGAGGAGGCGAACATCCAGCCCCGGAACACCTGGCGGGGAGCCGGCGCGGCGCGGCCGGGCGCGGCCTTGGGCTGTGAGTCGACGGTCATGTAGACGGCCGAGTCAGGCTGCTCCTCGTCCGCCGCCGTGGTCTCGCAGGCGCGCACGGTGAAGATCAGGGTCTTGTAGCGGATCGGCTGGCCGACCGGCGCCTCGAACTTGAGCGTCTCGGCGGTGACCTTGTCGATGGCCTGGATGATCGCCGCGCCGCCGCGGACACGGGGCTTGGGCGCGGCCGGTTTCTCGGCGACCTTGGGCTTGGCGGCGGCCTGGGCAGGCTTCTCGGCGGTGATCGGCGCGGGCGTCGGGGCCGGCGCGGGGGCGGGCTGGACCGGCGGCGGCTCCTCGGCGGTCGGGGCGACCGGCTCGGCGGGCGGAAGGGCGGGTGCGGCCGGCGCGGGCTGCGCCTGGGCCAGGCCCGCGACGCCCGCCAACGCCAGGCCGGCCAGAAGGGTGAGCCTCAGCCGCACGGGCGCCGTCCTATTCCGGAGACCAGGCTTCGTAGTCGCCCGTCGCCTTGTCGCGCTGGCCCTCGCCGCTGATCGAGCCCTTGGGCCGCCAGGCGTGGACGGTGCCGGTCAGATTGGGACGGTGGTCCTTCTCCCAGGCGCGGCGCGGCAGCGGATGCGTGGTCGGGGGCTCGTCGAAGGTGTAGCGCAGCCAGCCGTGCCAGTCGGGCGTGACCTTCGAGGCCTCGGCGTAGCCGTTGTAGACCACCCAGCGGCGCTTGCGCCCGACGTCGTAGCTGTCGCTGTCGTCGCGCGCCTCGTAGTACTTGTTGCCCAGTTCGTCCTGGCCGACGAAGACGCCACGGCGTCCGATATGGAACTTCTGGCCGATCGTGGCGCCGTTCCACCAGGTGAAGATCGCTTTGAGCACGCGCTGATCCGGTAAATTCGAAGGCTGTTGAGGCGGGCGGACCATAGCCTCTGGCCCGCGCGCCGTCCAGCGCGCCGCCCCGCAACATCTTGTGGATGCGACACCTTCGACACGCCATATCTATTGCCCGCGTCCGGCACGCTCTCTAGCCTTGCCCGAACCTGTGCAGGAGAGTCGGGCCCATGCGTTTTGCGAGGCGGCTGGCGAAGAGAACGCCCCCCGAGCTCGAACTTCGGACGGTCGAGACCGCCGACGCGCTGCACGGGGTGCTCGCGCCCCGCGGCTGGACCACCGCGCGGGTCGAGGCCTGGCTGGACTGGGCGGAAACGGCGACCACCGACGACGGCCCGCCGACGCGGGACGGCCTGCTGGCGGGCGGTCCCGAGCGCTTCGCCGCCGCCATCACGACGCGCGCCGCCGCGCTCGGCGCCTTCGACCGCAAACCGGACGGCTCGGCCTTCCAGGCCGAGCTGCAGAGCCTCCTGTCCCTCGGCCTGGCCGCCTTCGGACCCGGCCGTCCGCTGGATGACGGCGGGGATATCCCGCTCGCCGGAACACCGGCCTTCACCCTCGCCCTGCGGCGACTGGTCGCCGGGACCGAGAGCCGCGCCCTGGCCCTGCGGGCCGCCGGCTTCGTCGGCGAGCGGCTGCAGGCCGTGGCCGACGCGGTGCGCCGCTGCGAGGGCGACGCGGCCGCCTGCGCCGACCCGGCCGGCAACCCGGCCCTGGCCCGCGCCGCCCTCGCCGCCCGCGCAGCGGGCGCCGGCGACGACGCCATCGCCGACGCCATCGCGCTGGGCCTGTCCGGCGACGCGCCCGAACCCAGCTGGCTGCAGCTGCCCCCGGTTCCGGGCCTGATCGCCGCCGCTGACCCGGCGCTGCTGGGCGCCGAACAGGCGACGGCCGGCTGGCGCACCGGCGCCCTGACCCTGGCTCGCGACCTGGAGACCGCCACGCGCCTGCGGGCGGCCACGGCGGGTCCTCGCGCGGCGCTCGATGTCCGCGCGCTGGCCGAAGACCCCGAGGACCTGGCCCAGGCCGTCCGCATTGTGGGGCTCGCCCTGAAGGTCCAGGCCGCCGACGCCGGCGGCGCGGCCGCCCTGACGCTGGCCGGCGTCGCCGAGCGGCTGATGAGCCGGGGCCTGGCCTACAGCGCCGCCGGGGGCCGCGAGGCCGCGCGCGCCCTGTGGTCTGCCGCGACGGACGCCGCCCGCGCCCTCGACGCCGCCACGCCCGGCCTGCCGCCGCTGATCGTCATGCCCCTCGAGGACGCCGAGCTGGCGCTGCGGCTCGGCGGACCGAGCCTTGGCGCCGCCCCCCTCCCCGCCCTGACCACCGTGGCGGAGACCGCCGACGGCGAGGTCATCCGCGTCCTGCCCGCCGCGGTGCTCGACGGCCTGACCGCCCTGGGCGCCGACCTGGACGCCGCCCGCGTCCACGCGCTGGGCCACGGCACGCTGGAGGACGCCCCCGGCGTCGGCCACGCCGAGCTGCAGCACTGCGGCTTCACCGCCTACGAGATCAGCGCCGCCGAGGGCCAGCTGCCCTTCGCCGCAACACTTTCGGAAGCCTTCGCGCCGGGCGTCATCGGCGTCGGCTTCGTCGCCGACGTGCTGGGCGCCTCGAGCGAAGCCGCCACCGGCGCGGGGTTCGACACCCTGGCCTTCGCCGGCTTCACCCGCGCCGACGTCCGCGCCGCCGAGCAGTATGCGCTGGGCAGCGGCGACCTCGCCGGCTGCCCCGGCCTCGACGACGCCGCCCGCGCGGTGTTCGTCGCCCCTGACCTGGCCGCGCGGCTGGCGATGACGGCTGCGGTGGAGGTCGCCACCGACCTGCCCGCCGTCACCGACCTGGTCCTGCCCTTCACCGCCACGCCGGCCGAGGCGCTCTCCGCCCAACAGGCCGCCGTTCGGGCCGGGATCGGCGCCTTCCGCATCGTGCGCGAGACCGCGCCGGCCGCCTTCACGCTCGCCCTGCCCGAGCCCGAGGCTCCGAAGGCCCCGCGCGTCGAGCCGGTTGTCACCGAGCGCGTCGTCGAGAAGATCGTCGAGGTCGAACGCAGCCGCCGCAAGCTGCCCGACCGCCGCAAGGGCTACATCCAGAAGGCGGCCGTCGGCGGCCACAAGGTCTATCTGCACACCGGCGAGTACGACGACGGCGAGCTGGGCGAGATCTTCATCGACATGCACAAGGAAGGCGCCGCCTTCCGCAGCCTGATGAACAACTTCGCGGTCTCGATCTCGATCGGGCTGCAGTACGGCGTGCCGCTGGACGAGTTCGTCGACGCCTTCGTCTTCACCCGCTTCGAGCCGGCCGGGCCGGTGACCGGCAATGACTCGGTCAAGTCGGCGACCTCGATCCTCGACTATGTGTTCCGCGAGCTGGGGGTCAGCTACCTCGGCCGCGACGACCTGGCCAACGCCGATCCGGGTGAGCTGAACGCCGACGGCCTGGGCCGCGGCAAGGCCGACGACGACGGCGCGCCGCTGGTCGCCCACGACGTCGAGCCCCAGCCGGCCTCGCGCTTCATCTCCAAGGGCTTCGCCCGCGGCGCAGCGCCCGACAACCTGGTCTTCCTGCCCTTCGGCGGTCGCAAGGCGGAGGTTGACGGCGAACTGCTGCAGCGCGCCGCCGGCGTCTGCCCCGCCTGCGGCGACCTGGCCGTGATCGGCGGCGTCTGCGGGGCGTGCGGGTCGCAGGGGGAAGGCTGAACCTCTCTGCGTCCTTCGACACGCCGCTTCGCGGCTGCTCAGGATGACGTGGAGAGAAGGCCATCCCCTCACGTCATGCTGAGCAGCGCCGAAGGCGCGTGTCGAAGCACGCAACGCGGTGGCTGGCACCCCCAAGCTCAACGCGCCTTTAAGCTTGCCGCGCTAAGGGTGACCGCCACCATCGACCCGAAAGCCGCGCCGCCATGACCCGTATCGCCCTTCTCGCGCTCGCCGCCCTGCTCGTCGCCTCGCCGGCCGCGGCCCAGAACGCCGGACAGATCGCCCGGGTGAAGGCCGGGGCCAGCTGCCCGGGGTGCAACCTCTTCCAGGCGGAGCTGTCGGGGCTGGAGAAGACTGGCCAGAACCTGTCGCGGTCGCGGCTGCGCCAGGCCGACCTCAGCCTTGTGGTGATGAACCGGACCAGCTTCGCCGGGGCGGACCTGCGCGACGTCAACGCCTATGGCGGCGTCTTCGGCGGGGCCAGCTTCGCCGGCGCCAACCTGACCAACGCCAGCTTCGTGGGGAGCTACCTGGTCGGCGCCCGGTTCGCCGGCGCCGACTTGACGGGCGCCAACTTCAGCGGGGCCGAGCTCGACCGCGCGTCCGGCCTGACGCAGCGTCAGCTCGACCGCGCCTGCGGCGACGAGGCCACCCGCCTGCCGCGCGGCCTTCGCATACCGGCGTGCCGCTGAATTTCAAAGGGTTACGGCGATTTAAGTGGAGTTCCCGGGGCGCGCGGGTCAAACAAATGGCGAGCCTTCTCCACCTGGAGCCGCCCGTCCTCTGATGACCCGTTTCGGCCTCGCCCTGTCCCTGTTCGTCCTGTCGGGCGCCCTCGCGGCGACGCCGGCGCGCGCGATGATCGGGGACAAGGACATCGCCCGGCTGGTCTCGTTCGGCGGCGCCTGCGCCAAGTGCGACCTGTCGGGCCGCCGGCTGACCAACGCCCGCTTCGCCGGCGCCAACTTCGCCGGGGCCTCGCTGGTCAACGCCGACCTGCGCGGGTCGACCTTCATGCAGTCCAGCTTCCAGTCCGCGCGGCTGATGAACGCCGACCTGCGCGGGGCGGAAATCATCGGCAGCGACTTCACCTCCGCCGACTTCACCAACGCCTCGCTCGACGGCGTCGAGGCTCCCGGGACCAGCTTTGTCCGCGCCAACTTCAGCCGGGTCAGCGCCCGGGGCGCGGAGATGCCGGGCGTCAATCTGTCGTTCGCCAAGCTCTCGGGCGCCCGGTTCACCGGCGCGGAGCTGGTCGGCGCCAGGCTGCTTCACGTCGATGGCCGCGACGCCGACTTCGCCGACGCCGAACTGACCGGGGCCATGCTGATCTCCGGCCGCTTTGACCGCGCCAGCTTCCGCGGCGCCGACCTGGACCGCACCATGCTGACCGGCGCGACCTTCACCGGCGCCGACTTCCGGGGCGCGAGCCTGGACGGAGCGGTCCTGGCCGGCGCCAATCTGGCCGGGGCCCGCAACCTGCGCCAGAGCCAGCTCGACGGCGCCTGCGGCGATGACAAGACGCGGCTGCCGGCCGGGCTGAAGATCAGGAGCTGCGGCAATCGCCGGATGATCGTCGTGCGCGACGCCATGGTCCCGCCCGCGCCGCCGGCCCCTCCGGCGCCGCCCGTCGCACCGCCCAAGCCGCCCAAGGCCGCGCCGCCCTCGCCGCGGATGATTGTCGCCGGGCACTGAAGGCGTCGCTACCGTCACCAGAGATCATCCGTCTCCCCGGCGAAGGCCGGGGCCCATAGCGGGGCGCCAGCGGGTCCGCTCGTGGACGCGGCGCGAGGCCATGGATCCCGGCCTTCGCCCAGGGAACACGGTGATGCAGGAATGCCCGCCCTACTTGATCGGGGGCGCGAGCCGGATGTGCAGCTCCTTCAGCTGACGCTCCTCGACCTCGGAGGGGGCGTTCATCAGCAGGTCCTGGCCCTGCTGGTTCAGCGGGAAGGCGATGACCTCGCGGATCGCCGTCTGGCCGGCCAGCAGCATGACGATGCGGTCGATGCCGGGCGCGAGGCCCCCGTGCGGCGGCGCGCCGAAGCGGAAGGCGTTCAGCATGCCGCCGAACTGCTCCTCGACCACCTCCTGGCCGTAGCCGGCGATCTCGAAGGCCTTGAGCATGATCTCCGGCTTGTGGTTCCGGATCGCGCCCGAGCACAGCTCGTA
>CAYTZY010000036.1:25290-26025 GCA_964442795.1 uncultured Caulobacter sp.
CCGTTGCAGACGATGTCGTACTGGTAGGCGAGGATCGACAGCGGATCCTGGGTCTCCAGCGCCTCCATCCCGCCCTGCGGCATCGAGAAGGGGTTGTGGCTGAAGTCGACCTTCTTCTCTTCCTCGCTCCACTCGAACATCGGGAAGTCGACGATCCAGCAGAAGTCGAAGCGGTCCTCGTCGATCAGCTTCAGTTCCGTGCCGACCCGCGTGCGGGCCGAACCGGCGAACTTGTAGAAGACCTTCGGATCACCGGCGACGAAGAAGGCGGCGTCGCCCTGGCCGAGGCCGAGCTCGGCCATCAGCGCCTGGGTCGGCTCCTGGCCGAGGTTCTTGGCGATCGGGCCGCCCCAGCCGCCCTGGTCCTCGGACCAGAAGATGTAGCCCAGGCCCGGCTGGCCCTCGCCCTGCGCCCAGCTGTTCATGCGGTCGCAGAAGGCGCGGCTGCCGCCGGTCGGCGCCGGGATGGCCCAGACGGCGTTCTTCTCGTCGGCGCCCAGGATCTTGGCGAACAGGCCAAAGCCCCCGTCGCGGAAATGGCCGGAAACCTGCGCCATCTTGATCGGGTTGCGGGTGTCGGGCTTGTCGCTGCCGTACCAGGCGATGGCGTCGCGGTAGGCGATGCGCGGGAACGGGTAAGGCGTGACCGGCTTGCCGTTCGCGAACTCCTCGAACACGCCGTGCATCACCGGCTCGATCGCCGCGAAGACGTCTTCCTGGGTGACGAAGCTCATC
>CAYTZY010000037.1:0-291 GCA_964442795.1 uncultured Caulobacter sp.
GGGGTTACTGCCGGGGTCCGGGACGAGGCCGCTGCCTTGCCCGCCCGTCGGAGGCTTCTGCCGGCCAAGTGCCAAGAGCACTGCCTACCGGCGGCTTCCGGATAACGACCTTCGCGGAGCGCTTTGGTTCGCACCACCGTTCGCATCTTGCACACACAGACTTCCGGGGCGAACCCGGAGCGCTCCGCACCACCTCCCCAACCTTCAGGACAAAACCCGTGAGGCGGCGACGCCGTGCCTGGGGACATGCCCCTCAGTGCTTCCCTCGGTCCCGGCCGAAGTTCGGCTCGG
>CAYTZY010000037.1:301-10586 GCA_964442795.1 uncultured Caulobacter sp.
TGACGCCGCGGCGGATGGCGCGGGTGCGGGTGAACAGGTCGTGCAGCTTGTCGGCCTCGCCCCAGCGGATGGCGCGGCTGAGCGCCTGCAGGTCCTCGGTGAAGCGGCCGAGCACCTCCAGCACCGCGTCCTTGTTGGCCACGAAGATGTCGCGCCACATGGTCGGGTCGCTGGCGGCGATGCGGGTGAAGTCGCGGAAGCCGCCGGCGCTGTACTTCATCACCTCGCCCTCGGTGACGCCCTCGAGGTCGGAGGCCGTGCCGACGATGTTGTAGGCGATGAGGTGGGGCAGGTGGCTGGTGATGGCCAGCACCAGGTCATGGTGCTGGACGTCCATCAGCTCGACCTGGGCGCCGCAGGCCCGCCAGAAGGTGGACAGTTTCGCCACCGCCTCGGCGTAGGCGGCGTCCTCGCGGCCTGCGTCCGGGGTCAGGATCACCCAGCGGCCGTCGAACAGCTCTGCGAAGCCGGCGTCGGGGCCGGAATGCCCGGTGCCGGCGATCGGGTGGCCGGGGATGACGAAGACATTGTCGGGGGCGGCGGCGGTCATGGCGTCGGCGACGCTGCCCTTGACCGAGCCGACGTCGGTGACCGTCGCGCCGGGGCTCAGGGCGGGGGCGGCGGCGGCCATGGCCTCGCCGATGGCCAGCACCGGGGTCGCGAAGATCACCAGGTCGCAGCCGGCGACCCCTTCGGCGATGTCGCCGGTCACATGGTCGGCAAGGCCCAGCTCGGCGATGCGCTCGCGATGCTTCTCCGACGCGTCGACGGCGACGATCTCGCCGACCACGCCCTTCTCGCGGGCGATCCGGGCCAGCGAGGAGCCGATCAGGCCGAAGCCGACGACGGCCATGCGGTTGTAGACCTGTCCGGGCATGTTCAGCGGCCCATGAAGTCGGCGAGCAGGTCGACGACGGCGCGGTTGTGCTCTTCCAGGCCGATGGTGATCCGCACATGGTCGGGCAGGCCGTAGTTGCCGACCCCGCGCACCAGATAGCCGCGCGAGGCGAGGAAGGCCTCCGCCTCGACGGCCGTCTTGCCCGGCGTCTTCGGGAACCCGACCAGCACGAAGTTGGCGGCCGACGGGGCGACGTCGAGGCCCAGGCCCGCGAGTTGCTGCGTCAGCCACGGCCGCCAGGTCTCGACCAGCTCCACCGAGCGACGCTGGAAGTCGTCGTCGCCCAGCGCGGCGACGGCGGCCAGCTGGGCCGGGATGTTGACGTTGAACGGCAGGCGGATGCGGTCCACCGCCTGGGTCATCTCCAGCGGCAGGTAGCCCCAGCCGACGCGCAGGGCGGCCAGGCCGTGGATCTTGGAGAAGGTGCGGGTGACCACGACGTTGCGCTCGTGGCGGGCCAGGTCGAAGTCCTCGGTCGTGGCGGCGCCGGTCTGGAACTCGGCATAGGCGCCGTCCAGCACCAGCACCACCGACGGCGGCAGCGCCTCGTGCAGACGGCGGATCTCGCTGAACGGGATCCAGGTGCCGGTCGGGTTGGCCGGGTTGGCGACGAACACCAGCCGGGTGCGGTCATCGACCTGCGCCAGGAGGGCGTCGACATCGACGTGCAGGTCCTTCTCCGGCGCGTTGCGGATCTCGGCCCCGCAGGCGCGGGCCCCGATGGCCCAGGCCGCGAAGCCGTGCTCGGGCTGGACCATGTTGTCGCCCGGCTCGAGGAAGGTCTGGCAGAGCAGCTGGAACACCTCGTCCGAGCCGCAGCCGAACAGCAGACGCTCCGGCTCCAGGCCGTACTTCGCGGCGATCGCCTCGCGCACGATGGTGGTGCGGGGATCGGGGTAGAGAGCCAGTTTCCCGGCGGCGGCGGCGAAGGCTTCCTGCGCCTTTGGCGACGACCCCAGCACGTTCTCGTTGGCCGACAGCTTGATCGGGTTCTCGACCCCTTCGGCCTTGGCCTTGCCGGGCTTGTAGGGCTCGATGTCGATGATGCCGGGCTTGGGAACGGGGCGGTCGGCCCTGAAGCGGTCGAGGCTCTGGTCGGTCATGGGGAAAGTCCGGTCTCGGGAGGAACCGGGCTTCTACACCACCCGGTCTAAAGGTCGAAGGGTTCGGGGGCCGCGCCGATGACGCCATGCAGCTGACCCGGCGCGCGGAGCAGCCTGGCGTCATCGTGCTGATAATAGCCGGCGAGGGCATACAGGGTCAGGCCGCCGTGCCGGACCAGCGGCGCGGCGGCGACGCCGTCGCGGCTCAGGGCCTCGATCGTCTTGCCGACATCGGCGGCGTCGCTGACCCACAGGGTCTGGTCGGCGCCGGTCGGCGCGATCTCGACCTGCGCCACGGCCACGGCCGAGGTGGGTCCCCAGACGGTCAGGCAGGGCAGGGTGGCGAACACCTTCAGCGTCGGCTCGGCCAGCAGCCGGCCCCACCAGGACGAATCCGGCGTCAGGGCCAGCACGGCGACGCCGCCGGGCGTGCGGGCGGCGGCCAGGGCGTCCTCGGGCTTCGCCGCCAGCGCCAGCTTCGGCGCGGCGCCGAAGCGCAGGCGGGCCAGCTCGACCGCGCGGCTCTCCAGCTTGCCGCCCCAGACCGAGAGATGGAAAGGTCCCTGCTGGCTGAGGCTGTCGGCCATGATCTCGCGCCAGATGCGCACGACCAGGGCGTTGGAGGCGGCCGGATCCTTGCCGGCGAGAATCTTGCGGACGATCTGGGCCTCGCGGGCCGGGCGCAGCCCGAACTTGCCGCCGTCGCCGGCCGCCTGCTTGGCCTGCGCCACCGACTTGGCGAGGGAGGCGCGCTCGCCGACCAGCCGCAGCAACTCGGCGTCCACGGCGTCGATGCGCGCGCGGACGGCGTCGAGAGACAGCGGAGCGGCCGGGGCGTCCTTGCCCATTTTCATCCCTTCAGGCGAGACGGGGGACGTATTTCATTGCGGCAGAATCGGCAATAGCTGACGCGCGGGGGAAGAAAATTGCGCCAGAACCCCTCCCTCTCGGCAGAGGATTGACGCCTCTAGTACAGCCTCGGCGACGGCCCGAGCGGAAGCGGTCCGATCCGCGCCTCGCCGTTCGACAGGTCGACATCCCCGGAGAAGGCCGGCGTTCCGTCATCGGCGCCGCTGAGCGTCGCCTCCAGCCGGCCCTGCAGGCGTCCGCCCGGGCCGACAGTCAACGGACCGCCCTTGCCCGACAGGACAGCCTCGCCGCCGCGGACCTCCGCGGCGCGGACGGTGATGGCGCCGCCGGCGTCGCGCCAGTCTCGCACCGCATCGGGCCAGTCGCGGCCGCGGAAGGCGCTCATCTTCGACAGGGTCAGGTCCCACATCATCGAGGCGGGTTTTCCCTGCACGATCCGGGCGGGCAGGCCTTCCAGCCGCAGCCGGGCCCCGTCGACCCGGAACAGCACCCCGCCCTGGTCCTGGGGTCCGGCGCGCAGGTGCAGCGCGAGGCGGGCGGCCGACTCCACCGGGTAGGGCTTGCCGCCGGGCGCGGTCTCGAAGGTCAGGTCGACGCCCTCGACCGACAGGCGCGGCGGATGCTCGTCGAAGCTGCTCAGGCTGGCCCGCAGCGCCCGGGCCCGCACGGTCACCGGCCCGCCGTCCGGCCGCGTGAGCGTGACGCCGTCCGGCGCGACCATGACCCAGTGGTCGAGCCGGTAGATGTAGGCTTCCGACTTCAGCAGCGGCGTAGCGATCGCCCAGCCCGACGGCTCGGCGATCCGCGCGCCATCTAGGGTGACGTTCAGCCGGAAGGGGAAGCCGGTGATCGTTCTCTTGCGCCAGGCGACGTCGTAGCCCTGCTCCCGCAGCTGGGCGACCTGGGCGTCCATGCGCCGCGCCGCCTCGCCCCGCAGCCAGAACCAGCCGCCGCTCCAGCCGACCACCAGCAGAAGAGCCAGAAGCCATGGCAGAAAAAGTCCTCGCCGGCGGGGTTTGCGGGCTCGCTCGGGTTCGGGCAGGGTCATGGACGGGACGGCTCCTGGAACTGGCGGAACGAATGAACGGCGGCGATGCGGCGCAGGACCGCTGGGTGTTCGGATACGGATCGCTCATGTGGCGACCCGGGTTCCCGTTTGTAGAACGCCGCCGCGCGGTTCTCCACGGCAGGCGGCGCGCATTCTGCATCTATTCGGTGCACCATCGCGGCACCTACGAGCGGCCGGGCCTGGTGCTCGGCCTGGCGCCCGGCGGTTCGACCCGGGGCGTCGCCTACCGCGTGGCGGTCGAGGCGTGGGACGAGGTCTACGCCTACCTGCGTGAGCGCGAGCAGCCGACGGAGACCTATTTCGAAGCCTGGCGGCCGGTGCGTGTGGATGGCGGCCGCGCGGTCGCCTCGCTCGTCTTCCTGTCGGACACCGCCCATCCGCAGTGGGCGGGCGACCTGTCCCCGGAGCAGCAGGCGGACCTGATCGCCGGCGCGACCGGACTGTCAGGCCGCAACATCGACTACCTGACCGACCTCGTCGGCCACCTGCACGAGGAGCAGGTGCGGGACCTCGGCATGGAGCGCCTGCTGGCCATGGTCGAGGCGCGACAGGCCGCCGCCGGGCGCTGACGCGGCCCGACGCGATCCGGAGGCGACCCGCAATCGGTGATTGCGATCCGCGGCCCGCCGATTGCCGATGGCTCATTTCGGGCATCGAGAATCGCTGTTTTTCGAACTTGTTAACCAGTCGATGCGAGTCCGGAGTGTCGCGCCGTGACGTCACGGCGCCGCGTGATTCCGGGGGTGTTGTTCGATGGCGTTCGGCTTTCTGGGAAGCGATCGGCAAAAGGTCGCCAAGGATGCGGAGCGTCTCCGCGAGCTGGACGCCCAGGCGGTGGCGATGGACCGCGCCCAGGCCATCATCGAGTTCAATCTCGACGGCACGGTGATCCGCGCCAACAGCAACTTCCTGGCCACGGTCGGCTACTCGGCCGGCGAGATCGAGGGGCGCCACCACAGCCTGTTCTGCACCCCCGAGCATGTGGCCAGCCAGGAGTATCGCGACCTGTGGAAGGGCCTGAACAACGGCGAGTTCCAGGTCGGCAAGTTCGCTCGCGTCGGCAAGGGCGGCCGGCCCATCTGGCTGCGGGCCTCCTACATGCCGATCTCCGACGCGAGCGGCCGGCCCTACAAGGTCATCAAGTTCGCCCAGGACGTCACCGAGGATCAGCTCGAGCGCCAGCAGAGTGAAGAGAACAGCCGCCGGAACGACGCTGAGCAGACGGCGGTGGTGACCACCCTCGCCGACAGCCTCGGCCGCCTGGCGCGCGGGGACCTGACGGCCCGCATCGACGCCAGCTTCCCGGGCGCCTACCAGAAGCTGAAGGACGACTTCAACGCCGCCGTGAGCAGCCTGAAGACTGCGATGGCCTCGATCAGCGAGTCGACGACCGCGATCAACGCCGGCTCCGGCGAGATCGCCAACGCCGCCGACGACCTGTCCAAGCGCACCGAGCAGCAGGCCGCGCGTCTTGAAGAGACCGCCGCGGCCCTCGACCAGATCACCGCCACGGTGAAGCGCTCCGCCGAGGGCGCCCGCCAGGCCGCCACCGTCGTGACCGGCGCCCGCGAGGACGCCGAGCACTCCGGCGAGGTCGTCCGCCAGGCCATCTCGGCCATGGGCGAAATCGAAAGCTCGTCCAACGAGATCGGCCAGATCATCGGGGTGATCGACGAGATCGCCTTCCAGACCAACCTGCTGGCGCTGAACGCCGGCGTCGAGGCCGCCCGGGCCGGAGACGCCGGTCGCGGCTTCGCCGTCGTGGCCTCGGAGGTCCGGGCCCTGGCCCAGCGCTCGGCCCAGGCCGCCAAGGAAATCAAGACCCTGATCTCGGCCTCCTCGAGTCAGGTCGGCAAGGGCGTCCAGCTGGTCGGCCAGACCGGTCAGGCGCTGTCGGCCATCGTCGGCAAGGTCGGCGAGATCCACGATCTGGTCGGCGAGATCAGCGCCTCGGCCCAGGAGCAGGCGACGGCGCTGGGCGACGTGAACTCGGCCGTCAACCAGATGGACCAGATGACCCAGCAGAACGCGGCCATGGTCGAGCAGACCACCGCCGCCGCCCGCTCGCTGCGCGGCGAGGCCGGCCAGCTGACCACGCTGGTGGGCCGCTTCGAGGTCGACCGTCCGGCCGCTCGCGCCGCGGCCTGGCAGGAACAGGCTCCGCCGCCCCGTCAGGAAGCGCCGCGCCCGGCGCCGGCTCCCGTCCGGCCGGAGCCGGCCCGCTTCGAAGCCCCGCCGCCCCGTCGCCCGCCGCCCGTGCTCGACGAGAATCCGGTTCACGCCGCGCGCAGCCGCCTGCAGGCCTTCGCCCGCACAGGGACCGGCGGCGCCCGTCCGGCCGCGACGGACGACTGGGAAGAGTTCTAGGCGAGGCCGCTCCAGGCCCGAAGCTGCCGCGGGCCGCGTCCATGACGCGGCCCGTTTCGCTTGCTCGGGGGCAAACCGTCGCAGCCGGGCCTGTCCCCATATTGGGGGATTGTTAACCATGTCGCCGCACCATCCACACGCATAGGGTGTGTCATCGACCCCGGGTCGATGAGCTGCGGGAGTTCAACGTTGTTCACGAAGTTTGGCCTCCGGAGTCAGAAGTCCGCCGCTGCGGACCGGCGCAGCCACGATCTCGAGGCCACGGTGGCGGCGATCGAGCGTTCGCAGGCCGTCATCGAGTTCAATCTCGACGGCACGGTGATCCGCGCCAACGACAACTTTCTCGGCGCCGTCGGCTACACCCTGGCCGAGATCGAAGGGCGCCATCACAGCCTGTTCTGCCCGCCCGAGTATGTCGCGACCCAGGAGTACCGTGACTTCTGGAAGGCCCTGAACGACGGGCAGTTCCTGTCGAGCAAGTACCGACGGATCGGGAAGGGCGGCCGCGAGATCTGGATCCAGGCCTCCTACAACCCGGTGCTCGACGCCCAGGGGCGGCCCTGCAAGGTCATCAAGTTCGCCACCGACGTCACGGCCATCGAGCTGGAGCGCATCGAGAATGATCGTCGCCGGGGCAGCGAGGCTGAACACCAGGCGGTCGTGACGACCCTTGCCGAGGCCCTGGGCAGGCTGGCGAAGGGAGATCTGACGACCCGCATCGAGGCCGATCTGTCAGGCCTGTACCAGCAGCTGAAATCCGACTTCAACGCCGCCGTCGGCAGCCTCCGCGAGACCATGGGCGCGATCTCGGAGGCGACCGGCGCCATAGCGGCCGGGGCCAACGAGATCTCGGGCGCTTCCGATGATCTCTCCAAGCGCACCGAACAGCAGGCCGCCAGTCTGGAAGAGACCGCCGCGGCCCTCGACCAGATCACCGCGACGGTGAAGCGGACCGCCGAGGGGGCCCAGCAGGCGGCCGGCGTCGTGACCACCGCCCGCGAGGACGCCGAGAAGTCCGGCGAGGTCGTGCGCGGCGCGGTCTCGGCCATGGGCGAGATCGAGCGGTCGTCGACCGAAATCAGCCAGATCATCGGCGTTATCGACGAGATCGCCTTCCAGACCAATCTCCTCGCCCTCAATGCCGGCGTCGAGGCGGCGCGGGCCGGGGAAGCAGGGCGCGGCTTCGCCGTCGTGGCCTCCGAGGTCCGGGCCCTGGCCCAGCGCTCGGCCGAGGCGGCCAAGGAGATCAAGACCCTGATCAACGCCTCCTCGCAGCAGGTCCGGCAGGGCGTCCAGATGGTCGGTCAGACCGGCGACGCCCTGGTGGCCATCGTCACCCGGGTGGCGGAGATCCACAGTCTCGTGACCGAAATCAGCGCCTCGGCCCATGAGCAGTCCACCGGGCTGGTGCAGGTGAACACCGCCGTCAACCAGATGGACCAGATGACCCAGCAGAACGCGGCGATGGTGGAGCAGTCCACGGCCGCCGCCCGCTCCCTGAGGTCCGAAGCCGGCGAACTGTCCGGCCTTGTCGACCGCTTCCGGGTCGGCGGCGAGCCTCGCGCCTACCGTCCGGCCCCCGCGCCGGCGCGCCCGGCTCCCACCCCTCAGCCGGCGCGGCAGCCCGCCCCGGCGCTGCACGACGACGACAATCCTGTCCATGCCGCGCGCTCCCGCCTGCAGGCCTTCGCCCGGGCCGGGGGAGCGGCCACCGCGGTCGGTCAGGACTGGGAAGAGTTCTAGGAGCGCCCATGCACGAACAGTTCGACCACAGCGCGGAAACCCTGGAGCTGATCTCCTTCGAGATCGGCGACCAGGAGTTCTGCATCGACATCCGCACCGTGCGCGAGATCCGGGGCTGGACGCCGGCCACGCCGCTGCCCCAGGCGCCGGACTACATCCGCGGCGTCATCAACCTGCGCGGTTCGATCATGCCGGTGATCGACCTTCGGGCGCGGCTGGGCCTGGGGGTCACCGAGCCGTCCTCGCGCCACGTCATCGTGGTGGTGCAGGAGAGCGACCGTTCCGCGGGATTGCTGGTCGACGGGGTGCAGGAGACCTTCACCATCGACGCGACGCTGCCCCAGGCCCCGCCCGACCTCGGCGATGACCCCGACCGTCGCTTCGTGGACGCGATCATTCCGATCGAAGGCCGCATGATGAGCCGGCTGGTGGTGGACCGGCTGATGCCGATGGCGGAAGCCTCGCGTCAGGCGGCCTGACGGGCGCTTTCCGCGATCAGGGCGTTAGAGGCCGTTTCCAGCCGGCTCTCGAGCTCGCGCATGAACTCGCCGCGCTTCAGGCCGGCCGGGATGGCCGGCAGGAACTCGAAGATGATCTTGCCCGGATAGCGCTTGAAGCCGTGGGCCGGCCAGTGGCAGCCGGTGTTCAGGGCCAGCGGCACCACGGGCATCTCCAGCTCGCGATAGAGGGCGGCGATGCCCGGCTTGTAGTCGGGTTCGTCCCCCGGCGCCTTGCGGGTGCCTTCCGGGAAGATGACCAGCTGGCGCGCTTCGGAGAAGCGGTCCTTCGCGTCACGGACCAGCTTGCGCAGGGCGGCGGAATGGGCGCTGCGGTCGACGACGATCATGTTGGCCTTGCTGGCGTACCAGCCGACGAACGGAACCCAGCTGAGCTCCTTCTTCAGCACGAAACAGGCTGACGGCATCACCGTGAAGCAGCCGAAGATGTCGAAGAAGGCGTGGTGCTTGCCGGCCACCAGGGCGGCCCCGGTCGGCAGGTTCTCCAGGCCGCGCACCTCGAACCGCACGCCGGCGATCACCCTCAGCAACAGGGCCACGCCCTTGCCATGCAGGGTCAGGGCCCGCGACACCCCGCTGCGCGGTCCGAGCAGCAGCGGCGCCATCAGCAAGGCGACGAGGGTGGAGTAGAGGTAGAAGGCGGCCGTGAAGAGAAGCGAACGGACCCAGATCAAGAGGACGTTTCCTTGGTTTGCGCCCCACGCGCCGCGTCTCGGGGACCCAGCGCCAGGAAGCTCTCCCGCGCCAGAATCGCCAGGTACTTGGAGTATTCAACGACCAGCCGCCGCGCATCGCCCTGGTTGCGCCACCAGCGATCGACGTCGACCAGGCCGGTGACCACCGGATACTCGATCAGCGTGGCTTCCGGCATCGCCGCCCGAATCTCGAGGATCGATCGGGGCATGTGGTAGTCGGAGGTGACGACGATCAGGCGGGTGAAGCCCTTGCCGCGCGCCCATTCGGCGATCTCTCCGGCGTTGCCGACGGTGTCGGCGGCCGTGTAGCCGAGGTCCACGCAGCAGTCATAGATCGGCTTCACCGCCCGGCTGACTTCCAGGATGTCGTCCCGGCTGGCCTCGCGATTGACGCCGGAAATGAGCAGGCGCTTGCCCTTGCCGCGTTCGAGCAGGCGGGCGGCGGCTTCAAGGCGGAGATCGGACGCCCCGGTCAGGGCGACCACGCCGGCGGCGGCGGGCGGCTCGGCCGGCGGGACCGACCGCTCGATGCGCTGGGCGAAGGCCACCAGGCCGACCACCCAGATCAGCAGGACGACGAACAGGGCCGCCAGCGTCCTCACGCCATCTCTCCGATCAGCCCGCGTGCGGCGACGCGGGCGGCGACCGCGGCGACCAGCGCCGCGAGAACCGGCGTGGGGGCAACGGCCAACAGATCCAGCCAGGCGACCGGCAGGACCGGGGTCAGCCCCTGTCCGCCTCCGGCGAGTCTGGCCAGCGCGCCGATAGTGGCCGCCCCGGCGGCGCCGAACAAGCCTGCGACCGCTGCCACGCGAGCGAACCGGCTCTGGAACAGCTGGACGACGAACTTCGCCTGCGCGCCGGACAGGTGCAGCACCTCGATGGTCTCGCGGTGGGCGGCCATGGCCGCGCGGGTGGCGAATCCGATCGCCGCCGCCGCCGCGGCGGCGATCAGCAGGAAGACGCCCAGCGCCGCCCAGCGGGCGATGGCGGCGCCGCGCTCGATGTCGCCGATCCACAGG
>CAYTZY010000037.1:10596-25081 GCA_964442795.1 uncultured Caulobacter sp.
GACCGTGGCGTCCACGCCGGCGGCCTTGAGCGCCCGGTCCAGGGCGATGGCGGTGGCCGGGGCCTTCGGATCGAGGTCGACGGTCACCAGGCGCGGGATCGGCAGGTCGTCCAGCAGCGCCTCGCGGCCGAGCCAGGGCTCCAGCAGCGCCTCGGCCTTGTCCTTTTCCAGCGCCCGGGCCTCGGTGACGCCCTTGACGCCCGACAGGGCCTCGGCGGCCCGGCCTGCGGCGGTGTCCGGCGTCTCGCCGCCGTTGGCGCGGACCACGACGGTGGCCGACCCGGTCAGCTGGGCGGACCAGCCGCGGGCGGCGCGGTCGGCGGCCAGTCCGCCGATGGCGGTCAGGCAGGCCAGGAAGCAGAGCACCGCGACCACGAAGACCAAGGCGCCGTCGCGCGGGTCCTTGCGCGGCAGCAGCGGCGCGGGCTTCCAGCGGCGCGGATCGAAGATCTCGCTCATCCGGCCCGCTCCCCGACGCCGCGGCCGAACATCCGCAACCGGCCGCGATCCAGGTGCAGCACCGGCTGGCCGGAGCGCGCGACCAGGTCCTCGTCGTGGCTGGCGATCAGCACGGTGGTGCCCAGACGGTTCAGCTCGACGAACAGCTTCAGGATGCGGATGGCGTGGGCGTCGTCGACATTGCCGGTCGGCTCGTCGGCCAGCAGGATGTCGGGCCGGTTGACCACCGCCCGGGCGATGGCCAGCCGCTGCTTCTCGCCGCCCGACAGGGTCGGGGGCAAGGCGTGCATGCGGTCCTTCAGGCCCACCCAGGCCAGCAGCTCGGCGACATCGGCGCGATAGGCGTCGGGCTTCCCGCCGGCGATCCGCAGCGGCAGGGCGACGTTGTCGAAGGCCGACAGATGCTCCAGCAGGCGGAACTCCTGGAACACCACCCCGATGCGGCGGCGCAGGAACGGCCGGTCCGCCGCGTGCACGGCGTCGACATCGCGGCCGAACAGTTCGATGGTCCCTCTGGACGGACGTTCGGCGAGATAGATCAGCTTCAGAAGGCTGCTCTTGCCGGCGCCCGAAGCGCCGGTGAGGAAATGAAAACTGCCCGCGGCCAGCTCGAACGAGACGTCCTTCAGGACCTCCGGCGCGCGCCCATAGCGCATGCCTACGCCGTCGAAGCGCAACACAGGTCCGGCGACCGGGTCGCCCTCGAATACGGCGTTCTGGTTTCTGGACATGGGAGCCGAAATCGGCGACCTCGGGAAGAGGAGCGGGGAGCGTCCGATTCGCCGGCATGATACTGACCTGTCCCGAGTGCGCCACCCGGTATTTCGTACCTGACGAGAAGGTCGGGGCGGGCGGCCGCACCGTGCGCTGCTCCGCCTGCGGCAACCGCTGGACCGCCGAAGGCCAGCCCGACCTCGAACTGTTCGTCGATCCCGAGGCCGGCGCGCTGGCCCAGGAGGCCGACAAGGCCGAAGAAACGCCGGTCAGCGACCTGCCCGGCGAGGAGCTGCCGAAGGTCTTCCGCCAGAAAGCCACGCAGGAACGCCGCGTCCGCGAGGCCGCCACCGTGGGCGTGGTCTGGGCCGGCATGGCGGTCGCCCTGATGGGCCTGGTGCTCGGCGGCATCGTCTTCCGCGGCTCGGTCGTCGAGATCTGGCCAAGCACGGCCAGCGCCTTCGCCGCCGTCGGCCTGGACGTCAACCGCGTCGGGCTGGAGATCGAGGATGTCGCCGCCGAGGCCGCGCTGCAGGACGGTCACGCGGCCCTCGCCGTGTCCGGCGTCATGCGCAACGTCGAGGACCACCCCGTCACCGCGCCGCCGCTGCGCATCAGCCTGCTCAACAAGGCCGGCAAGGTGGTGGCGGTGAAGCTGGCCAGCCCGGCCGATCCGCTGATCCCGCCGGGCGAGACCCGCCACTTCGCGCTGGCCATGCTCGACCCCCCCACCACGGCCGCCACCCTTGAGGTCAGCTTCGAACTGAAGAAGGGCGCCAGGGGCGAGGCCACGAAGCACCCGGCGCCGAAGGGCGAGACCCAGCGGGTGACCCTGCGCGGCGAGGTCGGGGCCGAGGCGCACAGCCCGGCTCCTGCCGAGCCCGCCGGCGAGATGATCCTTGAGGCCACGCCGCTGGTCGAGGACGCCGCCGCCACGGAGAGCCATTGATGAGCGAGCCGCAGCCGACGGTCCTGCTGTCCGAGCAGGAGGTCGCCGCCCGCGTCGCAGCCGTGGCCCAGCAGATTGCGCCGCGCATCGACGACGAGACAGTGATGGTCTGCCTGCTGACCGGCGGCATCTGGTTCGCCGCCGACCTGACGCGGGCCCTGGCCCGGCTGGGGCGGCTGACGAAGTTCGACGCCCTGTGGCTGTCCTCCTACCGCGACGAGCGCCAGAGCTACGGCCGTTGCGAGGTCCGCGCCGACCTGCAGCGCCCGGTGCTGGGCCGCAAGGCGCTGATCGTCGACGACGTCTTCGACACCGGCCTGTCGCTCAGCGAGGCCGCGCGACTGGTCCGCGACGCCGGCGCGTCTGAAGTGCTGACCGCCGTCTTCGCCAGCAAGCCCTGGCCGACGGAGCGCGCCATCCAGCCCGACTTCGTCGCCTGGGAAGCGCCGCCCAGGTTCCTGGTCGGCTACGGCATGGACGTGGCCGGCGGCATGCGGGGCATCCCGTACGTCGGGGCGATGGACTGAGGGACGGGCCTCCGCCGGGCAGGCGGAAATGGGAAGTTCCTGACGCCACGTCATACTTGTCGCCCGCCCGCGCGGGCTGACAGGCTGCCCTTCGGACCGGCGCATACCGGCAGGGAGCAAGCGGCCATGGCCTACGAAACCATCCTCACCTCGCTGGACGACGGCGTCCTGACCCTGACGCTGAACCGGCCCGAGGCGCTGAACGCCTATACCGCCACCATGGGGGCGGAACTGGCCGACGCCTTTGTCCAGGCCGACGCCGACGACGCGGTGCGGGTCGTCATCGTCACCGGGTCCGGGCGCGGCTTTTGCGCCGGGGCGGACATGTCGGCCGGTTCTGACGCCTTCGGCGGCGACGGCGCGAAGCTGTTCGGCGCGGGGCGGCCGAAGACCGGCGCGCCGAAGGGGGGCTTCACCGAGGCCATCTTCACCTGCCGCAAGCCGTCGATCGCGGCGATCAACGGCGGCGCGGTCGGGGTCGGCATCACCATGACCCTGCCGATGGACATCCGCATCGCCTCGACGAAGGCGAAGATCGGCTTCGTGTTCGCCCGCCGGGGCCTGGCGCCCGAGGCCGGGGCCGCGTCCTTCCTGCCGCGCATCGTCGGCCTGCCGCAGGCGCTGCGCTGGTGCTATTCGGGCCGGGTGTTCGGGCCCGACGAGGCCCTGGCCGGCGGGCTGGTCAGCGAGGTTGTCGAGCCGGAAGACCTGCTGCCCCGCGCCATGGAAATCGCCCGCGAGATCGCCGACGAGACCTCCGCCATCTCCATCGCCGTCACCCGCGCCCTGCTCTGGCGTTTTTCCGAGGAGGCCGACCCGCTGAAGGTGCTGGGTGTCGACGGCCCGCTGGCCATGGCCATGGGCGGTACGGCCGATGTGAAGGAGGGCGTCGCGGCCTTTCTCGAGAAGCGCAAGCCGAACTTCCCGGGGAAGGTGTCTACGGACATGCCGGACGTCTATCCGTGGTGGGAGTAGAAAAGGGGGACAGTCACTGATCTCGCTCGCGAAATCAGTGACTGTCTACCGCCACTCCCCCGGAACCTCGTCCGCCAGCATTTCCTCGTAGGTCGGGCGCTTGCGGATCACCGCGTAGCGTTCGCCGTCGACCAGCACCTCGGGGACCAGCGGGCGGGAGTTGTACTCGCTGGCCATGGCCGCGCCGTAGGCGCCGGCGCTCATGAAGGCGACCCGGTCGCCCGGGCCCATCGGCGGCAGCAGCCGCTCGCGGGTGAAGGTGTCGCCGGTCTCGCAGACCGGCCCCACGACATCGAGCGGCACGGGCGGAGCGTCGGTCTCGCGCACCGGTCGGATATCGTGGAAGGACTCGTACATCGCCGGCCGGATCAGGTCGTTCATCGCCGCGTCGAGGACCAGGAACTTCCGCCCCTCGGGCCGTTCGTGCAGATGGATGACGCCAGCCAGAAGCACCCCGGCGTTGGCGGCGATCACCCGGCCCGGCTCGAAGGCCAGGCGGATGTCGCTCAGGCCCTTCATGACCCCGGCCACCATGGCGGCGTAGGCGTCGGGCGCCGGCGGGTCGGGCTGGTTGAAGTAGGGCACGCCCAGCCCGCCGCCCAGGTCCAGTCGCTCGACGCTCAGCCCCTCGGCCCGCAGGCTCTCGACCAGCCCACGCATCTTGCGGAAGGCGGCCTCGAACGGGGCGAGATCGGTGATCTGGCTGCCGATGTGGCATGCGACGCCGAGCGGGTTCAGGTGCGGGTGGTTGGAGGCGTTGGCGTAGAGCCGCGCGGCCTCGGCGAAGGAGACGCCGAACTTGTTCTCCGCCTTGCCGGTGGCGATCTTGGCGTGCCCGCCGGCCGCGACATCCGGATTGACGCGGAAGACGATCGGGGCGCGGAGCTGAAGCTCCTCGGCCACGGCCGCGATCAGCTTCAGCTCGGGCTCGGACTCGACGTTGATCTCCGAGACTCCGGCCTTCAGCGCGAAGGCGATCTCGCCCCGGGTCTTGCCGACGCCGGAGAAGACGATGCGCTCGCCCGGAATGCCGGCGGCCAGCGCCCGGCGGATCTCGCCTTCCGACACCGTGTCGGCTCCGGCCCCCAGGTCGCCGAGGATCCTGAGCACCGAGACATTGCTGTTGGCCTTGACCGCATAGGCGACGAGCGGATCGACGACCCCGGCCTGGACCAGGGCGTCGCGGAAGACGGTGTAGTGTCGTTCCAGTGTCGCGCGCGAATAGACGTAGACCGGCGTGCCGACCTCATCGGCGATCCGGGACAGGGGGACGCTCTCGCAATGGAGCTCGCCGCCCCGGACCTCGAAGTGGTTCACGCTGGTCTCAAGTCTCGTCTAGCGGGGATCGGAACCCGGGCCCGCGAAGGGGTCGGACGGGCCGCCGCCGATCGGCGACTCGCGGGTGTTGCCGCGGCTGGTGGCCGGATCGGCCAGTTCCTCGTCCGACCGGGGGTCAGACGGGCGATTGGCCCGGCCCACCGCGGCGCGGCGCTCGGCCTCGAAGGCGGCGCGCTTGGCGGGGTCCTCGGGGCGCTCCAGCTCGCCGAGCGAGCCGCAGCCGGCGAGGGCCGCCGACGCCAGCACGAGCGACAGCGGAATGAGACGGGAAGCCTTCATCGCAGGGAATCCTTCCAACGCGCGACCTGGGCCCGAACCTGATCGGGCGCCGTTCCGCCCCAGCTTACGCGGCTTGCGGCGGAAGCGGCAGGGGTCAGAACCCCGAAAACGTCCTCGCCGATGCCCTGGTTGAGCGCCTGAAGTTCAGCCAGCGGCAGCTCGGCCAGATCGACGCCCAGTTGCTCGGCCCGTTTCACCGCCGCGCCGGTGACATGGTGCGCGTCGCGGAACGGCAGGTCGAGCTCGCGCACCAGCCAGTCGGCGAGGTCTGTGGCGGTCGAGAACCCCGCCCCGGCGGCGGCGGCCATGCGGTCGGTGTTGGGCTCCAGGTCGCGCACCATGCCGGTCATGGCCAGCAGGGCCAGTTCCAGCGCGTCGAAGGCCTCGAAGGTCGGAACCTTGTCCTCCTGCATGTCCTTGGAATAGGCCAGCGGCAGGCCCTTCATGACCACGGTCAGGGTCGTCAGCGAGCCCAGGATGCGGCCGACCTTGGCCCGGATCAGCTCGGCGGCGTCGGGGTTCTTCTTCTGCGGCATGATCGAGCTGCCGGTGGTGAAGGCGTCGCTCAGCCGGATGAAGCCGAACTGCGGCGTCATCCACAGCACGATCTCCTCGGCGAGGCGCGACAGGTGGGTGGCGCAGATTGTCGCCGCCGACAGGGCTTCCAGAGCGAAGTCGCGGGAGGACACGCTGTCCAGCGAGTTGGCCGTGGGACGATCAAAGCCCAGGGCCTTCGCCGTCATCTCGCGGTCGATGGGGAAGGGGCTGCCGGCCAGGGCGGCGGCGCCCAGGGGGCACTCGTTCATCCGGGCCCGGGCGTCGCGGAAGCGCGAGGCGTCGCGGCCGAACATCTCGACATAGGCCATCAGATGGTGGCCGAGCGTCACCGGCTGGGCCGGCTGCAGATGGGTGAAGCCGGGCATCAGGGCGTCGGCGTGGGCCTCAGCCTTCTCCAGCAGCGCGGCGATCAGGCCGTTGATCTGGGCCGCTGACCGCTCGGTCGCCTCGCGGACCCAGAGGCGGAAGTCGAGGGCGACCTGGTCGTTGCGCGAGCGGGCGGTGTGCAGCCGGCCGGCCACCGGGCCGATCAGCTCACGCAGCCTCGCCTCCACATTCATGTGGATGTCCTCGAACTCCTCGCGGAACGGGAAGGACCCCGCTTCGATCTCGCCGTGGATGGCGTCCAGTCCGCGCTGGATTTGCGCCTCATCCTCGCTAGATATGACCCCGGCCTTCGCCAGCATGGCGGCGTGGGCCTTCGAGCCGGCGATGTCCTGCGCCCAGAGGCGCCTGTCGAAGCCGATCGAGACGTTGATCGCCTGCATCAGATCGCTGGGGCGCGCCGAGAACCGTCCGCCCCACATGGCCTGGCCCTCTCCGGAGGGCTTGGTCGTCTCGGAGGGTTTGTCAGTCATATGAGCGAAGTCCAGCCGGCCAAACCCGGGCCCGACCTGTTGAACTGGGCCATCCGGGGCCTCGCCCTGATCGGCGCGGCGGCGGTTCTATACGTCATCGTCGCCAGTTCGTTCAAACCCGAGGAATCCGCCGATCTGCGCGACCTCAAGCGTGGGGAGCTGGCCAAGCTGGTGGTGTCGGTCCCCGGCCGCGCCGCGCCGGCCCAGACCTTCCTCGATCCGGACGGCAGATCAGTCTCCGTGGCGGACTTCAAGGGCAAGGTGCTGGTGGTCAACCTGTGGGCCACCTGGTGCGGGCCTTGCAAGATCGAGATGCCGACCCTGGCGGCGCTGCAGGCCGCCTACCAGACCCAGCCGCTGGTCGTGGCCCCGGTCAGCGTCGACCGCGACGAGGACCTGAATCTGGCCGTCGCCTTCATCAAGCAGAACAGTCCGCTGAAGCTCTACCGCGACCCCGGCTACAAGCTGGCCTTCGGGCTGGAGCCGCGCGCGGCCGGCTTTCCGACCACCATCATCTACGACAAGACCGGCGTCGAACGGGCGAGGCTGGCCGGCGACGCCGACTGGAACGGCAAGGAAGCGCGGGAACTGGTCGAGCGGCTGCTGGCGGAATGACGCCGGCCGCGCTTGTCGCCCTCGAGGACGCTTCCGCCCGCGCCTGGCCGGCGCTGCACAGGGCGCGGCTGGGCGGTTGGCGGCTGAACGCGTCGACGGGCCATACGGGCCGGGCCAACACCTGTTGGGCGCTGGAGGCGCCGGACCGACCGCTGGACGAGGCGCTGGCGGCGGTGGAGTCCTGGTATGCCGATCATGGCCTGCCGCCGAAGTTCAAGACCGTCGACGGCGCGCCGCATCCCGGCGACATCGAGGCCTTCCTGCGCGCCAACGGCTTTTCGCCCAACACCGAGACCAGGGTCATGGTCGGCCCCGTCGGCGGCGCGAACGAGGGCGTGCTGCTGGAAGCCGAACCCGGCGATGCCTTCCAGAGCGTGCTGTTCGAGACCCTGTACCGCGACCTCGCCGATGCGCAGGAGCGGCTGGCCACCCTGCGCCGCATCGCCCCGCCGGTGCGGTTCGCGCGGATCGAGGCCGGGGGGCGGGCCGTGGCGGTCGGGGCGGTGGCCGTGGACGGCGACTGGGCGGGGGTGTCGGTGATGCGGACTTCGCCGGACTTCCGCCGACAGGGGCTGGCGGCGCGGATCGTCTCGGCGCTGCTGGACTTCGCGGCCGGGCAGGGGGCGAGCCGCAGCTACCTGCAGGTCGAGGTGGAGAACGAGAGCGCCGTGGCGCTCTACGAGAGGCTCGGCTTTACGACGGCGTATCGCTACCGCTACTGGGCCCGCTGAACCGGCGCTCGCTGAGCGATCACGACGCCGGCCAGGGTCAGAACGCCGCCCAGCATCTGCAGGGGGGTCAAGGTTTCCGAAAACAGGATCCAGCCGGCCGCGGCCGCCACCACCGGCTGGGCCAGCACGACCACCGAGGCCGTTGCGGCGGGCAGGCGACCGAGCGCCCAGGCGATCGAGCCCTGGCCGGCGATATGGACCACGGCCAGGCCGACGCAGGCCGCCCAGCCGGCGCCGCTGCCCGGGATGATCTGTTCTCCGAACGCGAAGGCGACGACGAGCAGGATCGGCGTGCTGGCCAGGGTCGACCAGAACATCGCCCGCGAGGCGCCGGCCTGCTGCCGGGCCGAGCGCATGGCGATGAAGTAGAAGGCGTACCAGAGGGCCGTGGTCAGCGAGAGCAGATCGCCCAGCGGTGCGTCGATCGCCCGGGTCGCGTCGGCGCCAGCGGCCATGATCCCGGCCCCGATCAGGGCAACGGTCAGGCCGGCGATGAAGATCCGCGCCGGACGCTCCCTGAACAGGAACCAGGCTGCCGCGGTCACCACCACCGGCGACAGGTTGGTCAGCACCGTGGCGTTGGCCACCGAGGTCAGCTTGACCCCGTAGTGCCAGAACGACAGGTCCAGCGCGAAGAACAGGCCGGCCAGCAGCATCATCCGGCCGGGCGGCGTCGCCGCGCCCTTGCCGTCGCGCAGCGCCATCAGGGCCAACACCGGCAGGGCCAGGAACAGCCGCCAGAAGCCGGCCGCCGCCGGGCCGGTCTCGGTCATGCGCACGAAGATCGGCGCGAAGCCGATGGCGCAGGCCCCGACGACCAGGGCGATGAAGGGCAGGGCGCGGTGGCCTGTCGCCGGCGCGGCGGCCTCACTCATCCCGCGAAGCCGAGTTCGGCGCGCAGGGCCTGGGCGCTGACGCCGCTCTCGCGAATGGCCCGCAGGGTCTCGGCCTTGTCGCGCTTGGCGAAGCGGCGCCCTTGCGCGTCGGTCAGCAGGGCGTGGTGACGATAGGCCGGCGTCGGCAGTCCCAGCAGCGCCTGCAACAGCCGCTGGGTATGGGTCGCCTCGAACAGGTCGGCGCCGCGGATGACATGGGTGATCTTCTGCTTCGCGTCATCGACCACCACGGCCAGATGGTAGGCGACGCCGACGTCCTTGCGGGCCAGCACCACGTCGCCGGCCAGTTCCGGTCGGGCGACGATGCGGCCGCGTTCGCCCCGGGTACCCTCGCCGTACTCACGGAAGCTCAGCTTCTGGAACGCCCCGACCGCCTCGCGCGCCTCGTCGAGCGACAGCCGCCAGGCGAAGGGGCGGCCCTCGGACAGGAAGCGGTCCTCTTCGTTTGGATGCAACGGTCCGCCGCGGAAGGCCTCGACGGGCCCGTGCGGGGCGCTGACCGCGGCTTCGGCGATATCCTTGCGGGTGCGGAAGCAACGGTAGACGAGGTTTCGGGCGCGCAGCGATTCAATCGCCGCCTCGTAGTCGGCCAGATGCTCCGACTGCCGACGGACCGGCTCCTCCCACTTGAGACCCAGCCAGGCCAGGTCTTCCAGCAGCGCCGCCTCGTACTCGGGCCGACAGCGCGTGGCGTCGATGTCCTCGATGCGCAGGATGAAGCGTCCGCCGACGGACCGGGCGGCCTCGAAGGCGGTCAACGCCGAGAAGGCGTGGCCACGATGGAGGTATCCCGTGGGGGAAGGGGCGAAACGGGTGATGAAGGAGGCGCTCACGCGGCCTCTCTAGACCGGCGAGCGCCCCTTTGCATCAGCCTTGGGGCTTCAGTTGTTGGCGGGGGCCTCGGAGATGTCCTCCAGGACAGCGCCGGCCTTGCGGGCCGAGGCCTCCTGCGCCACGTCGCCAAGCGAGACGATGCCGGTCAGGCGGCGGTCGCCGTCGACGATCAGGATGCGGCGCACCTGCTTGTCGGTCATCTGGTAGATGACGTCGGCGATCGGCGCGTCCTCCCGACAGGTCTGGACGTCGGTGGTCATCACCTCGTCGACGCGGGTGTCGAAGCTGCGCTGCTCGCCGACCACGCGCAGCACGATGTCGCGGTCGGTGATGATGCCCAGGATGCGGCCATCCTCGACGACGGGGATGGCGCCGGTGTCGATGTCGTTCATGCGGCGCGCCACCTCGGCGACGGTGTCGGCGGGGCGGGCGACCTGCGGGTTGGCGGTCATCACTTCAGAGATCTGCATGGGGGCTGCCTTCGCGGGTTGCGGTTCGCCAGACCTAACGGTCCGCGCCCGCCGCCGTTCCCAGCGGATCAGACCTTGGAGATCCTGCTCGGCTGAAACATGCCCAGGTGGCCCAGTACGCCGCGCAGGAAGGCTTCCTCGCCGCCGAGGCCGGCTTTCAGGCCCTCGAACTGCCTGAAGGTGCTCATCTCGGCCAGGCCGTGGGCGGCGCACCAGGCGGCGATGGTGGCCAGTTCGATGTCGACGATGGCGACATCGGGCCCGGCGACCTTCCGGAACGTCTCCCGCACCAGGCAGTAGGCGCTGTCCTCGTTGTCCTGCATGCCCTCGGGCAGCTCGTCCTTGTCGCGCGAGCAGTCGTACATCACGCGGTAGAGCGCCGGGTGCTGCTGCGAGAACTGCACGTAGGACACGCCGATCTCGGTCATCAGGGAGCCCAGGTCGGCGGCCCGCTGCTTGGCGCCGGTCATGGACTCGCCGAGCATGTCCCAGCCCACGTGGGCCACGGCGTCCAGCAGTTCGCCCTTGTCCTTGAAGTGATGGTAGGGCGCCGCCGGACTGACGCCGGCTTCCCGCGCCACCGCGCGCAGCGACAGGGCCGTCGGCCCTTCGCTTTCAAGGATTCGGCGGGCGGCCTCGACGAGCGCCCGGCGGAGATCACCGTGGTGGTAGGGCCGGGATTCGACGGCTGCAGCTTCTCTCATGACGGTCACTCTAAAACTGAATCCGAACGACGTAAAGATTGATCTTGACGGCGTTCAGATAGGTGCTATCTAAGCATCGTCCAGATCGGACAGCCCCTCCTCCCCGAGGGGACATAACGGGGGGCCCGGTGAACGGGTCCATAACTCAAAGGATGTGTGTCATGTCGGTTTCCAAGCTCGTCACCTTCGAACGCTTTCTCGACCGCTCCGCCGCGGTCTTCCTGCTGGCCCTGGGCGCGGCCCTGACCGGCGCTGTGGCCTTCGTCGGCGGCTAATCGTTTCTCGCTCGATCCATCCGCCTGCCCCACCGGGGGCAGGCGGCCAGGCAGAGACTTTCGGGGCGCTTCGGCGCCCCTTTTCTTGCGCGTCGCCTGTCCCGTGAGATCCGGCCGGTCCTGGGGCGCCCAACCAGCGTCGGCATCGAAGGGGCGGACGGAGAGGTTCGGTTGCAGCCCGGCGCGGGGCAGGCCGCATTGCGGACTTCCGAGCGCCTCATTGGCGGAGCGCTCCAGCGCATGTCCGAGCCGTCGGGGTTGCATTGCTCGTCCTTGCCGCTAAGGCCGATGGCATGACCCCTGGTTCCAAGGCCACCGCCAACCCTGAACCGAAGGCCTCCGGCCCGCTGCTTCTGCTGTCGCCCGGGTTCTCCGACTGGCTGGCCGGACAGCGCGCCAGCCTGGCCCTGACCACTTACCAGGCCGGCCGGCTGGTCATGGTCGGCCGCCGCCCGGACGCGTCGGTCCGCGCCCACGAGCGGATGATCGAGCAATGCCAGGGGCTGTGGACCGACGGCCAGAGCCTCTGGACCAGCGGCATGTATGCCCTGTGGCGGTTCGAGAACGACATGCCGGCCGGCGCGGTGACGCGGGCGGGAGTCGACCGGCGGTTTGTCCCGCGCGAGGGCCGGATCACCGGCCGCATCGACTGCCACGACATCGGTCTGGGCGAGGACGGCCCGATCTTTGTCAATACGCTGTTCAACGGCCTGTGCGGCATCAGCGAGACGGCCAGCTTCCGACCGCTGTGGAAGCCGCCGTTCATCTCCGCCTGGACGCCGGAGGACCGCTGCCACCTGAACGGCCTGGCCATGGACGGAACGCGGCCGGCCTTTGTCAGCGCCGTCAGTCGCAGCGACACGCTCGACGGCTGGCGCGAGCGCCGCGTCGACGGCGGGGTGATCGTGGACGTCGCCAGCGGCGAGATCGTCTGCAGCGGCCTGTCCATGCCGCACTCGCCGCGCCTGTACGACGGCCGCCTGTGGGTGCTGAACTCGGGCAGGGGCCAGTTCGGTCAGGTCGATCCGGCGACCGGAACCTTCACCCCAGTCGCCTTCTGCCCCGGCTACGCCCGCGGCCTGGCCTTCATCGGCCGGCGCGCGGTGATCGGCCTGTCCCGGCCCCGCAACAACCAGACCTTCGCCGGCCTGCGGCTGGATGACGAACTGGCGGCCCGCGACGCGACCCCGCGCTGCGGCCTGATCGTCGTCAACATCGACACCGGCGTGACCGAGGAGTGGCTGCGGTTCGAACATACGCTGGACGAGCTCTACGACGTGACGGTCATGCCCGGCGTGATCCAGCCCGAGATGATCGGCTTTCAGGGCGACGGCATCAGGACCGCCATCACCCCGGAAGCCGCCGCCTGACCGGCCTGTGCCCGAGCTCTCCTTCCGCCGCACGCCTGTCTTGGCCCTGTCGCCGATCCGGGTCTATGCTCCGAGTCGCGTTCGGGGATGGTGGCGATCCCTGATGAGGCGCGGGAAGCGAGGCAGGTCTTCAGGTCCGTCGCGTATGTGAATCCAGAACTCCTCCGGGAGGCCGCCGATGCAGGTGCTTAAGGCGCCGCCGTCGGGCTGGCCGGCCCTGGTGCTCAACGCGGACTATCGCCCGCTGAGCTACTATCCGCTGTCCCTCTGGCCCTGGCAGGAGGTGATCAAGGCGGTGTTCCTCGAGCGCGTCGAGGTCGTGTCCTCCTACGA
This sequence comes from uncultured Caulobacter sp., assembly GCA_964442795.1. Lineage (GTDB taxonomy): Bacteria > Pseudomonadota > Alphaproteobacteria > Caulobacterales > Caulobacteraceae > Caulobacter. The sequence continues at coordinate 23,481 of CAYTZY010000037.1, forward strand.
CAAGATGATCCACAGCCCCTCGTTCGAGATGCGGCTGCCCAGCGTGGTGTCGCTGAAGTCCTATGTCTCGCAGGACCGGCCGCCGGCCTTCACGCGGTTCAACCTCTTCCTGCGCGACAGCTTCGCCTGCCAGTACTGCGGCTCGGGCCAGGACCTGACCTTCGACCACGTCATCCCCCGCTCGCGCGGCGGCCGCACGACCTGGGAGAACATCGTCACCGCCTGCGCGCCCTGCAACCTGACCAAGGGCGGCCGAACGCCGCGCGAGGCGCACATGCAGCCGCATCGCCATCCCCGCCGACCGTCGATGCACGAGCTGCAGGATCACGGCCGTCGCTTCCCGCCCGGCTTCCTGCATGAAAGCTGGCTGGACTACCTCTACTGGGACATCGAGCTGGAGGCCTGACGGCTCAGGCCAGCCAGAAGGTCAGGACCATCAGGACCAGGCTGGCGCTCGCCCCGGCGAGGCAGGCGAGGGCCTGCGGATCACGGCGCCGGCGTATCGCGGCGAGGCTGATATCGGGTTGGATCATGGCTGGGCTCTCCTGGGCGTGACCGGCCGGAACGGTCGCGGGCGCAGCATGTTCCGCCGCCTGGCGACTTGTCCCCAGGACTCCGCGACGGCTCCCGCGCATACCGGATGTCAACGTTCGCGCGCCAGGATCGGGCGCATGTTCGCTTCATCCTGCCCCAAACCCCTCGAGCGTCGTCGCGGCCAGCGCAATCGCGCGCTGCTGGCCGGAAAGGTCTCCAACGAGGACGCGACCCAGACCCTGGATTGCGTGATCCGCAATCTGAGCCCCGACGGCGCGATGATCGAGACGTCGACGCCGCATCTGGTGCCGGCCGAACTGCATCTGGTGCAGATCAAGGAGGGCATCGCCTGGGACGCCGAGGTGATCTGGCGGCGCGGCAACCGCGTCGGCGTCAGGCTCAAGGTCCGTCATGACCTGCGCGAGTCCACCGAGAAGCAGCTGCGGGCGCTGCGCGCCATCTGGAGCCAGATGGCCCTGCGCTAGACAGACACCCCCTTTCGGGCGGTTCGTCCCTCCGCCGGCCCCGGCATGATCGGCGCCAGACAGCTGGAGGCAGATCTTGCGAAACACATCCATCCTGACGTCGGCCGCGGCCGTCCTCGCCCTCGCAGCCGGCGGGCCGACGACCGCACGGGCCGAAACCGTCGCCCAGACGCTCAAGACGTTTGGCCTGATCGGCGAGTGGTCCAAGGACTGCGCTGCGCCGACCACGGAACTCAACAACCGCACGGTGTTCGAGGCCCAGCCTGACGGCACGGTCAAGCTGAGCTACCGGCTCGGGGCCAGGGGCGAGATCGTCTACACCGTGACCGGCGCGCGGATCATCTCCCGGCAGGTCATCGTGCTCAGCGAGACCAACGCCGCGGGCCAGCCGGCCGACGTCACCGTCGCGATGGATGGCCGGCGCTCCCGGGTGCTGGCCTCGCGCGACCCCTCGATCAACCAGTCGTTCATCGCCGGCGGCGTGCTCCTGTCCACCGGGCGCGACACCAGCTGGGAAACCCTCTGCCGCTAGAGCATTTTCCGATCAGTCTGCATCATACCCTGCGGCGGCGAAGTAGTTGG
>CAYTZY010000038.1:0-24726 GCA_964442795.1 uncultured Caulobacter sp.
GCGGGCCATCTGGGCCAGCCGCTGCACGGCGCCCTCGATGTCCTTGCCGGCCACCATCATCAGGTCGGCGACCTCGTCGATGACCACGACCAGATAGGGCATGTGCTCGGGGCGGATCTTCTCGCTCTCGAAGATCGGCCGGCCGGCCTCGTCGAACCCGGTCTGGACGGTCCGTTCGAAGTGCTCGCCCTTGTCCAGCGCCTCCTTGGCCCGCTCGTTGTAGGCGGCGATGCCGCGCACGCCGATCTTGGCCATGCGGCGATAGCGGTCCTCCATCTCGCGGACGGTCCACTTCAGGGCCACGATCGCCTTCTTCGAGTCCGTGACCACCGGGGCCAGCAGGTGCGGGATGCCGTCGTAGACACTCAGCTCGAGCATCTTGGGGTCGATCATGATGAACCGGCACTGCTCGGGGCTCAGCCGGTAGAGGATCGACAGGATCATGGCGTTGACCCCGACCGACTTGCCCGAGCCGGTGGTGCCGGCGATCAGCAGGTGGGGCATGCGGGCCAGGTCGGCGATGTAAGGCTCGCCGCCGATGGTCTCGCCCAGCGCCATGGGCAGGGTCTGGGACGCCTTCTCGTAGTCGGCGCTGGCCAGCAGGTCGCGCAGATAGACCGTCTCGCGCTTGGCGTTGGGCAGCTCCAGCGCGATGGCGTTTCGGCCCGACACCACCGAGACGCGGCAGGCGGCCACGCCCATCGAGCGGGAGATGTCGTCGGCCAGGGCCACGACCCGGGCATGCTTCACACCGGGGGCGGGCACCAGCTCGTAGAGGGTGACCACGGGACCGGGCCGGATCTGGTCGATGGCGCCGCGGATGCCGAACTCGCTCAGCACGCTTTCCAGAAGCCGGGCGTTCTGGCGCAGCGCCTCCTCGTCGAAACCGCCGACGCGGGGCTTGGGCTTGGCCAGCATGGCCAGTTCCGGGAGCATGAAGCCGCCCGGCGCCACGAAGTCGAAGGTCTTCTGCTGCTCGCGGACCTCCCGGCTGCTGTTCTTGGGCGCGGGCTTCGGCGGCTTGATGGCCGGGGCGCCGGCGCGGCCGGCGGCGGGGGCGTCGTCCACCTCATCGACCTCGGCCGGGGGATCGTCGGCGAAGCGCAGGGGTTTGGGCGTCGCCGCGACCTTCTCGGCGCGGCGGCGGGCGGCGGGGGCCCGGGCGGGGGCGGCGACAGGCTGCGGCTCACGCGGCGCGGGGCGGCGGGCGAGCAGGCTTTCCAGCGCGTTCTCCGCGGCGCGGGCCATGCCGGCGCGGCTGACGCCCAGCGCCCAGGTCGCGGCGACGCCGCCGACGACGAGCAGGATGAGCGCGGCGATGATCTCGGCCCCGGGAATGCGGGCAAAGCCGATGATCCCCGACAGGGCGCCCAGCAGGCCGTCGCCCCAGAAGCCGCCCAGCCCCCGGGCCAGCGCCCAGCTCTTCGGCGGGCTCGGCGCGGCGATGGCGCCGGCCAGGGCCAGCACGGCGCCGACGCCGACCAGCGCCCGGATCCGGGTCGCGCCGCGATGGGCGTCGGGATCGGGATCGACCGCGCGGGTCAGGCCGAAGACGACCATCAGCAGGGCCAGCCCCCAGGCGGCCAGGCCCAGCGACTGCACGAAGATGTCTGCGACCACCGCGCCCGGCCCGCGCAGGATGTTGCTGGCCGGCAGGGCCGAGGCGACGTTGAGGCTGGGGTCGGCGGAATTCCAGGTGGCGAAGGCGGCGATCAGCGCCACGCCGGCCGCCGCGACCACGCCGCCGCGCAGGCGCGCGCTGAACGGCTGGGTCCAGGCCCAGGCCGCCAGCTCCATCGCCATGTCCAGCCCGGTCCGCCTCGCCGCCCGCGCCATCCGCGCCCCCAAGTTCGTTCTGAGCCGCCTATCTGGCCCGGAGAGGGTTAAGGGGCGTTTACTTCGATGGGCGGGAAGCGCGGCCGATTGTCCCCGGAGTCGCGCGGGACGCTGAAGCGGCCGGGGCGTCCTGTACCGCCCTGTGCGTACAGGGAAGCCCAGGCGGGCGAACGACCAGCTGCGGCGGTCGTTCCGGCGTCCACGGGCAGGCCGCGCGGCCGGCTCAAGCCGTTGCGGGGCCAGGGCGGGAGCCCTGTCGGCGATGATGGATTGCGCCGGACCGCGTCTCGCGATGGGGGCGCAAAGGGGTGGAATGTCCCGCTTTGTCTCCAGAGTACAGGTCGCGAGAGTCTCGCTTTGTCAGACCCACCTCCGTGTTCCCGGCGAAGGCCGGGGAAGGGCGCCAGTCCTCTCCGGAGCGTCGCGAGGGGGAGGTGGTCTCGCGGCGCGAGGACGGAGGGGGCGGCGCGGCGCCAATCCGGGTGGATCACACACCGCCGGCGCTACCCTTCCACCATGCTCCGCATGGTCCCCCTCCCCACGATGTGGGGAGGGCTGAACAGAAAAAGGGCGGCCCCGTCGCCGGAACCGCCCCTGATCTTCAGCGATGACGCTCGAAGGCCTACGCCTCGGCGGTCGCCTCTTCCTTCTTGGACAGGTCTTCGCCGGTTTCCTGGTCGACGACCTTCATCGACAGCTTGGTCTTGCCGCGATCGTCGAAGCCCAGAAGCTTCACCTTGACCATCTGGCCTTCGGTCAGCACGTCGCTGGGCTTTGAGACCCGCTCGTTGCTGATCTGGCTGACGTGGACCAGGCCGTCCTTGGCGCCGAAGAAGTTCACGAAGGCGCCGAAGTCGACGACCTTCACGACCTTGCCGTTGTAGATGGCGCCCAGTTCCGGCTCGCTGGCGATGGACTTGATCCAGTCGCGGGCGGCGTCGATCTTGGACTGCTCCGAGGCGGCGATCTTGATGGTGCCATCGTCGCCGATGTCCACCTTGGCGCCGGTTTCGGCGACGATCTCGCGGATCACCTTGCCGCCGGTGCCGATCACTTCACGGATCTTGTCGACCGGGATCTTGATGGTCTCGATCTTGGGCGCGAACTCGCCGAGCTCGGTGCGCGGCGCGTCCATGGCCTTGTTCATCTCGCCGAGGATGTGATCACGGCCTTCCTTCGCCTGGGCGAGGGCCTGCTCCATGATCTCCAGCGTGATGCCGGCGACCTTGATGTCCATCTGCAGCGAGGTGATGCCGTCGCTGGTGCCGGCGACCTTGAAGTCCATGTCGCCCAGGTGATCTTCGTCACCCAGGATGTCCGACAGGACCGCGAAGCCGTCGTCTTCCAGGATCAGGCCCATGGCGATGCCGCTGACCGGACGGATCAGCGGAACACCCGCGTCCATCATGGCCAGCGACGAGCCGCAGACCGTGGCCATCGAGGACGAGCCGTTCGACTCGGTGATCTCCGAGACCAGGCGGATCGTGTAGGGGAAGTCTTCCTTCTTCGGCAGCATCGGGCGGATGGCGCGCCAGGCGAGCTTGCCGTGGCCGACTTCGCGGCGGCCGGGCGAGCCCATGCGGCCGGTTTCACCGACGCTGTAGGGGGGGAAGTTGTAGTGCAGCAGGAAGGACTCCTTGTAGGTGCCTTCCAGGGCGTCGATGAACTGCTCGTCGTCGCCGGTGCCGAGGGTCGCGACCACCAGGGCCTGCGTCTCGCCGCGAGTGAACAGGGCCGAACCGTGGGTGCGCGGCAGGATGCCGACTTCACCGATGATCGGACGCACGGTCTTCACGTCGCGGCCGTCGATGCGGATGCCGGTGTCGAGGATGGCGCGACGCACGACGTCGGCTTCCAGTTCCTTGAACACGCCGCCCAGTTTCAGCGGGTCGACGCCGTCGGGATTGGCCTCGCTCTTGCCGAGGGCCGCGATGGCCTTCTTTTTCGCGGCGCCGATCGCTTCGTAGCGGTCCTGCTTCTTCTGGATCTTGTAGCCGGCGATGATGTCGGCGCCGACCAGGGCCTTCATCTCCGCCTTGATGGCGTCGGTGTCGTCGACGGCGAAGTCGAACGGCTCCTTGGCGGCGTGCTCGGCCAGTTCGATGATCGCGTCGATCACCGGCTGGATGCCTTCATGGGCGAACTTGATGCCGCCCAGGACGATCTCTTCGTCCAGTTCCTGGATCTCGGACTCGACCATCATCACGGCGTCGGCGGTGCCGGCCACGACGAGGTCCATCTTGCTTTCCTTCAGCTCGTCGAGCGTCGGGTTCAGGATGTAGGCGCCGTCGACATAGCCGACGCGCGCGGCGCCGATCGGGCCCATGAACGGAGCGCCCGAGAGGGTCAGGGCGGCCGAGGCGGCGACCATGGCCAGCATGTCGGGGTCGTTCTCGAGGTCGTGCTGCAGGACGGTGCAGACGACCTGGACTTCGTTCTTGAAGCCCTTGACGAACAGCGGGCGGATCGGACGGTCGATCAGGCGGGAGACCAGGGTCTCCTTCTCCGACGGACGGCCTTCACGCTTGAAGAAGCCGCCCGGGATCTTGCCGGCGGCGAAGGTCTTTTCCTGGTAGTTGACCGTCAGCGGGAAGAAGTCCTGTCCCGGCTTCTGGGTCTTGGCGAACACGGCGGTGGCCAGGACGACGGTCTCGCCCATGGTGGCCAGAACGGCGCCGTCAGCCTGACGGGCGATGCGGCCGGTTTCGAGCGTGAGCGTCTTGCCGCCCCACTCGATGGTCTTGCGTTTGATATCGAACATTGAGGGTCTTTCTCTCGTGTCCCGAGGGCGTATTCCCGCGGGGGCGGACAGGTGTCGTTTCCGAAATCCTCTCCAGATGTCAGGCCTGATGAGGATTTCGTCTGAACCCTCGTTCGTGCGTCAGAAGCCCGGTTTAGGGGACTTCGCGCCGGCGGTTCCAAGGCCTGGAGGAACCTTTCGGCGGATAAGCATCGGGGCGGGACCCTAGACAAGGATCCCGCCCCGACGGGTTGTTCAGCCTAGCGGCGCAGGCCCAGCTTCTCGATGATCGACTGGTAGCGCGCGACGTCGGACTTCTTGAGGTGGTCGAGCAGCGAACGGCGCTGCGAAACCATGAGCAGAAGGCCACGACGGCTGTGGTTGTCCTTCTTGTGGGTCTTGAAGTGCTCGGTCAGGTTGGCGATGCGCTCGGTGAGGATCGCGACCTGGACTTCGGCGCTTCCGGTGTCGCCGGGGGTGCGGCCATGTTCAGTGATGAGCGCGGCTTTGCGCTCGAGAGTGATCGACATCGTGTGGTCTCCGCTCAGGCTTGAAGAAAGACCCGGACGGGATTGAGCTTTCCCGCGCGCATCTCGGCGAGGGCCACCAGCCTGTCTCCGTCCATCGCCGAAACCAGCCGGGAGCCGCCGGTGAGGCGGGCCTTGAGGTTTTCGACCTGTCGGGGAACGAGAACGATGGGTCTTCCCTGCGCCAGCCGGAAGGCGTCCTCCGCGGTCACGGCCAGCGCCGGGATGTCGTCCAGCGCGGTCTCGACCGGGAGCAAAACCTCCGGAAGCGCGGCCTTATGGCTCATATCTTCCAGATTTTCCAGCGTAATCGCACGATCTTCCCCGAACGGCCCGACCCGGGTGCGACGCAGCGCGCTGACGTGCGCCTGCGCCCCGAGCGCGGCGGCCAGGTCGCGGACGATGGAGCGGACGTAGGTGCCCTTGCCGCACTCCACCTCGATCTCGACATGGTCGGCGTCGGGGGCGGCGCTGACCCGGGCGCTGTGGACCACCACCGTGCGGGCCTGCAGCTCGAACGCCTCGCCGGCCCGGGCCAGGTCATAGGCGCGCTCGCCGTCGACCTTGATCGCCGAGTACTGCGGCGGAATCTGCTGGATCTCGCCGACGAAGGCGGGCAGGGCGGCCTCGACCTGCGCGACGGTGGGGCGCACGTCGGAGGTCCCGGTGGTCTCGCCCTCACGGTCCAGGGTGGTGGTCGAGCGACCCCACTCGATCATGAAGCGATAGGCTTTGTCCGCGTCCATCATGAACGGGACGGTCTTGGTCGCCTCGCCCAGCGCGATGGGCAGCACGCCGGTGGCCAGCGGGTCCAGGGTGCCCGCGTGACCGGCCTTCTGGGCGTTGAACAGCCAGCGCACCCGGCCCACGGCCTGGGTCGATCCGAAGTCGTAGGGCTTGTCCAGGCACACCCAGCCCGAGACGGCGTCGCCCTTCTTGCGGCGGGCCATCCTCAGGCTTCGCCGTCGTCGTCGGCCTGCAGGTCGGCCTGGACGCGCGGGTTGTCGAACAGGCTGTTGATCCGCGCGGCGTTGTTGAAGCTGTCGTCGTGGAAGAACTTCAGGTCCGGCGTGAACTTCATGTCGATGTGCCGGCCCAGCCGCCCGCGCAGGAACTTGCTGACCTTGTTCAGGGCCTTGACGATCTCGGCCGTCCCCTGGCCGGTGACGCCCGCGCCGAGCGGCTCGACGAAGCAGATGGCGTGCTTGAGGTCCGGGCTCATCCGCACTTCGGAGACGGTGACCGAAACGCCCTGCAGCGCCGGCTCCTGGAACTCTTCCTCGCGCAGCACCTCGACGAGGGCGTGGCGGATCAGTTCCCCGGCCCGCAGCTGGCGCTGGGTCGGGCCGGCGGGGGCCTGGTGGCGGGACTTCCCGTGCTTGGACATGGCTTTGCTCTCTGGCCGGCGGCGGGGATCGAACCCGGGGCGGGCGAAAATGAAGGGCGGGCTTCTAGGCGCGATGGACCGGGATGTCCAGTTTGGCGCCGCGCCGTCAGGTCACGGTTGCGAGTGGTCCAGCGTCTGTCACTATGCGTATTGAATCGAAACGAACGCACGGCGGAGCCGCATGACCGACACGACCGCCGCCACCCCCCATCCGCTGCTGGTCGCGCCCGTCGCCCCGACCCTGATCAAGCTGGCCGCGCCCAACCTTCTGGGCATGACCGCCACCACGGCGGTGTCGATCGCCGAGACCGCCTACATCGGCCGGCTGGGCGTCGAGCCGCTGGCGGCGGCGGCGCTGGTGCTGCCGCTGGTCATGCTCATGGGCATGATGAGCGGCGGGGCCATGGGCGGCGGGGTGTCCTCGGCCGTCAGCCGGGCGCTGGGCGCGGGAGACACCGACAAGGCCGAGGCCCTGGCCCGCCATGCGGCGGTCATCGGCCTGGTCCTCGGCCTGACCTTCACCCTCCTGCTGACCCTGTTCGGGCACAGCGTGTTCACCCTGCTGGGCGGCAAGGGCGAGACCCTGCGCCAGGCGGTGCTCTATTCGACGGTGATCTTTTCCTTCGCCGGCGCGATCTGGCTCAGCAACATGCTGGCCTCGGTGCTGCGCGGGTCGGGCAATATGGTCGGGCCTTCCGCGGCGATGCTGGCCGGCGCCGCGCTGCAGGTCATCCTGGGCGGCGCCCTGTGCTTCGGCTGGGGCCCGGCGCCGAAGCTGGGCATCGTCGGCGTCGGCCTGGGTCAGGCGATCACCGGGACGCTGGTGACGGTGATCCTGTTCCTGCTGCTGCGCCGGTCGACCGCGCGGGTGAAGCTGCGCCTGCGCGGCCCGCTCACCCGCGCGCATTTCGATGACATCCTCAAGGTCGGCGCCCCGGCCCTGCTTTCGCCGATCCAGACGGTGGCCACCATCCTGGTCCTCACCGCCATCGCCGCCCGCTTCGGGGCCGAGACCCTGGCCGGCTACGGCATCGGCTCGCGGCTGGAGTTCCTGCTGGTGCCCATCGCCTTCTCGGTCGGCGTCGCCTCCCTGCCGATGGTCGGCCTGGCCATCGGGGCGGGCGACGTGGCGCGGGCCCGCAAGGTGGCCTGGACCGCCGGGGGCCTGGCGGCGGCGGGTCTGGGCGCCCTGGGCCTGCTGCTCAGCCTGTTTCCCGACCTGTGGGTGATGATCTTCACCGACCAGCCCGGGGTGCGGAAGGCGGCCGCCCTCTATCTGCACTTCGTCGGACCGGTGTTCGCCTTCTTCGGCCTGTCGCTGGCGCTCTACTTCGCCTCGCAGGGAGCGGGGAAGATCATCGGCCCGCTGGCGGCCGGCACGGCGCGACTGCTGGTCGTCGGGGTCGGCGGCCTGATCCTGGTGACGGTCCAGGCCCCGGCTTGGGCGCTGTTCGCGCTGGTGGCGCTCGGCATGGTGACCATGGGCGCCCTGACCGCAGCCTTCGTCTGGTTCACCCCGTGGGGGCCGAGGCCGCTGGCGCCAGCCGCTCCCTGAAGAAGCTGATCGTCCGCGCCTCGGCCTCACGGGTCGGACCGCTCCGGGCCAGGTGAATGGTCAGCACCGAGTGGCTGGGCACGCCGGTGCCCGGCTGGCCGTCCTCGGGCTTCAGTTGCCAGGCCTCGAAGCGGTCGCCCAGCTCTTCCTTCAGCATCTCGAACCGGCCGGGCGGCACGAAGCGGTCGCCGTGGAAGGCGAGGCCCAGAACGCTCAGGTCCTCATCGGCCAGCCGCTGCTTCACGCAGGAGAACTCCGCCGCCGAGCAGTCGATGGCTCGCTCCCGGCCCCTGCCGATCGGCATCGACGGCTGGCTCAGCACCGGGGCGATCACCGAGGGCTCGGTCATCATGGCCAGGGCGAACCCGCCGGTGAAGCACATGCCCAACGCCCCGACCCCCGGCCCGCCGCAGTCGGCGTGCGCCTTGCGCGCCAGGGCCCTCAGCCAGTCGACGATCGGCGAGGATTTCCCGTTGGCCCAGACGTTGAACTCGCGCCGGATGCAGACATTGAGGAACATCTCGCGCGCGACATAGCCGTTCGAGACCTGGCGTCCCGGCTCGCCGAACAGGCTGGGCAGGTAGACGGTGAAGCCGGCCGCCACGACGCCGTCGGCGTAGCGCACGACCAGCGGATGCAGGCCCGGGATCTCGTGCATGATGATCACCGCCGGACCGGACCCGCGCCGGAACACCGGCCGCGTCCACGCCCCGTCGGCGAAGTCGACGCGCTCGTAGTCCTTCAGGATGTCGATGTCGGCCATGTCAGGTCCCCCGGGGACATGTTCGCGAAGCGTACGTGTCCCCGCAACCCAGGGACACGTACCGGCTGTCGCCGGAACATGTCCCTGGCAGCGACGACCGCTAGTTCCCCGGCGACTTGTAGTAGTCCGGCGCCATCACCCGGGCGGTGACGTCGGAGGTGTTGGGGTTGGGCAGTCGCCACTCGCCGCGCCAGGAAAAATCCATCACCGCGCAAAGGCGCGCCTGGCCGGCGGCGTCGGCGCCGAAGGCGTGAACCCTCAGGTCGCGGTTGTGGGCGATCGGGCTGATGGCCAGCCAGCCGCTGGTCGCGCCCGGGCAGAAGGCCTGGATCATCACCTTGCCCTCGGCCTTGGCCGGGTCGATGGCGTAGAGCGTTCCGGTCCCGGCGTCCTCGCCCATCAGGCTGTCCAGCGTCCGGACGGTGTCGGCGTCGCGCAGCGGCTCGGGTACGACCCCGACCGCCACGGCGGTGGCCCGCACCGCCAGCACCCTCTGGCGCAGCAGGGTCTTGGTGAACACGAAGGTCAGGCCGGCCCCGGTCAGCCGCCGGGCTTCGGGCGAGGCGGAGTCATAGGTGACCATCCGCTTGACGGCCGCGGTCGAGGGACTCGCCGCGGCCAGGGCGGCCAGGCCGGCCAGCACGGGGGCGAAGCGGCGGGGGGTGCGCGTCATCACTGTCTGTCCAGGATCCTAGCGCTTCGATCCGGACTTGCCGCGCAGGTCCGCGAGGTCGCCCTCGAAGCCCGACAGCTTCCAGACATCGTCCCGCCGGGTGAACACCAGCAGGCAGGGGCCGTCCTTCTTCTTCGTGGCGCAGACCGAGCCGTCGTCGCGGTAGCGCAACGCCCCGCCGATGGCGATGCGGTTCGGCAGCGGCTGATCGGGCGTGTAGCCGTAGTAGCTCGCCGCCGCGCGGAAGGCCTCGGGCCGCAGCAGGGTCTCGACCGCCACCTCGGCCAGGCTCGGCGCGACGAGGGCGGCCAGGGCGCGGGCGCCGTCGTCCATCTCCCGACGGTCGACCTCGCGCACCAGGCGGGATTCCAGGTTGTTCTTCAGCGCCCGGCGGTCGACGTAGCGGTCGAAGGCGGCGCGGTCGTTGTCGCGGATGGCGACCAGCAGGGCGTGGACGTCGCCGGCGGCGTCATAGCGGGCGGTGGTGGCGCAGCCGGCCAGCGTCAGGGCCAGGGCGGCCAGCAGGGTGATCGTGCGGATCATGTCGGTCTCATTCGCGTCCGCTCGGGGCGGAAATTGGGCGCCGTCAGCTGCAACGCCGGCCGGCTTCCGGCGTCGGCCCGAAGCGGACCCGGACCTCGACGGTGCGGGAGTCCTCGTCGGCGGGATAGATCACCCGCTGCGCCCAGGCGCGCGCCGCCTTGCCGTAGCCTTGCCCCGGGGCGTCCTCGAACAGCACCACGCACCGCTTCAGCGACCCGCCTCCGGGCCGGCAGGAGAGCACCACGCCGCTTTCGCCGGGCTTGAGGGAGACCTTCTGCAACCGGGCGGTCGCGCCGGGGCGCAGCGTCAGGCGCGTGCCCTGGGTGGTGACCGTCACCTGGCGTTCGCTCGCGCAGGACGACGCAAGCGCCACCCGCTCAGGCGCCGTGGCGCAAGCCCCCAGCAGAACGGTCATCGAGACGGCGAGGATGGAACGGATCGACACGGAGCCCTCCATGACCGTGGCCGGGGCCGGCGAAGCCCCTGAACGGGGCGCAGGATCGCCGGTCTTGGCCCCCGGCTCAAGGGACTCCCTTCCGGGCGCCCGGCGGAAACGCTAGAGGAGCCGCCATGACCCTCACTCCCCAGCAGCCCCACGGGGCCCTGCGCAGCTACGGCCGCGTCAAGGCGCGCGTCCTCAAGGCGCGGCAGGCGGCGCTGCTCGACACCGTGGCGCCGGGCGTCGACATCCCGCAGGGTCCGTTCGATCCGCGCGACCTCAAGCTGGACGCCCGCGAAGTCTGGCTCGAGATCGGCTTTGGCGGTGGCGAGCACATGGCCGGGCAGGCGGCGCGGGATCCGGACCTGCTGATCATCGGCGTCGAGCCGTTCCTGAACGGCGTGGCCAGCGCCCTGCGCCATGTGCAGGAAGGCGGCCTGACCAATGTGAAGGTCCACCAGGGCGACGCACGCGAGGTGGCCGGCCGGCTGCCGGGCGGTTGCCTGGACCGGATCTTCATCCTGTTTCCCGACCCCTGGCCCAAGTCCCGCCACCACAAGCGGCGGATCATCCAGAGCGAATTCCTCGTCGAGTTGCACCGGCTGCTGAAGCCCGGCGGCCGTTTGCGCTTCGCCACCGACTGGGCCGCCTACGCCGAGTGGACGCTGGAGCGCATGCAGGCGAGCGGGCTGTTCACCGGCCCGCTGGGCGACACCGCCGTTCCGCCCGCCGACCACCTGACCACCCGCTACGAGGAAAAGAAGCTCGGCGACTGCGCGCCGGTGTTTCTGGATTTCGTGCGGGCATAGATCGATCCGCAACCGCCCCTCTGGCAATTGGCGGGCTCGCACCCGATCTGTCGTCCCTGATCAAACCCTGGGGCATTTCCGATGAGCTTTTCCGTCCACGCCGCGTCCGCGCCGGTCTTCGTGCGCGCGCTGACCAACACCGCCGCCATCATCGAGAAGGCGCTGGCCGCCGGTCTGTCGGAGGCGACCATCCTCGAGGCGCGCCTCGCGCCGGACATGCATCCCTTCCCGCGGCAGATCCAGATGGCCTCCGACGCCGCCAAGGGCGCCGTGGCCCGTCTGGCCGGGGTCGAGGTTCCCTCGATGCCCGACACCGAGACGACGCTGGCCGAGCTGAAGGCCCGCATCGCCGCGACCATCGCCTTCATCGAGAGCGTCGACGCCGCCGCCTACGACGGCGCGGCCGACCGCGAGGTGGTGCTGAAGTTCCCCAACATGGAGCTGAAGTTCACCGGGGCCGACTTCCTGACCGGCTTCGCCCTGCCCAACTTCTTCTTCCACGTCACCACGGCCTACGCCCTGCTGCGGTCGGTCGGCGCGCCGATCGGCAAGCTGGACTTCCTGGGCGGCGCCCCGACGAAGGCCTGACGGCGGCTCAAGCGCGGTCCGGGGCTGACAAGCGCTCCGGGCCGCGCTATAGAGCCGGTCACATCGTTTGATCGCGCTGGATAGCGCAGTCGAGCGGCGGTCTTCGGGCCGCCGCTTTTTGTTTGGGTTTTGAACGGATGCGCGCACGCACGGCGGAAGACGCCAAGCTGCTCGAACTGCTCGATCCGGTCGCGGAAGCGGCGGGGTACGAGATCGTCCGCCTGCGCCTGATGGCCGGCAAGGAAAGCCGCCGGCTTCAGATCATGGCCGAGACGCCGGACGGCGACATGACGGTCGAGGGCTGCGCCCTGCTGTCCCGCGCCGTCTCCGAGGTCATGGACGCCGCCGACCCGATCGCCGGCGAATACACGCTGGAAGTCTCCAGCCCCGGCATCGACCGGCCGCTGACTCGGCTGAAGGACTTCGAGACCTGGGAAGGCTTCGAGGCCCGCCTCGAGCTCGACCGCCTGGCCGAGAACCGCAAGCGCTTCCGCGGCGAGCTGGCCGGGGTCGAGGACGGCCAGGTGGGCATCAACGTCGAGGGCGAGGCCGACACCACCCTCTACATACCGTTCGACTGGATCGTGGAGGCCAAGCTGGTCTTCAACGAAAAACTGATGAAACACGGGGCCGCCGAGCGCGCCGCCCGCATCCAATCCGAAGAAGAGTAGGAAACCACCATGGCCACCGGCATTTCCGCCAACCGCCTTGAGCTGCTCCAGATCGCCGACGCGGTCGCCCGCGAGAAGGGCATCGAGAAGGAGATCGTGATCGCCTCCATCGAGGAAGCGATCCAGAAGGCGGCCCGCAGCCGCTACGGCGCCGAGCACGACATCCGGGTTCATATCGATCCCAAGACCGGCGAGACCTCGATCAAGCGCTTCGTGACCGTGGTGCCGGATGACGCCGAGCTGGACGAGACCTCGCTGGGCATGGTCCGGCTGAGCGACGCCCTGGCCGCCGACCGCGACGCCTTCGTCGGCCAGGTCACCGAGGAAGAGCTGCCGCCGTTCGAGTTCGGCCGCGTCCAGACCCAGATGGCCCGCCAGGTGGTGACCGGCAAGGTCCGCGAGGCCGAGCGTGAACGCCAGTTCGAAGAGTACAAGGATCGCGTCGGCGAGATCGTCAACGGCACCGTAAAGCGCGTCGAGTACGGCAACGTCATCGTCGACCTGGGCCGCGGCGAGGGCATCATGCGCCGCGACCAGTCGATCCCGCGCGAGAACTTCAATCTCGGCGACCGCATCCGCTGCTACATCTACGACGTCCGTCGCGAGACCAAGGGCCCGCAGATCATGCTCAGCCGCGCCCACGGCGGCTTCATGGCCAAGCTGTTCGCGCAGGAAGTGCCGGAAGTCTACGACGGCGTCATCGAGATCCGCGCCGTGGCCCGCGACCCCGGCAGCCGCGCCAAGATGGCCGTCGTCTCCAACGACTCCAGCATCGACCCGGTCGGCGCCTGCGTCGGCATGCGCGGCTCGCGCGTCCAGGCGGTGGTCGCCGAGCTGCAGGGCGAGAAGATCGACATCATCCAGTGGAACGGCGACGAGGCGACCTTCATCGTCAACGCCCTGGCCCCGGCCGAAGTCTCCAAGGTCGTCATGGACGAGGAAGACGAGCGCGTCGAAGTGGTCGTGCCCGACGAGCAGCTGTCGCTGGCCATCGGCCGCCGCGGCCAGAACGTCCGTCTCGCCTCCCAGCTGACCGGCTGGCAGATCGACATCATGACCGAGACCCAGGAGAGCGAGCGCCGTCAGAAGCAGTTCGCCGAGACCACCGCCCTGTTCCAGGAGGCCCTGGACGTCGACGAGGTCATCGCCCAGCTGCTGGCCACCGAAGGCTTCCTGTCGGTCGAGGACGTCGCCTACGTCGAGCCGCATGAGATCGCGGCCATCGAGGGCTTCGACGACGACACCGCCGACGAGCTGCAGACCCGCGCCCGCGAGTTCCTGGACAAGGAAGCCGCCGCCCAGGACGCGCGTCGCGTCGAACTGGGCGTCGAGGACGCCGTGCTGGAGATCGAGGGCGTCACCCTGCCGATGGCCGTCGCCCTGGGCGAGGGCGAGGTGAAGACCGTCGAGGACCTCGCCGGCCTGATCCCCGACGACCTGCGCGGCTGGTTCGAGACCAGGGACGGCGAGCGCGTGCGTGAGCCGGGCATCCTGGAAGCGTTCAACCTGTCGCCCGATGACGCCGAGGCCCTGATCATGCGGGCCCGGGTCGTCATGGGCTGGGTCGAGGCGCCGCCGGAGCCGGAGTACGAGGAAGAGTTCGTCTCCGAAGGCCTCGACAGTCCCGAGGACTACGATCTGGCCGTGGCCGAAGGCGAGGCGAGCGACGCCTGAGGGCGTTGCTCATTGAGGGCGAAACCGACATGGCCGCCCCTCAACCCCGCGCCCCGCGGACTCACGGGGAAGCCTCTCGCGAGCGCCGGGACATCGTCTCGGGCTCGGTGATGGAGGAACACCAGCTGATCCGGTTCGTCGCCGGGCCGGACAGCGTGGTCACGCCTGACCTGGCGCGCAAGCTGCCCGGCCGCGGCCTGTGGGTCGCCGCCGACCGCGCCAGCGTCGAGACCGCCGCGAAGAAGGGCCTGTTCTCGCGGGCGGCGAAGGCGAAGCTGGTCGCGCCGGCCGGCCTGGCCGACCAGGTCGACGCGCTCCTGCACCGGCGCTGCCTGGACGGCCTCGGCCTTGCACGCCGGGGCGGGGACATTATCTCGGGTTTTGAAAAGGTGCTCTCCAGCATCCGCAGCGGCAAGGCCGCCTGGCTGGTGGAAGCCTCCGACGGCGCCGCCGACGGTCGCCGCAAGCTGTTGTCCGCCTTCCGGACGTCGCCCTCGCCGCCGCAGTTGATCGGCGTCTTCACCTCGGCCGAATTGGGTTTGGCCTTGGGGGGCGAGAATGTGATACACACCGCCTTCCTTGCGGGGCGAGCCTCCGGTCACTGGACAAAGGATGTCCACAGACTGGCGGGGTTCCGTCCGCTTCTTCCCGAGGGTTGGCGCGAGGAATAGAAGGGCCGGGCGGATCGCGCCTCGGTCCCTTCAGGTTTTGAACGTTACGTATGCGCCGGATACGCCGGCAGTAAGTTAAGCGAGACGCATGAGCGACGAGAACGACAACGGCCGGCCCAATGCCCCCAGGCCCTCCCTCACGCTGAAGCCCCGCGCGGGCTCGGTGAGCGCGGGCGTGGTCAAGCAGAGCTTCAGCCATGGCCGGTCGAAGACTGTGGTGGTCGAGACCAAGCGCGTGCGCACGCACGGCCCGGGCGCCGGCGGCAACCTCGCCGGCCCGTCCGCCGCCGAGAAGCGCTCGACCTACGACGCGCGTCCCGCAGCCCCGCGTCCGTCGGGCCCGTCCGCCGTCGATCCGTCCGGCAACCTGTCGGCCGAAGAGATGCGGGCGCGCCAGCGCGCCATCGACGCCGCCCGCGAGGCCCAGGAACGCCAGGCCGCCCAGGCCCGCGCCCGCGCCGAGGAAGAAGCGCGCCGTCAGGCCGCTGAACAGGCCGCCGCCCGCGCCGCCGCCGAGGCTGCCCGTCCCGCGCCGACCGCCGCCCCGCAACCGGCTCCCGCTGCTCCGGCCGCGCCCGCGCCCCAGGCCGCCGCCCCGGCTCCTGTCGCTCCGGCGCCGGTGACGCCGCCGCCGGTCGCCGCCCCGCAGCCTGCCGCGGAGGCGCCCCGCGCCGCCGCGCCGCAACCCGGCAACCAGACCCGCACCTACGAGCCGTCGCGCGAGCGCCGCGACGACCGTCCGAGCACCACGACCTACCGTCCTGACCGGGGCGGCGCGTCGTTCAACCAGCGCGCCCCGCGCGAAGGCGCCGCCAATCCCTATGGCCAGCGCGCGCCGCGTCCGGGCGACCGTCCCGACGGCGGTCCGCGCGGCGATCGTCCGCAAGGCGGCGCAGGCGGCTACCAGAGCGCCCGCCCGCCCCGCGACGGCGATCGCCCGCAGGGCGGCGCGCCGCGTCCCGGCGGCGAGACCGTCCGCTACTCGGCCCTGGCCCCGCGCCCGGCGCCGCGCACCGGCGATCGTCCCGGCGGCCCGCGTCCGCCGCGTCCCGGCCAGCCCGCCGCCGCTCCCGCCACACCCGAGATCCAGCGCGCGACCCGTTCGGCGCCGCGTCCCGGCGGGGCGCTGCTCGACCGCCGTCCGGACGAGGATGACGATCGTCGCAAGGGCGCCGCGCCCGGCAAGGCCGTGTCGCGCACCAAGGGCGAGCCCAAGCGCCGTGAAGGCCGGCTGACCATCCAGGTTCTGGCCGGTGACGACGAGGGCGCCGCCGAGCGCATGCGTTCGCTGGCCTCGGTTCGCCGGGCCCGGGAACGTGAGAAGGAAAAGCGTCGCGGCGGCGGGGCCGAGCAGGCCCGCATCGCCCGCGAGGTCATCATTCCCGACATCATCACCGTGCAGGAGCTGTCCAACCGGATGGCGGTGCGCGGCGTCGACATCATCAAGTTCCTGATGCGTCAGGGCGTGATGCTGAAGATCACCGATGTCATCGACAACGACACCGCCGAGCTGGTGGCCACCGAGTTCGGCCACACCGTTCGCCGCGTGTCCGAGGCCGACGTTGAAGAGGGCTTCCTGGTCGCCGACGACGACGAGGGGGATCTGGAGCCGCGTCCGCCGGTCGTGACCATCATGGGCCACGTCGACCACGGCAAGACCTCGCTGCTCGACGCCCTGCGCGCCACCGACGTTGTCGGCGGCGAGGCCGGCGGCATCACCCAGCACATCGGCGCCTACCAGGTTCGCCTGGAAGACGACGATCGCATCACCTTCCTCGACACCCCGGGCCACGCGGCGTTCAGCGCCATGCGCGCCCGCGGCGCCAACGTGACCGATATCGTGGTGCTGGTCGTGGCCGCCGACGACGGCGTCAAGCCGCAGACGGCCGAGGCCATCCAGCACGCCAAGGCGGCCGGTGTTCCGATCATCGTGGCGATCAACAAGATCGACAAGGACGGCGCCGATCCGACCAAGGTCATCAACGAGCTGCTCCAGCACGAGCTGGTCGCTGAAAGCCTGGGCGGCGACGTCCAGACCGTCGAGGTGTCGGCCAAGACCCGCCAGGGCCTGGACGAACTTCTCGAGCGCATCCTGCTGCAGGCCGAAGTGCTCGAGCTGCGCGCCAACCCCGACCGCACGGCCGAGGGCGTGGTCGTCGAGGCCAAGCTGGACAAGGGCCGCGGCGCCGTCGCCACCGTCCTGGTCAAGCGTGGCACGCTCAAGCGCGGCGACATCGTCGTGGCCGGCGGCCAGTTCGGCCGCGTCCGCGCCCTGCTCAACGAGCGCGACGAGCAGCTGACCGAAGCCGGTCCCTCGACGCCCGTCGAGATCCTCGGCCTCGACGGCGCCCCGTCGCCCGGCGACGCCTTCGCCGTGGTCGAGAACGACGCCCGCGCCCGCGAACTGACCGACTACCGCCAGCGCCTCAAGCGCGACAAGGCGGCCGTGGGCGGCGCGGCGGCCGGGGTCTCCCTGACCGACATGATGGCCAAGCTTTCGGCCAAGAAGGTCAGCGAGCTGCCCCTGGTCATCAAGGGCGACGTGCAGGGTTCGGTAGAAGCCATCGTCGGCTCGCTGGACAAGCTGGCCACCGACGAGGTCCGCGCGCGGATCATCCTGTCGGGCGCCGGCGCGATCAGCGAAAGCGACGTCCAGCTGGCCAAGGGCGCCGGCGCGCCGATCATCGGCTTCAACGTCCGCGCCTCGGCGCAGGCGCGGGCCATGGCCGAGCGCGAAGGGGTCGAGATCCGCTACTACGCGATCATCTACGACCTGATCGACGACATCAAAGGCGTGCTCTCGGGCATGCTGGCGCCGATCCAGCGCGAAACCTTCCTCGGCAACGCCGAGGTGCTGCAGGTGTTCGACATCAGCAAGATCGGCAAGATCGCCGGCTCGCGCGTCACCGAGGGCGTGGTCCGCAAGGGCGCCAAGGTCCGGATCGTCCGCGAGAACGTGGTCGTGCTGGAACTGGGCACCCTGCAGACGCTCAAGCGCTTCAAGGACGAGGTCAACGAGGTCAACGCCGGGCAGGAGTGCGGCATGCACTTCGCCGGCTTCCAGGACATCCGCGCCGGCGACACCATCGAGTGTTTCACCGTCGAGGAAGTGAAGCGCTCGCTGTAGCGGACGTTTCACCGCAAACGATCAGGGGCGCTGTCGCAAGACAGCGCCCCTTTTTCGTCTCAGCCGGCCGGGCGGCCTGGCGCGCTACGCCAGCTTCCGCAGATCCGGGACCAGGTCGGTCTTTTCCCAGCTGAAGCCGCCCTCGTTGTCGGGCGTGCGGCCGAAGTGGCCGTAGGCGGCCGTCCGGGCGTAGATCGGCCGGTTCAGCTGCAGGTGCTCACGGATCGACCGCGGCGTGGCGCCGCCGATCATCTCGGGCAGGATACGCTCCAGCTCGGCCGGATCGACCTTGCCGGTGCCGTGCAGGTCGACGTGGAAGGAGACCGGCCTGGCCACGCCGATGGCGTAGGCGAGCTGGATCGTGCAGCGGTCCGCCAGGCCCGCGGCGACGACGTTCTTGGCAAGGTAGCGGCAGGCGTAGGCGGCCGAGCGGTCGACCTTGGTCGGGTCCTTGCCGCTGAAGGCGCCGCCGCCGTGCGGGGCCGCGCCGCCGTAGGTGTCGACGATGATCTTGCGGCCGGTGACGCCGGCGTCGCCGTCGGGCCCGCCGATCTCGAAGCGGCCGGTCGGATTGACCAGCCACTGGGTCTTCTTCGTCACCAGACCTTCGGGGAAGATCGACAGGACGTGCGGCTTGATGAGGTCGAGCATCCGCTTGCTGGTGGCGGACTTGCCGTCGATCTTCTTCTTGTGCTGGTGCGACACCACGATGGAGACGACGCGAACCGGCTTTCCGTCGCCGTCGTACTCCAGCGTCACCTGGCTCTTGGCGTCCGGCTCCAGCGCAGACAACTCGCCGCTGTGGCGCAGGTCAGCGAGGCGCTTGAGGATGTTGTGGCTGTACTGCAGCGTCGCCGGCATCAGCTCCGGCGTCTCGGTCGAGGCGTAGCCGAACATGATGCCCTGGTCGCCGGCGCCTTCGTCCTTCTTGTCGCTGGCGTCGACGCCCTGGGCGATATGGGCCGACTGGCCGTGCAGATAGCAGGCGTACTTCGCCTTCTCCCAGTGGAAGCCCTTCTGCTCGTAGCCGATGTCCTTGATGGCCGCCCGCACCCTGGGCTCCAGCGACCGGATGATGTCGCGGGTCAGCGCCTTGTTGGCGGCCTTGTCGCCGCCGGGCTTGCCGGCCCGGACTTCGCCGGCCAGCACGATCCGGTTGGTGGTGACCAGCGTCTCGCAGGCCACCCGGGCCTCGGGATCGGCGGTCAGGAAGGCGTCGACCACTGTGTCGCTGATGCGGTCGGCGACCTTGTCGGGGTGGCCTTCCGACACGGATTCGCTGGTGAAGATGTAGGAGGATCGGCTCAAGACGGACTCCAACGGAAACGGGCCGCCTCGCGGGCGGCCCGGAAACCTATAAGGATATCTTTATGTCCGCAAGGCGACGGGCGATCCCGCCGCCCCCGGCGACCGGGATTCTTCGCCTGCCGAAAGAGGCCGTCAGTCCTCGGCGGCGTCGGCGTTCTCTTCGTCCTCGGCCATCGAGCGGACGAGGTCCAGGATGCGGCGACGGACGCGGCCGCGTTTGATCTTGGGGAACAGGGCCGCCAGCTCCAGGCCTTCCGGGGTCATCAGGAAGTCGTGGATGAAGGGTTCGGCGCCGCTGTCCGACACGCCCTCGGCGCGCGCGGTCGACGGATCGACCAGGCCGTCGAAGAAATAGGAGATCGAGGTCTGCAGCGACTTGGCGATCTCGTACAGCTTGCTGGCGCTGACGCGATTGGCGCCGCGCTCGTATTTCTGCACCTGCTGGAAGGTCAGGCCGAGATCGTCGGCGAGCCGCTCCTGAGAAACGCCGAGCAGTTTGCGGCGCATCCGGATGCGTCCGCCCACATGCAGGTCGACGGGATTGGGCGAGCGATCAGTATCAGTCGTGGCGTTCATGAGGCCCTGATTAGCATAAATACCGGTTTCACTGATCCCCCTTCACGCCTTTCCGCCGTCTTTTCAAGGCCCGCACTACCCGGATACCCAGAATGAGCGACGTCGAGGCAAGCAAAAGGGTGATGAAAGGCAGGTCGCCGAAGCGACGGTACAAGGTGTCCGCCCGTCGGTGGGGCAGGGCCGCGTCAATAACGCCGGTATCCCCGAGGCGCAACGCACCTGCGTCCACCTGTCCCAGGGCGCTGATTACCGCCGAGACGCCCGTGGGGGTCGAGCGCAGGATGGGGACGCCTTCCTCGATGGCGCGATAGCTGGCCAGGTTGAGGTGCTGCAGCGGTCCGCTGGTGCGGCCGAACCAGGCGTCGTTGGAGACATTAACGATGAATGCCGGCGCAACACCGGCTTCCCGCGCGCCCCGGCGCGTGAATCCGGGGAACAGGGACTCGTAGCAGATCAGCGGCTGGAACGGCGGCAGGCCGGCCACGGTCATCGGTCGCGGCGTCGGTCCTGTCGTGAAACTCTCGGGCGCCTTGACCAGGGCCTTCACGCCCAGGCGGGTCATCAGGTCTTCCAGCGGCAGGAACTCGCCGAACGGCACCAGCCGGTGCTTGTCGTAGACCCCCGCCGGCTCAAGGCCGGACTCGGTGCGGCGCACCGCCGCCAGGGTGTTGAAGTAGCGGACGTCGCCCGGCGTCCCTTCATAGCGGTAGGCGCCGACCAGCAGCACCTGGCCGGGCCGCAGCGACTGCTCGATGGCCTGTCGGGTCCAGGTCCCGGGGGCCAGGTAGTCGTTGACGGCGGCGGGGATGGCGCCCTCCGGCCAGATGACGATGTCGGCCGGCGGACCGGGGTAGGGGCGGGCGGTCAGGCCGGTATAGGCCTCGACGATGCGCTGGAAGTGGGCCGGGTCGTACTTGGCCGCCTGCTTGACGTCGGCCTGGACGATGCGCACGCGCAGGGTCTCGGGCCCGGGCGCGGGGCGCGTGGTCTCGAAGGTCCGCGCCGCGCCCCAGACGACCAGCCCGGCCAGGGCCGCCGCGGCGGCGCCCATGGCGATGCGTCCCGGACGGCCCTCGCGCCAGAGCACGACCGTCGAGACCGTGGCCAGGGTGATCCAGGTCAGGCCGTAGGCGCCGACCAGCGACGCGGTCTGCGACATCGCCGAGCCGGCCCGCCAGGTCTCGCCGGGCAGGTTCCAGGGAAAGCCGGTCAGCACATGGCCGCGGATCCACTCGAAGGCGGCGAAGACTCCGGCAAAGACCAGCACACGGGAGAGGCCCTTCGCGCCGGTCAGGCGGTAGGCGGCCATGGCCGCGCCCCAGAACAGCGCCACGCCGCCGGCCATGGCCGCGACGGCGAAGGGCGCCATCCAGCCGTGGGCGACGATATCGACCAGAAAGGCCTCGGCGATCCACCAGGTCCCGACCGCGAAATAGGCCAGGCCCGCCAGCCAGCCGCGCCAGAACGCGGAGCGCAGCGGCCGGGCCTCGTCGGCGCCATCCACCAGCCACAACAGCAGGGGATAGCCGAGCAGGCCGGGCAGCAGTCCAAAGGGCGGGTGGGCCAGCGCCGCGGCCAGGCCGGCGACCAGGGCCAGCAGCCAGCGCGGCGCGGCCAGCGCCCGCCGAGCCATCCGCGCGGCGATCACGCCGCCGGAGCCTCGAGCGCCGGGATGTCGGGCCGGGGACGGATGCGGATCCGCTTCACCCGCCTTGGATCGGCGTCCAGGACCTCCAGCTCGTAGCCGGCCGGATGCTGTATCACCTCGCCCCGGCGCGGCACGCGGCCGGCGATGGCGGTGACCAGGCCGCCGACGGTGTCGATCTCTTCCTCCAGCTCGCTGGGCGCCAGCTCGCCATTGCCGAGGGCCTCCTCCAGATCCTCGAGGGGCGCGCGCGCGTCGGCCTCGAACACGCCGCCGGGACGGGCCCGTACGCCGCTGACGGTGGCCTCGTCGTGCTCGTCGTCGATCTCGCCGACCACGGCCTCGATCAGGTCCTCCAGTGTGACCAGGCCCTCGGTGCCGCCGTACTCGTCGATGACCAGGGCCATGTGGATGCGGGTCTTCTGCATCTGGGCCAGCAGATCGGCGGCGCGCATCGAGGCGGGGACGTAGAGGGTCTCGCGCTTGAGGCGCTTGAGCAGGGTCGAGGTGGCGGCGGGCTTGCGGCCCTTGCCGGCCAGGGCCTTGAACACGTCCTTGATGTGCACAACCCCGATCGGGTCATCCAGGGTGTCGCGGTAGATCGGCAGGCGGCTGTGCTCGGTCTCTATGAAGCGGGCGACCAGCGAGTCGAACGGGGTGGTGATCTCCACCGCCACGACGTCGGCGCGCGGCGTCATGACGTCGTCGACGGTCAGGCTCTGGAAGGCGCGCGCCTGGCCCACCAGGGTGGCGGCGGCGCTGGCGGCGGCCTGACCCCGCGGCGTTTCCAGCTCCCGCACCGGTTCGATAACCGCGTGGCGCAGGCGTCGGAGGAGGGTGCGCAGCCCCCGGCTTCTTCGTGGGGGCGTCTCGGGCTGGGTCCCGGTATCGTCGCTCGGCATATCGTCCCTGCTCTCAGGCGTAAGGGTCAGGGACGTCCAGCCCGGCGAGGATCCGCCGTTCGAGCGCCTCCATCTCCTCGGCCTCGGCCTCGATGAGGTGGTCGTATCCTAGAAGATGTAGCACCCCGTGCGCCACCAGGTGTTGCAGATGGTGCGCCAGGGGCTTGCCCTGCTCCGCCGCCTCGCGGGCGCAGACGCCGAAGGCCAGGGCGATGTCGCCCAGGTGCTCCTCCGGATTCTCGGGGGCCGGAAAGCTCAGCACGTTGGTCGGGCCGGACTTGCCCCGGAAGCGCTCGTTCAGGTCCGCCACGCTGTCATCGTCGGTCAACAGGAGGGTCACCCCGCCGCGCGCCTCCAGCGCCGCCGCCGCGGCGATCCGCGCGACCGTCTCGGCGCCGGGCAGGGCCGCCGACCAGGCGGGGTCCTCGATCTCGATGTCGATCCCCAAGGGGTCTATCTCCCCGCGCGCTTCGCCGCGTCGGCGTCGTAGGCCTTGACGATGCGGGCCACCATCGGATGGCGGACCACATCCTCGGAGGTGAAGCGGGTGACGCCGACGCCCTCGACCCCTTCCAGGATCGACACCGCGTGAGCCAGGCCGGAGTCGGCGGCGTTGAGCAGGTCGACCTGGCTCGGATCGCCGGTCACCGCCATGCGCGAGCCTTCGCCCAGGCGGGTGAGGACCATCTTCATCTGCAGGCGGCTGGTGTTCTGGGCCTCGTCGACGATGACGTAGGCGTGGGCGAGCGTGCGGCCGCGCATGAAGGCGATCGGCGCGACCTCGATCTCGCCCTTGTCGCGGCGGCGGCGCAGCTGCTCGGTCCCGACGATCTGGGTCAGGGCCTCCCAGACCGGCGCCATGTAGGGGTCGACCTTCTCGGTCAGGTCGCCGGGCAGGAAGCCCAGCTTCTCGCCGGCCTCGACGGCCGGGCGGGTGACGATCAGCCGGTCGACGTCGCCGCGCAGCAGCATGCCGGCGCCGTGGGCCACGGCCAGGAAGGTCTTGCCGGTGCCGGCCGGGCCGAGGCCGAAGGTGACGTCGTGGCGGCCCAGCATGTCCATGTAGCGGGCCTGGGTCGCGGTCTTGGGCGACACCGGGCCCTGCCGGGCGCCGCCGGCCCGGGCGACCGCGGCGGGGCCTCCGGCCGCGGCCGGCCGCGCCTCGCCGACCGCGACGCGCACGTCGGCCTCGCTGACGTCCGAGCCGGCGTCGGCCAGCGCCTCCAGCGCGGCGATGGCGCGCTTGGCCTGGCCGCGGCCACGGGCGTCGCCCTGCACCGAGACCCCGCCGCCGGGCGTCTCGATCAGCACCTTGAAGGCGTCCTCGATCAGGGCGGCGTGGCGGCCGCCGGGGCCGTAGACGGCGCGGGCAGCGTCGTCGGACAGCGGCAGGAATTCGGGGGGGCGGCTCATGCTGGTTCCAGAACGAGCGAACCGGTCAGACTGTTGCGGGTCGCCGCCTCGATCCGCACCGGAACGATCTTCCCGATCAGCGAGGGCGGTCCATCGATGTGCACCGGCTGCAGCCAGGGCGAGCGACCGCCGATCTGGCCCTCGTGTCGGCCGGTCTTCTCGATCAGCACCGGCGCGATGCGACCGACCACCGACTGGTTGAAGGCTGCCGCCTGGTCCTGCAGCAGCGCGTTCAGGCGCTGCAGCCGGTCGTCCATGACCTGCTCGGCCACCTGGCCGGGCATGGCCGAGGCCGGGGTGCCCGGACGGCGGCTGTACTTGAACGAGAAGGCGCCGGCGTAGCCGACCTCGCGCACCAGGTTCAGCGTCGCCTCGAAGTCGCTCTCCCGCTCGCCGGGGAAGCCGACGATGAAGTCGCAGCTCATGGCGATGTCCGGACGGGCGGCGCGGATGCGCTCGACCAGCCGGATATAGTGCTCGGCCGTGTGGCCGCGGTTCATGGCCTTGAGGATCCTGTCGGACCCCGACTGCACCGGCAGGTGCAGGTAGGGCATCAGGGCCTCGACCTCGCCGTGGGCGGCGATCAGGGCCTCGTCCATGTCGCGCGGATGGCTGGTGGTGTAGCGGATGCGGTCGAGGCCATCGACCTTGGCCAGCTGGCGCACCAGGCCGGCCAGGCCGCCGTCGCAGCCGTCGTAGGCGTTGACGTTCTGGCCCAGCAGGGTGACCTCGCGCACGCCCTTGGACGCCAGGTCGCGGGCCTCGGCGACGATGGTCTCGGCCGGCCGCGACCACTCGCCGCCGCGCGTGTAGGGCACAACGCAGAAGGTGCAGAACTTGTCGCAGCCCTCCTGCACGGTGAGGAAGGCGGTGACGCCG
>CAYTZY010000039.1:0-24053 GCA_964442795.1 uncultured Caulobacter sp.
GACAAACCGAGGCGGTGACAGGATGGCTTCCCCAGGACGGAAGCGTCTATGTTCTGCACTCCGTCATCAAGAGGGGCGGGGACTACTTTTGCATCACGCCTATGAGCCTCTGGCAGCCCGCCGAACTGGAGTTCATCCCCGACAGCGCGCTCACATGGCGCGACGATGGCGAAGTGCGGCGCTGCGTCCGCAATGGACGAGACGTCGGCTATGGTGTCCGCCGGGACCCGGAGGCCGTGATGGCGGATTGTCGGGCGGTGCGGGAGCGGCTGCGGTCAGGAATGCACCCGGTCAAGGCTCTAGACTTGCCGCCGTCAGCGAGCTGAAAGGCGCGCGAGGGGGTCCGCTCAGGATGGCGACCGGCCTAGGGTGGGACCTAATTGGCCGCCGCCTCTCCCATCCCCGCCGCAAGGGGGGGGGCACGGGGGGAAGCCGCGCGTTCCTATATCATCATGTCCGCTCGGAAATTTTCGCCGTTCTGAGAGCCGCGACCCTTGCACGCCGCTTGCCACCCGTCCCCGGCGGACTCACCATTGACCCACAGTGGGTTTGGAGACTTTCGGCGTGGCGGGGCTATTGTGGGTCTTCGGACTTGGATTGGGCGGGCTGGCCATCGTTGGGGTCGGCGGCCTGATTGACGACTGGCGTGGCAAGGGCGACCAGCTCTGGGCAAACCGGCTGGCGGTGGTGACGATGTCCGGACTAGCGGCGATCTTCCTCTGGGCGTCCTTCACTGGCGAAAGCTCCGCGCCGGGTCCCGACATTGAGCGCGAGTACCGCGCCTCGCCGGGCAGCCGCTATTGAAGCCGTCCGCCGCTTTTCTCAGCTTGCGCGGGACACCCGGACTGTGACACACAGCCCCCAAGGCGTGTTTCAAGGCGCTGATTTTCCTCGCTTTATGAGGCGGCAATGGCCCTCCCTCCGGGCCTACCACCAGCATTCTTGCTGACACGCCGCCAACGCGCCTTAAAGGTGCGGTTCATGTCATAGTCGCCACACAGAACCCGACGGGACCGCTTACCGGAGCCCCGCACTGGAGAACACGTCATGAAAGCCCTCTTCCGCGCCGCCGCCGTGTCGGCCTTGCTCGTCGCGGGGACTGTCGGGATGGCCGGCGCCGCCTTGGCCCAGACCGCCCCGGCCAGCGCCGCCGACACCGTCTTCCGGGCCACCGTCATCAGTCTGTCGGCCTGGGGCGAGGTCCGCCAGCGTCCCGACCAGGCCACCATCACCCTGGGCGTCACCACCGAGGCCTCCACCGCCGCCGAGGCCATGCGTCTGAACGCGGTCAAGATGAACCAGGTCATCGCGGCCCTGAAGAAGGGCGGCATCGCCGACCGCGACATCCAGACCAGCGGCCTGAGCCTCAATCCGCAGTATGTCTATGTCGAGAACCAGCCGCCGCGGCTGTCCGGCTACCAGGCGTCCAACACCGTCACCGTCGTGGTGCGGGACCTGACGAAGCTGGGCCAGGCCGTCGACGCCACGGTCAATGCCGGCGCCACCAACATCGGCGGCATCAGCTTTGGCCTGCAGGACGGTTCGGCCGCCGAGGACGCGGCGCGGCTCGAGGCGGCCAAGGCCATCCAGGCGCGCGCCGACCTCTACGCCAAGGCCATGGGCTATCGCGTCGCCCGGCTGGTGACCTTCAGCGAGGGCGGCGGCTACAGCCCGCCGCCGCCGATGCCGGTCTACGCCATGGCGCGCATGGACAAGGCCGAGTCGACCCCGGTCGAGGCCGGCGAGATGAAGGTTCGCATCGACGTCTCGGCCACCTTCGAACTGGTGAAGTAGTCCCGCACAAGGCCCTCTCCGCACCGGCGGGGAGGGCCCCCTGCCGCCGCCGCCCCGTCTTGACGCGCCCCTGCGCGCGCGGTCGAAATCCGGTTCCGGACCCACCACAGACCGGAGGCGGCCTTGCGAACGACCCTCCCGCTGACCCTGCTGTGCGCCGCGGTGATCGCCGCGCCGTCGCCAGGTCTGGCCCGTGAGGACAGGCGCGACTTCGTCGGCGAATACATGAACGAGCTGGGCGACTATCTCGTCGTCGACTGCGACGAGCCGGAGGCTTGCGTCTACACCCTGGTCAAGGACGACCGGCTTCGGCGGCTGGTTGATCGCTACGGCGACGGCGTCGGCCGCATCGCCTTCACCGGCGTGATTGTCGAGGCCTGCCGCGACTGGCGCTCCACCCGCTACGCCTGCTCGACGTCGAAGGACGGCAAGGCCGTGTCCATCCTGTGGTGGACGGATTCGAAGCCCGTGGATTGAGGGGGGGCAGTCACCCTGCATCCTTCGACACGCCGCTGCGCGGCTGCTCAGCATGACGTCGCCTAAAGGCCACACACCCACGTCATGCTGAGCAGCGCTCGAAGAGCGCGTGTCGAAGCACGCAATAGGCTTGGGGTGCGTCTGTCTTGCCGCCTAAAGCCCCGCCACGGCGCACACATGCGCCCACTCCGCCTCCGTCACCGGCTGCACCGACAGCCGGAACGAGGTGACCAGCGACATGGCGGCCAGCGCCGGATCGGCCTTGGCCTGGGCCAGGGTGAAGGGCCGGGGCAGGGGCTGCAGCGCCTTGATGTCGACGCAGACGAAGCGGGCGCTCTCGTCGGTCGGGTCGGGATAGTGTTCGCGGATCACCTCGGCGATGCCGACGATCTCCTTGCCGGCCTGCGAGTGGTAGAAGAAGCAGCGGTCGCCGGTCTTCATGGCCATCAGGTTGAGCTTGGCGGTGTGGTTGCGCACCCCGGTCCAGGGCTCGCCCGTCTCGCCGGCAGCGACCAGATCGTCCCAGCCGAAGACGTCGGGTTCCGATTTCAGCAGCCAGAAGGCCATGCGCGCGCTCCGGTTCCGGATTCGCGTCGACGCTAGCAGGGTCGCGCCGGGCGGCCTATATCGCCGGCCATGGCCGAAGCCTTCAATGACCTGACCCTCTCCGCCGACCGCGAGGCCCGCTATGCGGAAGTCGCGGCCGAGATCGCCTCGGTGCTGGACGGCGAGCCGAACCTGACCGCGCGGATGGCGACGGTGGCCTCGATGCTGGCGGCCAGCTTCGACCACTATTTCTGGACCGGCTTCTATGTCGTCGATCCCGACCGGGAGCGCGAGTTGGTCGTCGGCCCCTACCAGGGGACGCTCGGCTGCCTGCGCATCGCCTTCGGACGCGGCGTCTGCGGCGCGGCGGCGGCGACGGGCGAGACCCAGCTGGTCCCCGACGTCCATGCCTTCCCCGGCCACATCGCCTGCGACAGCCGCTCGCAAAGCGAGGTCGTGGTCCCGGTGTTCGGTCCGGACGGCGCGCTGATCGCGGTGCTGGACGTCGACAGCGATCAGCCCGCCGCCTTCGACGAGGTCGACGCGCGGTGGCTGGAGCGGATCCTGAAGGCGACGTTCGGCTGACAGGCGTTGCGTCCTTCGACACGCCGCTTCGCGGCTGCTCAGGATGACTAACTCGAGAGGCCACCCAACCCAGTCATGCTGAGCAGCGCCGCAGGCGCGTGTCGAAGCACGCAGGGCGGTTAACCCTGCCTTCGCCCCCGTCCTGCAAACTCCGCCCCCATGATCCCCGCCGTTTCCATCGTCATCCCCACGCAGCGCCGGCCGGCCGGACTGGCCACGGCCGTGGCCTCGGCGCTGGCGCAGGCGGGGGTGGATCCGGCGACGGTCGAGCTGGTGGTGGCCGACAATGACCAGGTTCCCTCAGCCCGCGAGGCCGTCGAGGCGGCGGCGAAAGACGCGCCGTTCCCCGTTACCTACGTCCACGAACCGGCCGCTGGCGTCGCCAATGTGCGCAACACCGCCCTGACCGTCGCCCGCGGCGCCCTGATCGCCTTCCTCGACGACGACCAGGAGGCGCCGGCTGAGTGGCTGGCGAGTCTGCTGGCGGTCCAGGCCGCGACGGGCGCCGACGTCGTGTTCGGCCCCGTCCACGCCCGCGCGCCGGACAGCGTCACTGAGCACCGCGCCTATTTCGAGCGCTTCTTCTCGCGGCTGGACGACAGCGCCGAGGGGCTGATCGATCACTTCTACGGCTGCGGCAACAGCCTGATCCGCCGCGCCGCCCTCCCGGCGCAGCAGCCGTTCGCGGTCGAGCGCAACCAGATCGGCGGCGAGGACGACCTGCTGTTCGGCAACCTTCAAGCCGGCGGTGCGCGTTTCGCCTGGGCGCCGAAGGCCTGGGTCTGGGAGGATCCGGTCCCCTCACGCCTGACGCTGCGCTACACGCTTGCCCGCGCCTTCGGCTACGGCCAGGGGCCGACCGAGCACTGCTGGTCCTCGACGCCGCGGGATATGGCCGGCGTCGTCAAGTGGATGCTGGTGGGGTTGGCCCAGGCCGCCGTCTTCGGTCCCGTCGCCCTGCTGAAGGTGGCGCTGCGCCGCCCCGACCGCGCCGCCGCCCTCGACCGCGCCGCCCGCGGGCTGGGCAAGACCTTCTGGTGGGGACCTTTCCGCCTGAACTTCTACGGCCGCACCGCCTGAACGCTTGCCCCGGCCCGTCCTGCGATCCAGATAGGGGGCATGAGCGGTCAGCACACCTTCGTTCCCGGCGGCGATCCGGCCGGCGACGCCCGCGCGCTGCGCGACGCCTTCGGCTGTTTCACCACCGGCGTCACGGTGGTCACGACGCTGGACGGCGACCGGCCGGCCGGGTTCACCGCCAACAGCTTCACCTCCATCTCGCTGGACCCGCCGCTGGCGCTGGTCTCGATCGGACTGACCGCCTCCTGCCTGCCGGCCCTTCAGGCCAGCGGGCGGTTTGTGGTCAATGTACTGCACGCCGACCAGCAGGCCGTAGCCCGCCAGTTCACCCGCAAGGACGGCGACCGCTTCGAGGGCCTGGCCGTCGAGCACTGGGACAGCGGCGTCCCGGTGCTGACCGGCTGCATGGCCAACTTCGAGTGCGAGACCCACCACAGCTTCGAGGCCGGCGACCACCAGGTGTTCGTGGGCCGGATCCTGCGCGTCTTCCATGACGCCGACCATGAGCCGCTGGTCTATCTGCGCGGCGGCTATCGCCGGGTGCATACCGATGCGCCGACCGATGAGGTCGGCCATGCGACACCGGCAGGCGGCCGGGCGCTTTAGGGCGCGCCCCTTGCGCCGACGCTGGCCTGACGCCACGTCATACTCGACGCGCACGTCCGTATGAGTAGATTGCCGCGAACGTAAACGAAAACCTCTCGAGGAGAGACCCCATGGGCGAAGCCTATATCGTAGCGGCGGGACGCACCGCCGGTGGCCGCAAGGGCAGCCGTCTGGCCGGATGGCACCCCGCCGATCTGGCTGGTGAAGTGCTGAAGTCGCTGGTCGCCCAGACCAAGGCCGACCCGGCCCTGATCGAGGACGTCATCATGGGCTGCGTGGGCCAGGGCGGCGAACAGGCCGTCAACATCGCCCGCAACGCCGTGCTCGCCTCGGGCCTGCCGGAAAGCGTTCCCGCCACCTCGGTCGACCGCCAGTGCGGCTCTTCGCAACAGGCGCTGCACTTCGCCGCCGCCACCGTGATGAGCGGCCAGATGGACGTGGTCATCGCCGCCGGCGTCGAGAGCATGAGCCGCGTGCCGATGGGCAGCCCCTCGGTCCTGGCCGCCAAGGCCGGCATGGGCACCTACATGAGCCCGCAGATCCAGGCGCGTTACCCCGGCATCCAGTTCAGCCAGTTCGCCGGCGCCGAGATGATCGCCAAGAAGTACGGCTTCACCAAGGACATGCTCGACGAGTTCGGCTTCTCCAGCCACCAGAAGGCCATCGCCGCCACCAAGGCCGGCGCCTTTGACGACGAGATCATCGCGGTCGAGATCACCCTCGCCGACGGCACCAAGGAAATCCACGCCATCGACGAGGGCATCCGCTTCGACGCCAGCCTCGACGGCATCAAGGGCGTGAAGCTGCTGGTCGAAGGCGGCGCGGTCACCGCGGCGACCTCCAGCCAGATCTGCGACGGCGCCTCGGGCGTGATGGTGGTCAACGAGCGCGGCCTCAAGGCCCTGGGCGTCGCCCCGCTGGCCCGCATCCACCACATGACCGTCACCGCCGGCGACCCCGTCGTCATGCTGGAAGAGCCGGTCTTCGCGACCCAGAAGGCGCTCAAGCGCGCCGGCATGTCGATCAACGAGATCGACCTGTACGAGGTCAACGAAGCCTTCGCCCCCGTGCCGCTGGCCTGGCTGCAGGGCAACGACGCCGATCCGAGCAAGCTGAACGTCAACGGCGGCGCCATCGCGCTCGGCCACCCGCTGGGCGGCTCGGGCACCAAGCTGATGAGCACCCTGATCCACGCCCTGCGCAAGAACGGCAAGCGCTACGGCCTGCAGACCATGTGCGAAGGCGGCGGCCTGGCCAACGTGACGATCGTCGAAGCGCTGTAGGGCGGTTCAATCGTCGGACTTGTGGAAGCGCCCTCTCCGGAAACGGGGAGGGCGTTTTCGTTTCAGCTGCCCCCGTTGTCTCAGCTACAAAATTCGTCATCCTCGCGCTCGTCGCGAGGACCCATGCACACGACCGTATGCCGGTGTTCATGGGTCGTCGGAACAAGTCCGACGATGACGAAGGAGGGGATCAGGGAGAGGGTCAGGCTTTCGCCACCCGCCAGATGATGTTCCCCACATCGTCGGCCACCAGCAGCGCACCCTTGCTGTCGGGGATCACGCCCACAGGCCTTCCGAGCGCCTGGCCCTTGTCATCCAGGAAGCCGGTGAGGAAGTCCTGGGCCTTGCCGGCCGGCTTGCCGGCCGCGAAGGGCACGAAGACCACCTTGTAGCCGCTGACCGGCTTGCGGTTCCACGAGCCGTGCTGGCCGACGAAGGCGCCGCCCGCGTAAGCCTCGCCCAGCGATCCGCCGGCCGGATAGAAGGCCAGGCCCAGCGAGGCGGTGTGCGCGCCCAGCGCGTAGTCCGGCACGATGGCCTTGGCCACCAGGTCCGGGTTCTGCGGCTGCATCCGCGCGTCGACGTTCTGGCCGAAGTAGCTGTAGGGCCAGCCATAGAAGCCGCCGTCCTTCACACTGGTCATGTAGTCGGGGACCAGATCGTGGCCGAGCATGTCGCGCTCGTTGACGGCGGTCCACAGCGCGCCGCTGACCGGCTCCCAGGCCAGGCCGACCGGGTTGCGCAGGCCGCTGGCGAACTGCCGCATCGCGCCGGTGGCGAGGTCGAGCTCGAGAATGCCTGCCCGGTTCTTCTCCTTCTCGATGCCGCCCTCGGCCAGGTTCGAGTGCGAGCCGACGGAAATGTAGAGCTTCGACCCGTCCGGCGAGGCCAGCAGGCCCTTGGTCCAGTGGCCGTTCGGCTCGCCGGCGGGCAGGTCGACGACCTTTTCGCCCGGGCCGGTCGGGGCCGGGCCGCCCGGGACATAGCGCCAGCGCAGCACCGCGTCGGTGTTGGCCACGTACAGCCACTCGCCGACCAGGGCCATGCCGAACGGCGAGTTGAGGCCGGCCAGCAGCGGGGTCTTCACCTCGGCCACGCCGTCGCCGTCGGCGTCGCGCAGCAGGGTGATGCGGTTGGCGCTCGGCACGCCGGCCCCGGCCCGCTTCATCATCATCTTCGCCACCCAGGCGGTCAGGCCCTTCTCCTCGCGGGGCGGGCTGTTGCTCTCGGCCACCAGCACGTCGCCATTGGGCAGCTCATAGAGCCAGCGCGGATGGTCCAGGCCCTCGGCGAAGCGGGTGACTGTCATCCCGGCCGGCGCCGTGGGCTT
Source organism: uncultured Caulobacter sp. (assembly GCA_964442795.1). GTDB lineage: Bacteria > Pseudomonadota > Alphaproteobacteria > Caulobacterales > Caulobacteraceae > Caulobacter. The sequence continues at coordinate 7,702 of CAYTZY010000039.1, forward strand.
GCCGCCCGCCGGCCAGCCGACCGCCTTGGCCGGGTTCAGCGTCGGGATCGGCCCATTGGGGTCGGGCGCGGTCAGGGTGGGCGTGGGACCATAGGTGGCCTCGGCCGGCAGCTCGGCGGCGCCGTTGCAAGCGGCGAGCGTCAGCGCGGCGAGCGCGGCGGCGGAAGGTCGGAGCATCGTGCGTTTCCTTGTTCTGTCGCGAGTATGGCGCGCGGGCCCGGATCGGCAATGCTTCACGCGGCCGTCGGCGCTCATCGCCGCAAGGTGAAAAGGCTGTAACATAGGGGCCGTGCGCTTGCCCTGCGGCCGGCCGGAAACAGATACTCCGCGCGTTTCATCGCACCGGAGCCTGCCTTGTCCCTGATCCGCACCGCCGTCGTGGCCAGCCTTGCCGCCGCGCTTGCCGCCGCCGCCGCGCCCGCCGCCCTGGCCGCCCCCGCCGATGCGCCCGCCGCCAAGGCCTCTCCGGCGAAGGCCGCCGTCACGCAGCGCCGCCCGGTCAGCTTCGCCGCCACGGCGCCCGCGCCCGGCGGTCTGCTGGTCATCCCGGCGTCGAGCGCCGAGCAGGCCGCGACCCGCGCCGCCGGCCTGCCGGCCGAGCAGCGCGCCGCCATCGCCCGGGCCGCCACGGCCGCCGATTTCAAGTACGGAGCCCGCAAGACCCTGACCCTGCGGGGCGTCGGCGAGTTCGACCAGATCCTGCTGCTGGGCCTTGGCGAAACGCCGACGGCCAACGACGTGCAGATGGCCGGCGCGGTGGCCGGCCGGGGCCTGTCGGGAGAGCCGGGGGCCGTCACCGTCCTGGCTCCGGACATGGACGCCGCGAGCCTGGCGGAACTGGCCACGGGCTTTGGCCTCGGCGAGTACCGCTCCGACCTCTACGCCACGGATCGCAAGGCGGGCGGGGCCGCGCCGCTGACCTTCGTCGCCGCCGCCGCCGAGGCGGCGACCGCCCTCTACAAGACCCGCGGCCTGCCGCTGGTCGAGGCCATGGAGTGGGCCCGCGACCTCTCCAACGAGCCGGCCAACGTCGTCTATCCGGAAAGCTTCGTGGAGCGCGCCCGCGCCGCCTTCGCCGGCGTGCCGGGGGTGAGCATCGAGGTGCTGGACGCGCCGGCCATGAAGAAGCTGGGCATGGGCTCGCTGACCGGCGTCGGCGCCGGGTCGGCGCGGCCGCCCCGGCTGCTGGTCGTGCGCTACAGGGGCGGCGGGGCCCCGGCCGGCGGACCGGTGGCGCTGGTCGGCAAGGGTATCACCTTCGACAGCGGCGGCATCTCGATCAAGCCCGGCGCCAACATGGGCAACATGAAGATGGACATGTCCGGCGCGGCCGCCGTGGTCGGCGCGGTGCTGTCGCTGGCCAGGTCGGGCGCCCCGGTCGACGTCGTCGCTGTCGCCGCCCTGGCCGAGAACATGCCCGACGGCGGCGCCACCCGCCCCGGCGACGTGCTGACGGCGATGAACGGCAAGACCATCGAGGTGACCAACACCGACGCGGAGGGGCGGCTGGTGCTGGCCGACGCCCTGGTTTGGACCGAGCGCAACCTCAAGCCCGCCGTGGTGGTCGACATCGCCACCCTGACCGGCGCGGTGGTCGGGGCGCTGGGCGACGACTACGCCGGGCTGTTCACCCGTCATGACGACCTGGCCGAGCGGCTGACCGCCGCCGGCGCGGCCACGGGCGAGGACCTCTGGCGCCTGCCGCTGCATCCGAGCTACGGCAAGGACACCGGCTCGACCATCGCCGACATCAAGAACAGCGGCGAGGGGCCCGGGGCCGGCACGGGCGCCTTCTTCGTCGGCGAGTTCATCAGCCGCGACATCCCCTGGGCCCACCTGGACATCGCCGGCGTCGCCTATGGCGGCCCGGGCGACTGGAAGCCGGCCGGCTCGGCGGGCTTCGGCGTACGGCTGTTCGACGCCTTCGTGCGGGGCTGGGGGAAGTAGGGGACTTCAGGCGCTGTGCGTGCTTCGACACGCGCCTGCGGCGCTGCTCAGCATGACGTGGGTGGATAGCCTTCAAACGACGTCATCCTGAGCAGCCGGCCATCAGGCCGGCGTGTCGAAGGACGCAAGGCGACGGCTACACCCGCCCGACGACCCGTTTCGGGCAAAGGTTCCGCTTCCCCGCGCGGCCGCCAGCGCGCATGATTCCCCGCAACGACCGGAGTTTCCTGATGCGCTTCCTGCCCCCCGCCGCCATGCTGGCCGTCGTCGCCGCGGTCGCCGTCATCGGCATGACGCGGCAGGAGCCGGCCCCGGCCCCGGCGCAGGACCTGGAGGCCGCCGCGCCCGCCGTCGTCCCCTCGGCCGAGCGCGGCCACGCCCTGGTCCAGCGCGATTGCGGAGGCTGCCACGCGGTCGAGGCGACCGGCGACAGCCCCCTGGCCGCCGCCCCGCCGTTCCGCGCCCTGCACGACCGCTACCCGCTCGACGCGCTCGAGGAGGCCCTCGCCGAGGGCATCCTCTCGGGCCACCCGGCCATGCCCGAATACGAATACGCCCCCGCCGAAATCGCCGACATCCTCGCCTGGATGAAGAGCCTGGAGGGGGAATAACAATCCTCCCTACGGAGTCGGGGAGGGGGACCATGCGGAGTATGGTGGAGGGGTAGCGCCGTCGCCGGCCGGGGACGCGCACTTCAGAACTGTCCCCCATTAGCAGTACTGTCCCCCATCAGCTTACCAGCTTCGAACCCTCCCCCCGGAAGGGGGAGGGCAGGGTTGGGGGTGGGGGAGAGGACGTTCCGCGAGACGGCGACGAGCGACGGGTCTGGCCAGCGCCGCCCCCCCCCCATCCCTCACACCCCCATCACCACCGTATTCTTCACCTCCTCCAGCACCGCGTAGGTCCGCGTCTCGCGGACGCCGGGCAGGTTCACCAGGGTCTCGCCGAGGAACGCGCGGTACGCCGCCATGTCCGAGACCCGGGCCTTGATCAGGTAGTCGAAGCCGCCCGCGACCATGTGGCATTCTAGGATCTCCGGCGTCCGCCGCACCGTGGCGGCGAAGCGCTCGAAGGTGTCGGCGGTGGTGCGGTCCAGCTGGATCTCGACGAAGATCATCAGGGCGCGGTCGATCTTCTCCGGGTCGAGCAGGGCGGCGAAGCCGGTGATGAAGCCGCGCTCGCGCAGGCGGCGGAAGCGGTCGTGGCAGGCGGCGGGGGACAGGCCCACGGCGGCGGCCAGGTCCTGGTTGGTGATCCGGCCGTCGGCCTGCAGCACGCGCAGGATGCGGCGGTCGGTCTCGTCCAGCGTATGAAGATTATTCGGCGGATGCGGGCTCATGCATTGAAAGCTACGGCCACAGCGCGAAGATACCAAGCACATTTGGCGGGGCCGCAGGCATAACCGGGGTATCTTCAGCCCCCTCCGCCAACACGGTCGCCGCCGCCCATGCGCAAGCCCTCCACCCTCGCCGCGGCCCGCGCCGCCATCGCCCCGCTGTACCGCGCGCCCGAACCGGATCGGCTGGCCGCCCTGATCCCCGACGCCCGGCTGGACGCGGCCACGCGCGGCCGTGTCGAGGCCCAGGCGAAGATCCTTCTGGCCGACCTGCGCAAGGCCGGGACCGAGGGCTGGGTCGAACAGTTCCTGCAGGAATACAGCCTGACCACCGACGAGGGCGTAGCCCTGCTGTCGCTGGCGGAAGCGTACCTGCGCGTGCCCGATCCGCTGACCGCCGCCGACCTGGTGCGCGACAAGCTGGGCCGCGCCGACTGGAAGGCGCACCAGGGCGCCTCGGACTCGGTGCTGGTCAACTCCGCCACCCTCGGCCTGATCCTGGCGCGCGGCCTGATGGACGACGAGGCCGGGGCGCTGAAGAAGCTGGTCGGGCGGCTGGGCGAGCCGGCGATCCTGAAAGCCGTCGCCGCCGCCATGCAGATGATGGGCGAGGCCTTCGTGCTGGGCCGCACCATCGAGGAGGCGCTGAAGCGCGCCGACCGCCGGGGCTCGGTGGCCTTCCGCCACAGCTTCGACATGCTGGGCGAGGCAGCGAAGACCGCCGCCGACGCCGACCGCTACCTGCAGGCCTATGTCGACGCCATCGAGGTGATCGGTCGCAGCGAAGGCGGGAAGGGCGAGATGCACGCCCGCGACAGCATCTCGGTCAAGCTGTCGGCCATCCACCCGCGCTACGAGACGGCCAAGGACGCCCGCGCCGTGTCCGAGCTGGTCGAGCGCACCCTGCGGCTGGCCCGGCTGGCCAAGCTGCACGGCATCGGCCTGACCATCGACGCCGAGGAGGCCGAGCGGCTTGAGATGAGTCTCGACATCATCGCCGCCGTCGCCGCCGATCCGGACCTGACCGGCTGGGACGGCCTGGGCATGGCGGTGCAGGCCTATCAGCGCCGCGCCCCGGCGGTGATCGCCTGGGTGGGCGCCCTGGGCCTCGCCACCGGCCGCCGCATCACCGTGCGGCTGGTCAAGGGCGCCTACTGGGACAGCGAGATCAAGCGTGGCCAGGAACGCGGGCTGCCCGACTATCCGGTCTTCACCCGCAAGGCGGCGACCGACGTGTCCTACCTCGCCTGTGCGAAGGCCATGCTGGCCTCGCCCGGCATCTACCCGGCCTTCGCCACCCACAACGCCCTGACCGTGGCCACCATCCTGGACTGGGCGGGCGAGCGGCGGGACTTCGAGTTCCAGCGCCTGCACGGCATGGGCGCGGGCCTCTATGAGCGGCTGATCGCGGAGAAGGGCGTCGCCGCGCGGGTCTATGCGCCGGTCGGCGGCTATCGCGACCTGCTGGCCTATCTCGTGCGCCGCCTGCTCGAGAACGGGGCCAACACCAGCTTCGTCCACCAGATCGCCGACGACACCGTCTCCGACGATGAGCTGCTCGCCGACCCCGTCGCCATCGTCGAGGCCGCCGGCCTCCAGCCGCACAGCAGGATCCCCAGCCCCATGGCCCTCTACGCCCCCGAACGCGTCAACTCCGCCGGCCTCGACCTGACCGACCGCGCCGTGCTGGACGGCCTCACCGCCGCGATGGAGAAGGTCTGGGCCGCGTCGCACAAGGCCGCCCCGCTGATCGGCGGCAAGGCCGTGGCGGGTACCGCCAGGCCGGTGACCGATCCGGCCGACACGCGCCGCGTGGTCGGGTCGGTGGTCGAGGCCTCCGTCGCCGACGTCGACCGCGCCATCGCGCTGGCCCATGCCGCCCAGCCGGCCTGGGCCGCCACGCCGGTGATCGAGCGCGCCGCCGTGCTCGACCGCATGGCCGACCTGATGGAGCGCGACCGCGTCCTGCTGATGGCCCTCTGTGTGCGCGAGGCCGGCAAGTCGATCCCCGACGCCCTGGCCGAGGTGCGCGAGGCGGTCGACTTCTGCCGCTACTACGCCGCCCGGGCTCGCGAGACGTTCGTCCCCGTGGCCCTGCCCGGACCGACCGGCGAGCGCAACGAGCTGCACCTGACCGGCCGGGGCGTGGTCGCCGCCGTCAGTCCGTGGAACTTCCCGCTGGCTATCTTCCTGGGCCAGGTGACGGCCGCGCTGGTCGCCGGCAACGCCGTGGTCGCCAAGCCGGCGCCGCAGACGCCGCTGATCGCCGACGCGGCCGCCCGCCTGCTGCTCGAAGCGGGCCTGCCGGCCGATGTTCTGGCCATGGTCCCCGGCGGCCCCGAGGTCGGCCAGGCCCTGACCGCCGATATCCGTGTGATGGGCGTGGTCTTCACCGGCTCCACCGGCACGGCGCGGAAGATCGCCCGCACCCTGCTGGAGGACGAGGCCCGCCCGCTCGTGCCGCTGATCGCCGAGACCGGCGGCCTGAACGCCATGATCGTCGACTCCACCGCCCTGCCCGAGCAGGTGGTGAACGACGTGATCATCTCCGCCTTCCAGAGCGCCGGCCAGCGCTGCTCGGCCCTGCGGCTGCTCTGCCTGCAGGAGGATATCGCCGACAAGGTGCTGGAGATGCTGACCGGCGCCATGGCCGAGCTGACCATCGGCGATCCCGGCGATCCGGCCACCGATATCGGCCCGGTGATCGACGCGGCCGCGCGGGACGGGCTGAACGCCCATATCGAGGCGCACCGGGCGAAGATCCTTCACCAGCTGCCGCTCCCGGCCGCCTGCGCCAGCGGGACCTTCGTCGCCCCGACCGTGATCCGGCTGGACTCGCCCGAGGACCTGACCCGCGAGGTGTTCGGCCCGGTGCTGCATGTAACGACCTGGAAGGCCGGCGAGCTCGGTCCGCTGGTCGACCGCATCAACGCCTCCGGCTACGGCCTGACCATGGGCCTGCACAGCCGCATCGGCGAGGCGGCCGACATCGTTCGCGGCAAGGCGAAGGTGGGCAACCTCTACGTCAACCGTTCGATGATCGGCGCCGTGGTCGGGGTCCAGCCGTTCGGCGGCGAGGGCCTCAGCGGCACCGGCCCCAAGGCCGGCGGCCCGCACTATCTCGCCCGCTTCGCGGTCGAGCGGACGGTGTCGGTGGACACCACCTCGGCCGGCGGCAACGCGACCCTGTTGAGCCTGGAAGACTGATGGGGACACGGCAGCGCCCCCGGAGCGGGAGTCTCCGGGGGCGCGCCGTACGGCCTGTGTGGACCAGGGGGCTAGTTGAACAGGCCGAACATCACCGAGGCGATGATGCCGGTGGCGATCGCGGTCAGGACCACGTCATCGCCGACGCGACGGTACTCGTAGCCGCGGGGCGGAGCCGCCAGGCGATAGGCCCGGTAGTCGACGGCGTAGGCCCGGCCGCGGTAGGCGGCGGGAAGGCGCTCGCCGCGGCGCCAGTCACGGGCCTGGTAGCCGCGCGGGTGGTAGTAGCGGCCGCCGTCGTAACGGCGCTCGGCGCGGCGCTCGTAGCGGGTCTCGCGGCGATCGGCGCGACGGTCGGCGCGGTCGTCGCGGCGATCTTCGCGGGCGTCACGGCGATCATCGCGGCGGTCTTCCCGGCGGTCGTCGCGCGCTTCGCGGCGGTCGGAGCGCTCCTCGGCGCGGGGCGCGCGGTCGTCGCGGTCGTAGGGGCGGCCGTAGGACTGGGCGCTGGCGGCGCCGGCGCTGGCCAGAACGCTGAGGGCGATGGCCGCGGACAGAAGCTTCTTCATGGGAGGCTCTCCTGGGCGGCGGCCCCACCGGCCAATCCGGTAACGCCGTCGTTGGAGAGGGTTATGCCTGTCGCTCCTTGAGCCGAACCTGAACCGGCCTGGTCACCTGCCGTTCATCGGCTAGCCGACGATCACGCAGCCGCTCAGGACCACCACGGCCGCTGACAGCGCGCCGATGGCCAGACCGTCCGTCGCCGCCAGCGGCGCGGATTCTCCGCCTTCCTGCCAGGCAAGGTGACGCTCGCGGGCGATCATAAACAGCGGGAAGGTGACGCTGATCGCCAGCAGGAAGCCGAACAGGATGTAGGCCCAGACAAACCGGATGCCGAGCCGGCGGCCTTCCAGGACCATGAAGGTCATCGCCGCCAGCGACAGCAGCAGAAGGTCCACGGTGACGGTCCGGGAGGCCCGGCTGACCTGGGTGTCGGTCATGAAGTGCAGCGCTGCGGCGGGCAAGGCCGACAGGCTCTCCACAGCCCCGAAGTGGCCGACGACCTCGATGCAGATCGAGATGAAGGCCACCGTGGCCACCAGGCCGTAGAACAGGCAGAGGTATTGACGGTTGCGGGCCATCGGCTCCGGTCCTCGGGCGGGGCGGCTGCTTCGGACGGCCGGATCACATCCCCTTGAGACCCGGTTGCGTTTACATAGTATCGCTCGGTAAGTATCGGCCCTGCATCGGCGCTGTCCAGCGTCACCGAGGCCGCCATGCCGCGACGATCCGCCACAGATGCGGCCCGCACCCGCGAGGCCATCGCCGCCGCCGCCCGGGCCGCCTTCGCCGCGGACGGATACGTCGGAGCTTCGACCGCACGCATCGCCCGCGACGCCGGCGTCAGCGAGGGCGCCCTGTTCCATCACTACCGGACCAAGGCGGCCCTGTTCCGCGAGGTGTTCGTCGCCCTCGAGGACGAGCTGAACACCTATGTCCGCGCGGCGTCGCGGGACGGGGCGCCGATGGAGGCCTTCCTCGCCGGGTGCCGGGCGGCGATGACGTTCGGCGCCCGGACCGACTACCAGCGGGTGGTGCTGATCGACGGGCCGACCGTGCTGGGCGACGCGGAGTGGCGCAAGGTCGACGCCCAGATCGGCCTGGCCACGCTGACCAGCGGACTGCGCAATCTGGCCGGCCGCGACAACCTCTCGCTGGAGGCGGCGCGGCCGCTGTCGGTGCTCGTCATGGGCGCGCTGAACGAGGTGATCTTCGCGCTGGCCCGCAAGGAGGAGGGGGTCGAGCTGGAGGCCTGCCTCGACGCCCTGGCCCGGATGTTGTCCCCCTGGATGGCCGGCCAGGGGGACAGTCCCACTAAAGGGGCAGGGTCTTCCGGGTGAGCAGGTGGAAGCGCAGGCACATCGCCGTCGCCGCCACCGCCAGGCCGAAGGCCAGGCCGATCCACACGCCCAAGCCCTCCATCTTCAGATGGACGCCCAGCAGGATGCAGACCGGCGCCCCGGCCAGCCAGTAGGCGCCGCCGGCCAGCAGCATCGGCATCCGGGCGTCCTTCAGGCCGCGCAGCGCCATGGCGCCGACCACCTGCAGGGCGTCGACCAGCTGGAACGCCGCCGCCACCTTCAGGAACAGGGCCGCCAGGGCGATGACCTGAAGGCTCTGCTCGTCCCGTCCGGCGATGTAGAGGCCGGCGATCCACTCGCCGTTCAGGAACATCAGCACGCCGAACAGGCTGATCAACCCGGCGCCGACGACCATGGCCGTGAAGCCCGCCCGCCGCGCGCCCTCGCGATCGCCGGCCCCGGCGAACCGGCCCACCCGGACGGTCGCCGCCATGGCCACGCCCAGCGGCAGCATGAAGGTCACGGAGGCGAAGTTCAGCGCCACCTGGTGGGCCGCCAGCGACGCGCCGCCGAATGTGCCGACCACCAGGGTCATCGCGTTGAACAGCATGGCCTCGAACAGGATCGTGACCCCGATCGGGATGCCCAGCATCATGATCTCGCGCAGCTTGCGGATCACCGGCCGGTGGAAACGGCGCAGGATGCGGAAGGCGCGCAGCGTCGGCGTCATCCGGACCACGACCAGCATGGCCAGGAACGACCAGACCGCCGACAGCGAGGTCGCCAGGCCCGCGCCGACCAGGCCCAGCTTCGGCATGCCGAAGTGGCCGAAGATCAGCGCCCAGGCCAGCAGGCCGTTGATCACGATCGACGACAGCATCACCCACAGCGCCGCGTTGGGCCGGTTCAGCGCCGTGGCGAAGTTGCGCAGCACCTGGAAGCCGAACGAGAAGGGCAGGCCGATGCAGAGCATGGTGGTGAACTGGCCCGCGCCCATGGCCAGGATCGGATCCTGTCCCAGGTTGTCGAGGATCCAGCGGCTGGACAGCAGGAGCGGCATCAGCGGAATCGACAGCAGGACGGCGCTCCACAGGCCCATGCGGACCACATGGCGCACGCCGGCCTTCTCCTTCGGCCGGGCCCCGATCATCTGGGCGATCATCGGCGACACGGCGGAGGCCGGTCCGCTGCCGACCAGCCAGCAGAAGTAGTAGACAGTGTTGCCGATGGCGGCCGCGGCCAGCGCTTGGGTCGACAGGCGGCCCAGCAGCACGACGTCCGTCGCCAGCACCGCCATCTGCGCCAGCTGGGTGAAGATCAGCGGTCCGGACAGGACCAGCAGGTCGCGCGCCTCCAGGACGAAGCGGTCCCGGCGCGCGCTGCGACTGGTCTCCGGGGCGGGGGCCGCGCGGACGGCGGCCGAAAGGTTCAACTCGTCGATCATCGATCGGACTTTCGTTTGTCCGGGCCCGATGCGGGGAGGCTGAAATAAAAAACCCTCCGGAGCATCAGGCTCGGGAGGGTCGGAAGGCCTTGAATCCGTGGAGGGTTCTAGGCGGCTTGTTCCTCGCGAGCAGGGTCGGCGCAACGACCGCCATCAACGGCGGACGGGAGCGTCCGGCAGTCAATGAAGGTGGCGACGGTCATGAATCGAGGCTCGCGAAAACAGGTCCGGTCGGACCGAGGGTTGAGCGGAGGTACGCTCGCCGAACGCGGGTGTCAACTCACGCGGACTCACCGCGGCAGTCTGAAGGTCTGGCCGCCGATCCAGGGCGCCGGTTTGGGCGCCGGGCCGGCCAGGGCCTCGAAGGCGGCGACGAAATCCTCGTCCTGGAGCCGGTCCGGCGACTGGTAGCTGACGAACATCAGGCCGGTGATCAGGGCGTCCAGCGCGATCACGAACTGACCCGCTGGCATCGGCAGTTCGCCGGGCGGCAGGATGCGGGAAAAGCCCTCGGCCATGGCCTGGTAGGCCGCGGCCTGCTGGACCGCCGTCCTGGCCCGGGCCTCCGGGTTGGTCAGGAGATAGAGCTGGAACGCCGCCGCCGCCCCCGCCATCGGGGCCCGCCGTCGGGCCTCCGCCGCCACCGCCAGGCCCAGGATCCGCATCTGGGTGCGGAGCGACTCCCCGGGCCGGAAGTCGGCGCTGACCGGCCGCAGCTGGCTGTCGACCACGGCCAGGAACAGCTCCTCGCGACTCCTGAAGTTGCCGTGGAAGGCGCCGCGGGTCATGCCCGCCCGGGCGCAGATCTCGTCCAAGGAGGCGCGGTCGAAGCCCTTCTCGGCGATGACGCCCGCCGCAGCCTCGATCAGCGCCGCGCGCGTACGCTGCCGCTTGTCGCCCTTGGGCGCGCCCTTGCCGCCGGCCATCGTCCCACCCCGTTCGATACGCAGGCGTATTTGATACGGGTTCGGATCACTCGCCAAGTCAGGACAGCGGCCAGAACAGGCTGATCAGCAGGGGTCCGGCCAGCAGCACCATCAGGCTGAGCGGCGCCCCGAGCCTGGGGTAGTCGCCGAATCGATAGCCGCCGGGGGCCATGACCATCGTATTGCACTGGTGGCCGATGGGGGTCAGGAAGTCGCAGGCCGCGCCGACCGCCACCGCCATCAGGAAGGCGTCGGGCCGGAAGCCCAGCTTGTCGGCCAGGGTGGCGCCGATCGGGGCCATGATCAGCACCGTGGCGGCGTTGTTGAGGAAGGGCGTCACGATCATCGCCGCCAGCATCACCCCGCCGATGGCGACGATGCCGGGCAGGTCGCCGAACGCTCCCGACAGCCAGCCGGCGATCAGGTCCGAGCCGCCGGTCCGCTGGATCGCGTCGCTGACCGGAATGAGGGCGGCGATCAGCACCAACAGCGGGCCGTCCAGGGCGCCGTAGGCCTCGCGCATCCGCAGCCCCCCGATGATGACGATGATCACCGCGGCGCCGAAGAAGGCCACCGCCACGGGGACGAGCTGGAACGCGACCAGCACCATGGCCAGGGCCAGGACGATGGCCGGCGCGAACAGCCTTCGTGGACCGCCCGGGCGCACGTTCCGCTCGATCAGCGGCAGGCAGCCAAGCGCCTGCAACGCCGCCGGGATGTTCCGCTCGCCCCCCTGCAGAAGCAGGATGTCGCCGGCCCGGAACCGCAGGCTGCGCAGGTGCTGGGTCATGCGGTAGCCGGCGCGGCTGACGCCCAGCACGTTGACGCCCAGCTCGGTGTGGATCTGCGCCCCCTGCGCCGAGCGTCCGATCAGCGGCGAGTCCGGACCGATCACCGCCTCGACGGCGCGGACCTCCTCGGTCGGCTCCTCCATGGTCACCGGGTGGTCCTTGCGGGTCAGCGCCAGCTTCGCCCGCGCCACGAAGGCGTCGAGGGCCTGCTGTTCCCCCTCGAGCAGCAGGATGTCGCCCGGCCGGATCACCGTGTTGGGGTGGGGCGAGGGCCGGCGGCGGCCGTCACGCAGCATGCCCATCACCACGGCCCCGCCCTCGGCCATCTCGATCAGGCGGCCGAGCCGCATGGACCCGAAGCTCCAGCCCGCGGGCGCCTTGGCCTCGGTCAGGTACAGCTTGGCCGACAGGGCGGCGTCCAGGTTCAGGGTCCCGGTCCGGTCACGGGGCAGCAGGCGGTAGCCGAAGGCCAGGAAGGCCAGCGCCAGGAGGGTGATCGCCAGGCCCACCGGCGCGAAATCGTACATGCCGAACGGCGCGCCCAGGATCTGCTGGCGCACCTCCGAGACGATGATGTTGGGGGCGGTGCCGACCAGGGTGACCAGGCCCCCGATCATGGCGCCGAAGGCCATCGGCATCAGCAGCCGCGACGGCGCCGTGCCGGTCTTGCGCGCCACCTGCTGGGCGACGGGCAGCATGATGGCCAGGGCCCCGACGTTCTTGGTCGCCATCGACAGCAGGGTGACCACGCCGGTCAGCACCGGGACCTGGCTGCGCTCGCTCTTCAGCAGCGGCAGGATGCGGCGCAGCGCCAGCTCGACAATCCCCGAGCGCGCGAAGGCGGCGCTGACGATCAGGGCGCAGGCGATGATCACCGTCACGTCGTTGCGAAAGCCGTCGAACGCGCTCTCGGCCGGCACCACGCCGATGGCCAGCCCCACCAGCAGGGCGGTGACCGCGACGACGTCATACCGCCATCGTCCCCAGACGAAGGCGGCGATGGTCAGTCCCACCAGCCCGAAGGCCAGCCCCTGCTGCAATGTCATGCTGTTCCCCGACGTTCGCGGGGCGAAACGCCGGGCGGGGAAAAAGGCTGCAAGGCGCGCGGCGCCCCCTTCTGGATCATTCCGATGCAGCGGCCATGGGTGATGTGGCGCCCGAGCGAGGAGGGTGGCGGATGATGGGACTGGCGAGACGCAACGGTCGGCTGGCCGGCGTGTTGGCGGCCACGGCGCTGACGGCGGCGGCCGGGGGCGCGGCGGCCTTTCCGCCCAGGGACGCCGACTGGGCGGCGCTGGAGACCAACGCCGGGGCGGTGATCGCCGCCTGGGACCAGATGGACTTCGTGGCGACCTACAATGCGACGGACATGTCCGACATGGGCGCCTTCCGCGCGACCATGAAGGCCAGGATGGCCGGCGTGAACGCGGCCTGCGCCCAGGTGCGGGACCAGATCGGCTCCGGCGGCCTGTTCGGTCCGGAGCTGTGGACCCAGGGCTTCCGGCAGACGTGTTGGGCGCTGGCCACGTTCCAGAAGGACTTCACCCCCAGCGGCGGCGACAAGCTGTGCGGCGAGGCGAAGGACGCGCTCAACTTCTTCAAGCAGTACAAGCCGGCGAAGTCGCCGGCCCGGTATCCGATGGCCGGTGTGCATGTGACGCGCTTCGTCGAAATCAACGAGACGCTGAAGACCACCGTCCGCAAGTGTCGCTAGCCTGACAGGGCGGCGTCCAGGGCGACGATCGCCGCCCGCGTCGCCTCATCGGCCGGAAACAGCAACTCCAGCCGCAGATCGCGGATGGTGACGTCCTCGCTGGTGCCGAAATGGGCGATGGTGGACAGGAAGCTCAGGCTCTGGTCCGGCGTTCTGAGGACCACCGGCGCCAGCGGCCGACGCTGCAGATTTGACGCGCGATGCGGATGGATGACGGTGGCGGCCTGCAGCGCCGCCATAAGGTCGTGCAGGACAGCGTCGTCTCCGGCCTCGAGCGTCTCGAGCTGGATCCGGGCGGACATCTCGGCCAGCACCTCCGGGTAGTTGGCGATCGCGACCGGCGCCAGCGGGCTGTCGGTCAGCATCCGGACCACATTCATCGGCCCCGCGCCCGCGTGCAGGGGCTCCAGCAGCGCCCGGGCGGTCGGGTTGGCGTCGAGGACCGTCCAGTGTCGGTCGCACAGCAGGGCAGGGTAGGGCGCGTGCCGGGCGATCATCTCGTCGAGCACCGCCCGGAACGGGCCCAGCGCCGCCGACTCGAGCGGCGAGGCGGGAAACGCCGGGGCGAAGCCGGCGGCCTGCAGCAGTGCGTTCTGCGACCCGAGCGGCAGCAGCAGACCCTGCGCCAGCTGCAGCACCATTTCGCGGCTGGGCCGGGCGCGGCCGGACTCCAGAAAGGACAGGTGGCGAGCCGATACCTCGCAGGTCAGGGCCAGATCCAGCTGGCTCATCCGCCGAGCTGACCGGAAGCGACGCAGGGCGACGGCGAAGGGGCCGACTTCGGCGCGGTCGAGAGCGAGAGGCGTGGTCATGGCTTCGAGCGTCGCAGCGCGCAGGGGCGCTGTCCATGATCTGGCAGGTAATTGCGGCGCCTACGCCCGGTGATCCAGGCTCGGCGCAGCAATCAACCCCGGGAGGGCGACATGACGGGCGTTTGGAAGATCTGGATGCGGGTGTGGTTCGCAGCGGCGCTGGTCTTTGGCGCGGTGCTGTCACTGGCGGCGGTCCCCGGGGCGGACGGTCCGGCCCGCTGGGTGCTGGCGACGATCAGCGGCGATCCGGCCATGGCGGCCGTAATCGATCAGCCGGTGATGCGCTTCGCCTTCGGCCTGCAAGGCGCGCTGACCATCGGCTGGATGCTGACCCTGATGGCCGCGGTGCAGGGCGCTCAGGCGGTCGGTCCCGCCCTCTGGCGCCAGGTCGTGATCGGCGTCCTGGCCTGGTGGGCCATCGACAGCGCCATCTCGGTGATGACCGGCTTTGGCCTCAACGCGGTCTCCAACACCCTCCTGACGGTAGGCTTCCTGATCCCGGTGTTCGGGTCGAGTGTGCTCCGCAGGGCGTAGCGCCCGTCGCCGCCGGCTGTCCCCGGCGGCGTTTTTTCTGTAAGGGCGGGCGCACATGACCCGCCCGCCCCACACCCTGTCGGTCGCCCCGATGATGGACTGGACCGACCGGCACTGCCGGGCGTTCCACCGTGTCCTGACGCGCCGGGCGCTGCTCTATACCGAGATGGTGACCACCGGCGCGGTGCTGCACGGCGATCGCGAGCGGCTGCTGGGCTATGACGCGGTCGAGCATCCGGTGGCGCTGCAGCTGGGCGGATCGGAGCCGGCGGATCTGGCCGCCTCGGCGCGGATCGGCGAGGATCTCGGCTACGACGAGATCAACCTCAATGTCGGCTGCCCGTCCGATCGGGTGCAGAGCGGCCGCTTCGGCGCCTGCCTGATGCGCGAGCCGGCGCTGGTCGCCGACTGTATGGCGGCGATGATCGCGGCGGTGAAGGTCCCGGTGACGGTGAAGTGCCGCATCGGGGTCGATGACCAGGACCCGGAACAGAGCCTGTTCGAGCTGGTGGATCTCTCGGCGAAGGCGGGTGTGACCACCTTCATCGTCCACGCCCGCAAGGCCTGGCTGCAGGGCCTGTCGCCCAAGGAGAATCGAGACATCCCGCCGCTCGACTATCCGCTGGTCCAGCGGCTCAAGCGCGAGCGGCCGGACCTGACCATCATCCTGAACGGCGGGGTCCCGTCGCTGGACGCCGCCGAGGGGCACATCGCCGCCGGCGTCGACGGCGTCATGCTGGGCCGCGCCGCCTATCACGAGCCGGCCCTGCTGGGGCAGGTGGATCGCCGCCTGTTCGGCGAGGCCGTGGCCGACGTCGATCCGTTCGAGGCGGCCGAGGCCTACAAGCCCTATCTGTCGGCGCGGCTGGCCGAGGGCTGGCGGCTGGCCTCGATGACCCGGCACATGCTGGGCCTGTTCCACGGGCAGCCGGGCGGACGGGCCTGGCGGCGGGTGCTGACGGTGGAGGGCGCCAAGCCCGGCGCCGGACTGGAGGTCGTCGATGCGGCGCTGGCCGCCGTGCGCGAGGCGATCGACCGCCGGCGGGACGCCGCCTAGGGTTTCAGGATCAGCGACGTTCGCGTGGCCTCGAACGACTGCAGCTTGCCCAGGTAGCTCATGCCGAGCAGCGAGGTGTGCAGGCCGCGCTCGAGGATCAGGGCGTCGACATTGTCCACCCGGGCGCCGGCGATGGAGATCGAGCGCAGCTGCACAGCGGCGGCCTTCACCTTGCCCTCGGCGGTGATGACGTCATAGCGATAGTCGAGCCCGGCCGGGTTGTAGCCCAGGCGGCGGGCGTCGTCGGCCGTCAGCGCCACGGCGGTGGCGCCGGTGTCGACCAGGAAGCGGACGACCTTGCCGTCGACCATGGCCTCGGCCCAGTAGTGGCCGTCGGCGCCCTTTGTGACCTGGGCGGTTGTGGCCGCGGGTCTCGGCGCGCTGATCGCCGCCTCGGCCCGCATCACGGGGATCGCGGCCTGGGCGCCGTCATCGAGGCCGGCGACGGTGCGGGCGGCCCCGATGGCCGACAGCGCCGCAATACAGCCGATCGCCAGCACCCTGATCATCGAAAGACACTCCGCCTTCTGGCTCTGCCGGAGGGCGGTTCACGCCCCTTCGCCGCGCACAGTAGGGGCGGCGGGTTTGCAACGCGTGAACGGGGGTAGGGTTTGGGTAAGGGAGTGTCGTTGCGTGGTTCGCGACGCCGGCCCGAGAGCCGGCTCCTCACCATGACGAAGGTGGTTTGCGTTCCACTGAGTTCGTCATCCTGAGGAGCGAGC
>CAYTZY010000040.1:0-22999 GCA_964442795.1 uncultured Caulobacter sp.
TAGCGGTCGCCCTCGGGCAGCTGCATGACCATGCCCAGCGCGCGGCCGCGCGGGACGATGGTCGCCTTGTGCACGGGGTCGGCGGAGGGGACGGTGATCGCCACCAGGGCGTGGCCGCCCTCGTGGTAGGCGGTGTTGCGCTTCTCGTCCTCGCTCATGGCCATCGACCGGCGCTCGGCGCCCATCATGACCTTGTCCTTGGCTTCCTCGAAGTCGGTATGGGTGACCATCCGGCGGTTCTTGCGGGCGGCCATCAGCGCCGCCTCGTTGACGAGGTTGGCCAGATCGGCGCCCGAGAAGCCCGGGGTGCCGCGCGCCAGGGTGCGCACGTCGACGTCAGCGGCCAGCGGCACGTTGCGCATGTGGACGCGCAGGATCTTCTCGCGGCCGGTCACGTCGGGATTGGGCACCACGACCTGGCGGTCGAAGCGGCCCGGACGCAGCAGCGCCGGGTCCAGCACGTCCGGACGATTGGTGGCGGCGATCAGGATGATGCCTTCGTTCGACTCGAAGCCGTCCATCTCGACCAGCAGCTGGTTGAGGGTCTGCTCGCGCTCGTCGTTGCCGCCGCCCAGGCCCGCGCCGCGATGACGGCCGACGGCGTCGATTTCGTCGATGAAGATGATGCAGGGGGCGTTCTTCTTGGCTTGCTCGAACATGTCGCGCACACGGCTGGCGCCGACGCCGACGAACATTTCCACGAAGTCCGAGCCGGAGATGGTGAAGAAGGGCACGCCCGCCTCACCCGCGACGGCGCGGGCGATCAGCGTCTTGCCGGTGCCCGGAGGGCCGATCAGCAGGGCGCCCTTGGGGATCTTGCCGCCCAGGCGCTGGAACTTGGCCGGGTCCTTCAGGAAGTCGACGATCTCCGCCAGTTCTTCCTTGGCCTCGTCGACGCCGGCGACGTCCTCGAACGTCTTGCGGCCCTTGGTCTCGGTCAGCAGCTTGGCCTTGGACTTGCCAAAACCCATGGCCCCGCGGGCGCCGCCCTGCATCTGGCGCATGAAGAAGATCCAGACCGCGATCAGCAGCAGGACCGGGAAGGCGTTCAGCAGGATGGCGACCAGCGACAGCCGCTCGGCCGGCTTGATCGTCACATTGACGTTCCGGGCCTGCATTTCCTTGATCAAGTCGCTGGAGTCGGCCGGGACGACCGCGGTCGACACCGCCTTGGGGTCGGACCCCATGACCTGGACGGTCGAGCCCTGGAAGACGGCCTTGGAGACCTCGCCGGACTGAACCTTGGCGAGGAGCTCGGAATAGCTGATCTCGCTGCTCGTGGCGCGCGCGCCGGCCGAGCCCTGGTTCATCATGCTCCAGACGCCGAAGGCGACGACGACGATCGCCGCCCAGATGGCCATGTTCCGCAGGCTCATTCGCTCAAACTCTTCCTGTGTCGTTCACCCGGAAACATAGGGCGGCCGGGCCGGTTTCGCCATGCGCGCCATTCGTCACAGGGCGGGTTCGACGTCAACAAGGCCGATCGCCGCCTCGAAACGGGGCAGAACCAGCGCGGTTGCGCGAACCGACGGGTGATCTGCAAGGATCGGGCAACAGACGGCGCCGTCCCGGGACACCACGACCGGCAGGGTTGGCCGCATCGCGGCGGGGATGGCGCGCAGGGCGGCCTGTTGCGCCCTCGGCAGGCGCCGCGACAGGCCGCCGAGGGCGCGGACGGTTCCGGGGGCGTCGGACAGAATTTCGAAGCGGCCGTCCCAGACGGTGGGCTCTCCGGGGAGGACGGCGATCTCGGGGAGACCCGCGCGGCCGGGATCGCGGGTGAAGGCGGCGGTCTGACCGTCGGAGGCGATGCGGGCGCCGGCCAGGGTGGCGGTGAAGCGCGCCCCGGATCGCAGACGGGCGACGAGACGCTCGAGCCGGTCGCCGCGCGGCGGCCTGGCGGTTCCCCCCGCGCACAGGCAGGCGGCGGCGATGTGCGCGGCGGGGGTTGTGACGCTCAATGACAATCCTCCCCCGCAGGGGGAGGGGGACCATGCGGAGCATGGTGGAGGGGGTTGGGTGCAGGGCGGCAGAAGGGGCGGCATGGATGCAGGGCCCGAAGCGTCCGACGCTCCGGGCCGCGGCCCTCTCCACCATCCTTCGGATGGTCCCCCTCTCCCGTCGGGAGAGGATAGAGTTGAACGCGCCCGCGCTCTGGCGAACCTCAGATCCTCATTCGCCGGGTCGTCGATCCAGGTCTCGCCCCTTGCCCTGAGCCAGTTGCGGATCTCAGCGCGGCGCAGCGCCAGCATTGGGCGCAGCAGGAAGACCCCGCGGCCCTCCGGCCAGGCGGGAGAGGGCGCCCACTCGGCGGCGTCAGGGACGCTGGAGCCCTCGGCCCGCATGGCGGCGGCCTCGAGCAGATCATCGGCGGTATGGCCCATCAGGATGACCCGCGCCCCGGCCTTGCGCGCGGCGTCGGCCAGCAGGGCGTGGCGCGCGGCGCGGGCGGCGGCGGGCAGGCCGGTCCGGGGCCGGGCCCCCTCCCAGCGAAGGCCGTGGAAGCCGACGCCCAGCCGCCCGGCGGTCTCCCCGCACAGGCGCGTCCAGTCTGCGCTTGTCGGGCTCAGGCCATGGTCGACGGTCAGGACGGTCACCGTCCGGCCGTGTGCGCGGGCCCAGTCCAGCGTCAGCAGCAGAAGCGCCAGGCTGTCGCCGCCGCCCGAAAAGGCGACCGCCAGCGGGGCCGAAGCGTGGGTCCGCAGTCTGCGATCAAGAGCGGCGTCTACGCCCCGCACTTCGCCTGCACCCGGGTCGCCTGGGCCCGGTTGAGGACGCCGGCCGGCGCCTTGGGATAGCGGCGGGCCAGCTCGTCCAGGGTCTGGCAGGCGTCGGCGGGCTTCTTCAGCGCGATCAGCGAGCGCGACAGCTCCAGCACCGCGTCGGGCGCCCAGGCCGTCTTGGGCCAGCCGCGGATGGCTCCGATGTAGGCTCCGGCCGCGCCGCCGTGGTCGCCGCGCACCGACAGGGTCTTGCCCAGCCAGTAGCGACCCTCAGGCCCCTGGGGGGTGTCGCCGTACCGGCTCACGAACCGGTCGAAGGCGACGTAGGCGGCGTCGTAGTCGCCGTTGAGCATCAGCTTGCGGGCGGCGGCGAACTCGGCGTCCGGGTCGTCGGCCGCGTCGGCGACGTCCTCTTCCTCCGTCCCGTCGCCGGCCAGGGCGTCGGCCTCGATCTTGCCGGTCCGGGCTTCCAGCGCCGACAGGCGGTCGGCCAGGGCGCGGTTGGCCGCCTGGGCCTCGGTCAGGGCCCGGCGGGTCTGGTCGAGCTCGAAGGTCGTGGCCTCGTTCTGGCGGTTGAGCGAGGTGAGGGTCTCCTCCAGATCGACGATCCGCTGGGCGAGGCCCTGGAGCTGCCCCTCGGTCTCGGCCGGCTGGACGACGACGGGCTTACCGCTGTCGCGGCCCTGGAAGACGATCGAGCGCAGCTCGCGCACGACCTTTTCCATGCGCTCGAGCCGCTTGACCGAACGGTCGTCGAGCGGGTCGGGCATCGGGGTCTGCGACCAGGCCACGCCGCCGGCGAGGGCGACGGAGAGGGCCAGCGTGGAGGCGATCAGGATCTTGCGCGTCATGGGCTCGATAATGCGGTTACGTCAGCGACGAAATTACGGCCTGTCGGCGGAAAGCAAAGAGGGGACCGCGCGACGCGATCCCCTCCCGCAGGCATTCGATGGTCCGGAGCCTAGAGCGCGTTAGGCGGAAGTGTACGCGGTTCCGCCGCCCGGACGCGCTCTAAATATTTGATTCTAGAGCACGATTCAGCGGTCAGATGATTCCATCTGACCCCATCGTGCTCTAGCGGGCGCCGGCGATGATCACCGTGTGGCCGTTGCGGTTGCGGGACCAGGCTTCCTCGCCCGTACCCGGATCGATCGGCCGTTCCTTGCCCCACGACAGGGTGGAGATGCGGGACGACGACACGCCGCGGCTGACCAGATAGTCGCGGACCGCGTTGGCGCGGCGGGCGCCCAGGGCGAGGTTGTACTCGCGGGTGCCGCGTTCGTCGCAGTTGCCCTCGACGCGGATCTGCACGGCCGGATAGCGGTTCAGCCAGGCGGCCTGCGCGTCCAGCACCGCCATGGCGTCGGAACGGATGTCGTAGCTGTCGAGGTCGAAGTAGACGAAGTCGCCGACGTTGATGACGAAATCCTGGGTCGAACCCGGGATCGGGCGGCTGTCGACCGGGCCCGGGCCCGGCGTCGGCTTGTAGCCCGTTCCGGGACCGGGAGGCGTGCCGGGTCGGGGGCCGGGCTCCGGCGCCTTCGTCGAGGCGCAGGCGGCCATCGAGGCCGTGGCGGCCAGGACGAGCGCCAGTCTAACAGCGCGCTTTGCGTCGAAGCTCATGCAGGCTTCCTCCTTGGATCTGGGTCCCTCAGGTCAATATTGGCCTGAGATAACGGGAATACGCGACGGGAAACTCCGATCAGGCCTCACAATGACGTCAGGGTGAAGCCCGAGAACCACAATTCACCGCTCAGTTGAGCAGCGGAGACCACGCCGGGTCGGAGCCGGAGCCCTGATACGGCGCAGGGCGCAGGATGCGGCCGGTGATGTCCACGGTCCACAAACGCGGCGCCCCGCCTCTTGTTTCCCGGAAGAACATCAGCACCCGGCCGTTCGGCGCCCAGGTCGGGCCTTCATCCAGATAGCTGGTCGTCAGGATGCGCTCGTCGCTGCCGTCGGGCCGCATGACGCCGATGTGGAACATGCCGCCCTGCTGCTTGGTGAAGGCGATGAAGTCGCCGGTCGGGCTCCACACCGGCGTGGTGTAGATGCCGCCGCCGCGCGAGATGCGCCGCGCGCCCGAGCCGTCCGACCCCATGACGTAGAGCTGGGGGCTGCCGCCCCGGTCGGAGTTGAACACGATGCGCGAGCCGTCCGGCGAGAAGCTGGGCGAGGTGTCGATGCCCGGGTCGCTGGTCAGCTTGTTCTGCGAGCGGCTGGTCAGGTTCATGATCCAGATGTCGCTGTTGCCGCCCCGCTCGACCGAGAAGGCGACGCGGTTGCCGTCGGGCGAGAAGCGCGGCGCGAACACCATGCCGGGGAAGCGGCCCAGCGTCTCCTGGCGGGCGGTCTCGATGTTGAACAGGTAGATGGCCGAGCCGGTCGGCCGCAGCGCCATGTAGGTGATCTCCTGGCTGGTCGAGGAGAAGCGCGGGGTCATGACGATATAGCTGCCGTCGGTCAGGCTGGACGGGTTGGCGCCGTCCTGGTCCATGATCATCAGCCGCTTGATGCGGTTGTCGCGCGGGCCGCTCTCGGCGACGAAGACGACGCGGCTGTCGAAGTAGCCCTTCTCGCCGGTCATCCGCTCATAGACCGCGTCGCTGATCTTGTGCGCCACCCGCCGCCAGTTCTCGGGCGTGGAGGTGAACTGGAGGCCCAGCAGCTGCTCGCCGGAGAAGACGTCCCACAGGCGGAAGTCGACGCGCAGCCGGCCGTCGCCCTCGACGGTCACATGGCCGTTGACCAGCGCCTGGGCGTTGATTGTCTTCCAGCTGTCGAAGGTCGGCTGCACCGCGATGTCGAGATTGCGTTCCGGGAAGGCGGCCGGGTCGATGGTCTTGAACAGGCCGGAGCGTTCCAGATTGCCGGTGATGACCTGGGCGATTTCCGCCCCGCGGCCGGCGCCGGTGAAAGCGGGCACGGCGATGGGCAGCGGCTCGATCACGCCCGAGCTGATCGTGGAGCCGACCTGCGGCTGGGCCATCGCCACCATCGGGGCGGCGAGCAGGGCGGCGCAGGCGATGACGGCGGCGAGGGCGGATCGTAGGATCATCGGGGCTCTCCGGGACTAGCGGTTGGCGCAGGCGGCGGGCGCGTCGAAGGGATAGATCAGTTCCTCGCCGTATAGTTCCGGCGGGAAGTCGTTGAACGGCTCGGCGGCATAGACGGCGCGGATGGCGCGCTCGGACGCGACGCGGACCATCGGGTCCTTCGTGCCGGCCTCGGAGGACTTGGGACGCCCGAGCAGCTTGCCGCCGAACGAGACGCGGAAGGTCACCTCGGCGCGGATGTCGGCGCCGCCCTCGACAAGGCAATTGGGGTTCCAGCGGCGGCTGAGGTCGTTGCCGAGGTTGAGAAGGTAGCCCTTGGTGGCGGCCGAGACGCGCTTGCCCGAGCCGATCTGGACGGTCAGGGCGTCCTTCTTCGGACCCTTCTTGCCGCCCCCCTTCTTCGGGGGTTTGGCGGCCTTGCTGGTCGTCTCGACATCGCTGAGCAGCCGGTCGAGGTCCAGCTCGGCGCGTGGACCCGTGCGGCCGGGCTTGACCGGCGTGGGAACGGGTTTCTTCACGTCGGGCTTCGGCAGCGGGGCGGCCGGCGGGGTCGGCAGGGGGACAGGCTCGGGCTCGGCGACCGGATCGGGCTCCTCGGTCTGGGCTTCCTGGACCTGGTCGGACAGCTCGGCCTGGATGAACTCCGGCGGGCCCTGGGTGACCAGGGTCACGGGCACCCCGCCCCCGACCTTGAAGGGTTCCTTGAACAGGCCGCCGAGGAAGACGACAGCCGCCAGCGCGGCCGCGTGCAGCGCGACCGAGACCGCGAGGGCCGGCGTGATGCCTGTCCTCTCCCGGCGGTTCACCCCGACTGTCCCTCCGTGGTCGCGGCCTTCTGGCTCTCACCGGACGTCGGACCGCCGGTGTCGGTGATCAGGTTGATCCTGGTGAAGCCGCCGGTCGACAGGGCCGCCATCACCTGGGCGACCACTTCGTACGACGCCTTGCCGTCGGCGCGGACGTAGATCGGCTTGTCGTAGCCGGCCGAGGACAGCCGCTCCAGCCGTGGCTTCAGCGAGGCGAACGGGATTTCGGTCTCGGCCAGGAACAGCTTGCCGTCGGCCTTCACCGTCAGGGTGATCGGCTCGGCCTGGTCCTGCATGGCCCCGGCCTCGGTCTTGGGCAGCTCGACCTGAACGCCGCTGGTCAGCAGCGGGGCCGAGATCATGAAGATGATCAGCAGCACCAGCATCACGTCGACCAGCGGGGTGACGTTGATCTCGCTCAGCGCCCCGCGGCCGCGCCGGCCCCGGCGTCGGCCCCGGCGTCCGCCGGCGGCGAAGGCGTCGTTGGCGGAAAGCGCCATGGCTCAGACCTTCTCCGCCAGCCGGCGCTGGATAGCCGTCGACAGGTCGTCGGCGAAGCCTTCCAGCCGGGCGCCGAACTTGCCGGCGTCGGTCGAGAACTTGTTGTAGGCGATGTAGGCCGGAATGGCGGCGGCCAGGCCGATGGCAGTGGCGAACAGCGCCTCGGCGATGGCCGGGGCGACCACGGCCAGCGAGGTGTTCTTCTCCAGCGCGATGTTCTGGAAGGCGTGCATGATGCCCCAGACCGTGCCGAACAGGCCGATGAACGGCGAGGCCGTGGCGACGATGGCCAGGCTGCCGAGGCCGTCCTCGGTCTTCTGGCTCTCGCGGGCGATGTGGCTGTCGAGGACTCGGTCGATGCGCTGGATCAGCAGGGCGGTCTGGGTGTCGCCCAGCGGACCCTTGCCGCGCGCGTCGCGCCACTCGCGCAGGGCGGCGTTGAGGAGGCGGGGCAGCGGCTGCTTGTTGTCCGCGCCGGACTCGGCGGCGATGTCCTCGAGCGGCCGGCCGGAGCCGACCTTGTCCTCGAACCGGTTGGCCTGGGCGTTCAGGGTGGTGAAGCGGAAGGCCTTGTCGATGATCACCGCCCAGGACCACAGCGAGGCCAGGGCCAGGCCGACCATGACCCCTTTGATCACCCAATCGGCGTTGGTCCACAGCGAGACGAGCGAGAACGTATCGGCGGAGATGGTCGAAGCGTCCATGCGAGCGGAAACCCCCGGGGCTGGTCTGGTTCTGCCGATCTTGTCGGCGGCTTTGGTGAAACTAAGGCGCAGACGTTAACGGTCGTTAGCCATTCGCCTCATGCAAGAATGGGCGCACTGCCTCGACAAGCCCCGGCGGCGGCTTGCGCGGGCGGCCGTCCATGGTGATGCAGGCGGCCGTGACGGCGGCCGTCGCGATCAACTCGTCTCCGCGCATGACTCTCTGGCTGATGAACAGGCGGGGCCCCTTGACCGCGTCATAGGTAGTCATCACCCGCAGCGCGTCGTCGATGCGGGCCGGCCGGCGGAAGTCGATCTCCATCCGCGTGACCACGAAGGCGGCCGGGTCCTCGCGGTCGGCCAGGGCGTTGTGCGACACCCCCGCCAGCCGCAGGAAGTCACTCCGCCCGCGCTCGAAATAGCGGACGTAGTTGGCGTGATAGACGACGCCGGTGAAGTCGGTGTCCTCGTAGTAGACGCGGACCGGCAGGATGTGCGCGCGCCCGTCGAAGCGGCCGGGAGAGGGGGTGTCGGTCGGTGCTGTCACCTTGGGCCCTGCGTCCTTCGACACGGCCGCTGCGCGACCTGCTCAGGATGACGTTGGTAGTGGATGCGAGGTCCGCCGTCACCGACAGAACGTGCCCGCCCCAAGGTCAGAGGCTCCTTTCCCACGTCATCCTGAGCAGCCGCGAAGCGGCGTGTCGAAGGACGCAATGGGCTTGCCATGGTGCTGATAACTCCGCGCCAGAAGGGGCAAGCGGTCCCACGCCCCCGCGATCACCGCCGCCTTCTTCGCCCTGGACCACCGCTTGACGGTCCGCTCCCAGGCGATGGCCTCGTACATCGACTGAAACTCGGCGACGTAGACGCATTCGACCGGAAGTCGGGGCGAGGTGTAGCCTTCGAATGTCCCGGCACGGTGCTGGGCAAGGCGTTGATCTAGGTCTGTCGTCAGCCCTGTGTAGTAGCTGTCGTCGGCGCAGCGCAGGATGTAGACCCAGACGGCCATGCCGGTGATGCAATCATGGATTGTGTTGCGCGTCGAGCGCCTTGCGTCCTTCGACACGCCGCTTCGCGGCTGCTCAGGATGACTGGAATGGAAGCGCTTCAAACCTAGTCATCCTGAGCAGGCCCCGAAGGGGCCATGTCGAAGGACGCACCCCTACTCGAACAACCCCGCCTGCCCGCCGCTGGCGTTCGGCGGCGGCGTAAGCCCCAGGTGCAGGTAGGCCTTGCCGCAGGCGACGCGGCCGCGCGGGGTGCGCTGGATGAAGCCCTGCTGCATCAGGAACGGCTCGATGACGTCCTCGACGGCGTCGCGGGCCTCGGCGATGGCGTAGGCCAGGGTCTCCACCCCGGCCGGGCCGCCGCCGTAGTTGTCAATCAGGGCGCGCATGTAGCGGCGGTCGAGGCTGTCCAGCCCCGCCTCGTCCACCTCCAGCCGGGCGAGGGCCCGGGCGGCGTGGCCCTTGTCGATCAGGCTCGCGCCGTCGGCGGCGGCGAAGTCGCGGACCCGGCGCAGCAGCCGGCCGGCGACACGGGGCGTGCCGCGGGCCCGGGCGGCGATCTCCGCGGCGCCGTCGTCGCTCAGCGGCGCGCCCATCTTGCGAGCCGCGCCCAGCAGCACCTGCTGCAGCTCGGCCGGCGTGTAGAACTCCAGCCGCAGAGGGATGCCGAACCGGTCGCGCAGCGGCGTGGCCAGCAGGCCGGCGCGGGTGGTGGCGGCCACGAGGGTGAAGGGGGCCAGATCGATACGGATCGACCGCGCCGACGGGCCGTCGCCGATGATCAGGTCGAGGACATGGTCCTCCATCGCCGGATAGAGGATCTCCTCGACGTTGGCGGCCAGGCGGTGGATCTCGTCGATGAACAGCACGTCGCGCGGTTCGAGGTTGGTCAGGATGGCGGCCAGGTCGCCGGCCTTGGCCAGCACCGGCCCGCTGGTGGCGCGGAAGTTCACACCCAGTTCGCGGGCGACGATCTGGGCCAGGGTGGTCTTGCCCAGCCCCGGCGGGCCGAACAGCAGCACATGGTCCAGCGCCTCGTTGCGGTCGCGGGCGGCGTCGATGAAGACCTTGAGGTTCGCCTTGGTCTGGGCCTGGCCGACGAACTCGGCCAGCGTCTGCGGGCGCAGCGCCTTATCGGCGGATTCGAAGGGCTGGGCGTCGCCGGAGATGATGCGATCAGTCATGGCTTGAGCTCACTGCGTGGTTCGACACGCGCTGCGCGCTGCTCACCATGACGTACAGGAACACGTCATCCTGAGCAGGGCCGAAGGCCCGTGTCGAAGGACGCAACCAGCTCAACGCCCGATCTCCTGCAGCGCCGCCTTGATCAGCGCGGAGACATCGGCGTCCTCGCCCAGCCGCAGCGCCGATTGCTCGACCGCGCGTCGGGCGACGGGCTCGGCGATGCCCAGGCCCATCAGGCCGGCCACGGCCTCGCCGGCGGCGGACGGCCTTGCGGGCTCGTGTGACGGGATGGAGGCGTGGAAGGCCGCCACCGGGCCTTCGGTGATCGGCTTGTCCTTCAGCTCGATGACGATCCGCTGGGCCAGCTTGGGGCCCACGCCGTTGGCGCGGGCGACCAGCGCCTTGTCCTCGCGCGCCACGGCTCCGGCCAGTTCGGCGGGCGAGCAGACGTCCAGCACCGACATCGCCGCCTTGGGTCCCACGCCCTGGATGGCGGTCAGGAGCACGAAGGCGCGACGCTCCTCGCGGCTCGAAAAGCCGTAGAGGCGGGGCCCCTGCTCGGCGCTCCAGGCGTGCTCGATATGCAGCAGGGTCTCATCGCCCACGGCGGGCAGCCGGCCCAGCGTCCGCGATCCGCAGCGCACGACGTAGCCGACGCCGCCGACGTCGATCAGCATCTCCTCCTCGCCGACCTCGGCGACGATCCCGCGCAGACGGCCGATCACGCGAACTTCCTCTCGCGGGCCAGCAGCCCGGCCATCGCGGCGGCGGCCGAGGCGCCGGCCTGGCGCGGGGCCTTGCGGGCGTGGGCGTGGGCGATGGCGACGGCCAGGGCGTCGGCGGCGTCCTGCGTCGGCGAGCCCGCCGTCGGCAGCAGGCGGGCGATCATGAAGGCGACCTGGTCCTTGTCGGCGCCGCCGGTTGCGACCACGGCCTTCTTGACCTCGCGGGCGGCGTACTCGGCCACCTGCAGGCCGGCCTGGGCCGGGGCCAGCATGGCGGCGGCGCGGGCGTGGCCGAGCTTCAGCGTCGACTGGCCGTTGGTGTTGACGAAGGTCTCCTCGATCGCCGCCTCGTGCGGGGCGTGCTCGGCGACGACGGCGGCGACGCCCTCGAACAGCGCCAGCAGCCGTTCGGCGAGAGACGCCTTCTCGTCGGGCGCGATGACGCCGTGCGCGATCCAGGCCAGGCGCGAGCCCTCGACCGCCACCATGCCCCAGCCGGTGCGGCGAAGGCCGGGGTCGAGGCCGAGGATGCGAATCGGCGTGTTCATCATGTGTTCTATAGAATGGCCGGAATCCTGAACGAAGCGGAAAGGACCGCCTCAGTGATTGCGCGGCAGAATCTCGAACTCGACCACCTTCTTGTCCTCGCGAAGCGCGTGGGCCAGGGCGTCGATGTGGGCCAGCGAGGCGCAGCGGATCGTGGCGCCGTGCTCGATCATCACGCCCTTCTTGATCAGCCGGTTGCTGAAGGGCGAAGGTTCCAGCTTCAACGCCCGCAACCGGTCGCGGATCTCCACGGCGTCCGGCGCGCCCTCGCGCTTGTAGCGGATGATGACCTCGGCCACCTGTTGCTGCGGCAGCCAGCCGTCGACGGTCCGCAGGACGGCCAGCACGATCAGCGCGAGCCCCGTGCCGCCGATGGCCACGCTCCACATGCCCATGCCGAACATCACGCCCAGCGCCGACGTGGTCCACAGCGAGGCCGCCGTGGTCAGCCCGTGCACCGAGAAGCCTTCCCGGAAGATCACGCCGCCGCACAGAAAGCCGACGCCGGTCAGGATGCCGTGGGCCATGCGCACGGGGTCGATGCGCACGACGGTCTCCGGCGCGACGGCGTTGATCCAGGCGTACTGGTGATTGGCGCCGACCATCAGCATGGCGGCGGTCAGGGCGAGCAGGGCGTGGGTCCGGAAGCCGGCCGGCTGGCCGCGATGACCGCGCTCGATGCCGACGAGGCTGCCGGCCAGGAGGGCGCCCACGAGAGGCATGAAGTACTGCGGCTTGAAGAGAAGGACCTGGGTCCAGTCCATGCGTCGTCTCCGATCGGCGGGACCGAGGGAACGACGGAACGTCTTCGGGAACAAGGTCGATCCGGGGGGATTCATCCTGTCGAAGGAGAAAAACCATGCCCCGGCTGCTCAGGATGACGTGGTCAGCAGGCTACCCATCCACGTCATGCTGCGCAGCGCCGAAGGCGCGTGTCGAAGCACACACGGCGCGCGCAGCTACCCCAGCTTCGCCATGTCGGCGTCGCTGATGTCCTCGTTGGAGTAGACGTTCTGGACGTCATCGTCGTCTTCCAGGGCGTCGAGGAGGCGCATCAGGGTGGCGACGGTCTCGCCCTCGACGGTCACCGTCGATTTCGGCCGCCAGATGATCTTGGTCGAGGAGGCCTCGCCGAACACCTTCTCCAGCGCCGTGGCGACTTCGTTGAGGTCCTCGAAGGCGGTGTAGACGGTGTGGCCGGAGCCCTCTTCGCCGAGGTCCGACTCGACGTCGGCGGCGCCGGCCTCGATGGCGGCTTCCATCATGGCGTCTTCGCCGGCGACCTTGGCCGGATAGGTGATCTCGCCCATGCGGTCGAAGTTGAAGGCCACCGAGCCGGTCGCGCCCATGTTGCCGCCGAGCTTGGAGAACAGCGAGCGCACGTTGGCGGCGGCGCGGTTCTTGTTGTCGGTCAGGACCTCGACGATGATCCCGACGCTGCCGGGGCCGACGCCCTCGTAGCGGATCTCGGAATAGTCGGCGGCGTCGCCCATCTGCGACTTCTTGATGGCGCGCTCGATGACGTCCTTGGGCACGCTCTCGGCCTTGGCGTTGTTCACCGCCAGGCGCAGGCGCGGGTTCATGGCCGGGTCGGGCAGGCCGGTCTTGGCGGCGACGGTGATTTCCCGCGACAGCTTGGAGAACAGCTTGGACCGCTGCGCATCGGCGCGGCCCTTGCGGTGCATGATGTTCTTGAATTTTGAGTGGCCGGCCATGGGTCGGGTTCAGCCTCGTTGGTTCAAAGCAGGTGCGGGCTTCTAGCGCCCGGAACTCACGGCGCCTAGCTCACGCCGTCGCCATCTCCACCGCCGGCACGTGCTCGCTCAGCCGGCCGCCGATGCGGATCGGCTCGATGCGGCGGGCCAGGCCCGTGCGGTCGTCGGTCTCGACGAAGACGCCGCAGACGGTCGCCGGACCGAAGGCCGGCTGGTAGCGGCCCTGGCTGATCTTGGTGGTGAACCGGCGCAGCGGTTCTTCCTTCTGGTTGCCGATCACGCTGTCGTAGTCGGCGCAGGCCCCGGCGTCGGTCTGGTAACCGGTGCCGCCGGGCAGGATCTGGCAGTCGGCGGTGGGGACGTGAGTGTGGGTGCCGACGACCAACGAGGCGCGGCCGTCGCAGTAGTGGCCCATGGCCATCTTCTCGCTGGTCGCCTCGCAGTGCATGTCGACCACCACGGCGTCGGCCACCTGGGCCAGCGGCGCCTTGTCCAGCTCGCGGTCGGCGGCGGCGAAGGGGTCGTCCATGGCGTCCATGTGCACCCGGCCCAGCAGGTTGACGACATAGATGGTCTTGCCGCTCTGGGTCTGGAACAGGTTGGACCCGCGGCCCGGCGCGTCGGACAGGATCGGATAGTTGGCCGGCCGGATCAGGCGCGGCTCGCGCACGATGTAGGTCAGCGCTTCCTTCTGGTCCCAGCTGTGGTTGCCCAGCGTCAGGCAGTCGGCGCCGGCGTCGAACAGCTCCCGCGCCGTGTTCTCGGTGATCCCGAACCCGGCGGCGGCGTTCTCGGCGTTGATGATGACGAACTCGAGCCCGAGGCGGCGGCGGAGTCCGGGCAGGTGGTCGGCCAGGCCGTCTCGGCCCGACTTGCCGACGACGTCGCCGAAGAAAGCAAAACGCATTCAGAAGTCCTTTCGGACGGCAATATACCCGGCCTCGGTCAAAATCCCATCGAGCGGCTGGTCATGCGGCTCGCGGGGCAGATCCGTGCGTTCCTGGCCGCTGTAGGCCAGGCCCACGAAGGGGGGCGGGGAGGGCTCGCCGCGCAGGGCGTCCAGCGTCCGGTCATAGTGGCCGCCGCCCTGGCCCAGCCGGTTCCCCCGGCGGTCGAAGGCCAGCAGCGGCACGATCACCAGGTCGGGGCGCACCGCCTCGGCCGTCGCCAAAGGGGCGGGCAGGCCCGACAGGTCGTGAGCCAGCGGCTCCCCGGGGTTCCAGGCGCGGAACACCAGCGGCGCATCCTCGGCCACCACCGCCGGCAGGGCCAGCGTCCAGCCGACCTTGCGCAGGGTCTCGCCGAGCGGGCGGGGGTCGAGTTCTGCGCCCAGCGCCTTGTAGAGGGCGATCACGCCGGGGCGCGTTCGGCCGGTCGCCGCCAGCATCGCGGACGCCTGGTCGGCGGCCATCCAGTCGGCCTCAGGGTGCTCGATCATCAGCGCCTTGCGCCGCGCCCGCGCTTCGAGCCGCAGCGTGGTCTTGGCGGCGGCGAGGCGGGGGTCGGTCACTCTGTGCGTCCTTCGACACGGCGGCTGCGCCGCCTGCTCAGGAGGACTAGCTCAAATACGTCATGGTGAGCAGCGCCCCCCGGGTCCGATTTCATCGGCCCGAGGATAAACTCCGGCGCGTGCCGAACCACGCAATGAGCCAGCGGAAAAAAGGGTGGCGGCGCCGCGTAGAGCCGTGAAGGCGATTCAATCCCCTCGGACCTGTCGTAGACAGGTGGGCGCCGTTTGCCGGGGTCCACGGACCCAAGCAGGGACAGCTCCCTAGAGGTGAATTAAGGTCCCCGGGATTAGTTTGCCTTCGACGAGAGCCGCAGCAGACCCGCCGCCTCGCAAGATAGGGGGGCGGGGGGGCGGTCACAAGCTTTCCCTCCCCCTCGTGGGGAGGGACAGGTCCGCGCAGCGGACCAGGGTGGGGCAGGGGGTGGCCGCTGTCAGAGTCAGGCGAGGATCGCTGCTTGCCCCACCCGTCTCGTCTCGCTGCGCTCGCCGAGCCACCCTCCCCATAAAGGGGAGGGAGAAGAGGGGCGCCCTATCCCCCCGCGATCTTCTCGATCCGCTTCGCGGCGTTCTCCAGCGCGGCGACGGCCTTGACCTCGACCTTGGCCTGGTCGGTCTGCAGGCGGGCGACTTCGCCCTGCAGGTGGGCGAGGCGCAGCTTGAGGTCGGCCATTTCGTCGGCCAGCAGGAGGGCGCCCATCAGGAACAGCCGGGTCTCGCCCAGCTGACCGACGTCCTGGCTGACCTGGCGGACCTGTTCGTCGAACAGCCTGGCGATTTCGGTGAGGTGGCGTTCCTGGCCGTCCTCGCAGCCGACGCTGTAGGGCTTGCCGTTGATGTGAACAGTGACCTGGGCCATGACCTTACGCCTCCGCTTCGACGGGTTCGCCGAGCGCGGCGCGGATTTCCGCTATGGCGCGGCCGAGCGCCTCGGAGGCCTGGGCCCCGGCTTCCTCCAGCGCGCGCTCGCGGGCGCGGGCGGCGTCCAGCTCGGCGGCCAGCCGGGCGCGGTCCTGGTCGAACAAGCCGCCGGCCTCGGCGCCGGCCACGGCCATCTTCTCGGCCATGCGGCTCTCCAGCATGGCGATCGCGCGCTCCAGCCGGCGCGCGGCCAGGTCGAGGGCGCTTCCTTCAGCCTCTCCCGTCATTCCGGCGGCTCCTTGATCTGCTGAATCTCTATAGCCTGCGCCGGGACGCGACAGGAAGGCGGGTTGAAAGAAACGCCCTCCCGTGCGAACGGGCGCCACCCGCGCAATGCAGACTCAGCCCGAAGGCCCCGCCATGACCGTCAGCCCCGTGAAGATGGCCGACGCCATCCGCGTCCTCTCCATGGACGCCGTCCACGCCGCCAAATCCGGCCACCAGGGCGCCCCGATGGGCCTGGCCGATGTGGCCACCGTGCTGTGGACGAAGTTCCTCCGCTACGACGCCGGCAAGCCCGACTGGGCCGACCGCGACCGCTTCGTGCTGTCGGCCGGCCACGCCTCGATGCTGATCTACAGCCTGCTGCACCTGTCCGGCTTCAAGGCCGTGACCATGGACCAGATCCGCAACTTCCGTCAGTGGGGCAGCAACACGGCCGGCCACCCGGAGTACGGCCACACCCCCGGAGTCGAGGTGACCACCGGCCCGCTCGGCCAGGGCATCGCCACCGCCGTCGGCCTGGCCATGGCCGAGCGGAGCATGAACGCCCGCTACGGCGACGATCTGGTCGACCACCGCACCTGGGTCATCGCCGGCGACGGCTGCCTGATGGAGGGCGTCAGCCAGGAGGCGATCAGTCTGGCCGGCCGCCTGAAGCTCGCCAAGCTGACGGTGCTGTTCGACGACAACAACACCACCATCGACGGCGCGGCGACCATCTCCGAGACCGGCGACCAGATGCTGCGCTTCAAGGCGGCCGGCTGGGCGGTGAAGGCGGTCGACGGCCACGACCACGGCAGGATCGCCGCCGCCATGCGCTGGGCGACCAAGCAGTCGGTCCCGACCATGATCGCCTGCCGCACGAAGATCTCGAAGGGCGCCGGACCCAAGGAAGGCGACGTCCATGGCCACGGCTACTCGCTGTTCGACGCCGAGGCGGTCGAGGCGCGCAAGGCCATGGACTGGACCTCGCCCCCGTTCGAGATCCCGGCCGACATCGAGGCCGCCTGGCGCAAGGCCGGCCGCAAGGGCGGCTCGCAGCGCCGCAAGTGGGACGCCCGCCTGAAGGCCAGCGACAAGGGCGCCGAGTTCACCCGCGCCATGAAGGGCGACCTCCCCGCCAACGCCTTCGAGGCGCTGGCCGCCCACGTCCAGGCCAACATCGAAACCCCGGCCGCCAACGCCACCCGCATCCACAGCGGCGCGGCCCTGGCCGCCCTGACCCCGGCCATCCCGGAGATGATCGGCGGCTCGGCCGACCTGACCGGCTCCAACAACACCTTCGTCAAGGGCATGGCCGCCTTCGACGCGCCCGACTACGCCGGCCGCTACGTCCACTACGGCGTGCGCGAGCACGGCATGGCGGCGGCGATGAACGGCATGGCGCTGCACGGCGGCGTCATCCCCTACAGCGGCACCTTCATGTGCTTCGCCGACTACAGCCGCGCGGCCATCCGGCTGGGCGCGCTGATGGGCGTGCGGGTGATCCATGTGATGACCCACGACTCCATTGGCCTGGGCGAAGACGGCCCGACCCACCAGCCGGTCGAGCATCTGGCCTCTCTGCGGGCCATGCCGAACCTGAACGTCTATCGCCCGGCCGACGCGGTCGAGGCGGCCGAGTGCTGGCAGCTCGCGCTGCAGACGAAGACCACGCCCTCGATCATGGCCCTGTCGCGCCAGAAGACGCCGGTGGCCCGCACCGTCGCCTCACCTGAGAACCTGTCGGCGAAAGGCGCCTACGAGCTGGCGGCGGCCGAGGGCGGCGCGGCGCAGGTCACGATCTTCGCTTCGGGCACGGAAGTCGGCGTCGCCATGGGCGCGCGCCAGCTGCTGCAGGCCGGCGGCGTGCCGACCCGCGTCGTCTCCACCCCCTGCTGGGAGCTGTTCGAGAAGCAACCGGCCAAGTACCGCGCCGAGGTCATCGGCAAGGCCAAGGTCCGCGTGGCAGTCGAGGCGGCCGTGAAGTTCGGCTGGGAACGCTTCATCGGCGAGGACGGGGTCTTCGTCGGCATGACCGGCTTTGGCGCCAGCGCGCCCTTCGAGCGGCTTTACAAGGAGTTCGGCATCACCGCCGAGGCGGTGGCCGAGGCTGCGAAGGCGAAGCTGGGCTGAGTCAGCATCGGGGACAGGTTAAGATGTCCCTTGGGACACCTTAACCTGTCCCCTCACCCTGCGCGGAGATCGTGATGAAACTCGGCACCCCGCTTTCCCCCTCCGCGATGCGGGTCATGCTGCTGGGCTGCGGCGAGCTCGGCAAGGAAGTGGCCATCGAACTGCAACGGCTGGGGGTCGAGGTGATCGGCGTCGACCGCTACGCCGACGCGCCGGCCATGCAGGTGGCGCACCGCAGCCACGTGGTGACCATGACCGACGCCGCCGCGCTTCGGGCCGTCATCGCGCTGGAGAAGCCGCACCTGATCGTGCCGGAGATCGAGGCCATCGCCACCGAGGTGCTGGCCGAAGTGGAGGCGGCCGGTGACGCCGTCTGTATCCCCACCGCCCGCGCCGCCCAACTGACCATGAACCGCGAGGGCATCCGCCGGCTGGCCGCCGAGGATCTGGGTCTGCCGACCAGCCCCTACGCGTTCGCCGATAGCCGCGAGGCGCTGGAAGCCGGCGCGGCGGCGGTCGGCTATCCCTGCTTCGTCAAGCCGGTGATGAGCTCGTCCGGCAAGGGCCAGTCCTACGTCGAGACGCCCGCCGACATCGGCGCGGCCTGGGACTACGCCCTGTCGGCCGGCCGGGTCGAAACCGCGCTGGTCATCGTCGAGGGGCGTATCGATTTCGACTTCGAGATCACCCTGCTCACTGTCCGCGCGGTCGGGGCGTCCGGCGAGGTGGAGACCTTCTTCTGCGCCCCGGTCGGCCACCGGCAGGTGAAGGGCGACTATGTCGAGAGCTGGCAGCCGCAGGCGATGAGCGCCGCCGCCCTGGCCCGCGCCCAGGACATCGCCGGCAAGGTCACCGCCGCGCTGGGCGGCCGGGGCCTGTTCGGCGTCGAGCTGTTCGTGAAGGGCGACGCGGTCTGGTTCTCCGAGGTCAGTCCGCGCCCGCACGACACCGGCCTCGTCACCCTCGCCACCCAGGTGCAGAGCGAGTTCGCGCTGCATGCCCGCGCCATCCTCGGCCTGCCGGTCGACGCGTCCCTGCGCGAGCCGGGGGCCAGCGCGGTGATCTACGGCGGCATGGAAGCCAGGGGCGTGGCCTTCGAGGGCGTGGCCGAGGCGCTGTCCGTGCCGGGCAGCGACATCCGCCTGTTCGGCAAGCCGGAAGCCTTCGAGCGCCGCCGCATGGGCGTGGCGCTGGCGCGGCACGCGGACGTGGATGCCGCACGGACGAACGCCCGCGAGGCGGCGTCGCGGGTGCGGGTGGTGAAGGGGTGAGGGGCCCGATTCCAAGCCAACTCACCCATCCGCCGTCATGGCCCGACTTGTTCGGGCCAGCCATGCGTGGTGAGGCCGGGTGTTCACTGGGCCCATCCCCGGGCGCCGTGTTCATGGGTGGCCCGAACAAGTCGGGCCATGACGGTGTAGGAAGGGAATGTCGGTAGCCCTCCACCCGTCACAAACCCTCACCCGATGTGACCCCTCTCTCCCCCGCCCGGGGTTGACTTCCGGGGCTCTGTCCTCAAAACCCGCGCCACCCGCAAAAAAGTCGCCCGGAGCCCCAAAACCATGACCCTTCGCGTCGCCATCAACGGCTTCGGCCGTATCGGCCGTCTCGTCCTCCGCTCGATCGCCGAACATGGCCGCACGGACATCGAGGTCGTGGCCATCAATGACCTGGGCCCGGTCGAGACCAACGCCCACCTGCTGCGCTACGACAGCGTGCACGGCCGCTTCCCCGGCACGGTGACGACCGGCGAGGACTGGATCGACATCGGCCAGGGCAAGATCAAGGTCACGGCCGAGCGCGACCCGGCCAACCTGCCGCACAAGGCGCTGGGCGTCGACATCGCTTTCGAGTGCACGGGCATCTTCACGTCCAAGGACAAGGCCAGCGCCCACCTGACCGCCGGCGCCAAGCGCGTGCTGGTCTCGGCGCCCTGCGACAACGCCGACAAGACCATCGTCTTCAAGGTCAACCACGAGACCCTGACCGCCGACGACATCGTCGTCTCCAACGGCAGCTGCACCACCAACGCCCTGGCCCCGGTGGCCAAGGTGCTGAACGACCTGTTCGGCATCGAGCGTGGCTACATGACCACGATCCACGCCTACACCGGCGACCAGCCGACGCTGGACACCATGCACAAGGATCTCTACCGCGGCCGCGCCGCCGCGCTGAGCATGATCCCGACCTCGACCGGCGCCGCCAAGGCCCTGGGCCTGGTCCTGCCGGAACTGAAGGGCAAGCTGGACGGCTCCTCGATCCGCGTCCCGACCCCCAACGTCTCGGTCGTCGACCTGAAGGTCGTGGCCGGCCGCGACGTGACGGTCGAAGAGATCAACAAGGCCCTGGTCGCCGCGTCGGAAGGCCCGATGTCGGGCGTTCTGGCTGTCACCAACGACCCGCTGGTCTCCATCGACCTCAACCACGTCGCCGCGTCGTCGACCGCCGCCCTGCCGCAGACCCAGGTCGTCGACGGCAAGCTGGCCCGCGTGCTGACCTGGTACGACAACGAATGGGGCTTCGCGACCCGCATGAGCGACACCGCTCTGGTGATGGCGAAGTTCCTCTAAGACCGTGAAACGCTGGCCCGCCATCATTGCCTTGGCCTTGATGGCGGCGCCTGTGACCGCTGTTGCCTCCGTGGCGCTGCTGGCCATCGTGGAATCATGGAAGATTCGTCGTGGCGTTCTGGACCATTGCGAACAGCAGGCGGGTGAGCTCGGCTGCATAAAGCCTGCGGCCATGCTGTCTGTCGCGGATAGCTGGGTGTTCGGCCTGGTCGCGCTCGTCGCCGCCTTGGGATGGTGGGCGGCGTGGCAATGGCTCTGGCTCCGGAAGGCGCCGCCGTCGCGGCGGGCGGCGGGCTCGCTGGCTATCTGGTTCGTCGCGCTGTTAGCCGCGTTCACCGTTTACGTTTCTTCGAATTTCAGTTGGATGTAGCCAGCCCATGCCCTTCCGCTCCCTCGAAACCGCTGATCTCGCCGGCAAGCGCGCGCTCGTCCGCGTGGACCTCAACGTGCCGATGGCCGACGGCAAGGTGACCGACGATACCCGCCTGCGCGCGGTGCTGCCGACGATCCGGTTCCTGTCGAGCAAGGGCGCGAAGGTCATCCTGCTGGCCCACTTCGACCGGCCCAAGGGCAAGCGCGTGCCGGAGATGAGCCTGAAGCCCGTCGCCGGCCCGCTGTCGGACCTGCTGGAGCAGCCGGTGGCCTTCGCCGACGACTGCATCGGCGCGGACGCGCGGGCGGTCATCGACGGCCTGGAGGCCGGCGGCGTCGCGCTGCTGGAGAACATCCGCTTCCACGCCGGCGAGGAGAAGAACGATCCCGCCTTCGCCGCCGAGCTGGCGAAACTGGGCGACCTCTACGTCAACGACGCCTTCAGCGCCGCGCACCGCGCCCATGCCTCGACCGAGGGCCTGGCCCGCCTGCTGCCGGCCTGGCCGGGCCTGCAGATGCAGCTGGAGCTGGAGATGCTCGACGCGGCGCTCGGCAAGCCGAAGAAGCCGGTGCTGGGCATCGTCGGCGGCGCCAAGGTCTCGACCAAGCTCGACCTGCTCAACAACCTGGTCGCCAAGCTCGATCGCCTGGCCATCGGCGGCGGCATGGCCAACACCTTCCTGGCGGCGCAGGGCATCGACGTCGGCGGTTCGCTCTGCGAGCACGACCTGGGCGACACCGCCCGCGAGATCATGAAGAAGGCGCAGGCCGCCGGCTGCGAGCTGCTGCTGCCGGTCGACGTCGTGGTCGCCGCCGAGGTGAAGCCGAACACCGCCACCCGCGTGCTCGGCCTGGACGAGGTCAAGGACGGCGACCTGATCCTCGACGCCGGCCCGAAGACCGTCGAGCGCCTGCTAGCGGCCATGGATGACAGCAAGACCCTGATCTGGAACGGCCCGCTGGGCGTGTTCGAGGTGCCGCCGTTCGACGCCGCCACCGTGGCCGCCGCGAAGAAGGCGGGCGACCTGGCGCAGGCCGGCAAGCTGGTCGCCGTGGCCGGCGGCGGCGACACCGTCTCGGCCCTGAACCACGCCGGCGTGGCGGGGCAGATGACCTTCGTCTCGACCGCGGGCGGGGCTTTCCTTGAGTGGATGGAGGGCAAGGATCTGCCGGGCGTGAAGGCGCTGGAAGTTTAGGTCGCCACTCTCCCTCCAACCGTCATGGCCCGACTTGTTCGGGCTACCAATGCGTGGTGAGGCGGACAAGTGTTGCGTGGTTCGACACGCGCCTTTGGCGCTGCTCACCATGACGTGGCTGAACAGCCTTCCAGACACGTCATCCTGAGCAGCCGCGCAGCGGCGTGTCGAAGGACGCACTGGATATGCCGTGTCCATGGATGGCCCGAACAAGTCGGGCCATGACGGAAGGAATGAGGCGGTGCGAAGCAGGTTAGCCGCCCCTCACGGGCTGACGTTCTCGTGACGCGGTGCTAAGACGCCCGCAAAACCCAGAACAATATCAGCGCAAGAGAGTCCGACCGTGGCCCGTATCACCCTCCGCCAGCTTCTCGACCACGCCGCCGAGAACGACTACGGCCTGCCCGCCTTCAACATCAACAACATGGAGCAGGGCCTGGCCATCATGGAGGCCGCCGAGGCCTGCGATGCGCCGGTGATCATCCAGGCCTCGCGCGGGGCCCGCAGCTACGCCAACGACATCATGCTGGCCCGAATGATCGACGCGCTGGTCGAGATCTATCCGAACATTCCGGTCTGCATGCACCAGGACCATGGCAACGGCCCGGCCACCTGCGCCACGGCGATCCAGTACGGCTTCACCTCGGTGATGATGGACGGCTCGCTGAAGGAAGACGCCAAGACCCCGGCCGATTACGACTACAACGTCGACGTCACCCGCCGCGTCGTCCAGATGGCCCACAGCTGCGGCGTGTCCGTCGAGGGCGAGCTGGGCGTGCTGGGCAGCCTCGAGACCGGCATGGGCGAGGCCGAGGACGGCCACGGCTTCGAGGGCAAGCTCGACCACTCCGCCCTGCTGACCGACCCCGACCAGGCCGTCGACTTCGTGCGCGAGACCCAGGTCGACGCCCTGGCCATCGCCATGGGCACCAGCCACGGCGCCTACAAGTTCAGCCGCAAGCCGGACGGCGCGGTGCTCGCCATGAACGTCATCGAGGAGATCCATCGCAAGCTGCCGAACACGCATCTCGTCATGCACGGCTCGTCCTCGGTGCCGCAGGAGCTTCAGGACGTCATCAACCAGTATGGCGGCAAGATGAAGCCGACCTGGGGCGTGCCGGTGGAGGA
>CAYTZY010000041.1:0-22184 GCA_964442795.1 uncultured Caulobacter sp.
TTGGAGCTCATGACGTCATAGGCGCCGCCATAGGCCTTGCGGGTGATGACGGTGACCTTGGGCACCGTCGCCTCGGCGTAGGCGAACAGCAGCTTGGCGCCGTGCTTGATCAGGCCGCCGTACTCCTGCTTGGTGCCCGGCATGAAGCCCGGGACGTCGACCAGGGTGACGATCGGGATGTTGAAGGCGTCGCAGAAGCGCACGAAGCGGGCGGCCTTGCGGCTGGAGTCGATGTCCAGAACGCCGGCCAGAACCTGCGGCTGATTGGCGACGATGCCGACGGTCTCGCCGTCCATCCGGGCGAAGCCGCAGATGATGTTCTTGGCCCACTCGCTTGAAATCTCGAAGAAATCAGCCTCATCGACGATCTTGAGTATCAGCTCCTTCATGTCGTAGGGCTTGTTCGGATTGGCCGGCACCAGGGTGTCCAGGCTCATCTCGTCGCGCGCCGCGTCGTCGAAGCTCTTGCGGACCGGGGCCTTGTCGCGGTTCGAGGACGGCAGGAAGTCGACCAGCCGGCGAACCTGGGTCAGGGCCTCCAGGTCATTTTCGAACGCGCCCTCGGCGACGCCCGACTTGGCCGCGTGGACCCGGGCCCCGCCCAGTTCCTCGGCGGTGACGATCTCGTTGGTCACCGTCTTCACGACATCGGGGCCGGTCACGAACATGTAGCTCGTGTCCTTCACCATGAAGATGAAGTCGGTCATGGCCGGGGAATAGACGTCGCCGCCGGCGCAGGGGCCCATGATCACGCTGATCTGAGGCACCACGCCCGAGGAGAGGACGTTCTCCATGAAGATGTCGGCATAGCCGGCGAGGCTGTCGACCCCTTCCTGGATCCGGGCGCCGCCGGCGTCGAACAGGCCGATGATCGGCGCGCCGACCCGGGCGGCCGCGCGCTGCACCTTGACGATCTTCTGGGCGTGGGCGCCGCTCAGAGAGCCGCCGAACACCGTGAAGTCCTTCGAGAAGACGTAGACGACCTTGCCGTTGATCGTGCCCCAGCCGGTGACCACGCCGTCGCCGGGGATGCGCTGGTCCTGCATGCCGAAGTCGTGGCTGCGGTGCTCGACGAACATGTCGAACTCCTCGAACGAGCCCTCGTCGAGGAGGAGGTCGATGCGCTCGCGCGCCGTCAGCTTGCCCTTGGCATGCTGGCTGGCGACCCGCTTCTCGCCGCCACCGGCCCGCGCCTGATCGCGCCGCTTCTCGAGCTCTTCCAGGATGTGCTTCACGCCGTCGTCCCTCACAAGGCTGGGCCCTTCACAAGGCTTGGGACGGGTTAAAGCCGTGACGGGGGCATGACAAGGCGTTGATTTGCCTGACGCAGCGGGAGGCGCGGCCTCAATCCAGCGCCCGGAACCAGCGTTCCAGCAGCAGCGCCTCCTCAAGCCGCGCGGCGGTGCGGTCGGCGGCCTCGTAGTCGACGCCCCAGCGCTCCTCCTGCCAGGCCTCGTCGAGCCGGGCGATGTCGTGGGCCTTCCGGCCGTCCAGCCGGCAGCGCTGCAGCGCCAGGGCCAGCACGGCCGATCCGAACAGGCTGGTCGCGTGGGCCAGGGCGGTGAGGCCGAAGTCGTCGAGGCCAAGCGCCAGCGCCCGGACGCGGTTCAGCGCCCCCTCCGGCTGGGGACTGTGGATGATCCCGCTGACCGCCGTCAGCCGCAGGCCCAGGTCTTCGGCGGCCCAGTCCAGCATCGGATCCCACGACCGGCTCTGGGCCTCAACAAGGCCGGCCGGCGACTCGGCGCGATAGCAGAGCAGGTCTGAGCCGGCGTAGCGGGCGATCTCGTCGGCCACGTCGTCGCGCACGCCGCCGACCCGGTCGATGGCGGTGGCCGCCAGACGCTGGGCCGGCATGCGCAGACTGTCGATCTCGACGGCCTGGGCGTCCCAGTCCGCCGCCACCAGCGCGGCCAGCGCGGGCGTCGGCAGAATCACCCTTCGCCCGGACGGCGTCTTCGGCGCGCGGCCGTCGAGCAGCACGACATGGCCGCCGTCGGCCTCGCCGACGGTCACCGTCTTGTAGAACCGCCTCGGCTTCTCAACACCGTCGCCCTTGCCGGTCACTGGACTATCCTTCGTTGATCACCGCGCGACGGACAGGCCGACGCACGGCGTTGAAGTGACCGAACGGCCCCGCAGTTTCAAGGACGCGCCGAAGTGACCCTGCCCTCCCCCATGTCTTCGAACGACGTTTCGGCGGCCATAGCCGTGACCCGGTTCGGCCTCGGGGCCCGACCGGGTGAACTGGCCGAGGTCGCCCGCGACCCACGCGGCTGGCTGCTCGACCAGATCCGGCCGGCCGGCGCGGACCAGCCGCAGGGCAGCGGCGAATCGTCGGCTGCGCGCATCCAGGCCTTCCGCGCCTACCAGACCGAGCGCCGCGAGATGCGCCGGGTCGCCGGCGACGGCGACAGCGACGGGCCGGACGCCATGGATCCGCAGCGCGACCCGGTCCGGATCGCCGCCCGAATGCTGCGCGAGGGCACGGCGGTCGACTTCCTCGCCCGCGCCCGGCTGGCCGCGACCACGTCGGCGGGTTTCCGCGAACGCTGGGCGCTGTTCTGGGCCAATCACTTCACCGTCTCGGCGGTGAAGCTGGTCACCGCCACGGTGGCCGGGCCGTTCGAGCAGGAAGCCTTGCGCCCCCGCGTGTTCGGGCGATTCGAGGACCTGCTGGTCGCCTCGACCGCGCATCCGGCCATGCTGCTCTATCTGGACCAGGCCCAGTCGGTGGGACCGAACAGCCGGGCGGCGGCGGTGCTGAAGCGGCGTCCCCGCGCCAACGGCGGGGGCGGCGGCCTGAACGAGAACCTGGCCCGCGAAATCCTTGAGCTGCACACGGTCGGCCTCGGCGGCGGCTACAGCCAGGCGGACGTCACCGAGTTCGCCCGGGCCCTGACCGGCTGGAGCGTCGGGGGCCTGCGCGAGGCGGCGGACCGCCAGGGACGGTTCGTGTTCCGCCTCGCCGCCCATGAGCCGGGCGCCCGCACCGTGATGGGCCGGACCTACCGCGACGGCGACGCCGCCCAGGCCGCCGCCATCCTCAGGGACCTGGCCGCCCACCCGGCGACGGCCCGGCATCTGGCTCGCAAGATCGCCCGGCACTTCGTGGCCGATGACCCGCCGGCGGCCCTCGTGGCCCGCCTGGAAGCGGCCTGGACCGGATCCGACGGCGACCTTTCCGTCGTCGCCGGGGCGCTGGTCGAGGCGCCGGAAGCCTGGGACCCGGCACCGGCCAAGTTCAAGACGCCCTACGAGTTCCTGGTCTCCAGCTGGCGAGCCATCGGCGGCCAGCCCGGCGCCATCGAGCATCTGGCCCCGCCGCTGAACGCCCTGGGCCAACGCCCCTTCTCCGCCCCCTCCCCCAAGGGCTGGGACGAGACGGCCGCGACCTGGGCGGCGCCGGACGCGATCATCAAGCGCATGACCTGGGCCGAGGGCTTCTCCGCCGTCGTCGCCGGCGAACTGGACCCCGACACAGTGGCCCGCGACGCCCTGGGCGCCCGTCTGAGCGATCCCGTCCGGACAGCCGTCGCCCGCGCCGAGTCGCGCCAGGAAGCCCTGTCGATCCTGCTCATGAGTCCGGAGTTCCAGCGCCGATGACCCGCACCGACCTCTCCCGTCGCGGCCTGCTGTCCGCCGCCGCAGGCCTCGGCCTCTCCATCGGCTTCATGGGCCGCGCCGCCCGGGCCGACGGCGACCTGGGCCGCCGGAAGATGATCACCGTCATCGCGCGCGGCGCGATGGACGGTCTTTCCGCCAGCCCGCCGGTCGGCGATCCGGACTACGCCGGCCTGCGCGGCCGCATCGCCATCCCGGCCGACCGGGCGCTGAAGCTGGACGGAACCTTCGCGCTGCACCCGGCGCTGGCCGGCGTCCACGGCCTGGCGTTGAAGGGCGAGGCGCGCATCGCCCCGGCCGTCGCCAGTCCGGACCGGGCCCGGTCCCACTTCGAGGCCCAGGACGTGCTCGAGAGCGGCGCGGCCGTGGTCTACGGAACCGGCTCGGGCTTCCTCAACCGCGCGCTGGAGGCGATGCCGGCGCGCCGGATCGAGGCGCTGTCGGTCGG
The DNA here is from genome assembly GCA_964442795.1 of uncultured Caulobacter sp. Taxonomy (GTDB): domain Bacteria; phylum Pseudomonadota; class Alphaproteobacteria; order Caulobacterales; family Caulobacteraceae; genus Caulobacter. The sequence continues at coordinate 4,073 of CAYTZY010000041.1, forward strand.
CGCCACCGCGCCGCTGATCCTCCGGGGCAAGGCGCCGACCGGCTCCTGGTCCCCGGGCGCGGCCGGGGAAGGCAGCCCCCGCCTGCCCGGCATTCTGGGCGATCTCTACGCCGACGATCCGCTGCTCGGCCCGGCCCTGGCGCGCGGGCTTCAGACCGAGGCCATGGCCGAGGCGGCGATGCAGGACAGGCCCGACCCGGCTCCGGCGGCGATGGCCGGCGGCGGCGTGCAGGGCGTCATCCGCCAGGGTCAGGCCATGGCCCGGGGCATCGGGACGACGGTGGCGGGCTTCATGCGCCAGCCGAACGGGCCGCAGATCGTCGCCATCTCCGTCGACGGCTGGGACACCCACGCCAACCAGGGCGCCGCCGAGGGCCAGCTGGCCAACCGCCTGCTCTATCTCGACGCCCTGCTGATGGGCCTGCACGACGGCCTGGCGGAAGACTGGAAGGACACCGTCGTCGTCGTGGCCACCGAATTTGGCCGCACCGCCCGGATCAACGGCACCGGCGGCACCGACCACGGCACAGGCTCGACAGCCTTCGTCCTGGGCGGCGCACTGAAGCCCGGCGGCGTCATCGGCGACTGGCCGACCCTGAAGGCCTCCGCCCTGTTCGAGGGCCGCGACACCCGGCCGACGCTCGATCTGCGCGGGCTCTTCAAGGGCGTCCTGCGCGACCACATGGGCCTGGATCGCCGGGCCCTGGACACGACGGTATTTCCGGACAGCGCCGGCGTGGATCCGGTCGGCGGGTTGGTGTGAGCGCCGGCGGCGGCAACATGGGGGACGTGACATCGTGTCCCTCGGGACATGATTTCATGTCCCCGCAACAGCGTCGGCCAATCTTCGAGCGGTGGTGAGGGGACAGCTAATGATGTCCCAAGAGGGACACCAAAAGCTGTCCCCGAATGACCCCAGCTGCAAAGCTGCGGGGGACACGTACCGAAGAGGTACATGTCCCCGCCCCTAACGCCGGCTGGACCGGCCGCCGCGCTTGCGGTCGAAGGGGTCGGGATCGGCCTCGTGCTCGTCGAAGCCGAAGCGCTGGAAGCCTTCCTTCATCTCGCGGCTGAGCGGCGCCTCCACCGCGATCATGCCGGCCGACGGGTGCGGGATGACCAGGCGGCGGGCGTGGAGCTGCAGCGACAGGCCCTCGGAGAGAGCCGCGCTCTTCTCGTCGCCATACTTGGGGTCGCCCAGGATCGGATGGCCGATGGCCAGCATGTGGGCGCGCAGCTGGTGCGTGCGGCCGGTGTGCGGGCGAAGCGCCATCCAGCTGATCCGGGGGCCGGCGCGGCTGAGGGTGACGAACTCGGTCTCGGCGACCTCCCCCTTGGGATCCTTGGCGTCGACCGGCACGATCATCTCGCGGTCGTTGATGCCCTTCTTGGCCAGGGGGATGTTGATGATCCCCTCGGTCGGGTGCGGCGTGCCGACGACCAGGGCCCAGTAGGTCTTCTGCGCCTTGCGCCGGGCGAAGGCGCCCGAAAGTTTGGCGGCGGCGGCGGGTGTCTTGCCCAGCACCAGGACGCCGGAGGTGTCGCGGTCCAGCCGGTGGACCAGCCGGGGCCGCTCCAGCCCCTCGCCCCAGGCCGACAGCAGCTTGTCGACGTGGTGGGTAGTCTTGGTGCCGCCCTGCACGGCCAGGCCCGCCGGCTTGTTGAGGATCAGCACATCCTCGTCCTCGTAGAGCACCAGCGAGCGAGCGAAGGCGGCGTCGCGCGGCGACAGAGTCTTGCGCTCGGACCTGTCCGGCGCGTCGGGCAGCGGCGGCACGCGCACCTGCGAGCCGGCCTGCAGCCGGGTGTCGGCCTTGGCCCGGGCCCCGTCGACGCGGATCTGGCCGCTGCGGGCCAGCTTCTGGATCTGGATCTGGGTCAGGTGCGGCCAGCGACGGCGGAACCAGCGGTCCAGCCGCACGCCGTCCTCGCCCGCCTCGCCCGGGTCTACAAACAGGGTTTTGACTTCGCGCGCGGTCATGCGGCCATCAGCTTTCGCGCCAGCATCATGCCGGCGAACAGCGCCGCCACCGAGGCGACGACGGAGACGGTTGAATAGGCGAACGCCGAGGCCCACTCACGGCGTTCGATCATCAGGGCGACCTCCAGCGAGAAGGCGGAGAAGGTCGTGAACCCGCCCAGAACCCCGACGCCGAGCAACAGGCGCCAGCGCTCCTGGTCAGCCCCGCCCCGCAGGGCCAGCGCCGCGACGAGAACGCCCATGGCCAGGCCTCCGAGCACGTTCACGGCCAGCGTTCCGTAGGGAAGGCCCGGGCCGAACAGGCGGAGGGTCTGTGTCCCGGTCAGATAGCGGGCGACAGCGCCGATCGCCCCGCCGGCGGCCACAAGAAGCAGTTTGTCCATGCGCCCTTATGCGACGAGCAGACGCCGGGCGCAAAGCGGCCGCCTCAACACGCCGTTAAGTAGAGTGGCCCAGAATGGGGAACCCTGACCCGTGGCCTGCTCATGAGCGCTTCCGCCAGTCCGCCCGACCGCCTCAACGCCGCCGATATCGCCGCCGTGCTGGACCGGTTCGGCGGTCAGGATCTGCTGGCCCGGGGCGCGGTGAACATCCTCAGCCTGGCGGCGATCCGCGAGCGGGCCGGCGAGCGCTGGCCGAGGCGTCGTCCCGATGTCTGGGCCTATGCCGAACGCAAGCTGGCCGAACACCTGACCTTCCAGGACCTGTCCCAGCGGATCGGCGAGACCGACTACCTGATCGCCATGACCAGCGAGGACGGCGTGGCCGCCCAGGCGATCACGCTGAAGGTGCTGGAGGAGGTGCTGCTGCACTTCCTGGGGGCGGCCGACAAGGGCGACCTGCGCGTGCGCGCCGTGACCGGCCTGGACGGCGGCGAGGTGTCGTGCGCGCCGCTCGATCCCCTCGCCATCCAGAGGGCCCGAAAGGCTGCGCCGGCCCGGGCGGCGCCCGCCGAGCCGGGACCGGACATCGATCCGGCCGAGGAGAAACGGCGCAATCCCTACCGGTTCGCCAGCGGTTCGGGGCTGACGCTGCGCATCGACTTCGCCGTCGAGTCGGTGATCAGCCTGCGTCACGGGGTGACCGCCGCCCTGCGGATCGAGCCGACGGTCACCGAGACCGAGAGCGGACGCATGATTCCCACGCGGGCCTTCGTCCGGCTGTCGGATGCCGATCTGGAATGCATCGATCTGGCGACCCTCCACTACGCCGGCCTCTATCTGCCCCATGTCGACGCGCCGGCGGCGCGGCCGCTGATCGTGCCGGTGTCGTTCCGCACCATGGCCGCCAACAAGGGCCGTCAGGCGCTGATCGCCGCCGCCGGCGAGGCCCAGGGCCGGATGAAGCGCGGCCTGCTGATCGAACTGGTCGATGTGGACCGGGGCACGCCGCAGGGGCGGCTGATCGAGGTCTGCGGCCTGCTGCGGACCCTGTGCCGCGGCGTCTTCGCCCGCGTTCAGGCCGGCCGCGACGACATGGCCCTGTTCAGGGAAGCCCGTCTGGCCGGCGTCACCCTGGACGCCGCGGAGTTCGCCGGCGACGACGCCCGCCTCGCCGCCGCCATGCTCGACCTCGGCCGCCAGGCCCGGGGACAGACATCGCTGATCGCCGTCCAGGGCCTGTCCTCGCAGGTGATGTTCGCGGTGGCGGAGACGGCCGGACTGACCCACGCCTCGCTGCGCAACGCGCCGGCGACCGTGGCGACGGCGGCCGCCTGAACCCGACCGACGACAGTCAGCTTTCTTCTCGTCATGGCCCGACTTGTTCGGGCCAGCCACGCGTGGTGATCGGAAAGGCTACCCGTACAGGCCGACGCTTCGCCTTGCCAAGCCGTGTTCATGGGTGGCCCGAACAAGTCGGGCCATGACGAAACAGGGGTTCCGGGGCCAAATCCCGACGTTGGAGCCGGGGAAACGGAGGGCCTAGCGCCCCTCGCCGCGGCCGATGACCCGGACGATGTCGCGGGCGTCGTAGACGTCCCGGTCCTTCGGAACAGCGCCCTTGCCGGCCATGACTTCCAGCGTGCGAGAATAGGCCGGGCCGCCCGACAGGTCGAAGCTCGTGCCGAGGCCCACGCTGACGCCGCTGCGCCGGCCCCAGCCGCCGCCGCCCGAGCCGACTCCGACGCTGACCCGCGGCCGCCCGCCCGCTCCGGCGCCGATCGTGCGGTCCTGGCGGTCGACGACCCGGAACCAGTCATAGCCGTCGCGCAGCGCCACCTCGGCCGCCCGCAGCAGCGCGTAGTCCGCCACCTGGGCCATCGGCGCGCCGCCGCCGCCGGTGTAGGTGACCCGGTAGCGGCCGGTCTCGATGCGGTAGTCACTGAAGCCGACGCTGGTCGGCGCGCCGGTCGACGGGGCGTAGACGGTGGGCGTGGCGCAGGCGGCGAGGCTGAGACTGGCGGCGGCGGCGATCAGGATGCGGGTCATGGGTTCGGGTCTCCGACCTGACTACGCTGCGCCCGGCGGGTTGGTTCCCGCAAGACCCAGCGCGTGGACCAGCGTCGCCATGTCCTCCGGCATCGGGGCCTCGACCGTCGCGGTCTGGCCGTCCGGGTGCGGATAGGTGAGCTTCACGGCATGCAGCATCAGGCGCGGGACCGGGTGACCGCCGACGGTCAACGCCCCGCCGTAGCGCACGTCGCCGACGATGGGACGGCCCAGGCTGGCCATGTGGACGCGCAGCTGGTGCATGCGGCCGGTCTCGGGCGACAGCTCCATCAGCGCCGCCTCGGGCGTGGCGGCCAGGGTGCGGTAGCGGGTTCTCGCGGTCTCGGCGTCGGGGTGCTCCGGCTCGCTGACGCGCATATAGGCCTCGCGGCCGATGCTCTCGCGGCGCAGGGCGGCCTCGATCACCCCGCCCTTCGGCGAGGGCGCGCCGGGGGCGACGATGGCCAGGTAGGTCTTCCGAAACCGCTTGGCGATCATGGCCTTGCCGAGGAAACTTGCGGCCGGCTTGGTGCGGGCGGTGAGGATCACGCCGCTGGTGTCGCGGTCCAGCCGGTGCACCAGCCGCGGCCGGGCGCCCCCCGGCCGGGCGAAGGCCCAGAGCAGTTCGTCCAGCGTATTGGCGTTGATCCGACCGCCCTGGCTGGAGAGGCCCGGCGGCTTGTTCAGCGCGATGACGTGCGGGTCCTGGTGGATCACCAGCCCGCGCGTGAAGGCGATCTCCTCGGGCGTGAGGATGATCGGGGTCTCGTGGGCTTTGCCCTTACGGGGCGGGCGGGGGCTCAAGCGCCCTCCCTCCCCCTTGTGGGGAGGGACAGACCTGCGAAGCAGGTCAGGGTGGGGCAAGTGATGGCCGCATTCCGAGCCAGGTGAGGATCACTACTTGCCCCACCCGTCTCGCCTCGCTGCGCTCGCCGATCCACCCTCCCCATAAAGGGGAGGGAGGCAGAAAGCGCGCTCATCCGCCCTTCCCCTTTCGCATCACCGCCCAGCGGTCCAGCCGCTCGCGCACCTTCGCCTCGTGGCCCTCGCCTTTCGGCTTGTAGAAAGACCGCCGCTCCATGCCGTCCGGGAAGTAGTTCTGGCCGCTGAAGCCCTCCTCGGTGTCGGGGTCGTAGGCGTAGCCCTTGCCGTAGCCGAGGTCCTTCATCAGCCGGGTCGGGGCGTTGAGAATGTGGGCGGGCGGGGTCAGGGAGCCGGTCTCCCGCGCCGCCTTCCGCGCCGCGCCGAAGGCCTTGTAGACGGCGTTGGACTTGGGCGCGCAGGCCATGTGCACGCAGGCCTGGGCCAGGGCCAGCTCGCCCTCGGGGCTGCCCATGAAGTCATAAGCGTCCTTGGCGGCGTTGCAGAGCAGCAGGCTCATCGGATCGGCGGCGCCGATGTCCTCGCTGGCCATGCGGGTCAGGCGGCGGGCGATGAACAGCGGGTCCTCGCCGCCCTCCAGCATCCGCGCCAGCCAGTAAAGCGCGGCGTCGGGATCGCTGCCGCGCACCGACTTATGGAGCGCACTGATGAGGTTGTAGTGCTCCTCGCGGTCCTTGTCGTAGGCAGGGCTGCGCTTCTGCAGCACCTGGCCCAGCTCGGCCGGGGTCAGGGGCGTCGGCGAACCGATGGCCAGCAGGGTCTCGGCCAGGGTCAGCAGATAGCGGCCGTCGCCGTCGGCCATGGCGATCATCGCCTCGCGGGCGGCGGGGTCGAGCGGCAGAGCGCGGCCCTCCTCCGCCTCGGCCCGGGCCAGCAGGCTCTCCAGCGCCGCCTCGTCCAGCCGGCGCAGCACATAGACCTGGGAGCGCGACAGCAGGGCGCCGTTGAGCTCGAAGCTGGGGTTCTCCGTCGTCGCCCCGACCAGGGTGACGACGCCCTCCTCCACGAACGGCAGGAAGCCGTCCTGCTGGGCGCGGTTGAAGCGGTGGATCTCGTCGACGAACAGCAGGGTCGACTGGCCGGCGGCGCGGCGCATCTTCGCCTGCTCGAAGGCCTTCTTCAGGTCGGCGACGCCGGAGAAGACGGCGCTGATCTGCTGGTACTCATAGCCGGCGGCCTTGGCCAGTAGCCGGGCGATGGTGGTCTTGCCCGTCCCCGGCGGCCCCCAGAGGATCATCGATCCGAGGCGTCCGTTGGCGATCATCCGCCGGATGGGACCGGCCTCGCCCAGCAGGTGTTCCTGACCCACGACCTCGTCGATGATGCGCGGCCGCAGCCGCTCAGCCAGGGGCGCGGGGGCGTGCGGCGTCAGGCCGGCGGCTTCAAACAGATCGCTCATCGTGGGATGGTCTTAGCACCACAGAGGCCGCGAATGGGAGATTGCCGCATGAAGCCCCGCATCAGCGTCCTCACCCTGGCTGTGGACGACCTTGCGCGCGCGGTCGCCTTCTACCGCGACGGCCTCGGATTCCGCACCGATGGCATCGTCGGCCAGGAATTCGAGCATGGCGCGGTGGCCTTCTTCGACCTGCAGAGCGGCCTGCGCCTGGCGCTGTGGGCCCAGGCCGACCTGGCGCACGACTCGGGGCTCCCGCTTTCCCCGCGCGCCGCGACGGCCATTTCGCTCGGCCACAACGTCGCGTCGGAACGCGAGGTCGACACCGTGATGGCGCAGGCGGCCGCGGCCGGCGCCCGGATCGTCAAGCCGGCCCAGCCGACTTTCTGGGGCGGCTACGCCGGCTATTTCCAGGACCCCGACGGCCACCTGTGGGAGGTCGTGTTCAACCCGCAGGCGGTTCCGGCGGACTGAACCCGTCGGGGACATGCACTTCAGTGCGTGTCCCCAACCGCTAAGCTCGGAACGAGGCCGTGATCCGGCGGCCGCCGCGCTCGATCGTCACCTGCCAGACCCGGACCTTCGCTGTCAGGGCGGTGACGAGTTCGCCCGTCGAGCGGATCTCGCGGCCGTTGATGGCGCGGACGATGTCGCCCGGTTGCAGGCCGATGCCGCGGGCCGGACCGGTCGCCACCTTCATCACCACCACGCCGCGGCCGGCGAAGGGGTCGGCGCCGATCTCGTCGGCCACCGCCGGCGAGAGGTTGGCCACCGTCGCGCCCGAGAAGGGGTTGGCGCCCTGGATGACCCGCTCGTCGCGGGCCGGGCTGGACGGCGCCGCCTCGGCGCGGACGGTCAGCGACACCTCGCGGCCGTCACGCAACACGGTCAGCGGCACGGTCTCGCCAACGCGACGGGCGCCGAACAGATAGATGGCCGCGCCCTCGTCGCTGACCGGCTGACCGGCGATGCTGAGCAGGATGTCGCCCGGCTCGACCCCGGCGCGCGCGGCGGCGCCGCCCGGCCAGACGTCGGTGACGGCCGCGCCGCGCGGGGCGGCCATGCCCAGGCTGCGGGCGACGTCGCCGGTGACGGTCATCGCCTTGACGCCGAGCCAGGGCCTGACGACCGCCTGGCTGCCGCCCAGGGCCGCGCCGACCACCTGGCGGGCCATGGCGGCCGGAATTGCGAAGCCGACGCCCGAGGAGGTTCCCGAGCGCGACAGGATGGCCGTATTCAGCCCGACGAGGTCGCCGTCCATGTCGACCAGAGGCCCCCCGGAGTTGCCCGGATTGATGGCCGCGTCGGTCTGGATGAAGAAGCCGTAGTCGGTGATGCCGGTGTTGGACCGGGCCGTGGCCGAGACGATGCCGTTGGTCACCGTCTGGCCGACCCCGAACGGATTGCCGATGGCCAGCACGAGGTCGCCGACCTCCAGCGCCTCCTGATCGTCGATGGCGATGACCGGCAGCTTCTCGCTTCCGACGTCGATCTTGAGGACGGCCAGGTCAGACTTGGGATCGGCCAGCAGCACCCTGGCCGCGAACTCGCGCTTGTCGGCGAGTTGCACCATCACCTCGTCGGCGCCCTCGATGTTGTGGTTGTTGGTCAGGATGACGCCGTCCTCGCGGACGATGGCGCCGGAGCCCAGTGACTGGGCGATCCGCTCGCGCGGCACGCCGCCGCCGATGAACATGTCCCAGAAGGGATCGACCCGCTGACGCACGACCCGCTTGCTGCTGACGTTGACCACGGCCGGGGCGGCCCGCTTCACGACCGGAGCGAACGAGCTCTTCATGGCCGCCGCGCTGGTCGGCGGCGCCTTGGTCGGCTGCGGCATCGGCGGCTGCTGGGCCTGCGACTGCGAGGCCGGGTCGGAACAGGCAGCCACCAGGGCCAGGACGGGAATAATCAGTTTCGCGGCGTGCATGCGGTCTTTCAGGTCAAGGTTGCCCCCGCCCTGAATCCAGCGAGGATTTCGGGCTTTATCAAGGCCTGACAACATTCTCAGGTCGTGACAGGTTCCGCCGGCGCGGGCCGGGCGACCTTCAGCGCGATCAGCAACGCCAGCGTCAGGAACGCCGCGGCGAGATAGACCGCCAGGCCCGGGATGTTCAGCGTCGCGTCGTTGCGGATCGACCAGGCGAAGGTCAGGCCGAAGATCGACGGGCCAATGATGGCCGCGATACCCTGCAGGCTCTGCATGGCGCCCTGCAGCTGGCCCTGCTCGTTGGGCGGCGTGCGGCGGCTCATCAGGCCCATGAGGCCGGGCATCAGCAGGCCCATCAGCGCGAACACCGGCATGGTGGCCAGGTAGAACCAGCCATTGGGCGCGTAACCGTACATGGCGAAGCCCAGGGCGCCGAAGAAGGCCCCGGCCAGCACCGCGCCGCGCTCACCGATCCGCTTGACGATCGGCCCGACGAGGAAGACCTGCACGATGATGCCCATGATGCCCGAGCCGCTCATCGCGAAGCCGATGGTCCGCACGTCCCAGCCGAAGCGGTGGCCCATGTAGAAGACGAAGATGGCCGGCAGGACGATGTGGGCCAGCTGGAACAGGAAGCCGACGCTGGCCAGGCCCAGCAGGCCGGGGTGCGAGCGCAGCGTCCGCAGCGCGCCGACCGGGTTGGCCTTGATCCAGGTGAAGCGGGCCGCGCGCCGCTCGACCGGCAGCGACTCGGGCAGCACGAAATAGCCGTAGACGAAGTTGATCAGGCAGAGGCCGGCGGCGGCGAAGAACGGCAGGTGGAGGTCGTCCTTGCCGAGGAACCCGCCCAGCACCGGCCCGATCAGGAAGCCGAAGCTGAAGGCCGAGCCCATCAGCCCGAACGACTTCGCGCGGTCCTCCGGCGCGGTGACGTCGGCGACATAGGCGTTGGCGGTGGAGAAGCTGGAGGCGGTGACGCCGCTCACCAGCCGGCCGACCAGCAGCCACCACATGTTCGGCGCGAAGGCCATGACGATGAAGTCGATGCCCAGCCCGAAGATCGAGATCAGCAGCACAGGCCGGCGCCCGTAGCGGTCCGACAGCATGCCCAGGATCGGCCCGAAGAAGAACTGCATCAGGCCCCAACTGGTGGCCAGCACGACGTTCCACTCGGCGGCGAAGGCGGTGTCGCCGCCGGCCAGCTGCTCGACCAGCTTGGGCAGGACCGGGATCATGATCCCGAAGGACAGGCTGTTGATCAGCGCCGAGGCGAAGATGAAGCTGAAGGCCGCGCGGCGCACGCCCGTGGCGGCGGGCGCCTGGTGTTGGTCGGTCATGCGCCCTCCCCGGCGGTCAGCTTTTTCGGCGCGACCTGGCGCCATGCCAGCCTGATCAGATCGGCCAGCTTGCTCTCGTCCATGCGCCCGATGTCGAGCTGCGTCCAGCCGCCCTTGTCCCAGTTTCCCAGCGACACCATGGCCTGCGGATCGGTCTGCTGGAGCGACTCCTTGACCAGCACGGGCAGCTTGAGGACGACCTTGCGGACGCCGTCTTCGCCCACGGGCGGAAGCGTGGCGAAGATCTTGCCCCGCACCCGGAACGAGGGCCGGTCGAAGTGCGGGTGCTCCAGCGCTTCGGGCAGCGACAGGGCGAGGGCGCGGATGGCGTCGTGGGTCATGGGCGCTATCATCGCTCCCTCCTCCGTCATGGCCCGACTTGTTCGGGCCAGCCATGCGCGGTGATCTTGCCAGCAGGGATGCGGACGACGGGCTTCGGGTACTCGCCACCACCGGTGTTCATGGGTGGCCCGAACAAGTCGGGCCATGACGCCCGGGAGATTGCGACAGGCTTCATCCCACATGTTCCGCCAGCCGCTCGAGCAGCATCCGCCACCACTCGCCGTGGCGGGCCTGGAACACGACCAGCGGGAAGCCGTGGCGGGCGACGTGGGCCTGGGGCACGCTGTCCCAGCCGCTGTGCGTGACGGTGACCCGCGTTTCGCCCTCGCCCACCGCCTCGAAGGTCACCGCGACCTCCGTGGCCATGTCCGGCGTGAAGGTCGCCTGCCGCCAGCCGACCACCAGCCGGGCGCCCGGCTCCCAGACTGACACCTTGCCGATCTCGAACACCTTGCCGCCGTCGCGGGTCTCGATCAGCCGCCGCGCGCCCTGCCCGTCCTGTTCGAACGACAGTACGCCCGGCGCGCGGGGCGTGAAGGCGAACAGGCTGTTGGGCGTCCACCAGGCGCCGATCTCGGCGGTGAAGGCCTCGAAGGCGCGGGCCGGCGGGACGCGGACCCGCAGGGCGACGACGACGCGGCTGGCCATGTCAGCTTTCCACATGCGCCTTGAAGGCCAGCAGCTGGGCCGACCACATCCGCTCGGTCTCCTCGAGCCAGCGCAACAGATGAACCATCGGTTCGGGCCTCAGCTGATAGACGCGCACGCGGGCGTCGAAGTCGGGGCTGGTCTCCTCGACCAGGCCGGAGCGACGCAGGGTGCGCAGGTGGCGGCTCATGGCCGGCGCCGTCAGGCCCGTCGCCTCAGCCAGCTCGCCGGCCCGGCGCGGCCGCTCGCGCAGCAGTTCGACGACCCGCCGCCGGTGCGGATCGGCCAGGGCCGTGAGCGTCTCGTCCAGGCGTAGGCCGGCGGCCGTCATTCCTTGTAGACCGTGGTCTTCAGGCCCATGTCGGCGGCGTCCCACTGGTCGGGCGACATCACCTGCACCGTCTGGCTGACCGTCCAGATGTGGCCTTCCGGGTCTTTGCAACGGTAGGTGCGGTCGCCGTAGAACTGGGTCTGGGGCTCGGCGACGATCGTCATGCCGGCGCCCCGGGCCCGCTCGCAGTGGGCGTCCACCGTTCCCTCCCCGTCCGGGATCTGGATATGCACCGTCTGGGTCATCAGGCCGTTGATCGAGGCGGGACTGCGATGTTCATCGGTCCACTCGTTGCCGACCATCACCAGGCTGTCGCCGTAGCGCATCTGGGAATGGGCCAGGTTTCCCTGCTCATCCTCGATCAGCAGCGTCAGCTCGAAGCCGAACGCGGCTTCCAGGAACGACAGGGCCGCCTTCGGATCGCGATAGACGACGGCGGAAGACAGGGCCGGATGCGTGGCCATGGCGGTCTCCATTGCTTGAAACTGTAATATTTAACGCATATCGCAACTATATGGTCAAGCCGGTCGGCGCGATCCGCTTGGCGGCGCGCCCGACGCTGGCCATAGTCCCCTCCAGTCGCGGTTCGACGGCAGGGAGCGGACAGCCCGGATGACCCCATGAGCATCGCCCTCGAGGCCGTCGGCGTCGGCAAGACCTTCGGCGCGGTCAAGGCGCTGGACGCGCTGTCCTTGCAGATCCCCCGAGGCGGCGTCTACGGCATCCTTGGGCCCAACGGCGCCGGCAAGAGCACCCTGTTCCGCATCGTGCTGGGCCTGGTGCGGCCGACGACCGGCGAGGCCCGCCTGCTCGGCGCCGCGGCGGGCGACATCAAGGCGCTGCGCCGGATCGGCGCCGTCATCGAGACGCCGCGCTTCCTGCCCTGGCTGACCGCCCGCGACACCCTGAAGGTGCTGGCGCTTGAGTCGGGCGAACGGACGCCCGACATCGACGGCTGGCTGCATCGGGTCGGCCTGACCGAGGCGGCCGACCGCACGGTGCACGGCTTCTCGGTCGGCATGAAGCAGCGGCTGGCGCTGGCCGCAGCGCTGCTGACCCGGCCCGAGGTGGTGATCCTCGACGAGCCGACCAGCGGCATGGATCCGGCCGGCATCCTGGAAATCCGCGCCCTGATCCGCGCGCTGGCCGACAGAGACGGCGTGACCGTCATCCTGGCCAGTCACCAGCTGGACGAGGTGCAGCGGGTCTGCGACCGCGTCGCCTTCCTCGACAAGGGCCGGCTGGTGCGCGAGGGCGCGGTCAGCGAACTGACCGCCGTCCATGAACTGATGCGGCTCACCGTGTCGCCCGTCGACAAGGCGCTGGCCGTGCTGGGCGACAAGGCGCGCGTCGAGGGCGAGGCCGTGCTGGCCGCCGTCGAGCGCGCCGCCGCCCCGGCCCTCATCAAGGCGCTGGTCAAGGCCGGCGTCGACATCACCGAGGCCCGCTGGATCGGCGGGGACCTGGAGACGGTGTTCCTCAGCCTGACGGGAGAGACCGATGCTGGCTGACGCCTTCGCCGCTGAGCGGCTGCGCCTCAGCAAGGCGCGGGGCCTGCTGTTCTGGGGCTTCCTGTTCGTGCCCGTGGTGTCGCTGGCCTTCGGTCTGCTGGGCACGGCGATCACCGTGGCGACACGTCGCCTGCCGGGCGACCCCGGCCTGGCCTTCGCCGCCAACGATCTGGCCAAGTCTGCGTCCGAGGCGATGACCCAGACCGACCTGATCCCGGCACAGCTGTTCTACATGCTGGCCGCCGTCGCACTGGTGGCCGACGACTACCGTTCGGAGACCTGGCGCCTGGTCACGCCGCGCAACACCCGCGCCAACCTGCTGCTCGCCAAGCTTATGACGTTCGGCGTCGGCCTGGCGGGCTCGATCCTGCTGCTGGCCGTGCTGTCGATGGTGAGCGCGCTGATCGATGGCCTCGCCACCGGCGACGGCTTCACCAGCACCTACAGCTTCAGCGCCGACCTGATCCGCCTGGGCGGCAGCTTCGCGACCTCATGGCTGGAGCTGATGGCCATGGCGGCGCTGGCCATGCTGCTGACGGTCCTGACCCGCAACGCCATCCCGGCGGTGATCAGCTCGATCGGCCTGTGGGCGGTGCAGCTTCTGGCCATCGACCGCATCACCCGCAGCCTCACCGGCCCGCCGGACCTGGTCGACTACGCCTTCCTGCCGGCCTTCAGCGCCGACGTGCTGCGCACCGCCCTGCTGGCCGGCGCGCCGCCGGCGTCGCAGCCCGCGCTCTGGCCGCTGGCCTTCCTGGCCCTGGCTCTGTGGACCGCCGGATTCACGGCCCTGGCGGTCTGGGCGTTCCGACGTCAGGATCTCGCGCGGGAGTAGAAATCTCTGGCGTCAGCCATTTTTGCACTCTATGGTCGTGACATGAGCAACGATCCCGGCGGCTTCTCTGAAGGTCCCGCGCCAGACTTTTCTCACCTGACCGAGGCGGAACGAAATGCTGCCCTGATCGCGGAGGGACTTGCCGATCTCGCGGCCGGCCGCTGCGTCCCGCATGAAGAGGTTGCGGCCTGGCTGGACACATGGGGGAAGGGTGAGCGCGTCCCGCCGCCTGCCTCGTGGTTCAAGTAGTCTGGTCAGTCAGATCGCTGCAGAATCTACAAGCGATTGAGGCGTACGTTGCGATCAATGATCCAGACGCAGCGGAGAGACTCGTCAGCCGACTCAAGGCCGCCGGTGAAAGCCTGCATCGCCAGCCCAACCGGGGCAGGCCCGCTGGCGGAGGGGGGCGAGAGCTTCTTTCTGTTCGACCCTACAGAATCCTCTACGTGTTCGCCGACCCAAAAGTCGTGATCCTCGAAGTTCGCCATACCGCCCGCTTGCCGTCTGACTGAAATCCGAAAAGCAAAAGGCCCCGGATCGCTCCGGGGCCTTTCGTAAGTCTGGACGGTGGCGTGAAGCCTATTCGTCGCCGCCGAAGCTTTCCTGGACCGGACCGGAGTCCTTGCCCTTTTCGCTGACGTCGCGGTCAACGAACTCGATGACGGCCATCGGGGCGTTGTCGCCGTGGCGGTAGCCGGCCTTCAGCACGCGGATGTAGCCGCCGTTGCGGTCCTTGTAGCGCGGGCCGAGCACGGCGAAGAGCTTGCCGACCTGCTCGATGTCGCGGACCTGGCTGATGGCCTGACGACGGGCGTGCAGGTCGCCGCGCTTGCCCAGCGTGATCAGCTTCTCGACGATCGGACGCAGTTCCTTCGCCTTGGGAAGCGTGGTGACGATCTGCTCGTGCTTGATCAGCGAGGCTGACATGTTCGCGAACATGGCGAGGCGGTGGCTGGTCGTACGACCCAGTTTACGGTGTGCTTTACCGTGACGCATCTTGTCTCTCCTGGGCCGTGGCCCGCAGTGTCTTCACCAATCCCGGCGCAGCTCCCTGCCGGGTCAGAACGGAAGCGCCGGGGCCCTCGACCGCGGATGCGGCGTCAGCGGACCCGGACCGGCCCGTGACGGCCTGTCCGGAGACAGCGCGGGAAGCGAACTAGATCTGGTCTTCGAACTTCTTGGCCAGATCGTCGATGTTTTCGGGCGGCCAGTTGGGCACGTCCATGCCGAGATGCAGGTTCATGCCCGCGAGCACTTCCTTGATCTCGTTCAGCGACTTCCGACCGAAGTTCGGGGTGCGGAGCATTTCCGCCTCGGTCTTCTGGATCAGGTCGCCGATGTAGACGATGTTGTCGTTCTTCAGGCAGTTGGCCGAGCGGACCGACAGTTCCAGCTCGTCGACCTTCTTGAGCAGCGCCGGGTTGAACGGCAGCTCCGGCTTCGACTCGCCGTCGGACTTGGCCTTGGGCTCTTCGAAGGTGATGAAGATCTGCAGCTGGTCCTGGAGGATGCGGGCGGCGTAGGCCACCGCGTCCACCGGGCCGACGGCGCCGTTGGTTTCGACTTCCAGCACCAGCTTGTCGTAGTCGAGCGACTGGCCCTGACGGGTCGGCTCGACGCGGTAGGCGACGCGCTTGACCGGGCTGTAGAGGGCGTCGACGGCGATCAGGCCGATCGGGGCGTCCTCGGGGCGGTTCTTCTCGGCCGGGACGTAGCCCTTGCCGTTGTTGACCGTGAACTCCATGCGGACTTCCGCGCCGTCGTCCAGCGTGCAGAGCACGTGGTCGCCGTTGAGGATCTCGATGTCCGACGGGGCGTCGATCTGGCTGGCGGTGATCACGCCGGGGCCCTTGGCGCGCAGGGTCATGCGCTTGGGGCCTTCGGAGTGCAGGCGCAGCGCCAGCTGCTTGATGTTCAGGACGATGTCGACGACGTCCTCGCGGACGCCTTCAAGCGACGAGAACTCGTGCACCACGCCGTCGATCTGCACCGCCGTGACGGCGGCGCCTTGCAGCGAGGAGAGGAGGACACGACGAAGGGCGTTGCCGAGCGTCACACCGAAACCGCGCTCCAGAGGCTCGGCGACGATGCGGGCCTTGCGGCTGGCGTCGACACCGGCTTCGATCAGCGGCTTTTCCGGTTTGGTGAGCTCGTTCCAGTTTCTTTCGATCACGGGCGGATGTCCTTGGAACGCGGATTCGCCGGCCGCGAAACGCGCAGCCGGCGAAGGGGAAGTCGAATTGACGTACTCAGACGCGCCGGCGCTTGGGGGGCCGGCAGCCGTTATGCGGAATGGGGGTCACGTCACGGATGGTGGTGATCGTCATGCCGACCGACTGCAGCGCGCGCAGGGCCGACTCGCGGCCCGAACCCGGACCGGAGACGTTCACTTCGAGGGTCTTCACACCGTGCTCGGCGGCCTTCTTGCCGGCGTCTTCGGCGGCCATCTGGGCGGCGTAGGGGGTCGACTTGCGCGAACCCTTGAAGCCCATCATGCCGGCGCTCGACCAGGAGATCGTGTTGCCCTGGGCGTCGGTGATCGTGATCATCGTGTTGTTGAACGAGGCATTCACGTGAGCGACGCCCGACGTGATGTTCTTGCGTTCGCGCTTTTTGACGCGAGCCGGTTCCTTGGCCATCGAGGCTCTCTCTTACTTCTTCTTGCCGGCGATCGGCTTGGCCGGACCCTTGCGGGTGCGGGCGTTCGTGTGCGTGCGCTGACCGCGGACCGGCAGGCCCTTGCGGTGACGCAGGCCGCGGTAGCAGGCCAGGTCCATCAGACGCTTGATGTTGACCGAGGTCTCACGGCGCAGGTCGCCCTCCACCGTGAAGTCCTTGTCGATGGCTTCGCGGATCTGCAGCACCTCGGCGTCCGTCAGCGCGTTCACGCGACGGGCGTCCTCGATGCCGACCTTGGCGACGATTTCCTTGGCGGATTTCGGTCCGATGCCGTGAATGTACTGAAGCGCGATAACCACGCGCTTGTTCGTCGGGATGTTGACGCCTGCGATACGGGCCAAGTCTTGTCTCTCTAACCTTGCCGCGCCTCACGGGCGCATGCGCATAACCAAACGCGACACGCGCACCGGCCCTCAGCTTGCACTTCGAGCCGACGCGGGAGTCGCGCCTTTCGCGGAAGCGCACCGTTATAGGGATCGTTGCGCTTCCGTCAATGGCGGATCGGTCGTTTTACGGACCAATCCAGTCCTCGTTCACGACCGCCGAAGTCGTTGCCGGTTCGGCGGATAGATCGTGCTCGAGCCGTTCAGAATCGAGCCTGTGGGTCCAGGGCCGGCGTGACCGCCGAACCTGGCCAGACCCTAGGCCTCGACTGTCTCCAGCGAGGCCTCGATGGCTTGCGAAACGGCGTCGGGCGAGCCCATGCCGTCCACGGACCGAAGCTTCCCCTGCCCTTCGTAGTAGGGCAGCAGCGGCGCGGTCTGGGCGTTGTAGGCGGCGAGGCGCGTCTTGAACGTCTCGGGATTGTCGTCGGGCCGTCCCTGCTCCTCGAATCGGCCGGTCACCCGCTGAAGCAGGGCGGCGTCATCGACGAGCAGGCGGATGACCGTGTCGATGCGGGCGCCGCGGCCGGCCAGCATGGCGTCAAGCGCCTCCGCCTGGGCCACGGTGCGCGGGAAGCCGTCGAAGATGGCCCCGCCGGCCGCTTCGGCCTCGGGCAGACGCTCCTCGATCAGGGCGATGACGATCTCGTCGGAGACCAGGTCGCCCCGGGCCAGAACATCCTTCACGCGCTCGCCCAGCTCGGAGCCGGAGGCGATCGCCGCGCGCAACATGTCGCCGGTGGAAAGCTGGACCATGCCGCGCGTCTCGACCAGGCGCTTGGCCTGGGTGCCCTTGCCGCTCCCCGGCGGGCCGAACAGGATCAGGTTCATTCCAGCTCTCCCCTCGCCCGGCTCTTGCGGCCGGGCTTGTCTCTCGACTCTAGCGCTTGCCGCCGCGCAGCTTCGACTTCTTGATCAGGCCCTCGTACTGGTGCGCCAGCAGGTGGGACTGGATCTGCGCCACGGTGTCCATCGTCACCGACACGACGATCAGGATCGAGGTGCCGCCGAGCGCCATGGCCGTGGCCGGGGCGTTCATGAAGCTGACCATCATCTCGGGCAGCAGGCAGACCAGCGCGATGTAGCCGGCGCCGATCACCGTCAGGCGGGTCAGGACGAAGTCCAGATACTCCGCCGTCCGCTTGCCGGGCCGGATGCCGGGCATGAAGCCGCCGTACTTGCGCAGGTTCTCGGCCGTCTCCTCGGGATTGAACACGATGGAGGTGTAGAAGAAGCAGAAGAAGATGATCAGGGCGCCGTAGAGGGCCATGAACAGCGGCCGGCCGTGCTGGAGCTGGGCCATGACGGGCTGGATGACCTGCATCCACTCGGGCGGATTGGTCTGGCCGGCCATCATGGTGACCACCGTCGTCGGCAGCAGCAGCAGCGACGAGGCGAAGATCGGCGGGATGACGCCGGCGGTGTTGA
>CAYTZY010000042.1:0-22025 GCA_964442795.1 uncultured Caulobacter sp.
CGCTTCTCATCGATCTTCGTGTAGTCGGTGGCCACCGTGAACGGCGTCCGGTGGCCGGCCCGTACGACCGCGTCGCGGAACCAGGGCTCACGGGTTCGCATGGCCGCGCCGTCCGCTCCAGGGGCCAGGGTCAGGCGAAGTTGCACGAAGACATAGTTGATCAGCTTGCCGTCGACCGCGATCGGCAGGGCGATCGGCGAAATGTTGACGTAGGGCTCTTCCTTGGCCTTGTCCTCTCCGCCGCCGGACGCGTGGGCGGCGCCTGCGGCGAAGGCGAAGGGGGCGGCGGCGAGAAGGTGTCGACGGAGCATGCCGCTCTCATCGCATGCCGTGGTTAAGGCAGGGTTAGATCAGCCGTGGGTCCAGCCGTGGCGCGTGACCTCGATCTCTTCTCCGTCCAAGCAGGCAACCACCCCCTGCCCTTCGACGAAGCGTCCGATCACGGTCAGGTCCTCCGGGACCCCGGCCCCCGGCGCCAGCGCGCAGACGATCTGGTAGTCGTCGCCGCCGGTGGCCAGCGCGGCCAGCGCCTCGCTGATCGAAGGCTGGCCCTCGAGCCAGGCCCGCGCCTCGGGCGACAGGGGCGCGGCCTCCAGGTCGATCCGCACGCCGCAGCCGCTCGCCTTGGCGAGATGCCCCGCATCGGCCAGCAGCCCGTCGGAAACGTCCGCCGCCGCGCGGGCGTGGTCGCGCAGCAGGGGGATCAGATCGACACGCGGCCTGGGCAGGCGGTAGCGGTCGGCCAGGACCGGGCAATCGAGATCGCCGCGCGCGGCTTTCAGCCCCAGCCAGCCGTCCCCGATCACGCCGCTGACCGCCAGACGGTCGCCGGGCCGGGCCCCGCGGCGCAGGATCGCCTTTCCACTCGGGACCCACCCGAGCAGGGTCGCGGTCAGCGTCAGGGGGCCGGGCGTCGCCACCGTGTCGCCGCCCAGCAGCCGGATGTCGAAGGTTTCGCCATCCGCCGCCAGGCCCTGGGCGAACAGCGCCCTGGCGGACCAGTCGGCGCCGGACGGCCAGGCCGTGGACAGGAAGTAGCCCCAGGGCTCCGCCCCCTTGGCGGCGAGGTCCGACAGGTTCACGCGAAGCAGCTTGCGCGCCACCAGGTCGAGGGGATCATCGGGCAGGAAATGGACGCCCGCGACCATGGCGTCCTTGGTGACCACCAGGTCGAAGCCGGGGCGCGAGGGAATGACCGCCGCATCGTCAAGCAGATCGAGCGCTTCCGGCGCCCCCCGCGTCAGGGGCCCCAGGAGCTGCGCGATCCAGTCGAACTCACCCCCGGGCATCGCGGGCGATGCCATCGAGGGCGGCGTTGACGAAGCCCGGCTCGGGTCCCTCGAAGAAGGACTTGGCGATCTCGACATACTCGTCGATCGCCACCTCCATCGGGACATCCGGGCGGCGGATCAGCTCCCACGCCCCGGCGCGCAGGATGGCGCGCAGGGTGGCGTCGATGCGCTCCAGACGCCAGCCCGCGGCCAGCCGTCCCTTGACCGAACCGTCGATCGACGCCTGTTCGGCGACAACGCCTTTCACCAGTTCGCCGAAGAAGCTCTCGTCGGCCTCGGCGAGGGTCTCGCCCTCCATGTCGCGGTCGAAGCGGTGCTCGGTGAACTCGGCGATGACATCCTCGGCCCCGGCGCCGCTCATCTCCATCTGGTAGAGGGCCTGGATGGCGGCCAGCCGGGCGACCGTGCGGGCCCGGCGCTCGCGGGCGCTGAGGGTGACCTTCTCCTCGGTCGCGGCGACCAGCTTGTCATAGGCCGCCTTGAGCGAGGCGGGCTTGCCCTCTCCGCTCATCAGGACCGTCCCGACAGGCGCTGACGGATGCTGATGACCTCCAGGCAGGCGCGCGCCGCGCCACCGCCCTTGTCGCCCTCGGAGATGCGGGCGCGGGCCCAGGCCTGCTCCTCGTCCTCGACGGTCAGGATGCCGTTGCCGATCGCCAGGCCCTGGCGGACAGCCAGGTCCATCAGGCCCCGCGAGCTCTCGTTCGACACGATCTCGAAGTGATAGGTCTCGCCGCGGATGACCGTGCCCAGCGCAACATAGCCGTCATAGCGTACGCCCTTGGCGCCGGCTTCTTCGGCGATGGCGATCACGGCCGGGATCTCCAGCGCCCCCGGCACGGTGATGACGTCGTACTCGGCGCCGAAGGCGGTGATGGCGTCGGTCGCGCCGGCCAGCAGCGCGTCGGCCAGGTCGGAATAGAACCGCCCCTCCACGATCAGGATGCGGATCTTGTCATCGGACATGGTCGGTTACTCCTGCCCCTCTCCGGGGGTCTGGATAGGCTGGCGGCCGACGATCTTCAGGCCGTAGCCCTCCAGCGCCGCCGGCTTGAACGTGCTGGAGGTCAGCAAGACCATTTCCCGCACCCCGAGGTCCAGCAGGATTTGCGCGCCGACGCCATAGTCGCGGATGGCGTTGTTGCGGTACTGCGCCCCGGCGTCGCCGCCGTAGCGGTCCGACAGCCAGGTCGGGCTGGGGTCGCGGATGAACACAGCCACGCCCGGCCCGTCGTTCTCGCCGATGGCGCGAAGGGCCGAGGCGACATAGTCGCGGCGGCCGCCGCTGAAGCCCAGCATGTCGACGGCGAAGTCGACCTGGTGCATCCGGACCAGCGTGGGCTTGTCGCCCTCGATGCGCCCCTTGACCATCGCCACATGCTCGGAGCGGTCGATCAGGTTGCGATAGATCATCATCCGGAAGTCGCCGCCGTGGACGCTGTGGAACGGCGTCTCCAGCACGCGGTCGACCTGACGCTCGGTCCGGCGGCGATAGGCGATCAGGTCGGCGATGGTGCCGATCTTCAGGCCGTGCAGCTGGGCGAAGGAGATCAGGTCCGGCAGGCGGGCCATGGTCCCGTCGTCCTTCATGATCTCGCAGATCACCCCGGCCGGGTTCAGGCCCGCCAGCCGCGAGATATCCACGGCGGCCTCGGTGTGGCCGGCGCGGACCAGCACGCCGCCGTCGCGGGCGACCAGCGGGAAGATGTGGCCGGGCGAGACGATGTCGTCGCAGTCCTTGGTCGGGTCGATGGCGACCGCCACGGTGTGGCTGCGGTCATGGGCCGAGATTCCGGTGGTGACCCCTTCCTTCGCCTCGATCGAGACCGTGAAGGCCGTCGTCATGCTCTCGCGGTTGTCGGCCGTCATCGGCGGCAGGCGCAGCTGGCGGGCGCGGTCGCCGGTGATCGACAGGCAGATCAGGCCGCGGGCGTGCCGGGCCATGAAGTTGATCTGCTCGGGCGTCGCGAACTGGGCCGGGATGATGACATCCCCCTCGTTCTCGCGGTCCTCGGCGTCGACAAGGATGTAGGGCCGCCCGTTGCGGGCGTCCTCGATAATGTCTTCGATCGGGGAGATAGGGGTGTCTTGGGACATCAGGTTCTACCGCTCATCCGCGTCCCCGAGAGCACGTCATGGCCCGACTTGTTCGGGCCAGCCATGCCTGATGAGGCGGACTGGAAGGCATGGCCGTGATGACGAGCGTCACCCCTGGCCACGGTGTTCATGGGTGGCCCGAAAACGTCGGACCATGACGACTGGAAGATCGCTCGCGGCATCTAGGCCGTTTCCTGCCACCGCGCGAGATAGCGCGCCAGCATGTCGATCTCGAGGTTGACCCTCGAGCCCGGTTTCATTTCGCCCAGGGTCGTGACTTCCCAGGTGTGCGGGATCAGGTTGATGTCGAAGACGTCGTCCTCGACCGCGTTGACGGTCAGGCTGACGCCCTCGACGGTGATCGAGCCCTTGGCGGCGATCAGGCGATGCAGCGGGCGTGGGGCGCGGATGCGGACGTGGTGCGATCCGCCGTCGGGTTCAACCGACAGCACCTCGCCGACGCCGTCGACATGGCCCGAGACGATGTGACCGCCCATCTCATCGCCCAGCCGGGCGGCGCGCTCAAGATTGACGCGGTCGCCCTCGGCCCAGCGGTCCAGCGTCGTCTTCGACAGGGTTTCGTGGCTGACCTCGACGGCGAACCAGCCCTGCCCCTTCTCGACCACCGTCAGGCAGCAGCCGGCATGGGCGATGGACGCGCCCAGGTCGATGCCGGCGACGTCGTACGCGGTCTCGATCTCGTAGCGGCGGTCGCGGTTGGTCTCGCGCACGGAGCGCACGCGGCCGACGTCTGTGACTATTCCGGTGAACATCAGGCCTTCTCGTAGCGTTCCCACAGATCGTCGCCGACCGCCTCGACCGCAACCCTGCGGAAACGTGGCGCGGCGGCCAGATCCTTCAACACGAAGGCGCCCACGGCGGGCCGGCCCTCGTCTCCGAGCACGATGGGGGCCCGGAACCACTCGATCCGATCAACCAGTCCGGCCGACAGGAAGCTCGCCGCCACCTGGCCGCCGCCCTCGATGAACACGGCCGAGGCCGCGCCGAGCGGCAGATGCGCCCGCAGAGCCGCCAGCGCCGCCTCAGGATCAGGCCGACCATCGCGTTCCGCCACCTGAAGCACGGTGACCCCAGCGTCAGTCAAACGGTTGTTTGGATTCTGCCCGGTGATCACCACGGTCGCGAGCCGCCCCGCCTCGCGGACCAGCTTCGACGTCGGCGGCAGGCGCTGACGGCTGTCGAGCACCACCCTCGTTGGTTGGACGCCCACGTAGCCCGGCAGGCGGACGGTCAACTCCGGATCGTCGGCGATCGCCGTTTCGACGCCAACCAGCACGGCCTGGTGCAGGGCGCGCAGCCGATGCACCTGCTCCCGCGCGGCCGGACCGGTGATCCAGCGGCTTTCGCCCGAGGCCGTCGCGATCCGTCCGTCGAGCGAGGTGGCCAGCTTGAGGGTGACCCCCAAGCGCCTAGTGTCCCGAATCCGAAGTTCGCCAGCGCATGCGGCAAACTCCGACGAACTTCGGATTCGACAAGGACACTAGAGAGTCCATGTCGCTAGCGTGCTTCCTGGATTTGAAGCTCGCTCCGAACTCGATCCAGACTGAGGCGAGCTTCAAATCCAGCACGCTAGTCCTCGAGGTCTTCCGAGAGCCCCTCGGCGCTCAGGAACTGGGCGAAGTCGTCGGTGTGCTTGAAGTCGCGGTAGACCGAGGCGTAGCGGACGTAGGCCACGTCATCGAGCGCCTTGAGCGCCTTCATGACCATCTCCCCGACCACCGAGGAGGCCATTTCGGTCTCGCCCATGCTTTCCAGCTGGCGGACGATGCCGTTGATCAGGCGATCGACGCGCTCGGGCTCGATGTTCCGCTTGCGCAGCGGCAGCGCCACGGAGCGGGCCAGCTTCTCGCGGTCGAACGGCGTACGCCGGCCGGATCGCTTGACGATGGTCAGCTCGCGCAGCTGCACGCGCTCGAAGGTGGTGAACCTGCCGCCGCATTCGGGGCAGAGACGACGGCGGCGGATGGCCGCGCCGTCTTCCGACGGGCGGCTGTCCTTCACCTGGCTTTCCATGTGTCCGCAGAACGGGCAGCGCATATCTGGGCCCCTCCCGGAGGACCGTGGCTATTAGTTGTAGATCGGGAAGCGCGCCGTCAACGCCATGACCTGCTCGCGCACCCTGGCCTCGACCGCGGCGTTGCCGTCCGGGCCGTTGGCGGCCAGGCCGTCGACGACCTCGCCGATCCAGCGGCCGATCTGCCGGAACTCCTCGACGCCGAAGCCGCGGGTGGTGCCGGCCGGCGTGCCGAGACGGACGCCGGACGTGACCACGAACGAGGCCGTGTCGAACGGGATGCCGTTCTTGTTGCAGGTGATGTGGGCCCGCTCGAGCGAGGCCTCCGTATCGCGGCCCGTCACGCCCTTGGGCCGCAGGTCGACCAGCATGACGTGGCTGTCGGTGCCGCCGGAGACGATGTTCAGGCCCGAGGCCATCACCGTGTCGGCCAGCGCCCTGGCGTTGGTCACCACCTGCTCCGCATAGACCTTGAAGTCCGGCTGCAGGGCTTCGCCGAAGGCCACGGCCTTGGCGGCGATGACGTGCTCCAGCGGCCCGCCCTGCAGGCCGGGGAAGACGGCCGAGTTGATCTTCTTGGCGATCGCCTCGTCGTTGCAGAGGATCAGGCCGCCGCGCGGGCCGCGCAGGGTTTTGTGGGTGGTGGTGGTCACCACGTGGGCGTGCGGCACCGGGTTGGGATAGGCGCCGCCGGCCACCAGGCCCGCGTAGTGGGCCATGTCGACCATCAGCAGGGCGCCGATGCTGTCGGCGATCTCGCGGAAGCGCTTGAAGTCGATGGCGCGGCCGTAGGCGGAGCCGCCGGCGATGATCAGCTTGGGCTTCTCGCGCTGCGCCACCTCGGCGACGTTGTCATAGTCGATGAACTGGTCCTGCTGGCGCACGGTGTAGGCCACCGGCTTGAACCACTTGCCCGACTGGTTGGCGGGCGAGCCGTGGGTCAGGTGACCGCCGGCGGCCAGGTCCATGCCCATAAAGGTGTCGCCCGGCTGCAGCAGGGCCATGAACACCGCCTGGTTGGCCTGCGCGCCCGAGTGCGGCTGGACGTTGGCGAACCCGGCGCCGAAGAGCTCCTTGGCGCGGTCGATGGCCAGTTGCTCGATGACGTCGACGTACTCGCAGCCGCCGTAGTAGCGCTTGCCCGGGTAACCCTCGGCGTACTTGTTGGTCAGGATCGAGCCCTGGGCCTCGAGCACCGCCTTGCTGACGATGTTCTCGGAGGCGATCAGCTCGATCTGGTTCTGCTGCCGCTCGAGCTCATGGGCGATGGCCCTGGCGATCGCCGGATCGGCGGTGGTCAGGTCAGCGCCGAAGAAGGCGGGGCGGGTCGGAGTCGTGGCGTTCATGGTCAGATCCCCTGGCAACGGCGCATCGGCGCGCCCTCTTTAGTGTGCATTGCGGAAAATGGGAGGCCGGTTCTGCATCCAACCGCTCTTCGTGGCGTCGATTTAGGGCGGCCGGGCGCGTCAACCACTCGCAAACGGACGGGAACCGGCGCGTAGCGGACGCGTTGGGCTCGCAAGCCGTCCGCCGTCGAGGCGCGACGGGACAATACGTTGTACTCAGACAAGAAGGTGCGTAATGGCCGACGAAACCGGGCGTAAGGCAACGTCGGACACCGAAATCCTCGCCCACGCGGCCGACATCGTGGCGGCCTATGTGAGTCGAAACACGGTCGGCGCGGCGGCCCTTCCCGATCTGATCCGTACGGTCCACCAGTCGCTGAGCGGCCTGACCGACGCCGCCGTCGACGCGCCGAAGGAAAAGCAGAAGCCGGCCGTGCCGATCTCGAGATCGGTTCAGCGGGACTACATCGTCTGTCTTGAGGACGGCGCGCATCTGAAGATGCTGAAGCGCTACCTGCGCTCGCGCTTCGGGCTCTCGCCCGAGGACTATCGCCGCAAGTGGGGTCTGCCGCCGGAATATCCGATGGTCGCACCGGCCTATGCGGAGCGTCGCTCCGACTTCGCGAGACAGATCGGACTTGGAAAAGGCGTTCGGCGGCGGTCGTAGCTCCGGTTGGGAGGGCGAACTCTAGCGGACTTTGCGGTTTCTAGAAAGCTCCCAACTCACCCCGTCATGGCCCGACTTGTTCGGGCCACCCATGCGTGGTGATCCAAACGAAAGGGGCGCGGTTTGACCCGCGCCCTTCTTGCTGTTCGCCGTGTTCATGGGTGGCCCGAACAAGTCGGGCCATGACGAACAGTGGGTGGGACCTAAGCCGCGACCCCGCCGACCCTCGCGATGTTGCAGTGGGCCCAGAGGGCTTCCATCGCCTTCACCAGATCGCGCATCATCTCGTCGGTGTGGAAGGGTGTGGGCGTGAAGCGCAGCCGCTCGGTGCCGCGCGGCACGGTCGGATAGTTGATCGGCTGCACATAGACGCCGTGGTCCTCGAGCAGCATGTCGCTGACCATCTTGCAGTGGACGGCGTCGCCGACCATCACCGGCACGATGTGGCTGACCGAGCTCTCCATGACGGGAAGACCGGCTTCCTTCATCATCCGCTTGAGGGTCGCGGCGCGTTCCTGGTGCCGCTGGCGCAGCTCGTCATGTTCCTTGAGGTAGCGGACCGAGGCCAGGGCGCCGGCCGTCAGCGCCGGCGGCAGCGAGGTCGTGAAGATGAAGCCCGGCGCGTAGGAGCGGATCGCGTCGCAGATCACCGCATCGGCGGCGATGTAGCCGCCCATGACGCCGAACGCCTTGCCCAGCGTCGCTTCGATGATGTCGATCTGGTCCATCATGCCGTCGCGCTCGGCGACGCCGCCGCCGCGCGGGCCGTACATGCCGATGGCGTGGACCTCGTCGATATAGGTCATGGCGCCGTACTTCTTCGCCAGCGCAACAGTGCCCGGGATGTCGGAGATGTCGCCGTCCATCGAATAGACGCTCTCGAAGGCGATCAGCTTGGGCGCGGCCGGATCAGCGGCGGCGAGCAGCTGTTCGAGGTGGGCCAGGTCGTTGTGGCGGAAGATGTGCCGCGCGCCGCCGCCGTTGCGGATGCCGCTGATCATCGAGGCGTGGTTCAGCTCGTCGGAGAAGATGATCAGGCCGGGCAGGATCTTGTAGAGCGTCGACAGCGTCGCCTCGTTCGAGACGTAGCCCGAGGTGAACAGCAGCGCCGATTCCTTGCCGTGCAGGTCGGCGAGCTCCTGCTCAAGCTCGACGTGGTAGTGGGTGGTGCCGGAGATGTTGCGCGTGCCGCCCGATCCCGTACCCGTCGCGTCGATGGCCTCATGCATCGCCTCGATCACGACCGGGTTCTGGCCCTGGCCGAGGTAGTCGTTCGAACACCAGACCACGATCTCGGTCTCGGAGCCGTCTTCACGGGTCCAGGTCGCGCGCGGGAAGGCCCCGCGATGGCGCTTCAGGTCGGCGAACACCCGGTAGCGGCCCTCGGCCCGCACCTGCTGAACGGCATTTTCAAACGCGGCTTTGTAGTCCATCGACGATGCCCGGTCCTGCAACGGCGCTAGTCCGCCCGGCCGGCTCCTTGATTTTTCCACGCGGCTTTTGGCGCCGCTGAACGCCCGTGTCCACTTACGGGAGTTTCATCTGGAAACCTAATACGTGAATCCACGGAGGTCTTGCGCGAACGGTTCTCAGATCAGCGGCCCGTCGTCGCGCTCCCTGACGGCTTCAGGCGCCCAGTCCGGCGAGCTTGCCCCGGAACAGCTGGAGCATGGCCGAGAAGTCCTTCTGGCCGTAGCCGAGCCCGTCGAACAGCGCGTAGAGCGCCTCGGCCTGCGCGCCCAGCGGGGTCGTGGCGCCCGACCGCGCAGCCGCCTCCTGGGCCAGCTTCAGGTCCTTCAGCATCAGCGCCGTCAGGAAGCCGCCCTCGTAGTTGCGATTGGACGGCGCGGCCTCGACCGGGCCCGGCCACGGACTGTAGCTGGTCAGCGACCAGCACTGGCCCGAGGACTTGGAGGCGATCTCGAAGAATCGTTCCGGCTCGAGACCCAGCTTCTCGGCCAGGGCGAAGGCTTCGCAGGTGCCGATCATCGAGATGCCGAGCAGCATGTTGTTGCAGATCTTCGCCGCCTGGCCGGACCCGAGCCCGCCCGCATGGAAGACCGTCCGGGCCATCGGCGTCAGCGCCTCCTCGAAGGCGGGATAGTCGGCCTCGTCGCAACCGACCATGAAGGCGAGCGTGCCGGCCTCCGCGGCCATGATCCCGCCGCTCACCGGCGCGTCGGCGAACTTGAGGCCCGCCGCCCTCGCCTGCCCGCCCACGGCCCGGGCGCTGTCGACGTCGATGGTCGAGCAGTCGATGAGCAGCGCCGCCTTCGGCGCGTGGGCCAGCACCTCGTCGCCATAGACGGCGCGGACATGCGTCCCCGCCGGCAGCATGGTGATGACGATGTCGGCGGTCTTGACCGCCGCGGCGACCGAGGCCGCCGGACGGCAACCGGCGGCGACCGCCTTGTCGAGCGCGGCCTGCGACAGGTCGAAGGCGTGGACCTGGCGGCCCGCTTTCGCCTGGTTAGCGGCCATGCCGGCCCCCATGGCGCCGAGGCCGATGAACGCGACTTGGGTGGTCATGGGGTGCTACTTCGGCTTGCGGAACTTGAGGACGAACTGGTCCGACCGACCCTTGATCGAGTCGTCGAACACGCTGGCGGTGCGCGGGTCGGCCGGATTGCGCAGGACGTCGCTCTCGGCCTCAAGCACGAACCCCGCTGCGGCCAGCTCGTTCTTCACCATGGCGATGTCGATGCGGTGCAGCTTGCTGGAATCCCGGTCGCCGGTCCCGTCCGCCGCGTAGTGATCGATGACGAGCAGCACGCCGCCCGGCTTGAGGGCGTCGAACATCTGCTTGTTGATCAGCGCGATCTGCTCCGGAGTCGCCGAGCCAAGGTGCAGGTCATGGTAGTTCTGGGCCGTCAGGATCAGGTCCAGCGGCTCGGGGAAGGTGAAGGCGCCCAGCGAGGATCGCACCGGCACGATGTTGGGCGCGAACTTCACCGTCTCGTCCTGCCCCGTGGCGTAGCCGGCCTGGAAGGCGATGAACTCGGTCGCCTGGTAGGCGTAGACCTTCCCGGTCGAACCGACGGCGCCGGACAGGATGCGGCTGAAGTAGCCGCCGCCCATCATGAAGTCGGAAACCTTGTCGCCGGGCTTCACGCCGGCGAAGGCGAGCACTTCGGCGGGTTTGCGCCTGGCGTCGGCGGCCCGCTGGGCTTCAGGGCGGGCCGTGTCGCTCACCGCGGCGGCGATGTTAGCCGGGATCTCGGCGGCGAACGCAGCTGGCGCGAGGATCAGCGAGAGGCCGCCGGCGAGGGCGGCGAGGCAGCGGCGGGTCATCAGCGGGCGCTCCCGGGTTTGCGGAACTTGAAGGCGAACTGGTCGGTCTTGCCGCGAATGCCGGCGTCGAAGACGTTCGCGGTCAGCGGATCACGCGGGTTGCGCAGGATGCGGGTCTCGCCCTCGTAGACGAAGCCGGCGGCCTCGACTTCCCGGCGCACCACGGCCGGGTCGATCCGGTGCAGGACGTCCCACTGGGCCACGCCCGTGCCGGCCTTGGCCGTGTGATCGATGACGATGTAGACGCCGCCCGGCTTGAGCGCCTTGAACGCCTGCCGGTTCACGACGCCGAGGTCGACGGGACCCATGAAGGGCAGGTGCAGGTCGTGGTAGTTCTGGGCGGTGAAGATCATGTCGACCTTCTCCGGCGCACCGAACTGCGGCATCCGGCGCAGGATCATGCGGGTGTTGGCGAAGGGCGGCTTGCCCACCCAGGCCGCAACGGATGGCGGGCGGCCCTTGGCCACCGCGGTCAGTTCGTCGGGCACATAGGCGTAGACGCGGCCCTTCGGGCCCACCGCTTTCGAGAAGATGCGGGTGAAGTAGCCCTGCCCCGGCACCAGGTCGATGACCTTCATGCCCGGGCGCAGGCCGGCCCAGGCGAGGATCTGGCCGGGCTTGCGAGCGGCGTCGCGGGCCTTGTCCGCCTCCGGGCGCGCCGGGTCGGCCAGGGCCGCCGACAGGAAGTTCGGAATCGCGATCGGCGCGTCGGCCGGCGGGGGCGGCGGAGGCGGCGGAACAGTTTCGCAAGCCGCGACGGCAAGGATGGCGGTGAGCGCCAACCAGCGGGCATGGGTCTTCATTCGAACAGTCTCTTCCCTGATGTTTCCCCGACCCGGTCCTTTTCTTAGGCCGGTTGTCGCCTCAAGTCAGCCGCGTCCACTCCTGATCGGCCGGAAGCGGCGCGAAGATGTCGTCGAGAACCGCGTCCTCGACCGCCTGCACCGTCGACGGAGACCACCTCGGCGCATTGTCCTTGTCGATGATGACCGCCCTGACGCCTTCGAGGAAGTCGTGCATCGCCACGACCCGGGCGCCGATGCGGTATTCCATGACCATGTTATCGGCGAAGTCGGTCAGGGCCGCGCCGTGGGCCAGCTGTCGGAAGGCGACCTTCAGGGTCTGCGGCGACTTGGTCGCCAGCGTCGCCAGCTGCTCGGTCGCCCATTCGCCGCCGTCGACCGCCAGGCGGTCCAGGATCGTCTCGACACTGTCGCCGTCGAACAGACGGTCGATATCGGCCTGGTGGGCGGCGATGCGGGGATGCCCCGCGTCCTCGACGCAGGTCGCCAGCGCGCCGGCCAGGGCGTCCGGGTGCGCCAGCAGCGCGGCCTTGAACGCCTCGACCTTCTCGGACGGCATGTAGTGGGTGGCGATGCCCAGCGCGCAGCAGTCGGCCGCCTTGATCCGCGCGCCGGTCAGGGCCAGCCACAGCCCCGCCTTGCCCGGGAGACGCGGCAGGAACCAGCCGCCGCCGACGTCCGGGAACAGGCCGATGCCGGTCTCCGGCATGGCGAAGGTGGTCCGCTCGGTGGCGATCCGCACGCCGGCCGGCAGGGAGAGCCCGACGCCGCCGCCCATGGTCACCCCGTCCATGACCGCGATGACCGGCTTGGGATAGACGAACAGCAGGTGATTGAGCCGGTACTCGGTGTGGAAGAACAGCCGCGCCGCCTTGCCGTCCCCCGCCCCGCTCTGGGCCAGCATGCGGATGTCGCCGCCGGCGCAGAAGCCGCGCTCGCCGCTGTGGTCGATGAGGACGCAGCGGACGGCGTCGTCAGCCTTCCAGGCCTGCAGCGCCGCGATCATCGCCTCGCACATGCCCAGCGTCAGCGCGTGCAGCGCCTTTGGCCGGTTCAGCGTGATGCGGCCGACGCCGGATTCAATGCGGCAGAGGACTTCGGGGGCTTCGGTGGTCACTGGCGGAACATCTCCCGGCTGATGATGACCCGCATGATCTCGTTGGTGCCTTCGAGGATCTGGTGGACGCGCAGGTCGCGGACGATGCGCTCCAGCGGGTAGTCCTGCAGGTAGCCGTAGCCGCCGTGCAACTGCAGCGCGTCATTGGCCACGGCGAAGCCGGCGTCGGTGGCGAAACGCTTGGCCATGGCGCAGAGCTTGGTCGCCTGCGGGTCGCGTTTGTCGAGCGCGTCGGCGGCGCGGCGGACCATCAGGCGGGCGGCCTCCAGCTCGGTGGCCATGTCGGCCAGCTTGAACTGCAGGGCCTGGAAGTCCTTCAGCGGTTTGCCGAACTGGTTGCGGGTTTCCATGTAGGCCTTGGCGGTGTCGAGCGCGAACTGGGCGCCGCCCAGCGAGCAGCTGGCGATGTTCAGCCGGCCACCATCGAGGCCCATCATGGCGAAGCGGAAGCCCTCACCCTCCTGGCCGACGCGATTCGACTCATGGACGCGGACGTTGTCGAAGTTGATCTGGGCGGTCGGCTGGGCGTTCCAGCCCATCTTGCGCTCGTTTGCGCCGAAGGAGAGGCCCTCCTGCCCCTTCTCGACCACGAAGGTCGAGACGCCCTTGGCGCCGTCTCCGCCCGTGCGGGCCATGACGACATAGACGTCCGAGACCCCGGCGCCGCTGATGAAGGCCTTGGAGCCGTTGAGGACGTAGTGGTCGCCGTCCTTCCGCGCCGTCGTCCGCATGTTCGCCGCATCCGAGCCCGACCCCGGCTCGGTCAGGCAGTAGCTGGCGATCAGCTCCATGCTCGTCAGGCGCGGCAGATAGCGGGCGCGCAGGTCCTCCGACGCGAAGCGGTCGATCATCCAGGACGCCATGTTGTGGATCGTCAGGTACGCCGCCGTCGGCACGTCGCCGTAGCTGAGGGCCTCGAAGATGATCGAGGCGTCGAGGCGGCTCAGGGCCGAACCGCCGACGTCCTCCTGCACATAGATTCCCGCGAAGCCGAGGCCGGCGGCGGCGCGAAGCACGTCGACCGGAAAATGCCTGTCCTCGTCCCACTTCGCCGAGTGCGGGGCCATTTCATCCCGGGCGAAGGCCTGCGCCATTTCCTGGATCGCGCGCTGATCGTCGGTGAGTGAGAAATCCATGCGCGGTTCGCCTCCACTGCGGCAAGGGTCTGCCCCTGCCCGTTCAATGCGGTTGATGACCTGACGCCGGCGGCGCACCCTGTCAACGACCGCGAACAGGCCAAAGGATGACCGTGACCAACACCATGCTCAAAAGATCGGGCGCAGACCGGACCATCGCCTTCGCCGGCTACGGCCTTCTGGCGGCTTCGGTGTTCACGGCGGGCCTGACCGGGCTGGCCGGCGTGATTCTCGCCTATGTGTCGCGAAGCCAGGTGTCTCCCGGCGGCAGACGGCACCTCAACGCGCAGATCGGCATCTTCTGGGTGGCGCTGGTCCTGTTCCTCGTCTCGCTCGCCGCCGGCATCGCCGCGACCGTCATCGAGATCGACGATCTGCGCAACGGCTCGGGCGTCTACCTCGCCAAGCTCCAGATCCTCGCCTGGACCATCGACGTCAGCGCCTGGCGGCTGGTCCCTCAGGTGGTGGGGCTTGTGATCGCCTCGGCGGTCATCGGGCTGGCCGGGGTGCTCTGGACCCTCGTCGGACCGCTGATCGGCCTCATGCGGCTTGCCACTCACGCCGGTGAAGGCGTAACGCGCAATCCATGACCGTCGCACCGCTCGCCCCCTACCCCGCCACCCGCCTTCGCCGCCTGCGCCAGGCCGACTGGAGCCGCCGCCTCTTCCGCGAGAGCGTGCTGACGCCGGCCGACCTGATCTGGTCGATGGTGGTCCATGAGGGCGAGGGCCGAATCCCGGTCGCCTCGATGCCCGGCGTCGAACGCCTGTCCGTCGCCGACTGCGTCAAGGCCGCCGTCGAGGCCCGCGACCTGGGCATCCCGGCCATCGCCATCTTCCCCTACATCGACGGCGCCCGGAAGGACGCCGCCGGCTCGATGGCGGCCGACCCGAACGGCGTCATCTGCCGCGCCGTCCGCGCGATGAAAGACGCCGCGCCTGAGGTCGGCATCATGTGCGACGTGGCGCTGGACCCGTTCACCGACCACGGCCACGACGGGATTATCGAGAACGGCGACATCGCCAACGACCCGACCATCGAACGGCTGGTCGAACAGGCGCTGGTCCAGACCCGCGCGGGCTGCGACATCCTGGCTCCGTCGGACATGATGGACGGCCGCATCGGCATCATCCGCGCGGCGCTCGAATCCGAGGGCTTCCAGAAGACCATGATCATGTCCTACGCGGCGAAGTACGCCTCGGCCTTCTACGGCCCGTACCGCGACGCCATCGGCTCCGGAAAGCTCGGCACGCTCGGCCCGTCGGACAAGAAGACCTACCAGCAGGACCCGGCCAACACCGATGAGGCCCTGCGCGAGGTCGCCCTCGACATCGCCGAGGGCGCGGACATGGTCATGGTCAAGCCGGGCATGCCCTATCTCGATATCGTTCAACGGGTTGTGCAGGAATTCTCCATGCCGACCTTCGCCTTCCAGGTCAGCGGCGAGTACGCGATGATCATGGCCGCGGCGCGGAACGGCTGGATCGACGAGCAGCGCGCGATCCTGGAGAGCCTTGGCGCCTTCAAGCGCGCCGGCTGCGCGGGCGTGATCACCTATTTCGCGCCGCGGGCGGCAAGGATGCTGGGGGCCTAGCGACGCCAGACTGCCGCGAACGGCGCTACTGGCAACTCCGCAGACAGGCGGCGCGTCCGGCGTTGTCGCGGATCGGGTCGACGTCGTAGGCTTGGGACTGGCACCGGGTGCGGCACCGCTGGTACTCCGTCGTCCGGCTGCTCGAATCGCGGGTCCCGTAACGCCTGCGGTCGCTGTCTCGGGACTTGCTGGAACAACCTCCTGCCAGACAGACGGCGGCGACGGCCGCCGCCGCGACGCCCAAACCGATGCCTGTGCTTTGCTCCCTCGAGCGCGCCGGCGTGTAGTAGCGCCGGGCCGGTCCCCAACCGGTTCGACCGTCCTTCGTCTGCCATTTCAGCCGGCCCGTCGAGCGATCGACGGCCAGTACGCGCACCGGAGTGACCTTTCCGCCGCCGCGGTAGTAGACCGTCGAGCCGACCAGGCCCTGATTCAGACGACCGTCATCGACGACGTTGCAGCCATAGCAGGATCGTTGAGCGTAGGCCGCTGTCGGGATCGGACCCGCAAGCATCGTGAGCGCGGCTACAACGCCTATCAAAGCGCGGAACAGCATACCCTACCCCCAGCCCGAGGTGACGGACTCAATCTAGAGCAGCAACACCCATCGCGCAACGCGGGCGACCAGGGAGCCCATCACCCATCCCGCTCCAGCCGCGCCACCAGGCTGGACGTATCCCAGCGGTGTCCGCCCATGGCCTGCACCTCGGCGTAGAACTGGTCGATCAGGGCCGTGGCCGCGATCCGCGCGCCGTTGGTCCGCGCTTCGTCCAGCGCGATGCCGAGGTCCTTTCGCATCCAGTCGACCGCGAAGCCGAAGTCGAACTTCCCTTCGCTCATGGTCGCCCAGCGGTTCTCCATCTGCCAGCTCTGGGCCGAGCCCTTGGAGATGGCGGCCAGTACGCCGTCAGTGTCGAGGCCCGCCCGCCGGGCGAAATGCAGCGCCTCGGCCACGCCCTGGACGGCGCCGGCGATGGCGATCTGGTTGCACATCTTGGTCAGCTGGCCGGTCCCGACCTCACCCATGCGGCGCACGGCCTTGGCGTAGGCGCTGATCACCGGCTCGGCGCGGGCGTAGGCGGCCGCGTCGCCGCCGGCCATGATGGTGAGCTGGCCGTTCTCGGCCCCCGCCTGGCCGCCGCTGACCGGCGCATCGACGAACCAGCGTCCGCCCCGCGCCGCCAGATCGGCCATCTCGCGGGCGACCTTCGCCGACGTCGTGGTGTGGTCGACGATGATCCCGCCGGGGGCCATGGTCGCGAGCGCCTGCGGAACGACGTCGCGGACGTCGTCATCGTTACCGACGCACACGGCCACCAGCTCGGCGCCGGCGCAGGCCTCGCCGATCGTCGCGCCGGCCCGGCCGCCGTGGGTCGCCACCCAGCGATTCGCCTTTTCCGGGCTGCGGTTGAACACCGCGACCTCGTGTCCGGCCTTCACCAGATAGCCGGCCATCGGAAAACCCATGACGCCAAGGCCTACAAAGGCGATCTTCATCGGAGCGGCATCCTCATTGCGTCCTTCGACACGGCGCTGCGCGCCTGCTCAGGATGACTATTGGGGTAAGGCCTTCAAAGCTAGTCATCCTGAGCAGCGCTCGAAGAGCGTGTGTCGAAGGATGATCGACCTCAACACCATCTTAACATCCGGCGGCGACCTTCCTGATCAAGGTTAAGCGGGGTTTCACCATGGCGCTCAGCAGCGACGCGCCCATCATGATCAAGAAGGTCAAGAAGGTCGTCGGCGGCGGACACCACGGCGGCGCCTGGAAGGTCGCCTACGCCGACTTCGTGACCGCCATGATGGCCTTCTTCCTGCTGATGTGGCT
This sequence comes from uncultured Caulobacter sp., assembly GCA_964442795.1. Lineage (GTDB taxonomy): Bacteria > Pseudomonadota > Alphaproteobacteria > Caulobacterales > Caulobacteraceae > Caulobacter. The sequence continues at coordinate 17,207 of CAYTZY010000042.1, forward strand.
GATCAACACGACCAGCCCGGAGCAGAAGCGCGGCATCGCCGACTATTTCGCCCCGGCCAGCGTGGCCGAGACCACCAGCGGTTCCGGCGGCATCCTCGGCGGCACCTCGCTGGGCGAGGACGGCGTCAAGGGCTCCGGCTCGATGGCCACGGTCGAGCAGATGGCGCCCGAGGCGCCGCCGAACGTGCGCGAGACAGGCCAGAGCGAGAACAGCCCGGGCGTCAGCAGCCTCGACCAGGCCAGCGAGGAAGCGCTCCGCAAGGAGCTGCAGGCCCGTGAAGAGGCCGCCTTCGCCTCCGCCGCCCAGTCGCTGCGCCAGGCGCTGCAGGACATGCCTGAGCTGGCCGAGCTCTCGAAGCAGATCATGATCGACCAGACGCCGGAGGGCCTGCGCATCCAGCTGGTCGACCAGGAAGGCCGCTCGATGTTCAAGGAGGGCGCCGCCGCCCCCAACGACCGGGCCCGCATCCTGCTTCGCGCCATCACCCGGATCATCAACCAGCTGCCCAACCGCATCAGCATCAGCGGCCACACCAACATGAGCCCCAATGGCCGGACGGCGGCCGGCGACTGGAAACTGTCGTCGGACCGCGCAGACATGTCGCGGCAGCTGCTGCAAGGGTTCGGCGTCGATCCGGACCGGGTTTACCAGGTCGCCGGCAAGGCCAATTCCGATCCGCTGTATCCGGACGATCCCATGCTGGCCGGCAACCGGCGCATCTCGATCATTCTGCTTCGCGAGGCGCCGGTCCTGCCGCCGGATTGACGAACAAGGGTCGCCCAATGCCAGCTTGCGCGTTTCGAAATCATGGGCGCTAATCCTTTCGGGGACTGAGGAGAGCCGCAAGGCGAACGGGGCAGTGACGCATCACTTCACATCGAGACGGATGCGTTTCTTCCTGACGGCCCCCACGCCGTGCCCGTATCTGCCGGGCCGCGAGGAGCGCAAGGTCTTCGCCCACCTGCCGCCGGGCGACGGCCCCTCGGTCAACGACAGCCTCACCCAGTCCGGTTTCCGCCGGTCACAGCACATCGCCTACCGCCCCGCCTGCGAGAGCTGCAATGCCTGCACCTCGGCCCGCATCCCGGTCGGCGACTACCAGTTCAGCCGCTCTGAGCGGAAGGTGCTGGCCCGCAACGCCGACATCCGCCGCCATCTGGTCGAGGCCGAGGCGACGATGGAGCAGTTCGACCTGCTGCGCCGCTACCTGCTGGCCCGCCACGCCGACGGCGGCATGGCCGAGATGACCTGGCCCGACTACGTGGCCATGGTCGAGGACACGGCCGTCCGCACCCACATCATCGAGTATCGCACCCCCTCGAAGGACGGCGGACCGGGCGACCTGATCGCCTGCATCCTGGTCGACCTGATGGGGGACGGCCTGTCGATGGTCTACAGCTTCTACGATCCGCGCGAGGAACGCCGCAGCCTCGGCACCTTCATCATCCTGGATCACATCATCCAGGCCAGCCTCAACGGCCTGCCCTACGTCTACCTGGGCTACTGGGTGCCGGGCAGCGAGAAGATGGCCTACAAGGCGCGGTTCTCGCCGCTCGAGGTCCTGAAGGGCCAGGGCTGGATGCTGATGTCGGCCCGCGAACGCGACGAGGCCGGCGAGGCCCTGGAGCGCGAACGGCAGCTTCGCGGTTCGGTCGTTCCCCGGCTCGGCAAGAAGTAGCGACGTCCTAGGCCCAGGGCCCCTTGGCCGGCGCGACGATCGCCGCCGGACCGTCGAGCCCGCCCGCGTACTTCACCAGCGCCGCGATACGCTTCTCGATCGGCGGGTGGGTGGCGAAGATGTCCATGACGCCGGACGGTTCGTTGTCCAGGAACATCGCCTGCACCGCCTCGGGCGCTTCCAGCTTCACCGGCGCGGCGGAGATCTTGCGCAGGGCGCCGATCATGGCGTCGGGGTTGCGGGTCAGCTCCACGGCGCCGGCGTCGGCGACGTACTCGCGGGTCCGGGACAGGGTCATGCGGATGACGATGGCCAGCAGGTAGCCGATGGCCGCCACGGCGAGGGCCACCAGGACGAACAGGCCGCCGCCCTTACCGCCCTTGCCCGACCGGCCGCCGCCGAACTGCACGGCCCGGAAGATGATCTGGGCCAGCAGGGTGATCACCCCGGCGAAGACCGAGGCGATGATCATGGTCCGTACATCGCGGTTCACAACATGGGTCAGCTCGTGAGCCAGCACCGCCTCCAGCTCCGTCCGGTCCAGCGCCGCGAGCAGGCCGCGGGTCACGGTGATGCTGTACTGCGCCTCGTTCACGCCGCTGGCGAAGGCGTTCATCGCCTCGCTGTCGATGACCCGCAGGCTCGGCATCGGCACGCCGCGCGAGATGCAGAGGTTTTCCAGCAGGTTGTAGAGGTCCGGCTCCTGGGTCCGGGTCACCTTCCGGGCCCCGGTGGCCAGGTCGATGATCGCGGTGTTGCCGAACCAGGCGATCAGGAACCAGACGCCGGCCACAGCCAGGGCCAGCGGGGCCCCGGCGATCATCATCCGTCCGGCCAGGGCCATGTCGCCGTCCAGCGTGCGCGTCGACGGCAGGAAGCCCGCCCCGATCAGGCCCAGCGTCAGGGCGTAGACGATCCCCAGCAACAGCACGGGAAACCCGGCCAGCAGGATCGCCGACCGCAGGTTGTTGGCCTGGATATGAGTGTAGAGGCCGAACGCCCCCATTGTCCGGGGCCTAGAACTTCACCGCCGGCGCGACGTCGAGCGCCGCGCGCTGCTCGCCCAGGTCGAAGCTGCTGCGCGGGCCAAAGCCGAACATTCCGGCGAACAGCACGGCCGGGAACGACTGGCGACCGGTGTTGTACTCGGCGATGGCGTTGTTGAAGAACCGGCGGGCCGCGGCCAGCTTGTTCTCGACGTCCGACAGCTCGCTCTGCAGGCCCAGGAAGTTGGTGTTGGCCTTGAGGTCCGGATAGGCCTCCGACAGCGCGAACAGCCGGCCCAGCGCCCCGGTCAGCACGCCCTCGGCCTGGACCTTTTCCTCGACCGAACCGGCGTGGGTCGCGGCGTTGCGGGCCGTGATCACCGCGTCCAGCGTGCTCTTCTCGTGCGCGGCGTAGCCCTTCACGATCTCGACCAGGTTGGGGATCAGGTCGTGGCGCTGCTTGAGCTGGACGTCGATGTCGGCGAAGGCCTGGTCGGCCCGGGCCCGCAGGGCGACGAGCCGGTTGTAGACGCCGACCACCAGCAGGGCCAGGACCCCGACGACGACCAGGAGGACGATCAGTTCCATGTCAGGCCTTTCCGAGGCATTGGACGACCAACGGTATCGCTACTTCTCCGGATCGACCAGCGCCTGGTAGACGAGCTGGGCCGACATCTCGTCCAGCCGCAGGCGGCTGCCTCCCAGCACCTGGATATAGCCCAGGAAGGCGACGTCGTTCTCCGGGTCGACCCAGAACCAGGTGCCGGCCGCGCCGCCCCAGCTGTAGCTGCCCTTGCCGGCGATCGTGCCGGCCTTGGCCGGGTCCATGATCACCGCCACGCCGAGGCCGAAGCCGACGCCGTCGCCCAGCGGCTTTTTCGCCAGTTGCGCGTCGGTCAGGTGGTTGGTCGCCATCAGCCGGATGGTCGCCGGGGCCAGGATGCGCACGCCGTCCAGCTCGCCCTCGTTGGCCAGCATGGTGGCGAACCGGGTGAAGTCGGCCATGGTCGAGACCAGTCCGCCGCCGCCGTTCGGCGCGGTCGGGATCCGGTCGACCGGCAGCACCATGAAGCCCTCGGCCGGGACCAGCTGGCCGGTCTTCGGGTTGAAGGCGTAGAGCGTCGCCAGCCGCGAGCGCTTGTCCTCCGGGACCCAGAAGTCGGTGTCGACCATCTTCAGCGGCGTGAAGATGCGGCTGCGCATGAAGTCCGGCAGGCTCTGGCCGGACAGCTTCTCGATGATGTAGCCCTGGATATCGACGGCGATGGAGTATCTCCACTCCGTGCCCGGCTGGCTGGCCAGCGGCAGTTTGCTCGCCTCGGTCATGCCGGCGGCCAGGGTCGGGGCGCGGAACATGCCGCTCTCCTGGTAGACCTTGTCGACATAGTTGTCGTCGACCAGACCGTAGGCGAAGCCGGCGGTGTGGGTCATCAGCTCGCGCATGGTCGCCGAGCGGCTGATCGGCTCGAGGATCGGCTTGCCGTCGGCGTCCAGGCCCTTGAACACCTTCAGGCCCGCGAACTCGGGGACGTATTTCGTCACCGGCTCGTCCAGCCGCCATTTGCCCTCTTCGTAGAGCATCATCATGGCCACGCCGGTCACCGGCTTGGTCTGGCTGTACATCCGCCAGATCGTGTCCGCCGTGACCGGCGCGCCGCTGGCGCTGTCGACCTTGCCGTAGATGTCGCTGTGAACCACCCGGCCGTGGCGCACCAGAACCGTGGCGATGCCCGGGACCATGCCCCTGTCGACCACCGCCCGCAGCCCGGCGTCGAGACGCCCAAGCCGCTCGGGCGAGAAGCCCATCTTCTCGGGACTGGCGGCCGGCACGCCGAGCGCGACCGGCTTCTCGGCGGCGAACGCCGGCGCGGCGACCATCCCGGTCAGGGCCAGCGCGGTCGCGGCGGCCAGCAGGCCCCTGCGCAGATCGATCATAGAGACTCCCCCTCGGCTCGAACGGCCGTTTGAGGCGAGAGTAACGGGGTGAGACGGCGCGGCAAGCCCTGCATGGTTCGGGACGCGACGCGCCCCGCCGGGGCAGGCGAAGCCGCGATCAACCACGACACGGCTTCGCCGCCCGGGGGCCTTTCGGCCCGCGAGTTGGGGAGGTGGTGCGGAGCGCCCCGGGTTCACCCCGGAAGTCTTTTGGCAGTC
>CAYTZY010000043.1:0-21721 GCA_964442795.1 uncultured Caulobacter sp.
ATTTTCTCGCGGCGAACCGGTATCCACTTCGCCGGAAAATGCTCTAGTCGAGCGCGGCGCCGGCGGCCGCGACCACCGCCGGCGCCCGCCGATCAGTTCAGGTCAAGCCGGCGCGAGCCGCCCATGTCCGGCGTCGTGCCGGTCACGTTGGCCCTGGCGACCTCGAAGGCGAACCTGATCGGGCCGCCCTCGCTGATCCAGACCTGGGCGTCGGAGACGTCGAGGCAGAGCATCGTCAGGTGCGGGTCGGCCTTGCCTTCCGGGTACCAGGCCGCGACGACCGGATTCCAGTATTTGTCGATGCGCGTCGTATCGTGCTGCAGGGTCAGCTCGCCGCCGATGCAGGCGTGAAACTTCTGGCCGTCCTGAACGATCATCATCGCGCCCTTGCCCTCCTCGATGGAGCGGGCGAGGTCGGTGTCGGCGCGGGTGAAGAACCAGACGAGGCCCTGCTCGGGTTCGCAGAAGGCCGTCATCGGCTGGAAGTGCTGCATCGGATGGACGTGGGCGCCCAGCATGACGGTGCGGCCATGCTTGCTGATCTCTTCCCACAGACGCTTCTCGACCGCCGCGCGGTCATTGATGTCGGTGCTCATCGTACTCTCCTTGCTACTGAGCAGGGAGAACCCGGCGCGGGAGGGGCGGTTCCGGTCAGTCCGGGTAACGTTCCCGGAATGCCGTGATCGCGGCGGTGACCTCGGTCTGGTAGCGATCAATGACCGCCGCCTCGTTGGGACCGTTGGTGAAGATGAAGAAGGCGCCGTCCTGGAGCTGCTCGACGATCCGTTCGCCGGCCGCGGCGGCGGACAGATTGCGCGACATCGGAACTTCGCCCTCGACCTTCAGCGTCCGCGGGCCGCCGAAGTCGCCGTGCCGGTTGCGGAAGCTGTTCCAGATGTCGGTCGCCACGGGACCCGGGCAGATCACCCCGACGTCGATGTTGGTCCCCTCGAAGTCGCGGCGGGCGCAGAGGCTGTAGCCCATGACCGCGTGCTTGCCGGCGGTGTAGGCGGCCGAGATGCCGCCGGTGGCGCTGTCGGGCAGGCCGAGCGCGTGCTCCGAAGCGGTATTGACGATCACGCAGGGCAGTCCGCTCTCGAGCATCGCCGGCGCGAAGGTCCGGACGCCCAGGTAGACACCCTCGACGTTGACCTTGAACACCCAATCCCAGGTCTGGCGCGACACGCCGTGCACGGTCCCCGGCGCGCCGACCCCGGCGTTGTTGAACAACATCTGGACCGGCTGGTCCCAATGGCCGGCGGCGACCAGCGCGAGGTTGGCCCAGCTGGCCTCGTCGATCACGTCCAGGAAGACGCCGGTCGCCTCCAGCCCCTCGTCCCGCAAGCGCTCGGCGGCGACCAGGGCCCGCTCGGCCTCGATGTCGGCGATGACCACCTTCGCGCCCTTCCGGGCCAGGGCGGCGGCGATGCCGAAACCGATGCCGGATGCGCCGCCCGTGATGACCGCGACGGCGCCGGAGACATCCATTCTAGAACCCCAGAGCCGTCGCGTAGCGGTCCTTGTGGTAGCCGGCGCCGCCGAACAGTTGCTCGGCGACCCGGGCGCGCTTCAGGAACAGGCCCGCGTCATGGGCGTCCGTCTGGCCGATGCCGCCATGCATCTGGACCATCTCGTTGCTGACCAGATGGGCCAGCTCGCTGGCCTTGCACTTGGCCAGCGAGGCCGCGGCGCGGTTGTCGGTCGCGCCGGAGTCGAGCTGTTCCAGGGCCGCCTCGATACAGGAGCGGGTGGTCTCCAGGTCTGTGAACATCTTGGCCGCGCGGTGCTGCAGCGACTGGAAGGCGCCGATCAGCTGGCCGAACTGGGTGCGGGTCTTGAGGTAGTCGAGCGTGATCTCGAAGGCTTGGAGGGCGCTGCCCAGCATCTCCGCCGACAGGCCGATGCGGGCGCGGTCGAGCACCGGCTCCAGCACGTCCCAGCCCTTGTCGACGGCGCCCAGCACCTCGCCGGCCGCGCCGTCGAAGGTGATCTCGGCCGCGCCGCGGCTGTCGGCCAGGGCCAGGTGCTTGCGGCTCACGCCGGCCGCCGTCGGGTCGACGAGGAACATCGTGAGTCCCGTCGTCTCGCCCGGCTTTCCGCTGGTGCGGGCCGCCACGATCAGCAGGTCGGCGGCGTCGCCGTCGATGACGAAGGTCTTCTTGCCCGTCAGCTTGTAGCCGTCGCCCGCCTTCTCGGCCTTCAGCGCGATGCGCTCGGGGGCATGGTGCGAGGACTCGTCGACGGCGAGAGCGGTGACCGCCGAACCTTCGGCGATCTTCGGCAGCCACGCGGCCTTCTGGGCGTCGCTGCCCGCCAACGTCAGGGCGCTGGCGCCGATCAGCGCTGTCGAGAGCAGCGGCGAGGCAGTCAGGGTACGGCCGGTCTCCTCAAGGATCAGGCCCAGGCTCAGGTAGCCGAACTCCGACCCGCCGAAGGCTTCCGGCACGATCACCCCGGCCCAGCCCATCTGGCCGATCTCCGCCCAGGCGGCGGCGTCGAAGGGCGCGCCCGATCCGCTGTCGCGCAGGGCGCGCAGCTTGCTCACCGGGGAGGATTCCTGCGCCCAGCTCCTGGCGGCGTCGCGCAGCATGGTCTGTTCTTCGTTCAGGACGGCCATCAGGCGTGTTCCCTCTTTCGTGTTTCTTTGCGTGGTTCGACACGCGCTTCGCGCTGCTCACCATGACGTAAGCTGAACACGTCATCCTGAGCAGGCCCGCAGGGCCGTGTCGAAGGACGCACGGCGGTCATGCCGGCGTCCGTTCGTGTCGTTGGGCCCACAGGAGGGCCTGTTCCAGGCGGTCGTTGCCCCAGAAGAGCTCGCCGTCGGCGGTTATGAAGCTGGGCGAGCCGAAGACGCCTCGGCGCAGGGCCTGGTCGACGTGATCCTTCAGACGCGCCTTGACGCTGTCGCCCTGCGCGGCCGCGAACACCGCGTCCGGCGACGCCCCGACCTCCTCGAGGAGCGGCGCGAGCACCTCGGGCTTCGAGATGTCCTGGTCGGCGACGAAGTTGGCCTCATAGACCTTGCGGGTGAAGGCCGGGGTCCAGCCGTCCTCCAGCCCGGCCACGGCCACGCGCGCGGCCAGCAGCGTGTTGCGCGGGAACTGGCTGGCGTGGGTCAGGGGCAGGCCCTGTTCCTCGCAGACCCGCTCCATGTCCCGCCACATGTACTTGCCCTTGATAGGGACGACATTGAACGGGCTGTCGGTCATGCCCTGGTGGGCGTGGAGCAGCGGTCCGAGCAGGAAGGGGCGCCAGACGACCGCCACGCCGGCTTCCTTCGCCAGCGCCTCGATGCGCATGGCGGCGGGGTAGGAGTAGGTCGAGGCGAACTCGTACCAGAACTCGATCATGACCTTGCGCTCCGCCGCCGGCTACTGGTGATCCAGCAGCCCCAGGACGCGCTTGGCGACAACGTTCAGGTTGATCTCGCTGGTGCCGCCTTCGACCGAGTTGGCCTTGGCGCGCAGCATCGAGCGCAGGGCTGCGACCTCGTCCGGCTTGAAGCTGTCGCCTTCCCAGCCCAGACCCTGAAGGCCGAGCGCCTCGACGGTCAGCTCGGTGCGCTCCTGGTTCAGCTTGGCGGCCGCGTACTTGATGATCGAGGTCGCGGCGCTCGGGCCCTTGCTGGCCTTGGCCTCGGCTTCCGCGCGGCGGACGGTGAGGGTGAAGGCGGCGGAGTCCATCTTGTGGGCGGCGATGCGGCCGCGCAGGTCGGGATCGGCGATCCGGCCCTTGTCGTCGACGCCGACATGTTCCTTCGCCGCATCGACCACGTCGATGCCGCCGCCGCCGCCGAAGCCGCCGGCCGAGATGTTCTGGCGCTCGTACTGGAGCAGGCGCTTGGCGATCTCCCAGCCGCCGTTCAGCTTGCCGACCAGCTGGTCCTTGGGGACCTTCACGTCGGTGAAGAAGGTTTCGCAGAACGGGGAAGCGCCGCTGATCAGCTTGATCGGGCGGGTCTCGACGCCCGCCGTCGTCATGTCGAACAGCACGAAGGAGATGCCCTCATGCTTCTTCGTGGTGTCCGTGCGGACCAGGCAGAAGATCCAGTCGGCGTGGTTGGCGTAGCTGGTCCACACCTTCTGGCCGTTGATCAGGAAGTGGTCGCCCTTGTCCTCGCAGCGCGTCTGCAGGCCGGCGAGGTCGGAGCCGGCGCCGGGTTCGGAGTAGCCCTGGCACCAGCGGGTCTTGCCCTTCACGATGTCGGGCAGGAAGCGCTGCTTCTGTTCCTCGGTCGCGTACTCCATCAGCACCGGGCCGAGCATCCAGACGCCGAAGCTCATCAGGGCCGGGCGCGCCTTGATGCGGCGCAGCTCGCTCTCGAGGACCTTGTTCTGCTCGCGGGTCAGGCCGCCGCCGCCGTATTCCTTCGGCCACATCGGGGCGGTCCAGCCCTTCTCGGCCATGCGGTCGAGCCACAGCTGCACATCGGGGTTGGCCGGCTTGAAGTTGCGGCCGCCCCACGGGGCTTCCGACTCGTCGTCCATCGGCTGGTGCAGCGACGGCGGATAGTTGGCCGCCAGCCAGTCGCGCACCTCGGTGCGGAAGGTTTCCAGCTCGGTCGCGCCGAAATCCGCCATGACGTTCTCCCGTCGTTTCTGTGTTGCGGCGCACCTTAACGCGCGCATCCGGCGGAGCAAGCGGGTTCAAACGCTCGTTCGACTCCTCGCACGGGACGCTTTGCGTCGGGACGCGCTATATTGCGGTTCGTCAGTCGCGGGATTCGGATGCAGGTCTTTCGGGAATTGAGGCCCGCGCTCGTCGGCGCCGCCCCCACGGTGGGCGCGATCGCGGCCCTGTCGGCGGGCGCGATGCTGGTCGCCTCCGGCGCCACGCCCTCGGTGCCCTCCCGGGTGCTGGAGCTGCTGCGCTTCGCGCCGCAGCTGTTGATCGAGACCAGCCACTTCCTGTCGTCCATTCTTGGCCTGGTGCTGATCCTGCTGGCCTTCGGCCTGCGCGCCCGGCTGGACGCCGCCTGGAACGCGGCCCTGATCGTCATCCTGCTCGCCGCCCTCCTGGCGCCCTTCAAGGGCTTCAACTGGGAAGAGGCGGTCGTGCTGCTGGCCTGCTTCCTGGTGCTGCTGCCGCTGCATGACGGCTTCCCCCGGCAGGCGCGACTGTCGCGGATGGAGGTGACGCCGGGCTGGCTGGTCTCGGCGGCGGCGGTGCTCGGCGGGGCGGTGCTGCTGGGCATGTGGTCCTTCGAGCACGCCGACTACGCCGACATGCCGGTCTGGCGGGTGATCGCCGACCAGGATCTGGAGCGGGCTATCCGCTCGTCGGTCGGCGCGGCGCTGGCCCTGCTGGGATTTGGTCTGTGGCGGCTGTTCGCCATGCCGGCCACCCCCAAGGTCGCCGGCGACACCGATCCCGATTTCCATCGCGTCCGCGCCATCCTCGGCAAGGCGGAGTGGTCGCAGCCCGACTCCAACCTGGCCCTCTTGGGCGACAAGCGGTTCCTGTTCTCGCCGTCGGGCGAGACCTTCCTGATGTTCGGGGTCCGGGGCCGGGCGTGGATCGCCATGGACGGCCCGGTCGGCCGCACGGACGAGCGGATGGAGCTTCTGTGGCGGTTCCGCGAACTGGCCGACGCCCATGCCGCGCGCCCCGCGCTCTACGGCATCGGTCCCGAAGACCTGCCGGACGCGGTGGAGCTGGGCTTCTCGATCCAGAAGATCGGCGAGGCCGCCGCCGTGCCGCTGGACGGTTTCTCGCTGGCCGGCCGGCGGCGCGAGGTGCTGCGGCGCAACTGGCGCAAGGCCGGGGAGGGCGGCGCCAGCTTCGAGGTGGTCCCGCCGGAGGGCGTTCCCCCGCTGATGGACGCGTTGAAGGCGATCTCCGATGAGTGGCTGTCACACCACTCCGGCGCCGAGAAAAGCTTCTCCCTGGGCGGCTTCGTGCCGCGCTACGTGGCCGAGTTTCCGGTGGCGCTGGTCAGGTCGGACGGGCGGATCGTGGCCTTCGCCACCCTGTGGCCGACCGCCACCCGCAAGTCCTTCTCGATGGACCTGATGCGCTACGGCGAGGCGGCGCCCAAGAACGTCATGGACTATCTGTTCGTCGAGCTGCTCGAATGGGGGCGTCAGCAGGGCTACATCGCCTTCGACTTCGGGGCCGCGCCGCTGGCCGGGCTTGAGGACAGGCCGCTGGCCCCGATCATGTCGCGGGTCGGCCGGCTGCTCTTCGAGCGCGGCGAGGAGATCTACAATTTCCGCGGAGTGCGCCGGTACAAGGACAAGTACGACCCGGTCTGGCAGCCGCGCTACGTCGCCGCGCCGCACCGCTGGCAGATTCCGATGGTGATGGCCGATGTCGGCCTGCTGAGCTCCGGCGGAATGGCGGGGCTGACCCGCCGGCGACCGAAGCCGGAGGCCTCAGCGTCCCGTGGTGAACCCCAGAAGGTTGACCACATGCACCAGCATGAACACGACCCCCGCTGACGAGAACAGCATCACGCCGCGCCAGGGGACCATCCGCACGCCCTTGATCAGGTCCGGCGGCTGGGCGCCGCGCCAGGCCGCGAACAGGGTCAGAGCGAGCAGGGCGGCGGTCAGGGCGAGGGAAATCGACAGAGGCATGGAGGCCAGATGGCGGCCGGTCGCCGGGACCGCAAGCGTCATCCACAGCAAATCGTCGCGGCTGCTAGATTTGGGGTTAACCTCGCGTTTACACACAAGGGGTGGGTGGCTAGCGTTCACTCTGGAGTGCCGGAGGTGCGATTCGGATGACGTCGGGGGCGCCCTGGAGCGTGAAGGGGATCGACCCCAAGGCGCGTGAGATCGCCAAGGATCTCGCGCGTCGCTCCGGAATGACGCTCGGCGAATGGCTCAACCGCATGATCGTCGAGGGGGACCCGATCGCCGGCGCGGACTACGCGCCGGAACGGGTGCTCGATGCGCCCGAGGAGGCCAGGGTGCTGGAGGTTTCCCGCCCCGAGTCCGGTCCCCGCTACGAAATTCCCGGCCACCCGGCCGATGAGGTCGGTCGGGTCGCCGAGGCCATGGAGCGGCTCAGCCAGCGGATCGAGGCCGCCGAGCAGCGCTCGACCCTCGCCATCACCGGTATCGACCAGTCCGTCCGCGGCGCGCTCGCCCGGCTTGAGACCTCCGAACGGCAACAGGTTTCGGTCGCCGCCCGGTTCGAGGGCGCGGTCGACGAGATCCGCACCGACTCGGCCCGCGTCGCCGACCGTCTTCGCCGCCTGGAGCAGGAGGCCGCCGGCCCGCGCTCGGCCGAGGCCCTTCGATCGCTGGAAGGCATGCTCGGCAAGGTGGCCGGCCAGATGTACGACGGCGAGGCCCGCACGCGGGAGACGCTGGCCGCCGTCGAGGCCCGGGTCGCCGATCTCGAGAAATCCGATCCGTCCAACCTCGTCGAGGCCGTCGCCGCCCGGGTGGCCGAACGGCTCGAGGCGGCCGAGGCGCGCACCACCGACGCCCTGCGCGATCTGGGCTCGTCGTTCGTCGCCCTGGACCGCCGCCTGAAGGCCGTGGAGAGCAGCGGGGGCGGGGCCGAGCGACTCGAAGCCCTGGCCGTCGACCTGACCGCGCGGATGGAGGCGACCCGCGCCGAACTGGCCGAGAAGCTGGCGGCCTCGGCCGAGTCCCGCTTCGACCGCATGGACCGGCGCCTGTCGGAGATGACCCAGCACGTCGCCGCCGCCGAGACCCGGTCGGCCCAGGCGATCGAGCGGGTAGGCCGGGAGATGGTCAGCATGGCCGACAACCTCAGCCGCAAGGTGCAGATCGTCGAGAACCGCGGGGCCGACGCTCTGGAGCAGGTCGGGGGCGAAGTGGCCCGTATCGCCGCGGCGGTCGAACAGAAGCTCAGCCGCGCCGACACCGCCCAGGCTCAGGCGCTGGAAAAGCTGGGCTCGGAGATCGCCCGCATCACCGAGCGCCTCGCCGAACGCATCGCCAACTCGGAGCGCCGCGGCGCCCTGGCCATCGACGAGGTCGGCGAGCAGGTCGCCCGCGTCACCGAGCGCATCAGCCAGCGCCAGGAGCGCACCGCCACCGATCTGGCCGAACGCATCCGGCAGAGCGAGGAGCGCACGGCCCGCCTGCTGGACGAGGCCCGCGAGAAGATCGACGCCAGCCTCAGTGGCTCGCATCGTCGCCTCGCCGAGCAGATGTCGCCGCCCGCCGCGCCGGTCGCCGCCGCGCCGCGTCAGCCCGAGCCGGTGCGCCAGGCCTTCAGCGATCCGTTCGCCAGCGACCCGTTCGAGAGCGCCGCGCGGGCCATCCCCGAGGACGCCTTCGCCCCGCAGGTGCTGTCGCGCGCCCCGGCCGAGGCCGCGCCCGGCGATCCGGCGCCGTTCCCGGCGGCCGAGCGGGGAACGCCGTCCTTCTCGCAGGAAGACTTCGACGCCGTTGACGAGTTCGTGGCCATCAGCGACGAGCCCGAGATTCCGGACGCGCCGGAGATCGCCCCGGCGCCGTCGATCGACCCCTTCGACGTCGACCCCGCCCCGGCCGCGCCGCGCTCGACCCGCGACGTGATCGAACAGGCCCGCATGGCGGCGCGGGCCGCCGGGGGAAGCGCGCCGTTGTCCATGGCGCCGGTCGAGGAACGCCGCAGCCTGTTCGGCGGCCGGGAGAAGAAGCCGAAGAAGCGGGCCGGCTCGGCCCTGATGTCGGCGGTGCTGGTCGCGACCTCGGTGACCACGGTCGGAGCGCTCGGCCTCGGAGGCCTGATGTACTCCGGCCTCGTCGGCGGAGCCGGAACGAGTCCGCGCGTGGAAGACAGCCGCCGGATCGCCCAGGCCGACGCCAGGGGCGAGATCAAGGGCGCCGAAGCCGACACCACCCCGATGGTCGCCATGGCGGTCAGCCCGACGGGCCCCGGCCAGGCGACCACCCCGCCGCTGGCCGGCGCGGGCCTGACCGGCGAAGGCGTCGAGAACGCCGCCACCCTCTATGCCGAGGCCCAGCGCCTGATCGAGGCGAAGGACCCGGCCGGGCTGGATCGCCTGCGCCGGGCGGCCAACATGGGTCTGGCCGCCGCGCAGTTCGATCTGTCCAAGGCCTATATGAGCGGCACGCTCGGCGTGAAGAAGGACGAGGCGGAATCCCGCCGCTGGACCGAACGCGCCGCCCAGGCCGGCGACTCGCGCGCCATGCACAACCTGGGTCTCGCCTACTTCCACGGCAGCGGCGGCCCGATGAACAAGACCACGGCGGCGCAGTGGTTCCGCCGGGCCGCCGACCTGGGCATGGGCGACAGCCAGTACAACCTGGCCAGCCTGTACGAGCAGGGCTACGGCGTCTCCCAGAACCCGGCCGAGGCCTACAAGTGGTACCTGATCGCGGCCCGTGGCGGCGACGCCGAGGCCCGGTCCGCCGCCGAGCGGGTGAAGAAGGACCTGTCGCCCGAGGCTCGCTCGGCCGCCGAGCGGTCGGCCGCCGGCTTCCGCGCCGCCTCGCCCAACCCGTCTGTCCGTCCCACGGCCGCCGCCGCGCCCGCCGGCGGCGTGGCCTCGGCCCAGAAGGCGTTGTCGATGCTCGGCTACTACCGGGGTCCGCAGGACGGCGCCCAGTCCGCCGCCCTGAAGGGCGCCATCCAGGCGTTCCAGCGCGACAAGGGCCTTCAGGCGACCGGCAACCTCGACGGCGAGACGGCCTCCAAGCTGGCCATCTACACCCGCTAGCGGCGCGCGGCGCTTTAGCCCTTCTCCCCGTGGCGCGGCCGGTTGTATGGTTACCAATGGGTCGCGTTCGCGCGGGCCCGGGACGGGCGGCCGCAGGGCGATTTCAGGGAGCTAGCGGGCATGAGGCAGGCCATCGCGCGAGCACCGGCGACCGCCTGGACGATGGGGCTGATCAGCCTGATCCCCTTCTACCTGTTCGCCGGCCTCTACTGCTATGGCCCCCCGACCCTCAGAGGGCAGGCCTTCCTGGGCCTGCTCGGCTGGTCGACCGCCATGCTCAGCTACCTGGGCGGCGTCCGCGCCGGCCTCGAGATCGACAGCCACGTCCAGCCGCGTCTGTGGAGCATCGCCCTGGCGATGCTGTCGCCGGTGGCGGCGCTGGGCCTGCTGTTCGGCACGATCACCGGCGCCCTGTCGGCGGTTCAGCAGATCAGCGGCTTCATGGTCGCTTTCCTGCTGATGTGGCTCTGGGACAGCCGGGCCGGCGACGGTCCCGCCTGGCGGCCCCGCTACCGCACCTTCATCACCGCCGGCGCGGCCGTGGCCCTGGCCTTCGCGCTGGAACAGGCGATGAGTCTGTAGCTGGCGAAGTGCGTCCTTCGACACGCCGCTTCGCGGCTGTTCAGGATGACGTCGTTTGAAAGGCTGCACATCCACGTCATGCTGAGCAGCGCTCGGAGAGCGCGTGTCGAAG
The DNA here is from genome assembly GCA_964442795.1 of uncultured Caulobacter sp. Taxonomy (GTDB): domain Bacteria; phylum Pseudomonadota; class Alphaproteobacteria; order Caulobacterales; family Caulobacteraceae; genus Caulobacter. The sequence continues at coordinate 10,347 of CAYTZY010000043.1, forward strand.
CACGCAGGACCTTCAATCCCCCACCAGCGACTTCCACCCGATCGCATGCACCCGGTCTGACCCCAGCGCCGCCGCCATCGGCCGGCCGGCGAACAGGGGGGCGAACGCCGCGTCCTTCACATTCAGCCCGCCGGCATAGGCGCCGAAGGCCGGGACGACGATCCGCGAGCCGTCGGTGACGAAGCAGCGCCGCCGCACCCGCCCGCCGCGGCCGGCGATCCGCGCCGCCGGATGCAGGTGGCCGGCGACCTCGCCAGGCTGGACGCCCGGCTGCGGTTCGTGGCGCAGGATCAGCGACTGAAGCGTCATCTCGTCGACAATGTCGCCGGGCAGGGCGCGGGGCCCGTCGGCGTCGTGGTTGCCGACGACCCAGACCAGCGCGCGGCCGCCGGCCAGCGCCGCCAGCCGCGCCGCGTCGTCGGGCGCCAGTCGGTCCTCGGCGGCGCCGTCGTGGAAGCTGTCGCCCAGGAAGACCAGCAGCCGGGGCGCGCAGGCGGCGACCTCGCGTTCCAGCCGGATCAGGGTTTCGCGCGTGTCGTAGGGCGGCAGCAGCTGGCCGCGCGCGGCGTAGGCCGAGCCCTTCTCGAAATGCAGGTCGGCGACCAGCAGGGCGCCCTCGGCCGGAACATGCACCGCGCCGGAGGCCTTGAGCACGACCTCCGTGCCGTTGATGGCCATGGCGACGCCGCCGCAGGGGGAGGCGGTGAAGCTGCCAGGCCTTGCGTCCTTCGACACGGGTGCTGGCGCGCCCTGCTCAGGATGACGTGTGGGGGAAGCCTGCATCCAACTCACTTCAAGACACGCTACTGACTACGTCATCCTGAGCAGCACCGCGACGCGGTGCGTGTCGAAGGGCGCACATCACGACATCGCCTCCGCGATCAGGTCCTCGGCCGCCTCGGCCAGCATCATGTCGGCCGCGCCGCCCGGGGCGCGTTCACGGCCGATCTCCATGAACATGGGCACGGCGAAGGGCGAAAGGTGGTCCAGCGCCGCATGGCGGATCTTGCCCTTCACCCGCGCCAGCAACCGGCCGACCCGCGCCACGTCGATGACCATGGTCGCCGCGTCGGCCCGCGCGCATTTCAGCAGCAGATGGTCGGGCTGGTGGCGGCGCAGCACGTCGTAGATCAGATCGGTGGAGAAGGTCACCTGCCGCCCGGACTTCTCCGCCCCCGGCATCCGCCGCTCGATCAGGCCGCTGATCAGCGCGCAGGCCTTGAAGGAGCGCTTCATCATGAAGCTCTCGTCCATCCAGGCCTCCAGGTCATCGCCCAGCATGTCCTCGGCGAACAGGTCGCCGAGGTCGACCCCGTCCATCGGCTTCAGCGCCCAGATCGCCATCGCATAGTCGTTGCAGACAAAGCCCAGCGGCCCGATGCCCAGCCGGTCCAGCCGCCGCGTCAGCAGCATGGCCAGGGTGGTGTGCGCGTGGCGGCCGTCGAAGGGGTAGACGACCAGGAAGTGGCGCTTCCCGCGCGGGAAGGTCTCCAGCAGCATCTCGTCCGGCGCCGGGATGACCGAGCGGTCGCGCTGCGCCTCCAGCCATTCGCGCACGTCGGTCGGCAGCACGGTCCAGGCGCTCTCGTCGGACATCATCCGCCGCACCTTGTCGGCCAGGAAGGTGGAGATGGCGAACTTCGACCCGCCCCAGCTGGGCATCTTGGGATTGGCGCCCGGGGCGGGGCTGACCAGCACGTCGACGCCGGTGACGCCCACCAGCCGCCAGACCTGACCGGCGAAGATGAAGGTGTCGCCGGGGTCGAGGACCTCCAGGTAGCCCTCCTCGACCTCGCCGATCTTGCGCCCGCCCTTGTTGCCGCGCATGGCGATGCGGACGTTCAGCGTGGCCGGCGAGACGATGGCCCCGACGTTCATCCGGTGACGGCGGATGGTGTCGGCGTTGCGTGCCGACCAGAGGCCGTTCGCGCCCTTCACGATGCGCCGGAAGCGGTCGTAGGTCTTCAGCGCGTAGCCGCCGGTCGACACGAAATCGACGACGGCCTCGTAGTCTTCCCAGGCCAGGTCGCGGTACGGGCCGGCGGTGCGGACCTCGTCGTACAGGGCCACCAGGTCGAAGGGCTCACTGCAGGCGCAGCCCATGACGTGCTGGGCCAGCACGTCCAGCGCCCCGGTCCGCGGCGCCTCGGTGTCCAGGCTGTTCTCGGCGATCGCCTCGATGGCCGCCTGGCACTCCAGCATCTCGAAGCGGTTGGCCGGCACGAAGATGGCCTTCGACGGCTCGTCCAGCCGGTGGTTGGCCCGGCCGATCCGCTGGACCATCCGCGCCGCGCCCTTGGGCGCCGCCAGCTGGATGACCAGATCGACGTCGCCCCAGTCGATACCCAGGTCGAGGGTGGAGGTGCAGACCACCGCCTTCAGTTCGCCCCGCGCCATCGCCGCCTCGACCCTGCGCCGCTGCTCGGCCGCCAGGCTGCCGTGGTGCAGGGCGATGGGCAGGGAATCGTCGTTCAGCTTCCACAGCTCCTGAAAGGCGAACTCGGCCTGGAAGCGGGTGTTGACGAAGACCAGGGTCGTGCGGTGGCGCTTGATGATCTCGTAGACCTCGGCCATCGCGTGCTCGGCCGTGTGGCCGGCCCAGGGCACCCGGCCCTCGGAGACCAGGGTCTCGACCACCGGCCGCGGTCCCGGCGGGCCGAGGACGAGATCGACGTCGCCATCACGCAGGCCCATCCAGTCGCGGATCAGGTCGGGATCATCCACCGTCGCCGACAGCCCGACCCGGCGAAGGTTCGGGGCCAGGGTCTGCAGCCGCGCGAGGTCCAGCGCCAGCAGGTCGCCGCGCTTCGTCGGCCACAGGGTGTGGATCTCGTCCAGCACCACGCAGCGCAGGTCCTCGAACAGCCCCCGTGCGCCCTCCCAGGCGCAGAGCAGGGCCAGCTGCTCGGGCGTGGTCAGCAGGATGTCGGGCGGCCGCACCTTCTGCCGCTGCTTGCGGGAGACGCCGGTGTCGCCGGTGCGGCTCTCGGCGACGATGTCGAGGCCCATCTCGCGGATCGGCGTCATCAGGTTGCGCTCGACGTCGACGGCCAGCGCCTTCAGCGGCGAGATGTAGAGGGTGTGGATGCCGCGCGGCCCGTTGGCCGGCGGCCGCTCCGCAAGCTCGATCAGGCTGGGCAGGAACCCGGCCAAGGTCTTGCCCCCGCCGGTCGGGGCGATCAGCAGGGCGTGCCGCCCCTCCCGCGCCTTGCCGACCATCGCCAGCTGATGCTCGCGCGCCGCCCAACCGCGCGACGCGAACCAGTCGGCGAAGCGCTGCGGAAGCAGGGAAGGGGGCGCGGCGCCGTCCATTGCGGCCGATATAGCATGTTCCCGTTCCGTTTCCACGCGAGTCCGGCTAGGAAACGGCGGTGACCGACCTTCCCGCCACGCTTGATCTTCCCACTGCGCTCGTCGTCCTGCCGGGCGGCAAGTCGGCGGTGGCCGACGCCGGGCCGGCGCGGGAGCTGCGGCCGCCCTATGCGCGGGAGCTGATCCAGGAGGCGCCGGTGCTGGTCGCCCATGCGGCCATGACCGCCCGGCGGCTGGGGCTCAACGCGCCGGGACGATCGCGGCGGATCCTCGATGCGCTGGAACTCTACGCCTTCGTGCGGCCGGCCAGGTTCACAGCCCCCTCGGCGGCCGGGCTGGCGCTGGCCCTCGGCCTGCCCGAGCCGCGCGGCGTGACGGCCCAGGCGCAGGCGCTGCGCGAGGCCTGCCGCATCCTGCTGGCTGAGCTGGCGGCCACGCCCTGGCCTTCTCGTGAGGAGGCGCTGGTGCTGGCCGAGACTCTGGATCGCGGCGGCTGGTCCTGGGGTTCGGCGGTGATCGGCGCCCTGCGCAGTCAGCCGATCAAGCACAGTCCACGGGGCTCGGGGCTGGAGGTCTGGAGCCGCATCCCCGAGTGGGAAGACCAGGCCCCGGCCGGCGAGCCGGGCAGCAAGCCGGTCGACCCCGAGGCCGCCGGCCGCCGTCTGGACGAGCTGTTGCAGAAGGCCGGCCTCGACGAGGCCCGCGCCTCACAGAAGGTGTTCGCCGCCGAGACCGCCTGGGCCTTCCAGCCGCGCGACCGCGAAGGCGAGCCGCGCATGATGCTGGCCGAGGCCGGCACCGGCGTCGGCAAGACCATGGGCTATCTGGCGCCGGCCTCCCTGTGGGCCGAGGCCAACGGGCCGGCGGTCTGGGTCTCGACCTACACCCGGGCCCTGCAGCGCCAGATCGAGCGCGAGAGCGCCGGCATCTTCCCCGATCCGGCCGTGCGCGCCCGCAAGGTCGTGGTGCGAAAAGGCCGCGAGAACTATCTGTGTTTGCTGAATTTTCAGGAGTCCGTTAACGCGGCTCAACTGGGCAATGGCGACCTCGTGGGTCTGGGCCTGACCGCCCGCTGGGTGCGGGCCAGCCGCGACGGGGACATGACCGGCGGCGACTTCCCGGCCTGGCTGCCGACGCTGTTCGCGACGCCGCCCGCCCTCCAGGCCAGCGCCGGCAACCTGGTCGACCGGCGCGGCGAGTGCGTCCACGCGGGATGTGTTCATTACCGCGCGTGCTTCATCGAGAAGGCCGTGCGCGGGTCGAGGCGGGCCGACATCGTCATCGCCAACCATGCGCTGGTCATGAGCCAGGCCGCCTTCGACGGCGCCCGCACGGCGCGCGGGCTGAAGGGCGACAACGAGACCACGACCCTGCGCCGCATCGTCTTCGACGAGGGCCACCACCTGTTCGACGCCGCCGACAGCGCCTTCTCGGCCGCCCTGTCCGGCGCGGAGTCGGCGGAGCTGCGCCGCTGGATCCGGGGACCCGAGGGGCGCGGCCGCCGGGGCCGGGGGCTGGAGGCGCGGCTGATGGAGATCGTCGGCGACCGCGAGGCCGCCCGCGACGCGCTGCAGGACGCCGTCCACGCCGCCGCCGCCCTGCCTGGCGAGGGCTGGTCGGGCCGTATCGCCCCGCCCGACGGCCAGGTGAACCCCATCGGCCCCATCGAGGGCTTCCTCGTGGCGGTGATCGAGCAGCTGCGCGCCCGCGCCGCGCCCGGCGACCAGGGTCTGGAGGCGGCCGCCCGTCCCGCCACCGATCTGGTCCGCGACACCGCCGCCGCCGCCGCCGCCGCCCTGGCCCGGGTCGAGGCGCCGTTGCTGGCCCTGGCGCGGCACCTGGAGGACCTGCTCGATGAAGAGATCGACGAGCTGCCGACCTCGGACCGCGCCCGGATTGAAGGGGCTTTGAGGGGGCTCGATCGGCGTGCCCGCATGACCCTGCCGGGCTGGCGCTCGATACTGAAGGCCATCGAGGAGGACGCCGAGGACGACCCCGACTTCGTCGACTGGTTCGACGCCACCTTCCTGTACGGCCGGGTGGTCGACGCCGCCTGCCGCCGCCACTGGGTCGATCCGACCGAGCCGCTGACCGCCGCCGTCATCGCCCCGGCCCACGGCGTCCTGGTCACCAGCGCCACCCTGGCCGACAGCACCCTAGACGACCCGTTCGCCCTGGCCGAGATGCGCACCGGCGCGGCGCGGCTGCCCGAGCGGCCCCAGACCCTGCGCCTGCAATCGCCGTTCGACTACGCCGCCAACACCCGCGCCTTCGTGGTCACCGACGTGGGCAAGGACGACCCGCGCCAGGTCGCCGCCGCCATGCGCGAGCTGTTCCTCGCCGCCGGGGGCGGGGGGCTTGGCCTGTTCACCGCGATTCGAAGGCTCAAGGCCGTGCACGAGCGCATCGCCGCGCCGCTGGCCGACAAGGGCCTGGCCCTCTACGCCCAGCACGTCGACCCGCTGGAGGTCGGCGCCCTGGTCGACATCTTCCGCGCCGAGGAGGACAGCTGCCTGCTCGGCACCGACGCGGTCCGTGACGGCGTCGACGTGCCGGGCCGCTCCCTGCGGCTGCTGGTCTTCGACCGCATGCCCTGGCCGAGGCCCGACATCCTCCACAAGGCCCGCCGCCAGCGCTTCGGCGGCAAGGGCTATGACGACGCCATCGCGCGCGCGCGGCTCGCCCAGGCCTTCGGCCGGCTGATCCGCCGCGCCGACGACAGGGGCGTCTTCGTCATGCTCGACGCGGCGGCGCCGACCCGGCTGTTCAGCGGCCTGCCCGAGGGGGTGGAGTTGCAGCGCGTCGGGCTGGTCGAGGCGATTGAAGCGACGGCGGCGTTTCTGGGTCAGGGACAGTGACGGGCCGGCTTTGGGCCGTCATTGAATGGCTGATGGTCCGCTTCGTGCGCGTCATGAGTTTTCTTGATCGCCTGAACTGGCTCTTCAATCCCGGCTGGATGATGAGGTCGGGACAGCCGCTGGCCGGCCCGTTCGAATCGGAGGAACGGCGCAAGCGACGCGCCAGGGCGATCCGGTCCGGCCGTCTGTCCGATATCGAACCCGACGAATAGGGCTGGCGCGCCTTGTCGGCCCGCCCGGGAACCGACTCACTCCCGTCGCACTGATGCAATGTCCGGGGCGTAAGCCGCTGCCGGTGGCGGGGGCGCTGAGTGACGGAGTGACCGATGAGCCTGCCGCAGCCCCGCCCCGACCTACCCGTCGATGACACAGCCCTGCCGTCCGAGACCGTCTGCGCCCGGGCCGAGGTTCAGCGCGTGCGCTGGCTGACCGGCCTTTCCCAGGACGCCTTCGCGCGCTCGTTCGCCATCGATCCCGACGCCCTGCGCGACGTCGAGGCCGGCCGCGCTCGCCCGAACGCCGCCTTCCGCGCCTATCTGAAGGTCATCGCCCGCGATCCGGGCGGGGTCAGCCGGGCGATCAGCACGCCGCGCTGATCGCGCTTGCATGACGGCCGCGGTCTCGCCGATAACGCCACGGGGATGACGTCCGGGGGCTGCAGGTGTCTGATTTTCTTGCCGAGGTGGAGGCGCGCAGGCTGCGCCCCAGGACCCCGGACGCGCCGATCGCGGCGGTGATCCTCGCCTTCGTCGCGGCCTTCCTGGCGACCCTGCTGGCCCTGCCGCTGACGCACGAGGCGGCGATCGCACTGGCCGCCGGAGAGGTTTCCTTCCCGCCCTTCGCGGCCCGCGTGCTCGGGATCGCGCTGGCGACGACGGCTGCCGTCGGCGGACTGCTGTGGGTCGTCGCCCTGCGACGCAGCCGTCCGCGCTGGATCGTCCCGGTCCTGGCCGGGCTGCTGGCCGTCACCAGCATCCTGGGCCTGGGTTTCTCGCGCGGCATGGGCGAGATGACCGAACAGCGCCGACAGGAGCAGATCGCCAGGGCCGAGATCGTGCGGACCATGGATCTGGCGCTGGCCGACGGCGTCGAGGCGCCGCTCATCGATACCCGCCCCAGGTCCCGCGGCGAGGTCGGCAAGCTGGAACAGGCGCTGAAAGAGGCGTTCGCGGCGATACAGAAGATCGGCAAGGCCTTCGCCGCCGACGTCGATGCGCTCGACCTCGACTGGAAGGACGGGGCGTCCAATCTGTCTCACGCGGCCCTGCGGGGGCGCGTCGAGCGCCTGACCGCCGCCAAGGCGCGGACCGAGACCTACCGCGCCGCCATGAAGGCGGAGATGCGGTCGCTCCCCGACCGGCTCGGCAACACCGGCGTGTCCTCCAGCCTGCAGCGATCCTTTATCCGCGGCTTTGAACAGACCATCGACGACGAACTGGCCGATCTCGACCGCTCGGCGGACCTGCAGCTGAAGGTTCTCGACCTGCACCTGGCCCAGACGCGCTACCTGCTCGACCGCCCCCGGGCCTGGGTCGTGACCGGCGGGCGAGTGACCTTCTACCGGACCGCCGACATGCAACGCTTCAACGGTTTTGACGGTGAGTTCCGGACCCTGAAAGCCGCGCTCGAGGAGCAGGACTACCAGACGCGGAAGAAGGCTCTGGAAAGCCGCGACCGAATAGCCGGGGAATATTGAAGGTTCGCGCCGCTGACGTCGGGGTTGCATCCGGCTCGGCGCCTCGCCGATAACGGAGCGGGGCTTTGTCGGGGGGCATGGATGTCTGAACTGCTGGCGGAGATGGAGGCGCGGCGGGGGCGGGCGCGCAAGGCGGACGCGCCGGTGGCCGCCGTCGTCGCGGCTTTCGCGGTGCTTGTGGGCTCGCCGTTCCTGTTGTCGTCGGTTGTCGGGCCAGGTGTCGCCGATCTGCTTGGCGGCGAGGCGAGCGCCGGGCAGGCAGCCAGGGCGATCGGCGTGATCCTGGGTCTGGGCCTGGCCGGCGCGGCGGCGCTCTGGGCGCTGCTGTGGTTTGGCCTCGTCCGGGCCGCGCGGCCGGCCTGGGGGCTGCCGCTTCTGGCGGGGCTGGCCGTCGCGGGCATCACCGGCTTTTCACTGTCCGGTCTGGTGTCAGGTCAGGTCCAGAACCGCGAACGCCAGGAGCGGGTCGCCGCCGGCGAGATCCGCGCGGCGCTGGATGCCTTCCTCAAGCACTCGCTGGAAGGCGACTACACGGTCACCGCCGCGAAGGCGCGCGGCGCCGTCGGCGCCGTGGAGCAGCGGATCAAGACCGACATCGCGGCGCTGGTGAAGGCGACCCGCCGCTATGAGGCCGATCTGGAGGCGCTTGTGGCCGACGATGACGATCTCGATACGTCCCGCGCCGGACTGCAGGCCATCCGGGACCGCTCGGCCCGCGCCGAGGCGATGGCCGTGGCCCACCGCAAGGCGGTGAAGGCCCGCATGGTGTCGATCCGTAGGGCCCTGCGCGATGACCTCAGTCCCTGGGTCAAGCGCGCCTACCTGCCCGGCTACGAGGAGGAGTTCGGCGTCCGGCAGGGCGACCTCGACCGCAATCTGGCGCTGCAGGAACAGATCTGGGGGGCCAGGAAGGACCAGGCCGCGATCCTGCTGGACAGCTTCGGCGCCTGGACGCGGTCGGGCCGGGCGATCACCTTCCGGCGCGAGTCGGATCTTCGGAAGTTCGACGCCGCCACCTACGAGATCGGCAACGTGGGCTGGCGCCTGCGCGGCATGGACGCCGAGGAGCGCGTGAAGGCCGGCGAGTTCCTGCGTCGCCCGCCGGTGCTGGAGGACTGACGCGGCGGGCTGATGCACGAAAAGACCCGCCTCCCTCGCGGAAGACGGGTCCTCTCTAGCCCTTCACGCACACCACCTGACGGAGGGTGTGCACGATGTCCACGAGGTCGGCCTGGGCGGCCATGACCGCGTCGATGTCCTTGTAGGCCATCGGCGTTTCGTCGATCACGTCCGCGTCCTTCCGGCACTCGACGCCGGCGGTGGCCTCGATGTGATCGGCCAGGCTGAACCGGCGCTTTGCCTCGTTCCGGCTCATCGCCCGCCCGGCCCCGTGCGAGCAGGTGCAGAAGCTGTCGGCGTTGCCCTTGCCGCGCACGATGAACGACCGGGCGCCCATCGACCCGGGGATGATCCCGAGGTCGCCGTCGCCGGCCCGCACCGCGCCCTTCCGGGTCACGTAGACCTTCTTGCCGAAGTGATGCTCGGTGGTGACGTAGTTGTGGTGGCAGTTCACCGCTTCCTGCGTCGTCGCCAGGTCCGGGAACCAGGCGCGCAGCACGCCCAGCACCTGGTCCATCATCACTTCACGGTTCGCCCGCGCGTACTTCTGGGCCCAGCTCACCGCTCGGATGTAGTCGACGAAGCCGTCGCTGCCTTCGGGGAAGTAGGCCAGGTCCTGGTCCGGCAGGTTGATGAACCATCGCCGCATGTCGTGCTTGGCCCGTTCGATGAAGTGGGCGCCGAACCGGTTGCCGACGCCCCGCGAGCCGGAGTGCAGCATCACCCACACGTCGCCCGCCTCGTCGAGGCAGAGCTCGATGAAGTGGTTGCCGGTGCCGAGCGTGCCCAGGTGACCGTAGCCGCGCGGGTGCGCGGCCTTGGGCGACCGGGCCACGACGTCGTCATAGCCGTCCTTCAGCTGCGCCCACTTCTCGGCCGCGATGGCCGGGGGCTCCGACTGCCAGGCGCCCTTGTCGTTGCGCCCGCCGTTGTCGGTCCGGCCGTGCGGCACGGCGGCCTCGATGGCCGAGCGGATGCCCGCCAGGTTGTCCGGCAGGTGTTCGGCCCGGATCGAGGTGCGCACCGCCATCATGCCGCAGCCGATGTCGACGCCCACGGCGGCCGGGATGATCGCGCCGACGGTCGGGATCACCGAGCCCACGGTCGCGCCCATGCCCCAGTGCACGTCGGGCATGACGGCGATGTGGCTGTGGATGAAGGGCAGGGCCGCGACGTTGCGCAGCTGCTTCATCGCCGACTCCTCGATCGGCACGCCCTTGGTCCAGGCCTTGATCGGCGCTCCGCCGCTTTCGATGTGTTCGAACCCGCTCATGGGGTTCTCCTTTTCACGCTTTCGTTTCTCTTTCCGCCGCCCCTCCTGGCGTCACGGTCGAAAGCGTCCCCGCAGATACGAAGAACCCCTCCGGCCGGGCCAGGAGGGGCTTCTTCGTACAGTCCTTGAGGTGTCAGCCCCGGATCACGAACCCTCTCCCGCGCACACGCGCATGCCCTTCGTCTCGACCTGGCGATCGAGCCGATTGGCGGCGGTGCAAAAGGGTCGGGCTTTGTGGGCCATGGTCCTCGTCCTCAAGGGGGCGGGCGGATAACACGGGTGTTTCACCCGTGGCAAGCGCTGTCGCCCTTCCGTCGCCGACCTGTTGCGCCGGTGTCGCACTCTCCCGCTAGCGGCTGTGCGGCGGCGCCGGCTCTCCTGTGCGCCGAGTCCGCTGGACCCCGGGCCTCCCCGGCCTAGGTTCAACGCTGACGAAGAAGCCGACTTCTGGAGGACCGGTCCATGATCCGGGCTGCCGCGCTGTCGACGTTGCTGCTGCTCTGCCTCGCCGGCCCGGCGACGGCGTCGGCGCTGCCGGAGGGGGTCGACCGGTCGCTGAAGGCCGGGCTGCCGTGGATCTCCGTCACCCTCGATCCGGACGGCGAGTCCGCCCGCATTCGCGCCGCCATCGACATCCCCGCCCCGGCCGAACGCATCTGGAAGGCGATGACCGACTGCCGCTATGCCGCCAGGCTCGTCGCCAGCGTCACCCGCTGCCGGGTGCTGGAACAGGGCGTCGGCTGGGACATCCGCGAGCATGTGACCAAGGGCAACCTGTTCCTGCCGACCCTGCGCAACGTCTTCCGCTCCGACTACGAACCCTATCGCCGCATCCGCTTCCGGCGGGTCGACGGCGACCTGAAGGTGATGGAAGGGCAGTGGGGCCTGGCCGCCTTCAACGAAGGCCGCTGGACCCGCGTCACCTATGAGAACCGCCTGTCGGCGAAGATCCTCGCCCCGCCCATGGCCGTCCGCGCCGGCCTGCGCAAGGACACGCCGAAGGTGCTGGTCAACCTGCGCGAGGTTGCGGCCGGCGGGGAGTAGCAGTTCTCTATCCGCTGGCCCAATCTATCCCCCGTCCTCCCGGCGCGGGCCGGGATCCATGACGCGCCCGCGC
>CAYTZY010000044.1:0-20474 GCA_964442795.1 uncultured Caulobacter sp.
CAGCTTCGTTCAGACGGACCCCCGGGTGAACAACCTTCATAGCTTCGACAGCTAGTCCCCCTGGCCGGCCGTCTTCAGGCGAAGACTCCAGCCGACCGCCGGAAGGTTAGCCCCTTCGGGCGCTTCGGGGAACATCGTTATTCGAGTGTACCTTCAGGCTACAGCCGCCCCGTGAACTCCAGCTCCACCGGCCCGGTCATGATCACGTGGCCGTCGGCCTCGCGCCATTCGATGGTCAGCTCGCCGCCGTCCAGTTCCAGCGTCGCCTTGCGGTCGGTCAGGCCCCGGCGGGCGCAGGCCACCAGGGCGGCGCAGGCGCCCGTGCCGCAGGCCTTCGTCAGGCCGGCGCCGCGCTCCCAGACCCGCAGCCGGATGCGGTCGCGCGCCTTGACGAAGGCGAAGCCGACGTTGACCCCTTCCGGGAACAGCGGGTGGTGCTCGATCAGGCTGCCGGACCCCCGCACCAGGGCGTCGTCCGGCTCGCGGTCGACGAAGAAGACCACGTGCGGGTTGCCCATGCTGACCGCGCCGGGCGTATGCAGGTGGGGGGCGTCGATCGGCCCGACCTGCAGCTCGATGCCCCGGGTGTCCATCTCCTCGGCCAGCGGGATCTGGTCCCAGCCCAGGCGCGGCTCACCCATGTCGACGGTGACCACATGGTCGCCGGCGCGCCGGCCGCTCAGGGGGCCGCCATCGGTGTCGAAGGTCACCGCGTCCTTGCCGCCGGCTTCCATCAGCAGCCAGGCCACCGCCCGTGTGCCGTTGCCGCAGGCGCCGACCTCCTCGCCGCTGGAATTCCAGAACCGGACATAGGCCGCCGTCCCCGGCGAACGGGGCGGTTCGATCGCGATGAGCTGGTCGTGCGGATAGCGCGCGGCGATGGCCCGCACCTCGTCCGGCGATGGATCGAAGGGCTGGTCACGCGCCTCGACAACGACGAATTCGTTGCCCAGGCCGTTCATCTTGAGGAACGGACGGCTCATACAGGCCATATAGGGCAAGTCGCGGCCCAAGTCAGAGGTCCTGCGTCAGGGAGCAGCGTGATGGGCGGCGAGGACGAACGAGAGGAGAAGCACGGTCTGCGGCGGGTTCGCGCCGTGCTCCGCAGCCTCTACCACGGCATGTCGCCGGCGGCCGTGCGCTTCCGGCTGGGCGTCATCGTCGTCGACCTGGCGATCATCGCCTTCTTCATCGCCGCGCCGATCATGCGCGACAACGGCCGGATCTTCTACATCATCGACTATGGCATCGCGGTGGTCATGGCCATCGACCTCGCCGCCCGCGCCCTCGCCTGGCCCAGCCTGAAGAGCTTCTTCAAACGGCCGGTCGTCTGGATGGACCTCTTCATCCTGGCCACCCTGCTGTTCCCCGCGTGGCTGGCGAACCTGGGCTTCCTGCGGGTGATCCGCCTGTGGACCCTGGTGGAAAGCGAGTTCTTCTGGCGCACCGTGGGCCGCCGTTACGACGACAGCCGCTATGAGGATGTCACCAAGGCGGCCGTCCGGCTGATCACCTTCGTCTTCGTCGTGACCGGCTTTGTCTACACCAGCTTCATGGGCCGCTACGAAGGCATCGGCGGCTGGGTGGACGCCCTCTATTTCACGGTCACCAGCCTGACCACGACGGGGTACGGCGACATCATCCTGCCCGGCGTCTGGGGGCGGCTGCTGTCCATTCTCGTCATGCTGGTCGGGGTGTCGCTGTTCATCCGGCTGATGCAGCTGCTGGTGCGTCCCCACAAGGTCAACTTTCCCTGCCCGTCCTGCGGCCTGATCCGCCATGACCCGGACGCGGTGCACTGCAAGGCCTGCGGCCGGATCCTCAACATCCCCAACGAGGAATAGCCGCGGGCGGTCTTGCTGTGGCCGGCGCGCCGCCTATGCTTGACCCGCAAGTCGCGTTCTTCGGGTTCGTTCTCATGAAAATCTCCGCCCTGGCCGCAATGGCCTTGCTCGCCGCCACACCTGTCCTGGCCGCGGCGACCCCTTTCGAGTGGCTGGAGGCTGTCGATGGCGAGCGGGCCATGGACTGGGTCCGGGCGGAGAACGCCAGGGCGCTGCCGGTGCTGACCGGGGATGCGCGCTACCCGGCCCTCGAGGCCGAGGCGCTGAAGATCCTGTCGGCCCAGGACCGTATCCCGACGCCGAGCTTACACGGCAAGGACATCTACAACTTCTGGCAGGACGCGGTGAACACGCGCGGCGTCTGGCGGCGCACGACCCTCGACAGCTACCGCGCCGAAAGCCCCGCCTGGGAGACGGTGCTGGACATCGACGCCCTGGCGAAGGCCGAGAATGCCAACTGGATCTGGAAGGGCGCCGACTGCCGGCCGGTCACCCACGACCGCTGCCTGGTCGAGCTCAGCAACGGCGGCAAGGACGCGGTCGAGATCCGGGAGTTCGACCTGAAGACCCGCAGCTTCGTCGAGGCGGCTTCCGCCTGCCGGAGAGCAAGCAGACGGTCGCGTGGCTGGACGCCGACACCCTGGTCCTGACCCGGGACTGGGGCGAGGGGACGACCACCGAGTCCGGCTACGGCTTCGTCGTGAAGACGCTGAAGCGCGGCCAGCCGCTGTCCGAGGCGAAGGAGGTCTTCCGGGGCGAGAAGAAGGACGTCGGCGCCTCGCCGGTTGTCCATCGCGACGGCGCCGGCCGGCGGATCGTGCTCATCAACCGCAGCCTGGATTTCTTCAACAGCGCCTGGTTCGTGCTGCCGGAGGACGGCGCGGCGCCCGCGCGGCTGGCCCTGCCGACCCGCTCGTCGGTGCACGGCTACATCGACGGCCGGCTGGTCGTTTCGCTCCAGCAGGACTGGTCGCTTGACGGCAAGACCCACGCCGCCGGCTCGCTCCTGGCCGTCCATGCGCCCGGCGCCGCCAGTGTCGAGGTGCTCTACACGCCGAAGGACCGCCAGGCCCTCGACCCCGACCAGATCTCGGTCACCAAGAGCCGTGTTGCGGCGGTGATGTACGACAACGTCAGAGGCCGCCTGGTCAGCTTCTCGCGGGATGCGAACGGCTGGGGCATGCAGACCTATCCCGGCCTCGACAACGCCGCCGTGACCCTGGTCGCCACCGCCGACGAGGGTGACGGCCTGTTCTTCACCGAGGAGGGCTTCACCACCCCGACCCGGCTCCGCTACGCGCCGCTGAAGTGGGCCAAGGCCTCGGTCGTCAAGACCCTGCCCGCGCGGTTCGACGCCTCGACCCACGTCGTCGAGCAGAAGGAGGCGGTGTCGAAGGACGGCACGAAGATCCCCTATTTCATCGTCCATCCGAAGGGCCATAGGCACGATGGGCAGGACCCGACCCTGCTGCACGCCTACGGCGGCTTCCAGGTCAGCAAGACGCCGGTCTATGACCCGGTCATCGGCAAGCTGTGGCTCGAGCGCGGCGGCACGTACGTCGTGGCCAACATCCGGGGCGGCGGCGAGTTCGGCCCGGCCTGGCACGAGGCGGCGCTGAAGGGTAATCGCCAGCGCGCCTATGACGACTACTTCGCCGTGGCCGAGGACCTGATCCGCCGGGGCATCACCAGTCCGCGCAGGCTGGGCGCCTATGGCCGCTCCAACGGCGGCCTTCTGATGGGGGTGGCCATGACCCAGCGGCCGGACCTGTGGAACGCGGTGGTGGTCGAGAGCCCGCTGCTGGACATGATGCGCTACCACCTGCTGCCGGCCGGCGCGTCCTGGATCGGCGAGTACGGCGACCCGACGCAGGCCGAGGACGCGGCCTGGATCAGCGCCTGGTCGCCCTTCCAGGCGATCCGGCCCGGCGTGAAGTACCCGCTCGCCTACATCACCACCTCGACCAAGGACGACCGCGTCCACCCCGGCCACGCTCGCAAGTTCGCCGCCCGTCTGGGCGAGGTCGGCGCGCCCTACCTCTATTTCGAGAACACCGACGGCGGCCACGCCAACGCCGCCGACCCCTCCGCCAACGCCCGGCGCTGGGCGATGCACTACACCTACCTGACCCGCCAGTTGATGGACTGAGTATGCGTCTGTTCCTGCTTGCCCCGCCATGAGTCTGACCGCCTTGACCGCTTCCGCCGCCCCGACTGCCGCCCCTTCCGCCCCTGAGGATCCCTACGTCTGGATGGAGGAGATCGAGGGCGAGCGGGCCCTGGCCTGGGCGCGGGCGGAGAACGCCGCCTCCCTGCCGACCCTGCAGTCCGATCCCCGCTACGGCGCCATGCGGCGCGAGGCCCTGACCATCCTGCAGGCGAAGGATCGCATTCCCGGCGTCAGCTTCTCGGGCGATGGCCGGCTGAGCAACTTCTGGCAGGATGCGACCCACGTCCGGGGCCTGTGGCGCAAGACGACCCTCGACAGCTACCGCGCCGCCGAGCCGGTCTGGGAGACGGTGCTCGACGTCGACGCCCTGGCGAAGGCCGAGGAGAAGAACTGGGTCTACAAGGGCGCCGCCTGCCTGGCCCCGGATGATCGCTACGGCCTGGTCACCCTGTCGGACGGCGGCAAGGACGCGGTCGTCTATCGGGAGTTCGACTCGGTGACGAAGACCTTCCTGTCAGATGGCTTCGTGCTGCCCGAGGGCAAGCAGGACATCACCTGGGTCGACCGTGACTCCGTGCTGGTCGCCCGCGACTGGGGGGAGGGCACGATGACGAAGTCGAGCTATCCCTTCGTGGTCAAGCGCTGGATTCGAGGGACGCCGCTGTCGTCGGCGACCGAGGTGTTCCGGGGCACGGTCGATGACGTCGCTGTCTCGCCCTTCGTGCTGCGCGACCCCGACGGCGTCGTCCAGGCGGTGATGCTGTCGCGGGCGGTCAGTTTCTTCGAGGCTGAATACTACCTCGTGGGCGAGGCAGGCGTGGTGAAGCTGCCCTTCCCGCTGAAGAGCTCGATCAAGGGCCTGGTGCAGAGGCGGCTGGTCTTCAGCCTCGAGCAGGACTGGGACGCCCACGGCCTGAAGCAGGGCGACCTGGCCGCCTTCGATCTCGCGGCGCTCAAGGCCGACGCCTCGACGGCGCGTCCGACGCTGATCCTGCGGCCGACCGCCCGCCAGTCCATCGAGGACATCACCATCACCCGCAACCGGTTGGTCGTGGCGCTGTTCGAGGATGTGACGGGCAAGGCCGTGGTCTACACGCCCGCCGCCGGCGGCTGGACGAGCGCGGCCGTCGACCTGCCCGGCAACGCCACCATCGGCCTGGGCTCGGCCTCGGAGACCGATGACCGGCTGTTCGTCAGCGTGACCAACTACCTGACCCCGACCACCTACTGGCTGGCCGACGCGGCCAGCGGCAAGGCCGAGACGATCAAGGCCTCGCCCGCCCGCTTCAACGCCGACGGCCATGTGGTCGAGCAGTTCTTCGCCACCTCGAAGGACGGCACGAAGGTCCCCTACTTCGTGGTCCGCGCGAAGGACCTGAAGTACGACGGCCAGGCGCCGACCCTGCTCTACGCCTACGGCGGCTTCCAGGTGTCGATGACGCCCGCCTACTCGGCGACGGTGGGCAAGCTGTGGCTCGAGCGCGGCGGCGTGTACGTCGTGGCCAACATCCGCGGCGGCGGCGAGTATGGCCCGGCCTGGCACCAGGCGGGGCTGAAGGGCGACCGCCAGAAGGTGTTCGACGACTTCTACGCCGTGTCGCAGGATCTCATCGATCGCAGGATCACCAGCCCCCGTCGGCTGGGCGCCATGGGCGGCAGCAACGGCGGCCTGCTGATGGGCGTGGCCCTGACCCAGCGGCCGGACCTCTACAACGCCATCGTCATCCAGGTGCCGCTGCTGGACATGCTCAACTACACCCGCATGGGAGCCGGCGCGTCCTGGGTCGGCGAGTACGGCGACCCGGCCAAGCCGGAGGAGCGGGCCTGGATCGCGGCCTATGATCCCTATTCGAACCTCAAGGCCGGCCGGAAGTACCCCAGGGCCTTCATCGAGACCTCGACCAAGGACGACCGCGTCCACCCCGGCCACGCCCGCAAGCTGGCGGCGCGGCTGAAGGACCTCGGCTACGACTACGTCTACTACGAGAACATCGACGGCGGTCACTCCGCCGCCGCCAACCTCGAGGAGAGCGCCACCCGCTACGCGCTGGAGTTCACCTACCTGGCCCAGCAACTGATGGACTGACCGGCGTCTCTCCGCTGGAAACGAAGAAGGCCCCCGTCGTGAGACGGGGGCCTTCGCCGTATTCAGGGCCGTAGGTGGATCAGAACGCCCAGCGGGCGGTCAGCTGGAACACCGGGCCGGCCTTCTCGGTCTCGACTTCGTACTCGTCGTAGGAGCGGGCGGCCTGGTCGGCGAGGCTGCCGAACTTGTCGAACACCTCGTCCTTGGAGCTGTCGAGCAGGTTCTGGCCGGTCAGGCGGACCACGAGGCTCTCGCCGAAGCGCTTCTCGATGAAGGCTTCCAGATCAGCGCCGTACTCGGTGCGGACTTCCTCGAGCGCGACCCGGTCGTTGGCTTCGCCCTGCTTGCGGTAGGTGACGCCGAAGGCGGCGCCCCAGGTCGGAAGGTCCTGGATGAAGCCGACGTTGTAGACGTAGTCGGACTGGCCGTTGAACAGGCGCTTGCCGGCGAAGTCCTCGACCTCGCTGTCGAGCCAGCTGTAGTTGAAGAACACGCCGGTGTTGTCGAGGCCGATCGCCGTCAGCGGGGTCGACAGGTCGAACTCCAGACCCATGACCGTGCCGTCGCCGACATTGGCGACCGTGTAGATGAAGGTGCCCGGGCCGCCGTCGCCTTCCAGGCCGGTGTTCACGTCCTCGATGAGGTCGGTCACGTCCCGGTAGAAGAGGTTGACGCCGACGATGCCGCGGGCGCCGAGGCGGCGCTCGTAACCGATGTCGAAGCCCCAGGCCGTTTCCGGCTTCAGGTTCGGATTGCCGATGAAGTCGTCGTCGCCGTACTCCTCGATCAGCAGGACCGGCTGCAGCTTGTCGAAGTTCGGGCGGCGCACGGTGCGGCCGGCCGACAGGTTGATCCGGCCGCCGTCGCCGACGTTGATGCGCAGGTTCGCCGAGGGCAGGAGCACCGTGTAGTCGTTTCCGGTGACGCGGTCGGCCGGAGCGACGCCCAGGCTGTCGTCGGTGATGGTGGTGTCGGTGGTCTCGTAGCGCAGGCCGACTTCCCAGCGGAAATCATCCGACTTGCCCGCCAGCATGACGAACGGGTCGAGGCGGGTTTCCTCGATGCTGACATCGACGTCGTTCTGGACGGTGAAGGCGCCCGGCGCCGGGAAGGTCGCGCCGCCGTTGACGCCGTTGGCGATGTTGAAGCGCGAGCGCACCTCCACCAGGCCCAGGTCCCGCTGCTTGTCGGTGTATTGCAGGCCGAAGGTCAGGCTGGCGCCGCCCAGGTCGCGCTCATGCTCGAACTCGGCGGAGAACTCGCTGTCCTCGAGGTCGGTGTCGATCTCGTCGTGCGTGAAGCGGTCGGCGTCCGGGAAGGCGGTTCCGTCGCGCAGGAACTCCAGCTCCTTCTCGAACTCGAACTGCTCGTCGGTCACGGCCGAGTAGCCGAGCTTGAACTTGCTTTCGCCGCCCAGCATCTCGACCACGAACTTGCCGCGCAGCGACCAGCTGTCGGTGAGGATGTCCAGGTCGTTGTCGTTGATGGTCTCCAGGTTGGCGTCGTTGCGGATGCCGCTGCGATACTCGAGGGAGTCCTCATCCTGCAGGCGATCGGTGCGGACGAAGTAGCCGTCCAGGCTCAGCTCGCCGCCGGCGAAGGGCGTGATGTAGTTGGCGTTGAACGAGTAGTCGGTCCCGTCGCGCACATCGGTCTGGACCTCGATGTTGTCCAGCGTGCCGCCCGGCGCGTCGTAGCGCTTGCTGAGCTTCTCCTTGGGCGCGCGACGGCCCTGGACGTTGGCGCCGACCAGCAGCCGGCCCTCGCCGACCGCGCCGCCCCAGTAGAAACCGAAGTTCTCTGCGAACTCCTGATCGTCATAGTAGGTCACGCCGCCGCGGACGTAGCCGCCATCGAGGCTGGCCGAGTCGCGCAGGACGATGTTCAGGGCGCCGGCCATGGCGTCGCCGCTGCGGTTGGCCGAGGGCGCGCGGATGATCTCGATGCGCTCCAGCAGCTCGGCGGGGATGCGATCGACGAAGAACGAGCGGTCGGCCGAGGCGCCGGGGACGCGCTCGCCGTTGATCAGGATCTGGGTGTAGCCGGGATCGAGGCCGCGCAGGCGGGCGCCGTCCGATTCCAGCACGTCGGACAGGAAGGTGACGCTGGGCACGCGCTTCAGCGCGTCGCCGGCCGAGACCGGCTCGAAGCGCTGGAAGTAGCCCTGGTCGTAGGACAGGACCGGCGCGGCGTCGTCGGTGCGGTTGCGGTAGGTGATCTCGCCGTTGACGATCAGCGCCTCGACGGTGGTCGGGGCCTCGGCGGCGGTGGCGATCGCTTCCTCGACGGCCAGGGCCTGGGTGGCCAGCGCCAGCGGCGCAAGCGCCGCCAGCGCGAACAGCGCGGACTTCTTCATCGGATAACCCCCTCGGTCGCGCCCGCCCTGTTGGGGTCTCGGCGCGCGTTGCATGACGGGGTCGCTTTAGTTAGCCGGTGAGACGCACCGGTGATGGTTCCGCGACGGATTTGTATCAGTCGCGGGGTGGGCGGAGGATCAGTCCGTGGTCCGGAGCCAGGCAAACTGCAGCGGGGTCTCCCGGAACGCGAAGCGGCCGAGGTGCTCGGCGACGACGTCCTCGAGCCGGGTCAGGGTGGGGACATCCTGCGCCTCGATGACGACGCCCAGCCGGCCGGGGCCCGCCGTCAGGTGACAGGTCCCGGACGGCATCTCGATCCGCCCGCTGGTCGCGTCGAAGACGACGGCGAAGCGGTGAGACCAGTGTTTGCACAGCTGGGTCAGGTAGCGGGCGGCGTTGGCCGTGGAAACGGAGGCCAGACTCCGCATCAGGCTCGCTCCACGGCGGCGGCGGCGGCGTCCAGCGCATCGCAGATGCTGGCGATCTGCTCCTTGCTCAGCGCCCCGCCGGTCAGCTTGAGCTTCAGCGCGGTGCGCAGGTTCTCGCGGGCCCGCAGGATCTGCGGCGAGAAGGCCGCGCTGGCGGCGGCGGCCTCGGCCATGCGCTGGAAGATGCCGGCCGTCTGGGGCTCGTTGGCGCGCAGGTGCGCCTCGCCCTCGGCGGTGACAGTGTAGAGCTTGCGCCCGCCGGCCGCGTCGGCGGCGGAGACGAAGCCCATCTCCTCCAGCCAGGTCAGGGTCGGATAAACCACGCCCGGGCTGGGCGAATAGGCGCCGCCGGCCTGTTCCTCGATCTGCTTGATCAGTTCGTAGCCGTGGCGCGGTTCGTCGGCGATCAGCCGCAGGATGACCAGCTTGAGGTCCCCGTGGTCGAAGAAGCGGCCCATCCGGCCGCGCCCGCCGCGCATATGGTGGTGATGTCCGCCGAAGCCGTGGCGGCCGAAGCGGTGGTGGTCCTTGTGGAAGCCGAAATGGCGATGCATTTTCAGAGCCTTTCTAGATATATCGAAACGATAGATATATCGGATTGGCGGCGAGTCAAGATCGATATATCGGACTCGTTCGGGACGTGCTCTTCAGTGCGTGTCCCCGGCCAACCTCACACCCCCCGCAGAACCTCCGCCAGCAACCGCCCCTCCGCCGCGCGGCTCGAGCCGGCGCGCCAGGCAACGACGATCTCGCGGCTGGGGTGCTCGGCCTGGAGGGGACGGGTGGTGACGTTGACGTGCTCGGTCAGGCCGGCGTTGACCGCCATGGCCGGCAGGAAGGAGACGCCCAGCCCCGAGCCGACCATCTGCACCAGGGTCGGCAGGGAGGTGGCGGCGAAGGTCTCCTCGTCGGTCGACCTCGGCGGCTCCAGCCCGCAGGCGGCCAGGGCGTGGTCGCGCAGGCAGTGGCCGTCCTCCAGCAGGATCAGGTCCTTGGGCGCCAGGCTCTCGGGATTGATCCGGTTGGACTTGCCCAGGATCGGGTGGCCGTCCGGCACGGCGGCCAGCAGTTCGTCATCGGCCACATGGGCCCAGTTCAGGCCGGCCATGTCGTAGGGCAGGGCGATCAGCGCCGCATCCAGGGCGCCGGCCCGCAGGGAGCTGATCAGCCGGTGGGTCAGGTCCTCGCGCAGGAACAGCCGCAGCTTCGGAAACTTCGCGCGCAGCACCGGCAGCGCCCGGGGCAGCAGGAAGGGGGCGATGGTCGGGATGACGCCCAGCCGGAACCGCCCGCTCAGCGGCTGGCCGGCGCCCTGGGCGGCCTGCACAAGGTCCTCGGCCTGGTCCAGGATGACGCGGGCGCGGCGGACGGCCTCCTCGCCGGCGGCGGTCAGGATGACGCCGGAGCGGGCCCGGTCGACGACCGGCGCGCCGAGGATCTTCTCCAGCTCGGCGATGCCGGCCGACAGGGTCGGCTGGGTGACATGCGCCGCCTCCGCCGCCCGGCTGAACGAGCCGTGGTCGGCGAGGAGCTTGAGGTACTGGAGTTGTCGAAGGGTGGGGAGCATGGCCGCACGATAGGCCCGGTCGGCAGCCGCGGCAATGATCCGCTCTATCGAACCGGAAAGAAAGATCGATTGGATTTGTGGAAAGCGGTCGCGTAGGTCTCTCGTCATCAGGCGCGCAACAACAGCGCCGCGCCAGACCAGCACGCGGCCCACGCCCCCCGGGGCCGCGTGACCCGGGAGCTCCTCCGCCCCTTCCTCCCCCCAGCCGGGCGAGGGGCTCCCGGTCCCTCTAGGGCTTGCCCGTCTCCACGTAGCGCTTGAAGCGCGTCAGTTGGCCGCCGATCACCTGGTCGAACAGCGGCGCGCTGGCGACCATCTCAGGCCTCAGCCCGCCGACGTTGTAGGTCTGCGTCACCTGCGTGCCGCCCTCGACCGCCTTCAGGGTGAACGTCAGGGCGCCGGCGGGTCCCTCGTCCTGCAGCGGTCCGAGCGCGCCGTGAATGCGCAGGAACTGGCCCGGCCAGGCCAGCACCACCTCGCCATGCTTCACGCCGCCGCCCTGGGCGAACCGCTCGCAGAAGCAGGCGCCCGGCTCGAGGGCGATGGTCATGTTGGCCGCGTCGCCGGTGTAGGTGTGCTCGCTGTCCCACCACTTTCCGATGTCGCCCAGCGCCGCGTAAACCCGGTCCGGCGGCGCGGCGATGGTGACGGTGCTTTCGAGGCGGATCCCGGCCTCCCAGGTCGACTTGACCTCCGCCAGCGCCGGTCCGGCACCGAGCAGGGCCGCCACGGCGGCCAGGGCAGAAAGTCTCTTCATGACGCCCATCCCCTGTTCAGGCGACGAGGGAACCACGACTTGAATGGTCGTTCAAGCGAGGCGTCTCACGCGGCCTCGAACGCCAGCGGCTCGCCCCAGAACGTGGCGACCAGGCCGTTCTGCGGACCGGGCGCCCCGGTGGTCAGGAAGCGGCGTCCGCCGGAGGTCCCCAGGTCGTACTCCGGGTGGCGCTCGAAGTAGCGGGCGAGGGCGTCGGCGGTGGAGTCCGGCTGGTGGATCAGCGGCGTGCCGGGCGGCAGCGCCTCGCGGAACAGGTCGGCGACGATCTCGTAGTGGGTGCAGCCGAGAATGGCGCGGTCCGGATGGCGGCCGATGCGTCGGCGCAGGGCGTCGACATGGCCGGCGATCTCGGCGGCCAGCACCTCGCGCGCCGCGTCCTGCTCGATCAGCCGGGCGAGGTTGGGGCAGGGCTCGGAGAAGACGGCCAGGTCCTGCTTGCGCTTGTCGATCTCGATCTCGAACACGCGGCTGCCGGCGGTGCCGGGAGTGGAGAAGACGCCCAGCACATCGACCTTCTGCACCTGCTCGCCGCGCCGCTCGGCCTCGTGCTCCCAGGGCAGGCCCGTGGCCGCCTCGATGGTCGGGACGATGATGCCCAGCACGTTCAGCGCCCGGCCGGTCTCCCGCCGGTAGCCGGGCAGCCAGGTCTGCTGCAGCCGGCGCAGGGCGATGGCCGAGGCGGTGTTGCAGGCCAGGACCACCACGCTGGCGCCGGCCTCGAACAGCCGGATGCAGCCGGCCTTCGTCAGCTCGACGATCTCCTCGCCCGGCCGGCCGCCATAGGGGGCGTTGGCCTGGTCGGCGAGATAGACGAAGTCAGCCGTGGGGAAGCGCTCGACGAGCGCGCGGTGGACGGTCAGGCCGCCCACGCCGGAATCAAAGACGCCGATGGACATGGCATCCGCTTTAGAGGTCTGCTTCGCCCAACGGAAGCGCCGGACGGTCATTACAGTCCGTTCATGTGACGGTCAGGAGGAATGCGCCTAGGGTCCCGCGCAAAGCTTTTTCGATCACGGAGCGATCATGCACCGACGCCAACTGCTCATCGGGGGCGCCAGCCTCTTCGCCGTTTCCGGCTGCGCCTCGGCCGGCGGCCTCGTCGGGGGCGGCGCCGCTCCCGGCACGCTTGCCGAAGACGCCGCCGCCGCCCGCGCGGTGCTGCCCATGCAGACGCCGAAAGCCGAACTGCTGCAACCCTGGACCGGCCCCTACGGCGGCGTGCCGCCGTGGGACAAGGTGACGGCGCCCAAGCTGCGCGAAGCCATCCTCGAGGGCATCGACCTGCAGCGCGCCGAGATCCAGGCGATCGCCAACAACCCGCAGCCGCCGACCTTCGCCAACACCCTGGTCGCCATGCAGATGGCCGGCGCGCCGCTCGACCGGGCGCTGTCGATCTTCGGCGTGATGACCAGCAACATCGGTTCGGACGACTACAACGCGGTCGATACCGAGGTGTCGCCGCTGCTGTCGGCGGCCGGTGACGAGATCACCTTCAATGAAGCGCTCTTCCAGCGCGTCCGGGCCGTGGCCGACGGCGCCGGCGCGGCCGGCCTGACCGCCGAGCAGACCCGCCTGGCCGTCCGCAGCCGCGACGGCTTCGTCCGCAACGGCGCGGCGCTGGACGCCGCCGGCAAGGCCGAGCTGGGCCGCATCAACACCGCCCTGTCCAACGCCTTCACCAGCTTCGGCCAGAAGGTCGTCGCCGACGAGAAGACCTGGACGGTCATCCCGACCGAGGCCGGCACGGCCGGCATGCCGGCGTCCAACAAGGCCGCCGCCGCCGCCGCCGCAAAGTCGCGGAACGTCCAGGGCTGGGTGATCGTCAACACCCGCTCCAGCGTCGATCCGTTCCTGACCTTCGCCGACGATCGCGGCCTGCGCGAGAAGGTCTGGCGCGCGTTCGTCAACCGCGGCGACAACGGCGACGCCAACGACACCAACGCCACGATCGCCCAGATCGTGAAGCTGCGGGCCGAGCGCGCCAAGCTGCTGGGCTTCGCCCACCACGCCGACTGGCGGATGCAGGACACCATGGCCAAAACCCCGGCCGCGGCGATGGACCTGATGAACCGCGTCTGGGCTCCGGCCAAGGCGCGTGTCGCCGAGGAAGTGGCCGACATGCGTCAGATCGCCGGCCATGACATCGAGCCCTGGGACTATCTCTACTACGCCGAGAAGGTCCGGAAGGCGAAGTACGACCTCGACGCCAACGAGATGAAGCCCTACTTCGAGCTCAACAACGTCAAGCGCGGCGCCTTCTACATGGCCGAGCGCCTGTACGGCTTCGAGTTCGTGCGCCTGCCGGACGGCACGGTCCCCGGCTTCCACCCGGACGTCGAGGTGTTCGAGGTCAAGGACAAGGCCAGCGGCCGCCACGTCGGCCTGTTCTACTCCGACGACTTCGCCCGTCCGGGCAAGCGCTCCGGCGCCTGGATGACCACCTACCGGTCGCACTCGACCTACGACGGCGTCGACAACGTCCTGGCCTCCAACAACAACAACTTCATCAAGGCCGAGGCCGGCCAGCCGCTGCTGATCTCGCTGGATGACGCCGAGACCCTGTTCCACGAGTTCGGCCACGCCCTGCACTACCTGTCCTCGACGGTCACCTACCCGGCGCTGGGCAACACGCCGCGCGACTATGTCGAGTATCCCTCGCAGGTCCACGAGCACTGGGTGCTGAGCCGGCCGATCCTCGACGGCTTCATGAAGCACGTCGAAACCGGCCAGCCGATGCCGCAGGCGCTGGTCGACAAGATCGAGAAGTCGGCGACGTTCAACCAGGGCTACGCCACGGTCAGCTACCTGTCCTCGGCGCTCGTCGACATGGACCTGCACACCCGCGCCGACCCGCCGAGCGACATCGACGCCTTCGAGCGCGAGAGCCTGGCGCGGCTGGGGATGCCCAAGGAGATCGTGATGCGGCACCGCCTGCCGCAGTTCAATCACCTGTTCACGTCGGACGCCTACTCGGCCGGCTACTATTCCTACCTGTGGTCGGAAGTGATGGACGCCGACACCTGGGCCTACTTCGAGGAGTCCGGCGACGTGTTCAATCCCGACATCGCCAGGCGCTACAAGGCGATCATCCTGGCCGAGGGCAACACCACCGACCGGGCCGACGCATACCGCCGCTTCCGGGGTCGTGACCCGGACGTGAAGGCGCTGCTCAAGGTCCGGGGCTTCCCGACCAACTAGACCCGATACAGGGGCCGCGGTTCGCATGAGCCGCGGCCCCTTCTTCTTTCAGTGGGGGAAACATCATGGACCGTCGCAGCTTCCTCGCCTCGGGGGCCGCCCTGGCCGCCGTCGCTTCCGCCTCCCCCGCCCTGGCGGCCTCGGGCAATCCCCTGCTCGAGACGTGGATCGGCGCCTATGGTGGCCTGCCGCCGTTCGACAAGGTGCGCCTGCCGGACTTCGAGCCGGCCTTCCGCGCGGCGATGGACATGCAGCGGGCGGAGATCTCCGCGATCACGGGCAGCAAGGCCGCGCCGACCTTCGCCAACACCGTCGAGGCCCTGGAACGGTCCGGCGAGGCGCTGAACAACGTCGCCACCCTCTACTACGTCCACACCTCGGTGCTGATCACGCCGGAGATGCAGGCCATCGAGGAGAAGATGGCCCCGGTGCTGGCGGCCTATGGCGATGAGCTGACGCAGAACGGGGCGCTGTTTTCCCGGATCCAGGCGGTCTACGCCGCGCGGGAAACGTCCGGCCTCACCGCCGAGCAGCAACGGCTGGTCTGGGTCTATCACAACAACTTCGTGCAGTCGGGCGCGGCGCTGGACGGGCCGGGCAAGGCGCGGCTGGCGGCGATCAACCTGCGGCTGGCCGATCTCTACACGGCCTTCAGCAAGAACCTGCTGGCCGACGAACGCAGCGACGTGCTGGTGCTGGACAAGGTCGAGGACCTGGCCGGTGTCCCCGAAGCCAACATCGGCCAGGCCGCCGCCGAGGCCGAGCGCCGCGGGCTCAAGGGCAAGTGGGTGATCGCCAACAACAGTTCGGGGATGAACCCGGTCTTCACCTTCGCCAGCCGCCGCGACGTGCGCGAGAAGGCCTGGACCCTGCGCATGGGCCTGGGCGGGCACGCCGGCGGGCCGACCGACAACGCGCCGATCATCAGGGAAATCCTCAAGCTGCGGTTCGAGCGCAGCCGGCTGCTGGGATACGAGACCTTCGCCCACTGGCGCGTCTCCGACCGCATGGCCGGCACGCCGCAAAACGCCATCACCCTGATGGAGGCCCTGCTCAAGCCGGCCATCGCGCGGATGGGCGAGGAGGTGGCCGACATGAAGGCCATCGCGGCGGCGGAGGGCGCGGCGGCGCAGGGCGCCGAGGTCGACTTCCGCCCCTGGGACTACCGCTACTACGCCGAGAAGGTGCGCAAGGCGAAGTACGACATCGCCGAGGCCGAGCTGCGGCCCTACCTCCAGCTCGACAGGATGAAGGAGGCGATGTTCTGGGTCGCCGGCCAGATCTACGGCCTGACCTTCGAGCGGGTCTCCGGCGTGCCGACGCAGCACCCCGACGTCGAGGTCTGGGAGGTCAAGGATCGCGCCGGCAAACACCGGGCGCTGTGGCACTTCGATCCCTACGCCCGCGAGGGCAAGCAGTCCGGCGCCTGGGCCAACACTCTGCGCTCGCAGGGCCGGTTCCCGAAGACCACGACGGTGATCTCGACCAACCAGTGCAACTTCTCCAAACCGGCGTCGGGCCAGCCGACCCTGCTCAGCTGGGGCGATGTCGCCGGCTCGCTGTTCCACGAGTTCGGCCACGCCATCCATCACATGTGCTCGGACGTGACCTATCCGACCCTGTCGGGCGCCAACGTCACCTGGGACTACGTCGAGTTCCCCAGCCAGATCTACGAGCGCTGGGCGATGACGCCGGAGGTGCTGGGCAGGTTCGCCGTCCACCACGAGACCGGCAAGCCGATGCCGGTCGAACTGGCCGACAAGCTGCGCGCCGCCCGGACCTTCAACCAGGGCTTCACCACCGCCCGGCAGCTGTCGGCGGCCATGCTGGACATGCAGATCCACCTGGCCGGCGACGCCGACATCGACCTGGTCGCCTTCTACGAAAAGGAGGTCGCCCGCATCGGCCTGCCGAAGGAGGGCGAGCTGGCCCCGCGCCTGGGCTGGTTCAGCCACATCTTCTCGGGCGAGGCCTACGCCGCCGGCTACTACAGCTACGCCTGGGCCGAGGCCCTGACGGCCGACGCGTGGGAAGCCTTCCTCGAAGCGGGCGGCCCCTACGATCCGGTGGTCGGCAAGCGGCTGAACGACACCATCATGAGCGTGGGCAACACCGTCCCCGCCGCTGTGGCGTTCCGCAACTTCCGTGGCCGGGACGTGACCATCGACGCCCTGCTGCGCGATCGCGGCTTCCCGGTTCCGGAGAAGGCGTAGGGGCCTTGCGGGGTTCGACACGGCCCTTCGGGCCTGCTCACCATGACTGGATCGGGACAGGACTCGCCCAGCCTTGATTTCCCGGCCTTTTCCGCGCATAAGGCCCGCCTTCCGGCGCAGATGCAGTTCAGCGCCCTCCACCGTCACGACCCCGGCCGGACTTCATGGCAGGACGAGGACGGCGAGGCCCCCCGTCGACGTGATCGTCCACGGGGGCGAATTGCGTTTGGGCAATTGAGGTTCGAATGTTCGAAGGCCTTACAGAACGACTTGGCGGCGTGTTCGACCGGCTCTCCGGGCGCGGCGTGCTCGGCGAGAAGGACATCGACGAGGCGCTGCGCGAGGTTCGCGTCGCGCTGCTCGAGGCCGACGTCGCCCTGCCGGTGGTCAAGGACTTCATCGCCAAGGCCCGCGAGAGCGCGCTCGGCGAGGCCGTGATCCGCTCGATCCGGCCCGCCGACCAGGTGGTGAAGATCGTCTACGACGGCCTGGTCGAGATGCTGGGCGGCGAGGAGCCGACGGGCCTGCAGCTGGCCCTGAACCCGCCCTCGATCATCATGATGGCCGGCCTGCAAGGCTCGGGTAAGACCACCACCGCCGCCAAGCTGGCGCTGCGCCTGACGAAGATGGACCGCAAGAAGGTCCTGATGGCGTCGCTCGACACCCGCCGTCCGGCGGCGATGGAGCAGCTGGCCACGCTCGGCAAGCAGATCGAAGTCGATACCCTGCCGATCGTCGCCGGCCAGAGCGCCGTCGACATCGCCCGGCGCGCGCTGACCGCCGCCAAACTGCAGGGCTTCGACGTCCTGATCCTCGACACCGCCGGCCGTACGACGCTCGACGAGCAGCTGATGGCCGAGGTCGCGCAGATCGCGCAGATCGCCTCGCCGACCGAGACCCTGCTGGTCGCCGACAGCCTGACCGGCCAGGACGCGGTGCGCACCGCCAAGGCCTTCCATGAGCGCCTGCCGCTGACTGGCCTGGTGCTGACCCGCGCCGACGGCGACGGACGCGGCGGCGCGGCCCTGTCGATGCGGGCCGTCACGGGCCTGCCGATCAAGTTCCTTGGCTCCGGCGAGAAGGTCGAGGCGCTCGACGTCTTCGACGCCCGCCGCGTGGCCGGCCGCATCCTGGGCCAGGGCGACATCGTCGCCCTCGTCGAGAAGGCCGCCACTGATCTGGACCAGGCCAAGACCGAGGCCATGGCCAAGAAGCTGGCCAAGGGCCAGTTCGACCTGGAGATGATGTCCGACCAGCTGGCCCAGATGGAGCGGATGGGCGGCATGGAAGGCCTGATGGGCATGCTGCCCGGCGTCCAGAAGATGAAGAAGCAGATCGCCGAGTCCGGCATGGACGACCGGATGATCAAGCGCCAGCGCGCCATCATCGGCTCGATGACCAAGGCCGAGCGGCGCAAGCCCGACATCCTGGCCGCCTCGCGCAAGCGCCGCATCGCGGCCGGCGCCGGGGTCGAGGTCAGCGAGGTCAACCGCCTGCTCAAGCAGCACCGGCAGATGGCCGACGCCATGAAGATGATGACCCGCAACGGCGGTGCGGGCCTGGCTCGCATGGCCTCGATGCTGGGCGGCGGCGGCATGGATCGCCTGAAAAACCTCGGGGGCGGCAAGCAGGCCGCTCCGGACCCCAAGGAACTCGAACAGCTGCAGCAGAGGCTTCAGGGCCTGGGCGGCGGCGCATCCACCCCGGGAGGGCTTCCGGGCCTCGGCGGCCCCTCGCTGCCTCCCGGTTTCAACCCCTTCAAGAAATAGACATTAGACCAGAGGACTACCCGAAATGCTGAAGATCCGTCTCGCCCGTGGCGGCGCCAAGAAGCGCCCCTACTACTCGATCGTCGTCGCCGACAGCCACTCGCCCCGCGACGGCCGCTTCATCGAGAAGGTCGGCGCCTACAACCCGCTCCTGCCCAAGGACGGCCCGACGCCGCGCGTCACCCTGAAGCTTGAGTCGATCCAGGCCTGGATCGCCAAGGGCGCCCAGCCGACCGACCGCGTCGCCCGCTTCCTGGCCGCCGAAGGCGTCGGCCAGTGGGCCCACGGCAATAACCCGACCAAGGGCAAGCCCGGCAAGAAGGCCGAGGAACGCGCCGCCGAACGCGCCCAGCGTGAAGCCGACCGCGCCGCCGCCGCCGCCGAACTGGCCGCCAACCCGCCGGCCCCGGAGCCGGAACCCGAAGTGGAAGCTCCGGTCGAGGCCGCTGCTGAAGAGGCTCCCGCCGCTGAAGCCGCTGCTGAAGAAGCCGCTCCGGAAGCCGCCGCTGAAGCCGCTCCGGCTGAGGAGAAGGCCGAAGGCTAACCCCGACCCTCGCCGGTCTCGCGCCTGTCGCGAGATCGACGGGAACCGGGAACGGCGACCATGACCCATGACCGCCTCCTTGCTGTCGGCCGCGTCGCGGGCGCCTTTGGCGTCCGGGGCGAGGTGCGGATCAGCGCCTTCACCGAAGAGCCCCTGGCGCTGGCCCGCTTTCGCGCGCTCAGGCGTCAGGACGGCTCGCCGGCCCTGACCATCACCACCGCGCGCGAAGCCAAGGGCGGCCTGATCTGCCGTTGCGAGGGCGTGGAGACCAAGGAACAGGCCGACGCCCTGCGCGGCCTGCGCCTGTTCATCCCCCGCGACGCCCTGCCCGAACCGGACGAGGACGAGTTCTATCTCGCCGACCTCATCGGCCTGGCCGTGGTCGACCCGGCCGGCGCGCCGGTAGGCAAGGTCAAGTCGGTGCAGGACTTCGGGGCCGGCGACATTCTCGAGATCATCCCCGAGGAGGGCGGCGCCACCTGGTACCTGCCCTTCACCCGCGAGGCCGTGCCGGAGGTGAAGATCGCCGAGGGCCTGATCGTCGCCGTGCGTCCGGCCGAGGTCGAGTAGCGATCATGTTGAAGCGCGGCGCAGAACCATCAAGCGGTCCGTCATGGCCCGACTTGTTCGGGCCACCCAGGAACACGGCCTGTCCGTAGACGGCACAGGCCGTCGGCGCCCAATTCCCCTGGTAACCACGCATGGCTGGCCCGAACAAGGCGGGCCATGACGCTTGACGGCGTAGGGCGCGAATGAGCCTGGCCCCGCGTCATTTATGAACAATGATCACTTTCGTTGATTTCGATCAACGAAACCGCGCTTTCCTGGGTTAGGCTGCCTGCCGAGGAACGCCGGAAGGAGCCGTGTCCACACGGCCCGCGACCTGTCAGACCCGCTCACCGGGGCTGCGGCGGCGTTCCCGAGGGACCGGGATCGGAGCGCGCCATGACCGCCACACAAGCCACCAACCATTTCGACGTTCTCATCGTGGGGGCGGGCATCTCCGGCGTCGGCGCCGCCTGGCACCTCAAGCACCAGCAGCCGGACAAGACCTATGTCGTGCTGGAAGCGCTGGAGGACTTCGGCGGCACCTGGCTGACCCACAAGTACCCGGGCATCCGGTCGGACAGCGACCTTTACACCTTCGGCTATCGCTTCAAGCCCTGGACGGGCACGCCGATCGCCACGGCCGAGGAGATTCTCCGCTACATGGGCGAGGTGATCGAGGAAGACGATCTGGCCAAACACATCCGCTACGGCCACCGCATCGGCAAGGCCCGCTGGTCCAGCGCCGACAACCTCTGGACCATCGAGGCGACCCGCGCCGACACCGGCGAGACGGTCACCTTCACCGCCGGCTTCCTGTGGATGTGCCAGGGCTACTATCGCCACAGCGAGGGCTACACCCCCGAGTGGGAGGGCATGGACGACTTCAAGGGCCAGATCATCCATCCGCAGACCTGGCCGGAAGACCTCGACTATAAGAACAAGAAGGTGGTGGTGATCGGCTCGGGCGCCAC
>CAYTZY010000045.1:0-19900 GCA_964442795.1 uncultured Caulobacter sp.
CATTGCGGAGCCCGCACCGCCGGACATATTGTCCGCGCCCGACACACTGCCGCAATGCAAAGCGGCGACCTCACGGCATTTTGCAAGTCATGGTCCATCTTCCGTTCCGGGGCGCGATCACCGCCCTCATCACGCCCTTTCGCGACGGCGCCGTCGACGAGGACGCCTTCGTGGCGCTCATCGAGCGGCAGATCGCGGCCGGCATTCACGGTCTCGTGCCCGCCGGAACCACCGGCGAAACCTCGACGCTGAGCCACGATGAACACAGGCGTGTGGTCGAATTGTGCGTGCGGACGGCGCGCGGGCGAGTGCCGGTGATCGCCGGCGCGGGCTCGAACGCCACCAGCGAGGCCATCGACCTGGCCCGCCACGCCAAGGCGGTCGGCGCCGACGCGGTGCTGGTCGTCGCCCCCTACTACAACCGTCCAAGCCAGGAAGGCGTCTACCAGCACTACGCGGCGATCAACGACGCGGTGCAGATCCCGGTGATCACCTACAACGTGCCCGGCCGCACGGTGGTCGACATCTCCAACGAGACGCTGGAGCGGCTGTCGAAGCTGCCCAACATCGTCGGGATCAAGGACGCCACCGGCGACATGACCCGCGCCACGATTCAGCGCCTGACCTGCGGGCCGGAGTGGGTGCTGCTGTCGGGCGACGACCCCACGGCGCTCGGCTATGTGGCCCACGGCGGCGTCGGCTGCATCAGCGTGACCTCCAATGTGGCGCCCGAAGCCATGGCCTCGTTCTTCAACGCCGTCCTGGCCCGTGACTGGGACACCGCGCTCTATCTGCAGGACCGCCTGATCCGCCTGCACAAGGCCCTGTTCCTCGACGCCTCGCCGGCCCCGACCAAGTTCGCCATGGCGCAGCTGGGCCTGTGCTCGGACGAAGTCCGCCTGCCGATCGCGCCCTGCGCCGAGGCCGTGAAGCCGCTCGTGCTGGAGGCCATGCGCGAGGCCGGGGTCATCGACTGATGGCCCAGGCCGGCAAGCTGATCGCCGAGAACCGTCGCGCCCGCTACGACTACTTCATCGAGGATGTGGTCGAGGCCGGCATCATGCTGACCGGCACTGAGGTGAAGAGCCTGCGCAACGGCCGGGCCAACATCGCCGAGTCCTACGCGGCGGTGGAGGGTGACGCCATCATCCTCGTCAACGCCGACATCCCGCCCTACGCGGGTGGCAACCGCTTCAACCACGAGCCCCGCCGGCACCGGAAGCTGCTGCTGCACCGCAAGGAGATCGGCAAGCTGATCGGCGCGGTCCAGCGCGAGGGGCGGACCATCATCCCGCTCAAGCTCTACTGGAACGAAAAGGGCATCGCCAAGCTCGAGATCGGCCTGGCCAAGGGCAAGAAGACCCACGACAAGCGCGAGGCCACCGCCGAGCGCGACTGGCAGCGCGACAAGGCGCGGCTCATGAAGGGCAACCGGGCGGAGTAGGGGCGCGGCGGCGGGGCGCCCCCTTTCGGGGCATGTCGTCAGATCCAGATACAGCCACTCTCCCGGCGAACCGGGAGGGGATCATGAACAAGTCTCTCTGCGTCCTGGCCGCGCTGGCGGCGTCCGCCGTCGCCGCCCCGGCGATGGCCCAGACCTATTACGCCTACACGACGCTGGACTACGCCCAGCCGGTCACCATCACCTTCGTCGATGGCGCGACCTATGGCGGCGACCTGACCTACCAGATCAGCCAGAACGGCTCGCTGCGCATTTCGAAGCCCGGGCCGGTCACCATCCGGGTGCGCTTCGCTGACGGGACGAGCTACACGACGTCGGGCGCCCTCAATCCGCAGGCGGCGGTGCGCAGCCAGATCGACCCCTCGGCCCGCTACTGGTGCCTGTTCGTCGGCAAGACCAACATCGGCCTGTCGGTCGAGCCGCTCTGCGCCCGCTACGCCGAGGGCGACCGCACGGTGACGCGCAACCAGCTAAACCAGTAGCGCCCGCGCCCGCAGGAAGATGTCCTCGAACATCGGCGCGGTCAGCCGGCCGGTGTTCGTGTTCAGCCGCGAGCAGTGGTAGCTGTTGATGATCGTGTAGGGCCCGGCCTCGAACTGCGAGCCGTGGCCCGGCTGGCCCAGCGACGCCTTCAGCCCCATGGCCCGCAGCACGCTGCGCCGCGACACGTCGCCCAGGGTGACGATGACCTTCAGGTTGGTCAGCTCCGCCAGCTTGTTGGCGAAGAACGGCCCGCAGGTCTTCTCCTCCGACGTCTCCGGCTTGTTGAGCGGCGGGGCGCATCGGACGACATTGGTGATCATGGCGTCGACCAGCGCCAGGTCGTCGTTGCCGTCCGGATCATAGGCGCCCGTCGCGAAGCCGGTCTTCTTCAGGGTGTCGTAGAGCAGCCAGCCGGCATGGTCGCCGGTGAACGGCCGGCCCGTGCGGTTGGCCCCGGTGCGGCCGGGCGCCAGACCCGCGACCAGCAGCCGCGCGGCGGGATCGCCGAACGACGGGGCAGGGCCATTCCACCAGCCGGGGTTCTGGCGGCGGTTCTCCATCCGGTACTCGACCAGCCGCGGACAGAGCGGGCAGTCGCGCGGAGGTTCTGAGATCATCATCACCCCCGTATCCCCGGCGAAGGCCGGGGTCCATGCAGGCCCACAAGACGCGGGACGACATACCGAACGCTCGCGCACGAAATGGATCCCGGCCTTCGCCGGGAGCACGGGGTTTGGTTACACCTCATCATCCGCCTCGATCTCGGCCCGGGTGCGGCTGTCGGCGGGACGGGGCTGATGCACGCGCTGCGGTCGGCCGATGATGGGGCCCAGGTCGGAGAGGTCGACGAAGCTGTCGCACTGGCGGCGCAGGTCGTCGCTGGCCATCGGCGGCTGCGACTTGACGGTGGAGACCACGGTAACCCGCGCGCCCAGCCGCTGCACCGCCTCGACGGCGGCCCGGAAGTCGCCGTCGCCGGAGAACAGCACGATGTGGTCGGCCTTGCCGGCCATCTCCATCATGCCCACGGCGATCTCGACATCCATGTCGCCGCGCCAGCGCTTGCGGCCCGTGGCGTCGGTGTATTCCCTGGCCGGCTTCGTCACGACCGAAAAGCCGTTGTAGTCGAGCCAGTCGACCAGCGGGCGGATCGGTGAAAAGTCGTCGCCGCTGTCGGCCAGCGCCGTGTAATAGTAGGCGCGGATCAGCACCCCGCGCTTGCTGAACTCGTCGAGCAGCTTGCGATAGTCGATGTCGAAGCCCAGGGCCCGGGCCTGGGAGTAGAGGTTGGCGCCGTCAATGAACAGCGCCAGCCGGTCGGTCGGGTAAAAGCTCACGATATCAAATCCTTGATGGAAAATGCTCAAAACAATCCGGACGAATCCGCCGTCGTCGCCCTCGGCAGCAGCCTAGCGGGCGACTACGGCTCCCGCGAGGCCCTGCTGGAGGCGGCGCTGCGTCGGTTCGCGGACCTGGGCCTGACGGTCCTGGCCCGCTCGGGCTGGTGGGAGTCGGCCGCCTGGCCGGACCCGTCGGCGCCCGCCTACCTGAACGGCGTTGCGCTGCTGGCGCCGGAGCCGGGCCCCGAGGACATGCTCGCCGCCCTGCACGCCATCGAGCGCGCCTTCGGCCGGGCGAGGGGCGAGCCCAACGCCCCCCGGACCCTCGACCTCGACCTGATCGCCCACGGCCGCGCGGTGCTGGACGGCCCGGACCTTGTGCTGCCGCACCCGAGGGCTCACGAGCGCAAGTTCGTCATGGGGCCGCTGGCCGAGATCGCTCCGATGTGGCGGCATCCTGTGTACGGGGGCAGCGCGAAGATGATGGCGGCGGGGGCGACGGTAGGGCGGGACGCGGCGCCCTTTTGAGCCGCGACATCCCCCCGCGCCCTTGCGGCGTTGCACAATGGGGCGCAAAACTCTATGTAAGCCGGCTCCCACGATAGCCTCCCGAGAGATTCATGGCCCGCGTCACCGTCGAAGACTGCGTCGAGAAGGTTCCCAACCGGTTCGGCCTCGTGCTGCTGGCCTCGCATCGCGCCCGCGCCATCTCGGCCGGTTCGGCCCTGCTGGTCGATCGTGACAACGACAAGAACCCGGTCGTCGCCCTGCGCGAGATCGCCGACGACGTGGTCGACAACGAAGGCCTGAAGGAAGGCCTGATCGCCACGCTGCAACGCGTCGACGAGCGTACGGAAGCCGAGGAAGAGGCGGAAACCGTCGCCCTGCTCTCCGATCCCACCCACATGCAGATGAGCGAACAGGAACTGATCCGCGCCCTGCAGAGCGACCGCGATGGCGGTCAGGAGGAGCGGTACTGAGTCCGGAAGGATCAGAACCCCTCATTATCGAGGCGGCCGAGGTCGCCCCTCCCATTGACGCGCCTCAAGAGGCGGCCGCCCGACCGACCGGGGCGACGGCCGCCGCCCGCGCCGCCACGCGTCCGCGTTTCCTGCGTCAGTACGAGCTGATCGAGCGGGTCCGGGCCTATGATCCGACCGCCGACGAGGCGCTGCTGAACCGCGCCTATGTCTACGCCGTGCGGATGCATGGCTCCCAGACGCGGGCCAGCGGCGATCCCTATTTCGCTCACCCGATCGAGGTGGCCGGCATCCTGACCGAGTACCGGCTGGACACCGCCTCGATCGTCACCGCCCTGCTGCACGACGTCATCGAGGATACCTCCGCCTCGGGCGCCGACATCGCCGAGCTGTTCGGCGAGGAGGTGGCGGAACTGGTCGAGGGCGTCACCAAGCTCTCGAAGCTGGAACTGGCCGCCGAGCACACGCGGCAGGCCGAGAACCTGCGCAAGTTCATCCTGGCCATCTCCAAGGACGTGCGCGTCCTGATGGTCAAGCTGGCCGACCGCCTGCACAACATGCGGACGCTGAACTTCATCTCCAAGCCGGCCAAGCGCGAGCGGATCGCCCGCGAGACGCTGGACATCTATGCGCCGCTGGCCCGCAACATCGGCTGTCACCGCATCTGCACCGAGCTCGAGGAGCTGGCCTTCGAGCACCTCAATCCGGTGGCCCGCAACGCCATCCTGCGCCGGCTGGAGGCGATGCGCACCGACCAGGGTCGGGCGGTGGAGCAGGTCAGTGGCGAGATCACCCGGCTGCTCGACCGCGACGCCATCCCGGCCCGGGTGTTCGGGCGCGAGAAGCACCCGTTCTCGATCTGGCGAAAGCTGCAGCGCAAGTCGATCGGCTTCTCGCAGATGAGCGACATCTACGCCTTCCGCGTGATCGTCGACAGCGAGGAGGACTGCTACCGGGCGCTGGGCCTAATCCACCGCAACTGGCCGTGCATTCCCGAGCGGTTCAAGGACTTCATCTCCACCCCCAAGCGCAACAACTACCGCTCGCTGCACACCACGGTGGTCGGGCCCAAGGGCATGCGCATCGAGATGCAGATCCGCACCGAGGTCATGGACCGGGTGGCCGAGGACGGGGTGGCGGCGCACTGGCGCTACAAGAACTCCTCCTACGGCTTCGACCGCGAGGCCATGGAGGCGGACGGCGGCCGCGACCCGCTGGCCAACCTGCGCCAGCTGGTCCAGGTGCTGGAGCACGGCGGCGACGCCGAGGACCTGGTCGAACACGCCAAGCTGGAGATGTTCCTAGACCAGGTGTTCGTGTTCACGCCGAAGGGCAAGCTGATCAGTCTGCCGCGCGGGGCCATGCCGCTGGACTTCGCCTACGGCGTCCACACCAACGTAGGCGACACGACGGTCGGCGCCAAGATCAACGGCGAACTCAAGCCCTTGCGGACACAACTTCAGAACGGCGACGTGGTCGAGATCGTGCGCGGCCCCAAGCCGGCGGTGCCGCCGGACTGGCGCTCGCTGGCGGTGACCGGCCGGGCCCGCTCGGCCATCCGTCGCCATATCCGTCAGACCGAGAAGGAAGAGTTCCTGCGGCTGGGCGTCTCGGCCATGGACCAGGCCTTCGCCAGTGTCGGCAAGACCCGCTCGGGCGTCTCGCTACGGCCTGCGCTCGACCGCTTCGCCGTGACGACCGAGGACGAACTGTTCGACGCCGTCGGCCGCGGCCGCATCACCCCGGCCGACATGCTCGAGGCGCTGTTTCCCGGGCTCAAGGACTCCGACATGGCCGCCGTCCTGGGCCGGCGCAAGATCGAGAACGGCAAGGACGCGCGCCAGTACGTGCGCGGCAGCGGCATCCCGGCCGGCGCGACGATCCAGTTCGCGACCTGCTGCAACCCGGTGCCGGGCGATCGCATTGTCGGCATCCTCGCCGACGACAAGGCGCTGGACGTCCACGCGATCGACTGCCCGACCCTGGAACAGTACGACGAGCGTCAGGACCTGTGGCGCGATCTGCACTGGTCGCCCGAGGCCGAGCGCAACACCGTGGCCCGAACCCGCCTGCGCGCCACGATCCGCAATGCGCCCGGCGTTCTGGGCGAGGCCTGCGTCGCCATCGGCGAGGCCGGCGGCAACATCTTCAACCTGCTGATGCACCACCGGCAGGACGACTATTTCGACGTCGATTTCGACGTCGATGTCCGCGACGCCAAGCACGCCACCAACATCGTCGCCGCCCTGCGCGCCAACCCGATGATCGAGACGGTCGAGCGGGCCAGGGGGTAGGGTTTGCGGCCCTATTGATCCCAACGCCGTCATGGCCCGACTTGTTCGGGTCACCCATGCCTGGTGAGTCAGCAGCGAGAAACGCAGCGGTTCAGTTCGGACACTTTCCGGCGTCCGTGTTCATAGGTGGCCCGAACAGGTCGGGCCATGACGGTTAGGTGGCCCGAACAGGTCGGGCCATGACGGTATTGTGGGAATGGGCCGGGCTTATCGCTTCAACGCCCCGACTGCCGCCAGCGTCGCCCGCGTCACCCGCTCGGGCAGCGCGTCCAGCGGAAACCAGCCGCAGCCGCCCAGCTTGTCGGGCTCCAGCACCACGGGGTCGCCGACGCAGTCCTCGACCAGATAGACCGGCGCGGTCCAGTGCTGGCCGTCGCCGGCATCGATGGTGTCGGCCATGCACAGCAGGGCGCCGGGCGTGATGGTCAGGCCCAGCTCCTCGGCGATCTCGCGGGCGCAGGCGGCCCGCACCCCTTCGCCCCAGTCGACCTTGCCGCCCGGCAGGCCCCAGAGCTGCGCCTCAGGCTCGCGCAGGCGCAGCACCAGCAGCAGCTTGCCGTCGCGAACGATGGCGGCGCCGACGCCGACGCCGGGACGGGGAGGGGCGGTGGTCATGACCCTTCGTAGCGGTGGTCAGTCCTCCACGCCAAGCACCTGGATCCTCCGCGTCTGGCCGGAGGGCTGGCGCCAGCCCAGCACCTGATCCTCCGGCAGGCCGATGAGGGCCGCGCCGATGGGGGCGAGGATCGAGACCTTGGCGAGATCGGCGTCGGCGTCCTCGGGCAGCACCAGCTGGACGCGGCGCTCGCGACCGCTGTCGAGGTCGAGGTAGCGGACGATGGATCCAAGACGAACGACCCGGGCCGGCATGTCCTGTTCGGCGCAGACCTGGGCCCGGGCGATCTCTTCGGCCAGCAGCACCGCGCCGGGCGCGGTGGGCGAGATGACCTCGGGCAGCAGGTCGAGCAGGCGGTCGAGGTCGGGGGCGCTGATGAACACGGCGGGGCGGGCCGCCGGGGCGGTGGGGGTGGCGATCATGACTGGAGTTCCTTTGCCCCCGGAAACGGGAGGCGATCATTGAGCGAAAGGCGAGCGTCGGACAGACGGCCCCGGGCCGCCGCGCGCACGCGATCAGGCCCGGGGAAAGTCGCCTGTGACGAGGCGTCCCGCGTGATGCACCCGGCGATGGAAGGTCGCGCGTTCGATCATGATCCCTCCAAGGTGGGGTGGGCCGCCGTAGAAGTCAAAGCCGCAGGTGACGGATCGGCTCGCCGCCGCTATCTACGCGTCTCATGAACACTCAGGACGTCCTCGACGAATTCCGCGCCTGCGGGGCCCTGCGCGAAGGTCATTTCGTGCTGTCCAGCGGGCTGCACAGCCCGGTCTTCCTGCAGAAGAACCTGGTCTTCGCCCAGCCCGACCGCTGCGAGCGGCTGTGCAAGGCGCTGGCGGCGAAGATCGTGGCGGCGGTCGGCCAGCCGGACGTGGCGATCAGCCCGGCCGTCGGCGGCATCATTCCCGGCTACGAGACGGCCCGGCATCTGGGCGTGCAGTCCTTCTATGTCGAGCGCGAGGGCGGGGCCTTCAAGCTGCGCCGCGGCTTCCACATCGAGCCGGGCGCCAAGGTCGTCATGGTCGAGGACATCGTCACCACGGGCCTGTCGTCCCGCGAATGCATCGAGGCCATCCGCGCGGCGGGCGGCGAGGTAATCGCCGCGGCCTGCATCGTCGACCGCTCCGGCGGCAAGGCGGACGTCGGCGTGCCGCTGGTGGCGCTGGCCAGCCTCGACGTCCCCGCCTACGAGGCCGACAAGCTGCCGCCGGAACTGGCGGCCATCCCCGTGCAGGACCCGGGTAGCCGTCGGCTCAAGGGCTGACCACATCAGCGCCGAGCGTCCTTCGCGACGCGCTTCGCGCTCCTCAGGATGACGATGGTGGCAGGCCGGTGCAGAATTCGTCATGGTGAGGAGCGATCCTTCAGGATCGCGTCGCGAACCACGCAATGACCATGTCCCATCCTCTCCGCCTCGGCGTGAACATCGACCATGTGGCGACCATCCGGAACGCCCGGGGCGCCAGCTATCCCGAGCCCGCGCGGGCGGCCGAGCTGGCCCTGGCGGCGGGCGCCGACGGCATCACCGCCCACCTGCGCGAGGACCGGCGGCACATCTCCGACGCCGACATCGAGGTGCTGGCGGCCCTGTGCCTCAAGCGCGGCAAGCCGCTGAACTTCGAGATGGCGGTCACCGACGAGATGCTCGGCATCGCGCTGGCCCACCGCCCGCGCGCCGCCTGCCTGGTGCCCGAGCGGCGCGAGGAGGTGACCACCGAGGGCGGTCTGAACATCGTCGCCGGCCACAACCACATCGCCCCGGCCGTGAAGCGCCTGCGCGACGCGGGCAGCCGCGTGTCACTGTTCATCGACCCCGACCCGGTCCAGATTCGCGCCTCGGCCGAGATCGGGGCCCAGGTGGTCGAGCTGCACACCGGCGCCTACTGCGACGCCTTCCGGGCCGGGGAGCATGATCGCGCGGAGACCATTCTGGCCCGGCTGCGCGACGGCGCCGCCCTGGCCGGGCAGCTGGGACTGGAGGTCCACGCCGGCCATGGCATCGACTACGCCACCGTCGCGCCGATCGCCGCCATCCCGCAGCTGGCCGAGCTGAACATCGGCCACTTCCTGATCGGCGAGGCGATCTTCATCGGCCTGACCGCCGCCATACAGCGCATGCGGGCCCTGATGGACGCGGCGAGAACGGAAGCGGCGGCGTGATCATCGGCATCGGCTCGGACCTCTCCGACATCCGCCGCATCGAAAAGACCCTCGAGCGCTTCGGCGAGCGGTTCATCGACCGCACCTTCACCGCCATCGAGCGCGAACGCTCCGAGCGCAAGGTCAACGCCCAGGGCGGGCGGGCGGCCAGCTACGCCAAGCGGTTCGCGGCCAAGGAGGCCTGTGCCAAGGCGCTGGGCACCGGCGTGCCGCGCCGGGGCGTGCACTGGGCCGACATGGGGGTGGTCAACCTGCGCAGCGGCAAGCCGACCATGGCCCTGACCGGCGGCGCGGCGGAGCGCCTGGCCGAGCTGACGCCGGAGGGCCATGTCGCGGTGATCCACCTGTCGCTGACCGACGACCATCCCTACGCCCAGGCCTTCGTGATCATCGAGGCCGTGCCGGCATAGAGCGCGTTAGGCGGAAGTGTACGCGGTTCCGCCGCCTGAACGCGCTCTAAATATTTGATTCTAGAGCACGATTCAGCGGTCAGATGATTCCATCTGACCCCATCGTGCTCTAGGGACGCGCGAAACCCGCCATCTCTCTCCGAGCCGTCATGGCCCGACTCGTTCGGGCCAGCCATGCCTGGTGCGTCCGCCGACATCCTGCGTGCTTCGACACGCGCTCTTCGTGCGCTGCTCAGCATGACGGGGTTTGGGAAGCCTTCCAGTCTAGTCATCCTGAGCAGCCGCGCAGCGGCGTGTCGAAGGACGCACGGTCCCAGGCCGTGTTCATCGGTGGCCCGAACGGGTCGGGCCACGACGGATCAGAATGATTGGAGGAGGCTGCGACCACCGCCCCTTCGCCATGAAAGGGAGTTAACGGGCGCGCGCGGCGGGGATAGCGTACGACTCGTCGACCGGGCCGGGCCCGCATCTGCAAGGAAGAGCGCGCCGCCATGACCGACGTCGCCGACAAGACCCCTGAAACGGACCCGGGCGAGACGCCCGAGCCGCAGGGCGAGGCCGTCAAGGAACTGATCGACATCGGCAAGACCGTCGCCTGGGCCCTGGCCATCGCCATGGTCCTGCGGATCTTCCTGTTCCAGCCCTTCACCATCCCGTCGAGCTCGATGAAGCCGAACCTGCTGATCGGCGACTATGTGATCGTGTCCAAGTTCAGCTACGGCTACAGCAAGAACTCGATCCCGTTCAGTCCGCCGCTGTTCAGGGGGCGCATCTTCGGCGGCGAGCCGCGGCGCGGCGACGTCATCGTCTTCAAGACCCCGGCCGAGGGCCACAAGGATCTGATCAAGCGCCTGATCGGCCTGCCGGGCGATCGCATCCAGGTCATCGGTGGCGCGCTTCACGTCAACGGCGTGGCGCTGAAGCGGGTGGAAGACGGGGCGGGGGAGACCCGATCCTGTCCCAACGGCGCGGTGCCGACCCGCTGGCTGGAAACCAACACCGTCGGCCGCACCTACGTCACCTATGACTGTGGCCCCGGCCGGCTCGACGACACCGACGTCTTCCTGGTGCCGGACGGCCACTACTTCTTCATGGGCGACAACCGCGACAACTCGATCGACAGCCGGGTGATTCCCGAGGTCGACGGCGTCGGCTTCGTTCCGGCCGAGAATCTGGTCGGCAAGGCCGAGACGGTGCTGCTGTCCTGGAACGTCGGCGCCTCGATGTTCAAGCCCTGGACCTGGCTGGACATGCGCTGGGGCCGCAGTTTCCACTCCCTGAAGGCGCCGACCGAGCCCGCCGCCAATACGCCATGAAGGCGAGCAAGGAAGCGCCGTGCTTGCCCGTGTCGTAATGGGAGACTAACCAGACACGGGATAGCTGATCCGCGACATTTGAAGAGAAAAGGGCCGCGCGCCGACATGACCGACGCCGCCGACACGCCGACGGAAACCGAAACCCCGGCCGCCGCCATCAAGAACGGCGCGGTCGAGGAGACGATCGAGATCGTCAAGACCGTCGTCTACGCCCTGCTGATCGCGCTGTTCCTGCGGGTGTTCCTGTTCCAGCCGTTCACGATTCCGTCGGCCTCGATGGAGCCGAACCTGCTGAAGGGCGACTACATCATCGTCAGCAAGTTCAGCTACGGCTACAGCCGCCACTCCGCGCCCTTCAGCCCGGCGCTGTTCGAGGGGCGGATCTTCGGCAGCGAGCCGAAGCGCGGCGACATCATCGTCTTCAAGCTGCCGACCGATAACCGCACCGACTACATCAAGCGCCTTGTCGGCCTGCCCGGCGACCGGATCCAGGTGAAGGGGGGCATCCTCTTCATCAACGAAAAGCCCGTGCCCCGCGTGTCCGAAGGCCCCGGCGATCCGGGCGTCTGCTGGAGCGGCGCCCAGGTCGAGCGCTTCCGCGAGACCAACCCGGAGGGGCGTCCGTACAAGACCTACGACTGCGGTCCGCGCGGCGATCTGGACGACACCCAGGTGTTCCTGGTGCCGGCCGGCCACTACTTCTTCATGGGCGACAACCGCGACAACTCGGCCGACAGCCGCGCCGACGTCGGCTTCGTTCCGGCCGAGAACCTGGTCGGCAAGGCGCAGATCATCCTGCTGTCCTGGAACGGCGAGGCCTCGCTGTTCAAGCCCTGGACCTGGGTGCTGGACGCCCGGCCGAGCCGGTTCTTCAACATCCTGAAATGAACGCCCGGCTCTCGGCCGTCGAGGCGCTGGAGCAGCGCATCGGCCACAGCTTCGCCGACCGGGATCTTCTGGAGCGGGCCCTGACCCATTCCAGCGTCGGCGACGGCGCCCGCAAGGTGCGCCACAACGAGCGGCTGGAGTTTCTCGGCGACCGGGTGCTGAACCTGCTTGCCGCCGAACGGCTGCTGGCGCTCGACCCCGACGCCAAGGAAGGCGTGCTCTCGCCCCGGCTGGCGGCGCTGGTCAACGGCAAGGCCTGCGCCCGCGTCGCCCGCCGCATTGGCCTGGCCCAGGCGCTGCGCCTCTCCGGCTCGGCCAGCAAGATCGGCGCGCGCGAAAGCGACGCGGTGCTGGGCGACGCCTGTGAGGCCCTGATGGCGGCCCTCTACATCGACGGCGGCCTCGACACCGCCCGGGCCTTCTTCCTGGAGGCCTGGACGGAGGAATTCGCCGATCCCTCGCCGGCCCGAGGCCGCGATCCCAAGACCCAGCTGCAGGAATGGGCCCAGGCCCGCGGCCTGCCGCTGCCCCGCTACGAGGTCGTCAGCCGCACTGGTCCCGACCACGCCCCGGTCTTCACCGTCGCCGTCCACGTCCA
The DNA here is from genome assembly GCA_964442795.1 of uncultured Caulobacter sp. GTDB lineage: Bacteria > Pseudomonadota > Alphaproteobacteria > Caulobacterales > Caulobacteraceae > Caulobacter. The sequence goes on from CAYTZY010000045.1 coordinate 12,545, forward strand.
GGGCTTTGACGCCGAGAACGCCGAGGGCCGCTCCCGGCAGGACGCCGAGAAATCCGCCGCCCTGCAGATGCTGCTGCGCCGGGAAGGGACAGGGTAGCCTTGGGGACATGTACTTCAGTACGTGTCCCCCTCAGCTTGAAGCGGCAGGGACACGCACGCCAAGTGCATGTGCCCGGCGCCTGTGCTACAGGCGCGCGCAATGACTGAAACCACTCCCACCCGCGCGGGCTTCGCCGCCATCATCGGCGCGCCCAACGCCGGCAAGTCCACCCTGACCAACCGCCTCGTCGGCGCCAAGGTCTCCATCGTCACCCAGAAGGTCCAGACGACGCGGTTTCCCGTGCGCGGCGTGGCCATGCATGACAACGCCCAGATCGTGCTGGTCGACACGCCCGGCATCTTCAAGCCGCGCCGCCGGCTCGACCGCGCCATGGTCCGCTCGGCCTGGGCCGGGGCCGAGGACGCCGAGGCCGTCGTGCACCTGGTCGACGTCCAGGCCGAGCTCGCCGTCCAGGACGGCACGGCCAAGGGCGCCGACAAGAAGGCCATCGAGGACGTGCGCTCGATCATCGAGGGGCTGAAGGGCGCCCGCCGCAAGGCCATCCTGGCCCTGAACAAGATCGACGGCGTCAAGCGCGAGCGGATGCTGGCGGTGGCCAAGGAGCTGTTCGACACCGGCGTCTACGACGAGGTGTTCATGATCTCCGCCGCCACCGGCGCCGGGGTCGACGACCTCAAGGCCCGGCTGGCCGCCATGATGCCGGAGGGGCCCTGGCTCTATCCGGAGGACCAGACCGCCGACCTGCCGGTCCGCCTGCTGGCCGCCGAGATCACCCGCGAGAAGCTCTATCTGCGGGTCCACGAGGAGCTGCCCTACGCCGCCAGCGTCGAGACCACGGCCTTCGAGGAGCGCGCCGACGGCTCGCTGCGCATCGAGCAGACCATCCTGGTCGAGCGCGAGGGCCAGCGCGCCATCGTCATCGGCGCCAACGGCCAGACCCTCAAGTGGATCGGCTCGGCCGCCCGCGAGGAACTGACCGACCTGCTCGAGCGCAAGGTGCACCTGTTCCTGCACGTCAAGGTCCGCGAGACCTGGGCCGAGGAACGCGGAACCTACGAGGGCATGGGCCTGGACTTCGACGTCTGAGGCTTGGCAGGGGACAGTTTAAGATGTCCCTTGGGACACCTTAAACTGTCCCCGACCTGCCGCCTTGGGAGGCGTTCGAATGCTGCGCGCTGCACTTTTCACCACCGCCCTGGCCCTCGCCACCCCCGCCGTCGCCGCCACGCCGGAGGAGGACATCGCCGTCGTCCTCGACCAGCTGCACGCCGCCGCCGCGAAGGCCGACGGCCCGGCCTATTTCGCGCTCTACACGCCGGACGCGGTGTTCATCGGCACCGACGTCACCGAGCGCTGGACGATGTCGGCCTTCCGCGCCTATGCCCAGCCCTACTTCGACAAGGGCCAGGGCTGGACCTACGCCGCCCGCCAGCGGCAGGTGACGATCGCGCCGGTCGACTGCCGCTGCGTGGCCTGGTTCGACGAGGTGCTGGACAGCCAGAGCTACGGCACGGCGCGCGGCACGGGGACCCTGCTGCTGACGCCGGAGGGCTGGCGGGTCAGCCAGTACGCCCTGACCTTCCCGATCCCCAACGACGTCGCCGACGAGGTCATCGCGCGGATCAGGGCGTTTGAAGCGGGCAAGAAGTAGGGATCGCTCTGCGTGCTTCGACACGCGCCTGCGGCGCTGCTCAGCATGACGTGGGTGGGTAGCCTTCCAGTTACGTCATCCTGAGCAGCGCCCCCGGGTCGCGCGGAGCGCGCGCCCGAGGATAAACTCCGCGGCGTGTCGAAGGACGCAACGCGCTGGCTCACCGCACCGCCGCGCAGGCCATACGCAGACTGCGCAGGGCCCGCAGGGCGTCGGCGGCGTCGGCTTCGGAAGCCAGCCGAAGGCCCAGCGCCTCGATGCCCCCGGCGTCGCCGCTGAAGCCCGCGCGGATCGTCACGGTCGCGCCTGACCGGCCGGCGTCGAAATCCAGCCCCGGCGCGCTCCAGTCCACCTCAGGTGTCCGGGTCCGACCGTCTTCCAGCCGCAGCGCGATGCGGGAGACGCAATCCTCGCCACTCCAGCCCTCCAGCGCCGCGCGGCGCTCGCCGAGGGGTGTAAAGGCCATGACCCTGGCGCCCTCGGTCAGCCCCGCCAGCGTGTCATGCTCGGCGGCCGGGGCCAGCGGCAGGAACAGGGCGATGGGCAGCAGCAGGGAGGTGATCAAAGGGAGGTCTCGCCGGAACAGATCAGGTACGCTATCTGATCTGCATGGAATGGGAAGATGAGGCCTATGTGCTGTCGGCGCGGGCGCACGGGGAGACCGGCGCCATCGTCGACCTCCTGACCGAGCGCCACGGCCGGTTCGCGGCGCACGTGGCCGGCGGGGCCTCGCGGCGCATGAAGCCGTTCCTGCAGGCCGGGGCGCGGGTGCGGGCCGATTACCGGGCGCGGGTGGCCGACCAGCTGGGCGCGGCGCTGCTGGAACCGGTGGGCGAGGGGCCCTCGGCCCTGTTCGACGACCCGCTGGCGCTGAGCGGCCTGGCCGCCGCCGCCGCCGTGGCCGCCGGGGCGCTTCCCGAGCGCGAGCCGCATCCGGGCGCCTTCCTGGCCTTCGAGGCCCTGAGCTCCGCCTTCGCCCTGACCGACATCTGGCCCGCCGTCTTCGTGCGCTTCGAGGCGGGGCTGCTGGAGGAGCTGGGCTTTGGGCTGGACCTGACGAAATGCGCCTCGACCGGGGCAGTCGACGATCTGGTCTGGGTCAGCCCGCGCACCGGCCGGGCGGTCAGCCGCGCGGCGGGGGAGCCCTGGGCCGACCGCCTGCTGCCGCTGCCAGGCTTCCTGCTGTCGTCCCAGGGCGGCCTGCGCGATGGCGACATCCGCGCCGGCTTCGACCTGACCGGCCACTTCCTCGAGCAGTTCGTGTTCGGCCCCCTGAACCGGCCCCTGCCGCCGGCCCGGGTCTGGTTGCTGGACAAGCTGGCCGATGCGGGGAGGCTGTAGGGGAGGCGGGGGTCATGCCCTGCGTCCTTCGACACGCGCCCTTCGGGCGCTGCTCAGGATGACGTAGGTGGGTGGCTTTCCGAATACCTCATCCTGAGCAGCCGCGCAGCGGCGTGTCGAAGGACGCACAGCGACAACGCCGCCGCCGAGTTGCTAGAACAAGACCCGAACCACCACTCCCGATTCGAGCATGACCCTGCAAACCCCTCCGCCGGGTGACGGCGACCGTATTCTGGACGAGCCGCTGAGCGAGGCGTTGTCGCGACGGTATCTCGCCTACGCCCTGTCGACGATCAGCTCGCGGGCGCTGCCCGACGTGCGCGATGGCCTCAAGCCCGTGCACCGGCGGCTGATGTACGCCATGAGCAACATGCGGCTGAACCCCGAGGCCGCGGCGCGCAAATGCGCCAAGGTGGTCGGGGAGGTGATGGGCAACTTCCACCCCCACGGCGACCAGTCGATCTATGACGCCCTGGTCCGTCTGGCCCAGGATTTCTCGCAGCGCTACATGCTGGTCGAGGGGCAGGGGAACTTCGGCAACATCGACGGCGATAACCCCGCCGCCATGCGCTACACCGAATGCCGGATGACGGCGGCGGCGATGCTGCTGCTGGACGGCATCGACGAGGACGCGGTCGACTTCCGCCCCACCTACGACGGTCAGGACGAAGAGCCGGTCGTGCTGCCCTCGGGCTTCCCCAACCTGCTGGCCAACGGCAGCTCCGGCATCGCCGTGGGCATGGCCACCTCGATCCCGCCGCACAACGCCGGCGAGCTGATCGACGCCTGCCTGCTGTTGCTCAAGTCGCCGAACGCCACGACGGCCGACCTGATGGAGCATGTGAAGGGGCCCGACTTCCCGACCGGCGGCGTCATCGTCGAGTCGGCGGCCTCGATGCTCGAGACCTACGAGACCGGTCGGGGCGGGGTCCGCACCCGCGCGCGCTGGGTCAAGGAGGAGCAGGCTCGCGGCGGCTGGCAGATCGTCGTCACCGAGATTCCCTACCAGGTGAAGAAGTCCGACCTTGTCGAGCAGCTGGCCGAGCTGATCGAGACCAAGAAGGCGCCGCTGCTGGGCGACGTGCGCGACGAGAGCGCCGAGGACGTGCGGCTGGTTCTGGAGCCCCGGAGCCGGACCGTCGAGCCCGAGATGCTGATGGAGAGCCTGTTTAAGCTCTCCGACCTTGAGGTGCGCTTCTCGGTCAACATGAACGTTCTGGACGCGCGCGGCACGCCCGGCGTCATGGGGCTGAAGGCCTGCCTGCGCGCCTTCCTCGATCACCGCCGCGAGGTGCTGATCCGTCGGGCGCGGTTCCGGCTGGGCAAGATCGAGGCCCGGCTGCACATCCTCGACGGCCTGCTGGTCGCCTATCTGAACCTCGACGAGGTGATCCGCATCGTCCGCTACGAGGACGAGCCCAGGCAGAAGCTGATCGCCGCCTTCGCGCTGAGCGACATCCAGGCCGACGCCATCCTCAACACCCGTCTGCGCCAGCTGGCCAAGCTGGAAGAGATGGAGCTTCGCCGCGAGCACGCCGAACTGGCCGAGGAGCGCGACGGCATCCAGGCCATGCTGGCCTCGGACGCCATGCAGTGGAAGCTGGTCGGCCAGGGCCTCAAGGACGTCCAGAAGGTGCTGGGGCAGGCGACCACGGTCGGCAAGCGCCGCAGCGACTTCGCCGACGCGCCGGCCGTCTCGGCCGAGGTCTCGGTCGAGGCCTTCGTGGTCCGCGAGCCGATCACCGTCATCCTGTCGGAGAAGGGCTGGATCCGCGCCGCCAAGGGCAAGGTCGAGGATCCGTCCGAACTGAAGTTCAAGGAAGGCGACAAGCTGGGCTTCATTGTTCCAGCGGAAACAACGGACAAGCTGCTTATCTTCGCGTCCGACGGGCGCTTCTTCACCGTCGATTGCAGCAAGCTCCCCAGCGCCCGCGGCCATGGCGAGCCGCTGCGGCTGATGGTCGATATCGACGACAAGGTGAAGCTGATCGACGTCTTCCCGCACAGGCCGGGTCGCAAGCGCTTCCTGGCCAGCAAGGCCGGGTACGGCTTCATCCTGCCCGAGGACGAGGCCCTGGCCTTCCGGCGGGCCGGCAAGCAGGTGCTGAACGGCGAGGCGGTGGTCTCGCTCGAGGCGGTCGGCGACCGCATGGCTGTGGTCGGCGACAACGGCAAGATCCTGGTCTTCGCCATGGACGAACTGCCCGAAATGCCGCGCGGCAAGGGCGTCAAGCTGCAGTCCTACCGCGAGGGCGGGCTGCGCGACGCGATGGCCTTTGACAGCGCGACCGGCGCAAGCTGGATCGATGCCGCCGGCCGCACCCGCGAATGGCCCGACTGGCAGGGCTGGGTCGGCAAGCGCTCCGGCGCCGGCAAGCTGGCCCCGAAAGGCTTCCCGGCGAGCAAGCGGTTCCGGCCGCGGTGACCCTTCTCCCCTTGAGGGAGAAGGTGTCGGCGAAGCCGACGGATGAGGGGGCTCGCTGTGCCTGACGAAAAGCGGACCTGGACCTGCAACGTCAACGTGTCCGAGTCTGTCGACGTAGGCGGACCTAACTGGCCCTTTAGAACCTATGCCGATCTACTCAGGGATGGGCTGGCCCGGATCGGCGCGGATATTGCGGACCTCGTGTTCTGGTTCGAAGCCATCGATCTCATAGACCTGTCGGAGCTCGACGCCTTGAGGCTTGGCGTCGTTGATCGGGTGAACCAGGAGATCCTTGCCGAATTGCATGCCGATCACGCTCGATCCGAGCATGATGAGACCATCCTCAAGCTGGCGAACTCGGTCGGTGATGCGATTGCGCGTGACCCGCGCCGCGCAGAAGCCTGGCTGCGGAGCGACCCCTCATCCGACCTCCTTCGGAGGCCACCTTCTCCCTCAAGGGGAGAAGGAAATGGGGTGTTGACCCGGCCCCTGCGGCCGCTCCCATGGAGGAGCGGTTCACAGCAGGGAGGTGAGTCGTGACCGGATATTTGAATGCATCGCAGGCCGCGCTACGGCTGGGCGTCTCGGCCAAGGCGCTGAGGCTCTACGAGGCGCGCGGGCTGGTGACGCCGTTGCGCACGGCGGCGGGCTGGCGGGCCTATGGGCCGGCGGAGATGGCGCGGGCCGGCGAGATCGCGGCGCTGCGGACGCTGGGCCTGAGCCTGGCGCAGACGGCGCGGGTGCTCGGCGGCGACGCCGCGGACCTCGAGCCGGCGCTGGCGGCCCATCAGGCGGCGCTGGAGGCGCAGGGCGGCCAGCTGTCCGGAATGATCAATCGTATCAAGGTGGTGAGAGCCGATCTTCGCGTCGGCAGGGTCCTCGCCATGACTGATTTGCCGGGGCTGGTCGGCGGTGCGCAGGGTGTCGCGGTGGCCCTCGACCTGCCTTGGCCCTGGGGTGGGGAGCGGTTCGAGGCGCGACTCTCGCCGACCGTGACCTGGCTGGTCGGCCCGCTGGGCAGCGGCAAGACGCGGCTGGCCATGGCGCTGGCCGACGCGATCCCCGGCGCGCGGTTCGTGGGGCTGGATCGCGAAGCGCCGGCCGACCTGTCGCCGCCGGTGGAAGCGGCGCTGGATTGGCTGGCCGGGGAGGGCGCGAGTCGGTCCGACGCCCTCGTCGCCCTGATGAGCCAACTTGCGACCGGCGACGTGCCCGCCGTCGTCGACCTCGTGGAGCAGGGCCTCGACGCATCGACACAGGAGGCCTTGACCGCCTGGCTCCGTCGCCGCCCGGCCGGAGCCGCGCCCCTCGTGCTGATGACCCGGTCGACCGCCATGCTGGACCTGGACGCCGTCGGCCCCGGCGAGACCCTGATCCTCTGCCCCGCCAACCACAGCCCGCCGATGGTCGTGTCGCCGTTTGCCGGAGCGCCCGGCTACGAAGCGCTGGCAGGGTGTCTCGCGACGCCGCAGGTGCGGTCGCGTACGGAGGGCATGCGGGCAGTGCTTCCCTCCATCCTCTCCTTGTTGGGAGAGGGAAAGCCTGCGGAGCAGGGTGGAGCGGAAGGCGCCGCCGGTCGGTGACTGGCCGCGGTGTCCAATCTATCCCCCGTCTTCCCGGCGCAGGCCGGGATCCAGGACACTGCTCCAGCCCTTGCCCCGCATGGGCCCCGGCGTTGGCGCTCCGCGCCGCCCTTCGGGTCGCCGGGGATACGGAGATGGGGGGATATCTCAATTCTATCCCCCACCCTGCGGACCACCCCCATACTCACCTTGTCCCGGTCGCACGGGGAGGGCGCATGGCCAGTGCTCTTGCGGCGATCAGGATGAGGTTCGAGCGGGGCCAGGGTCGAGGGGGTTACTCGGCCGGTCCGGGACG
>CAYTZY010000046.1:0-8606 GCA_964442795.1 uncultured Caulobacter sp.
TACATCGACACCGAGATGGTGCAGGCCGTTCCCGAGAACGTGCTGCAGGGAATCATTGCCGGCATCCCGGTCGGACGCCTCGGCAAGGGCGAGGAAATCGCCGACATGGTCGCCTACCTGGCCGGCGAACGCGCGGGCTTCGTGACCGGCGCCACCTTCACCCTCAATGGCGGCCAGTACCTGGCGGCCTGATCCCCGGATCCCGGGCGTCGCCACGCTTGTGCGGCGCCCGCAACCCGTCCAAGAATCGCCCCAGTCGCCGTGCATGGCTTGGGGAATGGCGAGGACGAGTATCCGGTATCCTGAGGTCGCGGTTGTCATCGCGGCCCTGATCGCGCTGCTTTCCGCAGCGGCGCCCGCCCATGCCCAGGGTTCGCTCAAGGACCTGCTGTTCGGCGACAAGCCGGCCGAGAGCCAGCGCCGCGCGCCGCCGCCGCCCGTCGCCCGCTATGTCACCGAGACCGGCGAGGGCTTCATCCTCGACCGCAGCACGGGCCAGCCGCTGCTGAAGTTCGAAAGCAGCTACGAGGTCTGGGTTCTCCAGCCGGAAGTCGGGCCGCGCGGCGACATCAACTACAAGAACGACCTGGGCCAGCTGATCCTGCGGGCCACCAAGCTGGGCGGCTTCACCCTGTTCACGCGCAAGCGGCCCGCCGGGGCGGCGGCGGAGGTGGCCGGACCGGTCCAGCCGCTGCGGCTCAAGCCGGTCAGCCCGCTGGCCCTCTACCAGTTGCTGCGCATCGCCAGCGGCCGGGCCAGCAAGGCCGCCGGGCGCACCATCGCCTTCGAGGCCGACGCCTCGCCGGCCTCCTCGGCCCTCATCGCCGACGCCTCGCTGGTGGTCTCCGAGGCCATCGTTCGGCTGTCGCAGTCGTCCGGCGGTCAGCCGCAGCTGGCCAAGATCGGCAAGGTCGTGGTCGTCGAGGGCGCCCGCCCCTCGGTGGTGCTCAGGAACGGCGTCCTGCTGATCGTCGTGGCCCCCGACCAGGGCCTGTCCGGACGCCCGTCCTCGGAGCGGATCATCCAGGTGGCGTTCCGCTGACAGCATTCCTCTCCCGCTTGGGAGAGGGGGACCACCCGAAGGGTGGTGGAGGGGGATACACGGTCGTCCGCGGGAAGAGTCGCGGCGTACGCCCTCGCTCAGTCCTCGCCAAGCCCTTCAACGCCGGCTCATCCCCCACCACCATGCTCCGCATGGTCCCCCGCCCCCACAAGGGGGCGGATTGCCGTCATCCTGGCTCGACACCCTCTTCCAGCATCTCGAACCGCTCGAAAACGAACCCCGGCGCGACCGTGCAGCCGACCAGGGTCCAGTCGCCCAGCGACCGGGCCTTCTGCCAGACGCCGGCCGGAACGACGGCCTGGGGGCGTTCGCCGGCGGCCAGATCGACGCCCAGCCGGTGCTCCTCCGAGCCGATGGTCAGCAGCAGCGGCGCGCCGGCGTAGTGGTGCCAGACCTCGGCCGCGTCGACACGGTGCCAGGAGCTCTCCTGACCCGCCTCCAGCAGGAAGTAGATGGCCGTCGAGGCGCCGCGTCCCTCCGGCCCGGCCGTGTCGCGGAAGGTCTGGCGATACCAGCCGCCCTCCGGATGCGGCTCCAGACCCAGCAGCGCGACGACCTCTCCCGCCGTCATCCCTTGAAGCTGTCCTTGGCCGCCCGCACGGCGCCAAAGGCCTCCGCCGGGTCGGCGATGTCGGGGCGCAGCACGGGGGCGCGCAGGAAGGGGTTGGTGGCCTTCTCCAGGCCGATGGTGGTCGGCACCGTCCACTCCCCGCGCTCGCGGGCCGCGAAGATGGCGTCCGCCCGCGCCTTCAGCGCAGGGTCCGCATCGACCGACAGCGCGAAGCGGGCGTTGGAGGCGGTGTACTCGTGGGCGCAGTAGACGGTGACGTCGTCCGGCAGGGCGGCCAGTTTCTGCAGGCTGGTCCACATCTGTTGCGGCGTGCCCTCGAACAGCCGGCCGCAGCCGAGCGTGAACAGGGTGTCCCCGACGAAGGCCACGCCGTCGGCGGCGGCGTAGAAGACGATGTGACCCAGGGTGTGGCCGCCGGTATTGATCACCGCGAAGGTCGTCTCGCCCAGCGCCACGCTGTCGCCCTCGTCGACGACGCGGTCCGGCGCGGTCCCGATGCGCTCGACCTCGGCCGGACCGACGACGGTGCAGCCGGTCTCGGCCTTCAGCCGCGCATTGCCGCCGGCATGGTCGGGGTGCCAGTGGGTGTTGAGCACCAGGTCCAGCGACCAGCCCAGCTTGCCCAACTCGGCCAGGATGGCGTCTGCGTCGGGCGTGTCGATGCAGGCCGTCTTCCCCGTCGCCTCATCGCGCACAAGAAAGCCGTAGTTGTCGGACAGGCAGGGGAACTGGTGGATGGTGATGGACATGGCTCGCCTTCATTTCGTCCTTCGACACGCCCGCGTGCGCGGGCTGCTCAGGATGACGTAGTTTGCAGCTATACACCGATCCACATCATCCTGAGCAGGCCGGAACGGCCGTGTCGAAGGACGCACGGCCCCGGAAAGTGACATAAGGACCCCCATGCGCCGTGACGTCCTCGAGCTTCGCGCCTTCTACGCCTCCGCCCGCGGCCGGGCGGCGCGGGAGATGGTGGCCCGCAAGCTGAGCGAGGCCTGGGGCGATCCGCGCGGGCTGGAGTTTCTGGGCCTCGGCTACGCCACGCCCTACCTGGAGGCCGTCCGCGAGCGGGCCCGGCGAACGATCGCGGTGATGCCGGCCTCGCAGGGGGTGGAGGTCTGGCCCGCCGTCGGGCGCAACCTGGCCTGCCTGGCGCCAGAGACCGCCCTGCCCCTGCCCAACGCCATGTTCGACCGCGTGGTCTGCGTGCATGCGCTGGAGGAAGCCGAGGACGCAGTGGCCATGATGCAGGAGGTCTGCCGCGTGCTGTCGCCGACGGGCCGGGTGTTCGTCGCCGTCGCGGCGCGCAACGGCCTGTGGTCCAACGCCGAGGGCACGCCCTTCGGCCACGGCCGGCCCTGGAGCCGCCGCCAGCTGGAGGCGGTGCTGCGCGAGGCGGACCTGGAGCCGTCCGGCTGGACCCGCGCCCTCTACGCCCCGCCGTTCGCCTGGACCGCCCGCTGGGCCGAGGGCTTCGAGCAGGTCGGCGCCTGGCTGTGGCCGCCGTTCGCCGGGGTGATCCTGATGGAGGCGGTCAAGCAGTCCTTCGCCGTGAAGCCCCGCGTCTCGCGCGCCCGCGCCCGGGTGTTCGCGCCCGGCGTGCTGGCGCCGGCGCCCGGCGGGGCGCCTGCCGGAAAGGCGCCGGACGGTTCGATGCGACAAGCCCCCTTGGCCAGCGAGCCGGTTTCGCCCTAGATTTTGCACTGCACCACGCCTTCCGCGCGGTGGGAGAGTTGTCCGATGAAGATGATCGTCGCCATCATCAAGCCCAGCCGCCTCGACGCGGTGCTCGACGGCGTGACCGAGGCCGGCGCCTCCGGCCTGACCGTCACCGAGGTGCGGGGCTACGGGCGGCAGAAGGGCAAGACCGAGGTCTATCGCGGCGCCGAGTACGAGGTGAAGCTGCTGCCGAAGGTGAAGCTGGAGATCGCCGCCTCCGACGACCTGGTCCAGCCGATCATCGACGCCATCATCCGCACCGCCAACAGCGGCAAGATCGGCGACGGCAAGGTTTTCGTCATGGACCTCGAACAGGCCCTGCGGATCCGCACGGGCGAGGCGGGGGCCGCGGCGATCGCGGGGTAGGGGGCGGCGAATCGCCTTGCGTGCTTCGACACGCGCTCTTCGAGCGCTGCTCAGCATGACTATGGTGGGTGACCTTCCAAAACCAGTCATCCTGAGCAGCCGCGCAGCGGCGTGTCGAAGGACGCAGGGCGACTGCCGCCGCGCCCTCCCCATTTCCGTCATGGCCCGACTTGTTCGGGCCACCCATGAACACCGCCTCACCCCTGGAGCCGCTCGCGGGGGCGCACTCCGCTCCTCACCACGCATGGCTGGCCCGAACAAGTCGGGCCATGACGTCGAAGGGGAACAAGGCCCCGGATGAAGACTCCCGGGACCTATACTCTGGAGACAATGCGGGACGTTTCGGGACAATCGGCCCCCGGTCCGCGCACACGTGGCCCGGGTTTCATCCCCGATGTCCAGGACGGGTGCACAATGGGTCATGCGCCGGACGACACGACTTCCAGAACCCTTTCCAGCAAGGCCTCCAGGCACCCGCCCCCCGCGCGGAATGACGTCCGCGCGGGCCATCCCCCGCCGCCGGCGCGCGATCCATCCTCCTGTCCGCCTCGGTGAAGCGCACGCTTCAGCATCGGTGAAAGCCGATCGAAGACATTGGAGATATTTCACCGGATCTCGAACTGTCGGGGACACGTACCGGCTATCGCCGGAACATGTCCCCGCCCCACTGAACCTCATGCCCCCTTCGCGCATTGAACCCATCGCAGCTACAAGGGGCGGCATGGGCGGCGACACCATCCTTCGAGACGGCGACACATGCTGGCGGACCAGCCGGGCGGACGCCCTGGCCTTCCTGGTCGACGGGGCGGACTATTTCGCCGCCGTGAAAGCGTCGATGCTCACGGCCAAGCGCTCGATCTGGCTGCTGGCCTGGACCTTCGACGCGCTGACCCGCCTGCAGCCGGACAAGATCGAGCGCAGCGGCGCGCCGGAGACCGCCGACCGGCTGGGCCTGCTGCTGCGCCGCATCTCGGCGCTGAACCCCGCGCTCGACGTGCGCATCCTGTGCTGGGACATCCCGGCGGCGATCTCGGCGTCCCAGGGCTTCGCCGTGCAGCGGGCGGCGGCCTTCTTCAAGGGCTCGAAGGTGCAGTACCGGCTGGACAAGAGCCTGCCGAACAGCGCCTGCCACCACCAGAAGGTGCTGGTGATCGACGGCCGGCTGGCCTTCGTCAGCGGCGGCGACCTGTCGACGGACCGCTGGGACACCTGCGACCACGATGACGTCGATCCGCGCCGCCGCCTGCCCAACCTGCGCCGCTACCCGGCCCGGCACGACGTGGCCACGGTGATGGAGGGACCGATCGCGCAGGACTGCGGCCAGCTCTTCGCCGAACGCTGGGAGCGGTCCGGCGGCGGCCGGCTCGATGTGCCGGAGCCCGACTATTCCGAGGACTCGCCCTGGCCGCGCGGCGTCACGCCCGACCTGATCGGCCAGACCGTCGGCCTGGCCCGCACCGAGCCCAACTGGAAGACCCACACCCTCGTGCGCGAGAACCTGCGCCTGCATCTGGCGACCATCGCGGCGGCCCGGCGCACCCTCTACATCGAAAACCAGTACCTGACCGCCCCGACCATCGTCGAAGCCCTGTGCCGGCGGCTGGCCGAGCCGGACGGGCCGGAGATCATCCTGATCGGGCCGGAGGCCAGCCCCAGCTACTTCGACCGCATGACCATGGACAGCGGGCGGCTGGCGGCCATCGAGGCCCTCGGCGCGGCCGACGTCCACGGCCGGTTCAGCGCCTGGACCCCCCGCACGACGGCGGGAAAGCCGATCATCGTCCACTCCAAGGTGACCATCGCCGACGACCTCTTCCTCCGCATCGGCTCGGCCAATCTCAACAATCGCTCGCTGGGCCTGGACACCGAATGCGACATGGCCATCGAGGCCGATGCGGGAGAGGCCGGCGCCGAGACGCGCGAGACCATAGCGACCTTCCGCAACCTGATGATCGGCCACTACGTCGGGCGCAACCTGCTCGAGGTGGAGGCGGCCATGGCGCGGGCCGGGTCGCTGGCCGGCGCCATCACGCTGCTGGACCCCGAGGGCCGGCGGCTGCGCCAGGTCGCGCCCCGGCCGCTTCGTCCTGTCGAGCGCTTCGTCAGCGACTGGAGCCTGGGCGACCCCACCACGCCCCGCGACGCCTGGCGGCCCTGGGCGCGGCGGCGGTGCCTGCGCGAACAGGTCGCCCTGATCGACGAGTTCACGCCGCAGCCGGCGGATGAACCTCAAGCTCCACCACCAACGGCAGATGATCCGACGCCACGCGCGCGCGGGCGTCGAAAGGCGATTCCACCCGTGTGACCGTGATCGATCCGGCCACGAACACATGATCGATGCGCATGAACGGGAAGCCCGAGGGGAAGGTCGCCGTCGGCGCCCGGCCGAGGCCTGACTGGGCGTCGCGGATCACCGCCGTCAGCATGCGGTAGGTCCTCGAGAACGGGCTGGCGTTGAAGTCTCCCAACAGCACCGCCGGGGCGGTGAAGGCCTCCGCCGCCATCCAGTCGTCGCCGATCAGGGCGGCGGCCTGAACCTGCTGCTCGCGGGGCACCAGGCCCAGGTGGGTGTTGATGACCTGCAGCTCGACGCCGCCACCGATGTCCACCGCGACCCACAGGGCGCCGCGTGGCTCCAGCCCCCGGAACCGCGGCAATCCCGGCAGAGCGGCGGCCCTGACCAGACGCTCGGGCAGGGCGGTCAGAATGGCGTCGCCGTAGCGTTCCTCCTCGACGTGCATCGCCGGATGGAAGTGCGACTTCATGCGCAGCAGCTCGGCCAGCCGATGGGCCTGGTCGACGTGGTTGGTGCGGCGGCGGCCGACATCCAGCTCCTGCAGGGCCACGATGTCGGCGTTGCAGGCGGCGATCACCTCGGCCACCCGTTCGACGTCGAGCTTGCGATCGGTCCCGACGCAGCGGTGGACGTTGTAGGTGGCGAGTCTGACCTTCATGCCCCGAAGAGATCGCCCGGCGGGCCATCCGGTTCCACCGGCCCGGCCCGGCGCCCCAGCAGGAACAGCGCAGCCTCGGCCCGCCAGTTCTCGATCGCCCGGGTCGGATCGATCGGACGCGCCGGACGGCCCTCGGCCAAGGCCACGCTGGCCTCGATGCGCAGGTCGAGGTCGTCCACCAGAGCGTTGAAGTCGGCCAGGGTGCAGAGGTGAATGTTCGGCGTCGACCACCAGGGCTCGGGCAGCGAGCGGGTTTCCGGCATCCGCCCCCGGCTCAGCAGCGACCAGCGTACGCGCCAGTGGCCGAAGTTGGGGAAGCTGACCACGGCGCGGTCGGCGATGCGCATCAGCTCGCCCAGCACCTGCCGCGGGTTGCGGGTCGCCTGCAGGGTCTGGGACAGGATGGCGTAGTCGAAGGCGCCGGTCGGGAACTGTTCCAGATCGCGATCGGCGTCGCCCTGCATGACCGCGAGGCCGCGCGCCAGGCAGGCGGACACCCCCTGCGGGCTGATCTCGACGCCGCGGCCGTCGATGTCCTTCTCCCGGGTCAGCAACTCCAGCAGTTCGCCACCGCCGCAGCCGACGTCGAGCACCCGCGATCCGGGGCGCACCAGGCGCAGGATCTCGCGGAAGTCCTCGCGCACGACGGTCATCGCAGCCCCCGCGCGGCGTCGACCGAGTCCAGGAAGCCGGCCAGAGCCGAGTCCATCACCGGCTCGTCGAGCAGGAAGGCGTCATGCCCCTTGTCGCTCTCGATCTCCACGAAGCTGGCCCGCGCGCCGGCGGCGTTCAGAGCCCGCACGATGTGGCGGCTCTCGGCGGTCGGGTAGAGCCAGTCGGAGGTGAAGGACAGCACGCAGAACCGCACGTCCCGCGCCCTGCGGAAGGCCTCGGCCAACACCCCGCCGTAGGCCGCGGCCAGGTCGAAGTAGTCCATGGCCCGGGTGATGTAGAGGTAGCTGTTCGCGTCGAAGCGATCGACGAAGGTCGCCCCCTGGTGGCGCAGATAGCTCTCCACCTGAAAGTCGGCGTCGAAGCCCCACGACAGGCCGTCGCGCTGCAGCTCGCGGCCGAACTTCCGCTGCAGGGCCGCCTCGGACAGGTAGGTGATGTGGGCCGCCATGCGGGCGACGGCCAGGCCCTTCTCCGGCCGCGAGCCGTGCAGGGCGTAGTCGCCGCCGCGCCAGTCGGGATCGGCCATGATCGCCTGGCGACCGACCTCGTGGAAGGCGATGTTCTGGGCGCTGTGCCGCGCGGCGGAGGCCACGCAGACGGCGCTGAACAGCCGCTCGGGATAGGAGGCGGCCCACTGCAGGACCTGCATGCCGCCCATCGAGCCGCCGACCACCGCCTGGAGGGTCTCGATGCCCATGGCCTCGATCAGCATGGCCTGGGCGCGAACCATATCGGCGATGGTGATGACCGGGAACGAGAGCCCCCAGGGCTTGCCGGTCGCCGGATTGAGGCTGGCCGGTCCGGTGCTGCCCATGCAGCCGCCGACGACGTTGGCGCAGACGATGAAGTGTCGCGCCGGATCCAGCGGACGGCCCGGCCCGACCAGCCTGGTCCACCAGCCCGGCTTGCCGGAGACCGGGTGTTTGCCGGCCACGTGCTGGTCCAGCGTCAGGGCGTGGCAGATGAGGACGGCGTTGGACTTGTCGGCGTTGAGCGCGCCGAAACTGCGCCAGGCGATCTCCAGCCCCTCGATGCGGGCGCCGGAGTCGAGCACAAGCGGCTGCGAGGGCGGGAACGTCCAGGTTCCGCCATCCTCGAGGATCGCCTGCGTCTGTGCCGTAAGGGTCATGCAAGGCCTTGGACCGTCGCCGGCGGTCGCTGTCAACCGGCGGCTTCCTGCGAAGCGGCGGCGCGGCTAATACAGGGCCAATGAAACGACTGATCCTCATGCGCCACGGCAAGGCCGAGCGGAGCAACG
>CAYTZY010000046.1:8616-19562 GCA_964442795.1 uncultured Caulobacter sp.
CCCTGACCGATCGCGGACTGGCGGACGCCGCCCTGATGGGCCGGCTGCTGGTCGACGAAGGCCTGACGCCGGACCTGGCGCTGGTTTCCGCCGCCCGGCGGACCCAACAGACCTGGGCGCAGGTCTCCGCAGCCTTCCCGACGGCGAAGTCCGTCTCGCTGCGCCCGCTCTATCACGCCGGCGCCGAGCGCATCCTTTTCGAGGTCGACGCCCACGGCGAAGGCGGAGACACCCTGATGGTGGTGGGCCACAATCCGGGACTGCACGAGCTGACCATCGGCCTGTTGCGCCAGGGCGGCGCGGGCTCGGCGCTGGTCGCCCGGGCCGAGAGCCGGTTCCCGACCTCGACGGTGGCGGCCTTCACGATCGACGACTACGGCCGCCCCGCCTACGACGGGCTGTTCTACGCGGCCGACCAGGGCGGGGGCGGCGGAGAATGACGCGGGTCTACAAGCTGCTGACCCGCTCCGAATGGACCGCCGCCGAGGCGAAGGGCCTGTTCGAGGGCTCGGCCGTCGATCTGGCCGACGGGTTCATCCACTTCTCGACCGCCGCCCAGGCGCCGGAGACCGGCCGCAAGTATTTCTCGGGCCTGTCCGACCTGGTGATCGTGGGCTTCGACGCGGAATCGCTCGGCGTGGGCCTGAAGTGGGAGCCGTCCCGCGGCGGCGACCTGTTCCCCCACCTCTACGGCCCGCTGCCGACAACGCTGGCGGTGGAAGTGAAGGACGTGGCGCTGGATGCTGAAGGCGCGCCGATGCTCGATGGGCTGAAGGCATGAAAGCGCAGCGCCAATCCTCTCCCACTCGCCAATCCTCTCCCGCTTGGGAGAGGGGGACCATGCGGAGCATGGTGGAGCGGGAGGCGCAGGCGATTGATCGCAACGCACTGCCTCACCGCCGCCAGGACCTCGCCCAACCCTTCAACAGCAGCGCATCCCGCTCCACCACCCGTCGGGCGGCCCCCCTCTCCCAAGAGGGAGAGGAGTGATGCACGACTTTGCCGCGCGCGCCCTCCACCTGCTGGACCCCGAGGACGCGCACCGCGCCTCGATCCTGGGTCTGAAGCTGGGCCTCGGCCCGACTGACCACACCCCGCACGACCCGATCCTGGCCACCACCCTGGCCGGCCTCGCCCTGCCCTCCCCCGTCGGTCTCGCCGCCGGGTTCGACAAGAACGCCGAGGCGCCGGACGCCATGCTGCGCGCCGGCTTCGGGTTCGTCGAATGCGGCACGGTCACCCCCCTGCCCCAGGCCGGCAATCCGCGCCCACGGCTGTTCCGGCTGAGCGAGGACCGGGCGGTGATCAACCGGATGGGCTTCAACAACGCCGGGCTGGATGCTTTCGCCGCCAACCTCGCCGCCCGTCGCCACCCGGGCGTGGTCGGCGCCAACATCGGGGCCAACAAGGACGCCGGGGATCGCATCGGCGACTATGTGACCGGCCTGCGCCGCCTGTGGGGCCGCGCCTCCTACTTCACCGTCAACATCTCCTCGCCCAACACGCCGGGCCTGCGCGCGCTGCAGACGAAGGCGGCGCTGGAGGAGTTGCTGGGCCGGCTCGACGAGGCCCGGCGGGAGCTCAGGGCCGGCGGCGACCATCCGGTGTTCCTGAAGGTCGCGCCTGATCTCGAGGACGGCGAGGTCGAGACCATCGTCGAGACCGTGGCGGCCTTCGGTCTGCAGGGGATCATCGTGTCCAACACCACCGTCTCGCGGCCCGACAGCCTGCGCTCGCCGCAGAAGATGGAAACCGGCGGGCTGTCCGGCCCGCCGCTGATGAGCCTGTCGACCCAGGTGCTGGCCCGGTTCCACGCCGCCAACACTCGGGGCCTGACCCTGATCGGCGCGGGCGGCATCGCCACCGGGGCCGACGCCCTGGCCAAGATACGGGCCGGCGCGGCGGCGGTTCAGTTCTACTCGGCCATGGTCTTCGAAGGCCCGGGCATGGTCGTGCGGGTGAAGCGCGATCTCGCCGCCCGTCTGCGCGCCGAGGGCTTCACCTCGGTCGCTGAGGCCGTGGGGGCGCGATGAACCCGACGCCGGCCCTTGCGCTTTTCGCTCAGCACGCGAACTCTTCCGGACTCGCCAACCCGGCGATCGTGAAGTAGCGCATGAGCATGGCTGACGTCCCGCCGCCTTCGACGGAGACGCCCGCAACGGCCGACCGGCCCTCGCGGCGCCGGCTCTGGCCGGGCGGTCTGTCGGCGCGTCTGCTGGTCCTGACCATCCTGTTCGTGGTCGGGGCCGGGATGCTGGTGCTGCCGGCCACCCTGGCGAGCTTCGAGGAACAGTGGCTGCTCGACCGCATCCGGGCCGCCGAGCTGGCCTCGACCATCGCCGAGGCGGACCCCGGCCGGAAGGTCACCGCCCCCGTGCGCCAGCAGATGCTGGAGAACGCCGGCGTGGTCTCGGTGGCCATCCAGACCGACGGCATGCGCCGGTTGATCCTCGCCGCCCCGCGTGACCTGCGCGACCCTTACCTGGTCGACCTGCGCACCCAGAAGCCGCTCAGCTGGATGACCGCGCCGTTCAAGACCATCTTCGGCGGCAAGGACCGGATGGTGCGCGTCATCGCCGAGCCTCGTTTCCGCTCCGGCGAGTTCATCGACATCGTCATGCCGGAGCAGCCGCTGAAGGAGGCGCTGCTGGCCTACCTCGGCCGGCTGGTGATGATCACCCTGTTCGTGTCGCTGGGCGCCGGCCTGGCGGTCTATCTGGCCCTGAACGCCTTCCTCGTGCGGCCCATGCAGAAGATCACCCTGGCCATGGAGCGCTTCCGGGCCGACCCGGAGAACCCGCAGCCGCGACGAGATCGGCCGCGCCGAGGCGGAGCTCGACCGCATGCAGTCGGACCTGATCGCCGCTCTCACCTCCAGGGCCCGCCTGGCCGCGCTGGGCGAGGCGGTGGCGAAGATCAATCACGACCTTCGCAACATGCTGACCAGCGCCCAGATCGCCTCGGACCGCCTCGCCGCCATCGGCGATCCCAAGGTCGCCCAGGCCATGCCGCGCCTGGAGCGGGCGCTGGACCGCGCCATCACCCTGGCCACCGACGTCATGGCCTATGGCAAGACCATCGAGGCGCCGCCGACGCTGCAGGAGCTGCCGCTACAGGCGGCGCTCGACGCGGCGGCCGAGGACGCCGGCCTCAGCGAGAGCGGCGTGCGACTCGTCGACCGGCTGGAGCCCGACGTCCGGGTTAGCGCCGACCCGGACCAGCTGCACCGGATCCTGGTCAACCTGTTGCGCAACGCGCGCGAGGCCATGTCCGGCGACGCCGGCGAGGTCCAGGTCGCCCTGCGCGAGGAGAACGGCGCCAGTGTGCTGCGCCTGTCGGACAACGGGCCCGGCCTTCCGGAGCGGGCGCTGGCCCACCTGTTCCAGCCGTTCACGGGCTCGGCGCGGCGCGGCGGCACGGGCCTGGGCCTGGCGATCAGCCGCGAGCTGGCGCAGGCGCACGGCGGCGACCTGGTTCTGGTCAGGACGGGTCCGGACGGCACGGTGTTCGAACTGACCCTGCCCGGCGCGCCGCCGACCCCGGCGCCGGTCAAGCCGAAGCGGACGCGGGCGAAGAAGGCGGAGGCTTAGACTTCCCTCCCCTTCATGGGGAGGGTGGTCCCGAAGGGACCGGGTGGGGGGCCAGGAGGCCACTCACGGATCGTCGTGATTGGCCGCCCCTTGCCCCACCCTGACCCGCTTCGCGGGTCTGTCCCTCCCCACGAGGGGGAGGGAAGCTCAATCGGCCGCCTTCGCCACGCCCTCGCGGCGGTCGTCGGCCGCGCCTTCCAGCACGCCGCCCGGACGCACGATCACGCCGTGCAGGCCGCTGTTCTCGCCGCCGGGGCTGAAGGTGATGCCCCGCGCCTTCAAGGCCTCGACGACCCCCTCGGGATAGCGTTCGGCCTCACTGGAGAAGCGGTCGCCGCGGGCCACCAGGTTGGGCAGGGCGAACGCCTCCTGCAGCGGCAGCTCCCAGTCGAACACCCCGACCATGGCCTTGAGATTGTAGGACAGGATCGCCGTGCCGCCGGGCGAGCCCAGCGCCGCCACCAGCCTGCCCTTGCGGTCCAGCACGATCAGCGGCGCCATCGACGAGCGCGGTCGCTTGCCCGGCGCGACGGCGTTGGCGGCCGGCGCGCCGTCGGCCTCGACCGGCGAGAAGCTGAAATCGGTGAGCTGGTTGTTGAGGAAGAAGCCCTCGACCATCCGGCCCGAGCCGAAGACGCTTTCGACCGTGGTGGTCATCGAGACCGCGTTGCCCCAGCGATCGACGATGACGAAGTGTGAGGTCCCGGCCGGCTCCAGCGTGCGGTCCGGCGCGCGGATCCCCGCGCCCGCCGGCGTTCCGGGCATCGGCGCGGGTCCGGCGCGGTCGCCGACCAGGGCGGCGCGGGCGGCGACGTAGTCGGGGGCCAGCAGGCCCTCGACCGGCGTCCTGGCGAACGGCTCGTCGCCGACGTAGCGGTCCCGGTCGGCGTACATCAGCCGTTCGACCTCGGCCAGGCGCACCCAGGCGATCGGGTCGGCGGGCGAGCGTTCGGCGATGTCGGTGCGTTCCAGCATCATCAGCCCCTGCAGCAGGGCCACGCCGCTGGACGGCGGCGGCGCGGTGCAGAC
Source organism: uncultured Caulobacter sp. (assembly GCA_964442795.1). GTDB lineage: Bacteria > Pseudomonadota > Alphaproteobacteria > Caulobacterales > Caulobacteraceae > Caulobacter. Next base: position 13,236 of record CAYTZY010000046.1, read on the forward strand.
GCGATAGACGCGCCAGGGGCGGCAGAGGGCCGGCGAACTGCGCGGCTGGTAGCGGTCGAGATCGGCGGCCGCCAGTGTGCCGGGCAGCGGCGCCTGCTGCGCCCTGTCGGTGATCGCCTTGGCCAGCGGACCGTCATACAGCGCCTCGGCCCCGCCCTGCGCGATCATCCGGATCGTCCGGCCGTAGGCCTTGTTGATGAGCCGGTCGCCAGCGACGTACTTCGCGCCGTCCGGCTTGGTGAAATAGGCGATGACGTCCGGCGCGGCGTTCTGCGGCACGCGCGGCGAGGCGATCATGCCCGCCAGCCTCGGGCTGACGATGAAGCCCTCGTTGGCCAGTCGCTCGGCGTCGGTGAACAGCGAGGCCCAGGGCCGCTTGCCGTGCGTCTTCTGCACCTCGCCCAGCATGGCCACGGCGCCGGGCACGCCCGTGGCGCGGCCGCTGAGCACCGCCTGGACGTAGCCGAGCGGCTTGCCGTCCTCGCCCATGAACATGTCCGGCGTGGCGCCGGCGGGCGCCGCCTCACGGCCGTCGTAGGCGGTCACCTCGCCGGTGCGGGCGTCGTAGTAGATCATGAAGGCGCCGCCGCCCAGGCCGCTGCTCTGCGGCTCGACCAGGCCCAGCACCGCCTGCACCGCCACGGCGGCGTCGGCGGCCGTTCCACCCTCTCGCAGGACCCGCAAGCCCGCCTCGACGGCCAGCGGATTGGCCGCCGAGACCATGCCCGGGGAACGCGGAGCCTCGGCGACCGGCGGCGCGGTCGGCGTCTCCGGTCGGGGGAAGAACGAGCAGCCGCCAATGAGCAGCGCGAGAACAACAGCAACGGGACGCATGCGAACTCCGCAATCGGGGCGGCTACAATAGGGATCGCCTCGCGCAGGGAAAGCCCCGGCCATGGACAAGTTCCGGGGGCCGTGCGACTCGAACGGCCATGAGCGCCGCCCGCCCCGGACCCCGAAACCTGATCACCGACGTGCCCGGCCTCGCCGTGGGACAGGCCCAAGACGACAGTGTCCGCACAGGCGTCACCGTTATCCTGCCCGACGTTCGCGCCGTCTGCGCCGTCGACGTGCGCGGCGGCGGACCGGGCACCCGCGAGAGCGACGCCCTGTCGCCCGAGGCCCTGTCGGACGAGGTCGACGCGGTCGTCCTGTCCGGCGGCTCGATGTACGGCCTGGCCGCCGGCGACGGCGTGGCCGCCTGGCTGGGCGCGCAGGGACGCGGCTATCGCGTCTCGCCGCTGCCGGAGGTGCCGCCCTCGCCGATCGTGCCCGCGGCAATCCTCTTCGACCTCGGCAACAGCGGCGACAAGCGCTGGGGCCTGGAGCCTCCCTATCGCCGTCTGGGCATCGCCGCGGCGGAAGCCGCCGGACCGACATTCGACCTCGGTCTCGCCGGCGCCGGATACGGGGCCAAGGCCGGGGCGCTGAAGGGCGGCACCGGCTCGGCCTCCGTCGTCACGCCGGACGGTTACGTGGTCGGCGCCCTGGCGGCGGTCAACAGCCTCGGCTCGGTGGTCGGCGGCGACGGCCTGACCTTCTGGGCGGCGCCCTTTGAGATCGATGGCGAGTTCGGCGGCCGCTCGCCCGCCGGCCTGTCGATCGGACCGGACGACTGGGGCCTGGCCAAGGGCGCGCCGGCGGTCCGCGAGAACACCACCATCGCCTGCGTCGCCACCAACGCCACCCTGACGCCGGTGCAGGCGCGGCGGGTGGCGATCATGGCCCAGGCGGGCCTCGCCCAGTCGATCCGGCCGGTCCACTCGCCGTTCGACGGCGACGTCGTCTTCGCCCTGTCGACGGGCCGGCTCGACCTGGGACCGGCGCCCGAACGGATGGTCATGCGCATCGGCGCCCTGGCCGCCGACTGCCTGGCCCGGGCGGTGGCGCGAGGCGTCTACGAGGCGGTCGCCTTTCCCGGAATCGGCGTTCCCGCCTGGCGCGACCTGTCCAAGGTTTAATGACCCGTGGTATCTGAGCCATGCTAGGGCCGCGCCCCCGAGCCTGATCGACCCCGGCGTGCCGCCGGTCGGCCGGTCTTGCTCCGGATCAATTCCGGGCGCGTCTTGTGGCGATATGCTTTCGTCAGGCTCCCCCGGGCCAAGGAGGCCAGGACCATGAACGGTACGCAGAAGACCCTCGCCCGCGTGGCGCTCGCCGGCGTCGCCATCGCCGGAACCGCCGCGGCGGCGCCCCCCGCCACCAAACAGGTCGTCACCGGCCCGGTCGCCACCTACTGGATGAGCGCCCAGACCACCAGCGGCATGTCCATGGGCGGCGGCGCGCCCTCCCTGTCCTCGATGATGGGCATGGGCCGTGGCGGCAACGTCAGCAAGAGCCTGATCCTGCAGCTGGGCTCGGCCCGCCGCCCAACCGGCGAGCCTTCGGCCGAGCACCTGCCGCCGGCCGCGCTCAGGGCCGGAGCGACCCTGCCGCTGGTGACCCCGAGGGCCCAGCCCCGCGTCGAGACCCGGGAAGAGCCGGGCATGCCGCAATCCTACGAGAAGCCGCGCGGCAAGATGCTGATCTACTGGGGCTGCGGCGAACGGGCCCGGCCGGGCCAGCCGATGGTCTTCGACTTCGCGAAGATGGCCGAGGGTCAGATCCCGGCCGGCTACAGCCAGCTGATGAACAGCCTGCAGGTCAGCGCCATGCAGCCGCCCTCGCCGACGCGCCACGCGACCTACGGTGAATGGCCCAACGAGAAGACGCGGACCAGCGTGCCGGGCGACGGCTCCCTGCTCGGTCCGCACACCATCAAGGGCAACTACAGCCCGCAGATACAGTTCGTGATGGCCCAGGGTCAGGACTTCCTGCCCGCCGTCCAGATGACCACCAACCGCAGGAATCCGACCGGCTCGTTCCAGCTCGGCTGGCAGCCGGTGGACGGCGCAACCGGCTACATCGCCTCCACCATGGGCGGCGATGGCGAGACCTTCGTGATCTGGAGCTCGAGCGAGGTGCAGAGCCTGTTGTTCGCCCTCCCCGACTACCTGCGGCCCGCCGACGTCAGCCGGCTGCTGGCCAACAAGGCCCTGATGGCGCCGACCCAGACCAGCTGCGCGGTGCCCCGCGAGGTCGTCGATGCGGCGCCGCAGTCGATGTACCAGTTCGTCGCCTACGGCGGCGAAAGCAACTTCACCTACCCGCCGCGCCCGGCCGATCCGAAGGTCGCCTGGAACATCGAGTGGACGGTGAAGGTCCGCTACCGTTCGGCCACGGGCGGCATCCTGGGCATGGAGAACCCCTACGGCGCGGGCATGGACGAGGACGCCGACGACCGCGCCCCGGCCGACGGCGGCAAGCCCGCCAAGCCGGCGAAGAAGCCGAAGGGCACGGACATCCTGCGCGGTCTGGGCGTGCCGATACCGGGCGGCTTCTAGGCCGCGTCCGGCGGCGCCGTCCCGCGGCGGAAAAAACCGCCGCGGGCCGCTTGCGTTTCCCGAAGAGCCCGACTAGGTTCCGCGCCCTCGCCGGAGCCCTACAGGGCCCCTGTGCGGTGCGCGCCCGTAGCTCAGCTGGATAGAGCATCAGACTACGAATCTGAGGGTCGGACGTTCGAATCGTTCCGGGCGCGCCATTTCTTCCCAACAAAATCAGTATTTTATGCCCCGATGGCTTGGGCGCAAGGGTCACCATTCGGGGTTCAAGGTCACACCTAGGTCACAAGAGAGACCTGGCATCCAGGTGTATTCTCCCTGTCGCAGCTGGTTCGCTGAGTGCGGTCCAGTCGGACTCGGATGCGAAGCGTGGGCCGAAATGTCGGGCTGCGGCCTCCCCAATCCCCCACGCCCATCCCCGCGTGGCCCTTCCTCCAGCCCATTTCGGCTTGTTTCAGCCCGGGCCGCGCTCCGGGAAGGTCGCTTGGAGCCCAACGGGCCAAGGGGCGCGCGGCTGAGTGCGGCAATCCGCACCGAACGAGTCGGATCGATCGGGGCACCGCCGGCAGGTTGCAGAGCGTTGCACGGGTGTGCGGGCGGTGCTGAGCGACTCCGTCGTGCCCGAACGGGGGCGTTCTAAGCGGCCCCGCGCGAATGAGCTCGACGCCGACGCACCGCGCGCATGAGGCCGGGATGCAGGCGCGGACGAAGCCAACGCGATGCACCGCCGAGCCGGGTGAGTTCCTCGGTGAACCGCAGGAAGGTGTATGTCCGGTCCACGACGTCGATCATGAGCGCCTTCATCTCTTCATCCGAAATGCGCGAGAGATGCGTCCACGGGATCTCGCCATAGGGTGTGACCACCTTGACGTCGCTGTAGTCGCCCGTGGCCGAACTGGGCGTGACGCCGGCATGCAGGTTCTCGAGCTCGGAGTTGCGGAAGCAGGTCTCCACGAGGATCTTGCTCAGGATCTCCAGGTTCCGGCGCTGGGCTCGAGTCGGTTGCTGTCGGCTCATGTCTTGCCCCGTCCGATGTTCAGGATGCGCCACGATGTCGGACGCGCTCAGCCGATCAAGCCCTCGGATCCGACACTATCGCGCTTCGAGCGGCTCGAAGCCCGTTCCCTACTTCGATGCAGCCTCAGTGGAGCACGCGCCCACCTGAGCCAGGTTCTGCGCGCTCGTCTTGGCGAGACATCGCCTGTCGGGCGCGCATGCGAAGCGAGGCGGCGATCGCCAGGCCAACGATCTTCTTGTCCTCCCGCTGGTCTTGCGCCGCGCGTTCGAAGCTCGACGCGTAGGCGAGCAGCCCCACGACGCTGCGGTCAGGAATCTCCTGGTCGACGATTTCATCGACGGCTTCTTCCAGTTTCTCGCGATCCTCTGGATCGAAGACGCTCAAGAGCTGCGCATCTCGCTCGCGAAAATCCATGGTCGATCCTCCGGCGCCCCCTCGTAGGCTAACACCCTCGCCCCGCCAGGAAAGGGCGTAAGGCTACCCATCCCCCGGCGTGGCAGCCTAAGGGTGCCCACGGTCGGGAAGAGAGCGCCCCTGACCGAGGACAACAGCGCCGCGGTCCGTCCGCACGAGGTCGACGGTCTCGCCGACATCTGGGGCCGTCCGGCCGGCGCCGAGCCGCGCGTAGTGTTCGACGCCTTCCGAATCCCGAACGACGATGTAAGGAGCAGTCCCAAGCTCATCGTGCGAACCGGCGCGGACAACACGGCCCCGCACCCGGTCCGACCTGAGTTCCCGGACCTCCCTTGCGCCTTGCAGCCGCCGCTCATTGAGCGTCCGGATGATGTCCTTGCGGATCTGCAGGGCGCGCAGCTTGGTCTCGAGCTCCTCGTCGAGCTGGTATCGCCGGCCGACACGCACCGCGAGCCCCAGTCGTTCCAGATGGCGCAGACGCCCGCGCGTGAGCGCCGACCAGGCGTCGCTTCGGCCGACGCCGTCATCGACCATCCGTTCCTGGTCTGCGGCCTGTAGGAGCCGTCGGTCGAAGCCCGTGAACCGATCCGCTTCCGTCTCGCGCCAGATGCGCCGCTCCGCCTCGACCCGCGAGAGGTCGCCCAGCCGTTCGTGGGCCACCTCCTGCGCCCGGGCCCGGAAACCGTAGGCGATGTAGTCGCGTGGGATCACCAGATTCTTCCCGCTCGCGCGCCGGCCTCGGATCAGGACATGCCCATGCGGCTGGTCCGTGTCGAAGTGGCAGGTCCCGATCCACTCCAGCTCCGGCTGGCCGAGGTCATCGGCGACCCTGCGCATCACCTCACGGGTATAGGCTCTGAGATCGGTGATCCGATCGCCGTGCTCAGGGGAGATGATGAACCGGAAGTGGTGCCGGTCCGACCCCCAGGCAGCCGTCGCCGCGGCGGCGTCCACCTGGTCCTCCGCCCGGTCGAAGAAGTCCGCCCGCGCGCCCTCGACGCCCGCGCCGGTGCGCCCGAGATAGGCGATGTGCTTGGCCAGGGCCTGACCCCGGACGGCGCCATTGCCGGCGTGCTTCGACACCAGCGCCTTGACGATCACCCGCTGCCGCACGTCGAGGCGGAAAGCGCGCCCTGAACGCTTCTGCGCCGACCTGAGCACGCCCGCCCGGTCGCCGAGCGCGAACAGGCGCGAGGCCGCCAGCCCCTGCAGAAGGACCGTTCGCACCGGCGTTCGGTCGGTTCTGAGGGACGTCGGCAGGCGGGCGCGACCGGCTCGATCCTCACTCCCGGTCGGCGCAGATAGTCGCGCCTGTAGGGCCTCACGCACCAGCATTCCGGAGCCCTCGACGGCTTAAGAACGCCCCTCCACAGTCGCACGTCGCCGCAAGTCGTCGGGATGGCGGTCCAGAGGGGCTAACGTGCAGAAATATGGAGCAAAAAAAGCGCGAAAAAACCTCCTTTATCTTGCCCTCCGGGCTCCAATCGCAGCTTTTCCGTCGCCTCACCAAATAAG
>CAYTZY010000047.1:0-16399 GCA_964442795.1 uncultured Caulobacter sp.
GATGCCGGAGCTGATCGACCGCGGCTACCTCTACATCGCCCAGCCGCCGCTCTACAAAGCCACCAAGGGCAAGTCCTCGCGCTACCTCAAGGACGACCCCGAGATGGAGACCTTCCTGATCGACGAGGGCGTCGAGGGGGCGGAGCTGGACCTGTCGACCGGCGAGCGGATGACCGGCCAGGACCTGCTGGCGCTGGTCAACCTGGCCCGCACGGCCAAGGCCAACATCGACCGCCTGTCGGCCCGGGCGCCGGCCTTCGCCATCGAGCAGTCGGCCCTGGCCGGCCTGATGAGCGAGGCCCCCGATCCCCAGGCCGCCGCCGACCGCCTGAACCTCTACGCCGAGGAGGGCGACGGTCCCTGGTCGGGCGAGCGGGGCGCGACCGGCTTCGTGTTCAGCCGCATCAAGCGCAGCGTGTCCGAGAAGATCGTGCTGGAAGACGCCCTGCTGCAGGCCGCCGACGCGCGCCGCCTCGCCGAGCGCGCCGCCGCCCTGGCCGAGACCTTTTCGGCGCCGGCCGTGTTCCGCCGCAAGGACAAGAGCACCACGGTGCGCGGGCCGCTCGACCTGGTCAGCGCGGTCATGGACGCCGGCCGCAAGGGCCTGTCGATCCAGCGCTACAAGGGCCTGGGCGAGATGAACCCCGAGCAGCTGTGGGAAACCACGCTCGACTCCGAGGCCCGCACCCTGCTGCAGGTCCGGGTCAACCACGCCGACGACGCCGACGACATGTTCAGCCGCCTGATGGGCGACCTGGTCGAGCCGCGCCGCGAGTTCATCCAGGAAAACGCCCTGGACGCGGCGGTGGACGTCTAGCTCTCCCGCACCACCTTCAGCACCGCCTCGCCGTAGCGCTCCAGCTTGGACGCCCCGACGCCGTTGGCCAGCATCAGGTCGCCGGCCGAGCGCGGGCGCAGGCGGGCTATGTCCTGCAGGGTGCGGTCGGCGAAGATGACGTAGGGCGGCACGTGCTGCTCGTGGGCCTCGTCGCGGCGCCAGGCGCGCAGGGCCTCGAACAGCACCGCCGCGTCGCCGGTCAGCTCGTCGCCGGCGCTCTTGCCGCGCTTGCGGGCCGAGGACCGCCCGATGCGGCCGGACGCGTCGGCGCCTTCGGGCGGAGTCCGGACAGCGACCTTGCGCTCGCCCCGATAAGTGGCCTTGACCGCCTCGGCGTCGCCCAGGCCGATCAGCGGCCGGCCGTCGTTGGGGTCCTCGCGCAGCAGGCCCTCGAACAGCAGCTGGTCGATCAGGTCGCGCCAGCCGGCGGCGCTGAACTCCTTGCCGATGCCCCAGGTCGAGAGGGCGGCCTCCGACTCCGAGACGTCCTTCGTCTTGCCCAGCAGGTGGTCGACCAGCCGGCCGCGGCCGAACCGGCCGCCGAGGCGGTGGACGGCGGCCAGCGCCTTCTGGGCCGCGACTGTGGCGTCGATGGCGGCCGGCGGGCTGACGCAGAGGTCGCACTGGCCGCAGCGGGCGACCCCCTCCTCGCCGAAGTAGCGGCGCACGGCGGCGGCGCGGCAGGCCGTGCCATCGAGCATGTTGTACAGCTGGCGCACCTTGCGCATCTGCACGGCGCGCACCTCGTCGGCGACCTCGCGGCCCTCGATCCGGCGCAGGGCCCAGGCCATGTCCGCCGAGCCATAGAGGGTAATGCCCTCGGCCGGTTGGCCATCGCGGCCGGCGCGGCCGATCTCCTGCCAGTAGGCCTCGATGGAGGCGGGCGGGTCGGCGTGGATGACGAAGCGCACGTCCGGCTTGTCGATCCCCATGCCGAAGGCGATGGTCGCCACCATCACGGCGGCGTCCGCCTCGAGGAACTTTTCCAGCCGCTGCGAGCGGACGGCCTTGTCGAGGCCGGCGTGGTAGGCGAGCGCGGGGACGCCGGCCGCGACCAGCCGCTCGGCCAGCTTCTCGGTCCCCTCGCGCGAGCCGGCATAGATGACGCCCGAGCGGCCGGGCCTCGCCAGCACCAGCTCCTCGACCCGGGCATGGCCCTGCCCGCGCTTGCGCTCGGCCGACAGGATCAGCTCGGGCCGGGCGAAGCTGTCGACGAACTCGGCCGAATCTTCGAGCCGCAGCTCGGCGCGGATGTCCTCGCGGGTGCGGGAGTCGGCGGTGGCGGTGACGGCCAGGCGCGGCACGCCCGGGAAGATATCGGCCAGCCTGCCGAGCAGGCGGTAGTCGGGGCGGAAGTCGTGACCCCACTGGCTGACGCAGTGGGCCTCGTCGATGGCGATCAGGGCCAGCGGAATCCTCGAGAGCCGATTCAGCATGGCCGGCTGGGCGAGGCCCTCGGGCGACAGGTAGAGCAGGTCCAGCTCGCCGGCGTCGATGCGCCGCCAGATGTCCTGGCGTTGGTCCATGTCGGCGCTGGAATCGAGCCGCTCGGCCGCCACGCCCGACTGCTTCATCGCCTCGACCTGGTCGGCCATCAGGGCGATCAGCGGCGAGACGACCAGGCCAAGACCCGGCCGGATCAGGCTGGGGATCTGGTAGCAGAGGCTCTTGCCGCCGCCGGTCGGCAGCACCGCCATCGCGCTGCGTCCGGCGAGGATTTCGCTGATGACCTCGCCCTGCAGGCCACGGAACTCGGCATGGCCGAAGACGCGGCGCAGGATCTCGCGGGCGGGCTGGAGGGAATCGGTCACGGGCCGGTTATGGCGAGCGTCGCCCTGCTTGCTAACCCCCTGATCGCGCGCCTGCATCAAACCTCCATATCGAACGCCTTTACCGCCGCGAAAACGTCGCGTTCATATGTCGTCAATCATCATGGGGCCTGACAGGCGCGCGGCGCGAGGAATCGCGTCTCTCGATATCCGGACAAGCGAAGAGACGATGGCTAAACCACAGGGCGCGCGGCGCACGCCGCTTCAGGCGTTCACCTACTGGGGCGCGGTGATCGGCGTCTGGGGCCTGATCTTCGTCGTGGCCTTCTTCGCCATGTTCGCCACCGACCTGCCGGATGTCTCCAAGCTCAATGACGTGACGCGCCAGCCGTCGATCTCCTACCTCGACCGCTCCGGAGCGCTGATCGCCGTGCGCGGCAGCCAGTACGCGCCGCCCGTCGACCTGGACAAGCTGCCGGACTACGTCCCCAAGGCGTTCATCGCCATCGAGGACCGGCGCTTCTACTGGCACCCCGGCTTTGATCCGATCGGCATCGGCCGGGCGGCGGTCACGAACCTGTCCTGCATGTGCGTCGCGGCCGGCGGCTCGACCATCACCCAGCAGCTGGCCCGCAACCTGTTCCTGACCCTTGACCAGAACTGGCGGCGCAAGGCCCAGGAGCTGATCCTGTCGCTGTGGCTGGAGATGAAGTTCTCCAAGAAGGAGATCCTCGCCCTCTACCTCAACCGGGTCTACTTCGGCGCCGGCGCCTACGGCATCGAGGCCGCCGCCCAGCGCTACTTCAACAAGCCCGCCTCGCGCCTGACCATCGGCGAGGCGGCGCTGCTGGCCGGGATGATGAAGGGCCCGTCGCGCTACAGCCCGGTCACCGCCACCGGCCGGGCCGAGCGCCGCGCCAACATCGTGCTCGACGAGATGGTCCGCACCAGGGCGATCACGGCGGAGCAACGGGCCGAGGCGATCCGGACGCCGGTGCGGGTGTCCTCCGTGCTGGCCAATCAGCGGGCGCAGTATTTCACCGACTGGGTCGACGGACAGGTGCGCGCTCTGGTCGGCGAGCCGACCGAGGATCTGATCGTCGAAACCACCCTGGACCTGCCCATCCAGGCCGCCGCCGAGTCGGCGATCCGCGCCGGCGTGGGCGGCGGCAAGAGCCAGGGCGCCCAGCAGGCCGCCCTTGTGGCCATCGACGGCGAAGGCCGGGTGCGGGCCTATGTCGGCGGCGCCGACTACGGCGAGAGCCAGTTCGACCGCGCCACCACCGCCCGGCGCCAGGCCGGCTCGGCCTTCAAGCCCTTCGTCTATCTGGCCGCCATGGAGGCGGGCCGGACCCCGGCCGTCATGGTCACCGACGAGCCGGTGCGGATCGGAAGCTGGGAGCCGCGCAACTACACCGGCCGCTACCTGGGAACCATCAGCCTGCAGACCGCTCTGGCCCAGTCGGTGAACACCGTCGCCGCTCGGCTGGCCAACGAGGTCGGCACCGGCAACGTGGCGGCGGTCGCCAGGCGGCTGGGCATCGCCTCGAAGATCCAGCTCGATCCGTCGATGGCGCTGGGCGCGGTCGAGGTCAGCCCGCTGGAGATGGCCCAGGCCTATGCGCCCTTCGCCAACGGCGGCTTCCTGGCCCGCGGCTACGGCATCCAGCGCATCCGCACCGCCGGCGGCAAGGTGCTCTACGACCACAATCTCGAGAAACGGGCCCGGCGCTCGGTCATCGGCTCCCCCTCCCTGCAGTACATGAACCAGATGATGCGCGACGTGGTGGTCACCGGCACCGGCAAGCGCGCGCGGGTGGCCGGGTATGACATCGCCGGCAAGACCGGCACGACCAGCGACTACCGCGACGCCTGGTTCGTCGGCTACACCGGAGGCTTCGTCACCGCCGTCTGGACCGGCAAGGACGACAACAAGCCGATGAAGGGCGTGACCGGCGGCGGCGTTCCGGCCGGCATCTGGCGCAGCTTCATGGCCCAGGCCCTGCCCCGACTGCGCGCCCAGGCCATCCCCGGCGGGTACGCCGCGCCGCCCCCTGCCCAGGAACCGGACGCGATCGGCGATCTGCTGTCGAACCTCGGCCTCGGCGGCGGCGATACGCCCCCGGCGCCGACGCCCGCCCCCGAGCAGAAAGCCCCGCCGCCAAGGCTGCCGGAAGAAGTGCCCTACTGAGGGCGCGGCGGCCCTCATCCGTCATCCTCGCGCCCGTCGCCAGGACCCGTGCGTGATGCGCCGGGCACGAGGGGCGCGGAGCAAGCCGCACCCTCCTTGCGCTAACTCCGCCCGAAGGCGTGCAGGCGCCCGCCCTCGCGTCGCAGCCAGTCCCGGTGCGGCGCGTGGTCGCCGACCAGGCCGTGGACCAGCGCCCAGAAGCGCGGACCGTGGTTGGCCTCGATCAGGTGCGCACACTCGTGGGCGGCGACATAGTCGGCCACCGTGGCCGGCGCCAGCGCCAGTCGCCAGCTGTAGCGGATCGAGGCACCGCCCCGGGGACCGGCCGGCCGGCAGGAGCCCCAGCGGCCCTTCGCATCGGTGATCGCCACCTTCGGCATCGGCCGCTCGAGCCGGCCGGCGTAGACACCGGTGCGCTCGGTCAGCCAGCGGCGCGCCTCGACCTTGATCAGGCGCAGCACGCGGTCGCCGAAGGCGGCGTCGTCCGGGGCGGTGATCCTGGCGGGCGCGGCGTCTGACGGCGGGACGAATCGCGCTCGGCCCGGCGCGGCGACCAGATCGCAGGGATGTCCGAACAGGGTGACGGTCATACCCGGCGCCAGCGCCTGGCCGGACGGAAGGTCCGCCAGCTGGCCGGCGATCCAGTCGGCCTTCTCCCGGGCGAAGGCCACGGCTTCGGGCAGGCGGCGCACGGACGGCGCGGTGGCGACAACCTCGCGCTTGATGCGGTCGATACGCAGGCTGACGCGGCGGGCGCGGGCGTTCACCGACAGCCGGACGGGATGCCCGTCGGCCTCGATGCGATCACCGTGGGAGAGCCCCGACGCGCCAAACAGCTTCATGGCCATGAGATAGGCCCGCCGGCGGCGCCCGGGAAGTCCCGTTTCAGAAGTCGGGGTCGCAATGGCGGATGAAGGCCGCGACCTTGGGGAAGATTTCCTCGCGGAAGCGGCGGCCGTTGAACACCCCGTAGTGGCCGACGCCCTCCTGGACGTGATCCAGCTTCATCTCGGCGGGAATGTTGACGCAGAGCTCGTGCGCGGCCTGGGTCTGGCCGATGCCGGAAATGTCATCCAGCTCGCCCTCGACGGTCATCAGGCCGATGTCGGTGATCGCGGCCGGCTTCACCAGCCGGTCGCGGTGCATCAGCGCGCCCTTGGGCAGGGCGTAATCCTGGAACACCTTGTCGATGGTCTGGAGGTAGAACTCCTCGGTCAGGTCCATCACCGCCAGGTACTCGTCGTAGAAGGCGCGGTGCTTGTCGGCGCTGTCGCCGTCGCCGGAGACCAGGTGGTCGAAGTAGCGGCGGTGGGCGTCCTTGTGGCGCTCCATATTCATGGACATGAAGCTGGCCAGCTGCACGAAGCCCGGATAGACGCGCCGACCCACGCCCGGATAGGGCGCCGGCACGGTGTAGATCATGTTCGACTCGAACCAGGTGAAGGGCCGCTCCTCGGCCAGCTTGTTGGTCACGGTCGGCGAATGGCGCGCGTCGATCGGCGAGCCCATGAAGGTCATGGTTCGCGGCCGGCGGGGATCGTTGTCCTCGGCCATCAGGGCGGCGGCGGCCAGCACCGGCGGGCCCGGCTGACAGACGGCGATCACATGGGCGCGGTGGCCCAGGACCCGCAGCATCTGCTGGATGTGCTCGATGTAGTCGTCGAAGTCGAAGCGGCCCTCGAGCATCGGCACGTCGCGGGCGTTCTTCCAGTCGGTGATGAACACCGCGTGGTCCGGCGCGAAGGCCTCGACGGTGCCGCGCAGCAGCGTCGCGTAGTGGCCCGACATCGGGGCGACGATCAGGACGGCCGGGTCGAGCTGCAGCTTGCCGGCGTGGCGCATGTCGGCCATGTCGCGGTCGAACTGCACCAGGCGGCACCAGGGGCTTTCCCAGACGACGGTCTGGCGCACCCGCACCGGATGGCCGTTCACCTGGATCTCGTCGATGTGCCAGTCAGGCTTGCCGTAGCGACGGGTGACGTTCTCGTACAGGTCGGCGCCGGCCGACAGGCTGCGGCCGAGCGTCGAGTTGCGGGCGGGATTGAGCGGCGAAGACCACCAGTCGCGGGTCAGGCGCGCGGCGGCGCGCATCGGCGTGGCCGCGTAGTAAGCCGCTTCGTGCAGGGCGTAGAGCATCGAACCTCGGTCTTTGTGCAGCGCAGCATAACACGATGCGCCTTAACGAAGTCCAGATCGATTCGTTGCGGCGCGGTCAATCGCCGCGCAGGGTCTTGCGGATTTCCCCGGCCAGCTGCTCGGGGGTCATGCCGAAGGCCAGCGGCCTGACGAACCGCCCCTTGGGATCCATCACGTACATCGCCGTGGAGTGGTTCACGAGGTAGTCGGGACCGTCGCCGGCCTTCTCGTGGAACACGCGGTAGGCCTTGGCCGCGGCGTTGGTCTGCTCGACCGTGCCGGTGAGACCCAGCGTCCCTTCGGGCGGGCGTTGCGCGGCGAGCCAGTCGCGGACCTTGGCCGGCGTATCGCGCTCGGGATCGACCGAGATGAACACGATGCGGACGTCCTCGCCCAGCGGGCCCAGCTGGTCGTGGGCGGCGGTCAGCGCCTGCAGCGTGCCGGGGCAGACGTCGGGGCAGTAGGTGAAGCCGAAGAAGACCACGCTCCACTTGCCCTTCAGCACGCTCTCGTCGACCGGGCGGCCGGACTGGTCGACCAGATTGAACGGACCGCCGACCGCGCTCGGCTGCGCGTTCTGGCCGTCGAACACCCCGGCCCGCCAGGCCAGGGCGCCGGCGACGAAGATCCCGGCGATACAGGCGATGAGGAGCAGGATGCGTTGGCGGGTCACGAGGCTCTCCGAGAGGGCTCGCCATCGGCCGCGAACTGGGGGCAGACTGGCGACATGGCGCTGACACCAGATCCGGCGACGGTCGCCGACCTGAAGCCCGGCTTCGATAGGCCGGGGCGTCCGGCCGCGCAAGGGTGGGACGCCCTGTGGCCGACCGGCGTGCCCCGCCGGGGTCGTCTGCGTGTCCGCACCCTGACCACCCTGCGCTGGCTGGCGGTGGCGGGCCAGACGATCACCGTCGTCATCGTCGGCTTCGTCATGGACCTGCCGGTGCCGTTCGCCGCCTGCTTCGCGCTGATCGCGCTGTCGGCCTGGCTGAACGTGCTGGTCGGGCTGGCGACCTCCGGACAGCGGCTGGCGACCGACAACGAGGCTTCCGCCCACATCGCCTTCGACATGCTGCAGCTGTCGGGGATGCTCTATCTGACCGGCGGCATCCTCAATCCGTTCTCACTGCTGCTGATCGGACCCGCCGTGCTGGCGGCGGCCAGCCTGCCGCTGCGCCATGTGGTGGCCCTGTGCCTGCTCGCCATCCTCGCCTGCACGGCCCTGGCCATCCAGGCCATGCCCCTGCCCGCGCCACAGGCCGAGCCCTTCGACCCGCCACTCACCAACCGCATCGGAGCGGTGACCGCCCGCATCCTGGGGATCGCCTTCTGCGCCGGCTATGCCTGGCAGGCCGCGCGGGAGGCCGCGCGCATGGAGCTGGCGCTCGACACCGCCCATACCGTGCTGGCCCGCGAGCAGCGGCTGTCGGCGCTGGGCGCCCTGGCGGCGGCGGCGGCGCACGAACTGGGCACGCCGCTGGCGACCATGACCATCGTGGCCCGGGAAATGGCGCGGGAGGCGCCGCCGGGCCCGCTTCGCGAAGACGCCGAGCTGCTGGTGTCCCAGGCCGCCCGCTGCAGGGACATCCTGCGCGGACTGACGCGAACGCCGGACGCCGGCGACCAGGTGCACGAGCGGATGAGCCTGTTGCAGGTCGTCCAGGAGGCGATCGAGCCTCACGCCCGGGGGCCGCAGGTGCGCGTCGAGGCCGTGGTCTCCGGCCCGCCGGACGAGCCGCCGCCCGACATCTGGCGCCTGCCGGAGGTGCTGCACGCCCTCACCGCCTTCGTCGAGAACGCCGTCGATTTCGCGCGGTCGGAGATCCTGGTCACCGCCCGCTTCGACGAACGTCACATCGCCATCGAGGTGCGCGACGACGGGCCGGGCTTCTCGCCGGAGGTGCTGGCCAAGCTCGGCGAGCCCTACGTGACCAGCCGTCCGGGCGCGGAGTCCATGCGCAGCGGCCATGTCGGCATGGGCCTGGGCTTCTTCATCGCCAAGACCCTGCTGGAACGGACCGGGGCCTCCGTGGATTTCCGAAACGGGCGCGGCGGCGGCGCGGTGGTCACGGCCCGCTGGCCGCGGGCTGCGATTGCGGCGCCGGAGACCCCCGATCCATTCTCGGGGCTTGATGAAACCCCCGAGACCGCGACAGAATGACGCGTGTCCGGTTCAACCGCGATGCGAAGTCGATCCGGAGTTGATCCATGACCGATATTGCCGATGTCGTCGCAGGGCTTGCCGACCGCAGCCTGCTGGTGCTCGACGACGACGCGGCGTTGCGGACGCGGCTGGGCCGCGCGCTCGAGCAGCGCGGGTTCGAGGTCCGTCTGGCCGGCAGCGTGTCCGAGGCGCTGGACGCGGTCAGGGCCGCACCGCCGGCCCATGCGGTGCTCGACATGCGGCTGGACGACGGCACGGGCCTGCGGATCGTCCAGGCTATCCGCGACGCCCGGCCCGAGGCGCGGGTCGTGATGCTGACCGGCTACGGCAACATCGCCACCGCCGTCGCCGCCGTTAAGGCGGGGGCGGTCGACTATCTGGCCAAGCCCGCCGACGCCGATGACGTGGCCCGCGCGCTGCTGGCCCTCGGCGCGAACCCCGCCCCCCCCGAGAACCCGATGAGCGCCGACCGCGTGCGCTGGGAGCATATCCAGCGGGTCTATGAACTGTGCGGCCACAATGTCTCCGAGACCGCCCGGCGCCTGTCGATGCACCGGCGGACGCTGCAGCGCATCCTGGCCAAGCGGGCGCCGCGCTAGGGACTACCGCCGAAACGCCGCCAGCCGCGCGAAGGCCAGGGTCAAGGCCTTGCGCCGCGCGGCGACCAGCGGCGCGTACGGGGCGTCCCGCACCACCGCTCCGCCAAAGCCGTCGGCGACGATCAGGCCCGGCTCGGTCGGCAGCAGATCGGCCGGGAAGTGGGGCGCTACCGCGAAGTAGAAGGCGTCGCAGTACGGCGCGTACTCCCCCCACTTGCGGTCGGTCAGATAGTCTTCGGCCGAGGACTTCACCTCGACGATGACGATCTCGCCCTTCGGACCCAGCGCCATCAGGTCGGCCCGCCGCCCGTTGGGCAGGCAGACCTCGGCCAGCGGCGCATAGGCCATCTCCGTCAGCAGCCGCGCCGCGCCGCGGGTCACGGCCAGCGTCGTCTCGGGCCGCGTGATCGTGACGATGGAGAGGGCGACGGCGTCCATGCCGCCATTTATGTTCCGGTTTCGTTCGGGGTCAAGCGCCCTGGCCCTGGGCCGGAAACTCCAGCTTCTGCCG
The DNA here is from genome assembly GCA_964442795.1 of uncultured Caulobacter sp. Classification (GTDB taxonomy): domain Bacteria; phylum Pseudomonadota; class Alphaproteobacteria; order Caulobacterales; family Caulobacteraceae; genus Caulobacter. Next base: position 10,209 of record CAYTZY010000047.1, read on the forward strand.
GTATCCCAACGCCCGGATGCGGTTCACCGCCGCCGCTCGGGCCGCCTCGCTCATCGCCGGCCGGCGGCAGAGCAGCCAGACGTAGTTGCCGCCCGGGGTGGCCATGATGGCCCAGGCGCCGTTGGGCGCGGTGTCCAGAACCCAGTACTCCTGCGTCTTCAGGCCGCCCAGGAAGACCATCTCGAACTTCGCGTTACCGCTGCCCGGCAGGATGCGGCCCCTGGTGGAGAACACCTTCGCCGGTCCGGCGGCGGAGCCCTTGCGGCAGATCTGGCGGACGGCGAACTCGCCGGTCGACGCGACGAAGGCCACCTCGCCCTTGCCGGCGATCGGGGTGAACTCGCTGCGCGGCGCCTGGCAGTCGCGCTGGCCGGCGTTGGGGACGCGAGCGATCTCGTACCAGCGACCGCTGTAGAAGCCGGCGGACACGGGCCTGGTCGGCGGCGGGGCGGCGGCCGAGGCCGCGGAGGCGACGGCCAGCAAGGCCGCGACGGCGATGGCGGATGTCGATCTCATGGGCCTGGTCTTCTAGCCGAAGGCTGGAAAACGCGAAACGCCCCGCCGCGGTTGCGACGGGGCGTTCCGTTCAGTGACGGGCGTCGCGCCTATTCGGCGGCGATGCTGACCGGCTTGTGCTCGCGATCCTTGAAGTTGATCGCCTGCAGGTAACGGATGCCGTCTTCGGCGATGTCGTCGCCGACCATGCGGTCGCCTTCCGACTTCAGTTCGTCGAGGTCGACGTACATGGCGTAGAAGGCGCGGGTGCGGTCGGTGATGATGCCGGCGTTGAGCAGCGTCTTGACCAGCACGCGGAAGATGTTGGTCTGCTCCTTCATGCCTTCGCGGCGCTGCTCGTCGGTCATGATCTGCGCGAACTCGGCGATGACCTTGTCCGGATCCAGGCCGAACGACTCATAGAGGTCGCGCTGCTGGTTCGGGCCGACGAGGTTGAACAGCACCGCCTGGAAGCAGTGGGCGGCCCAGTCCTCGATGATCGCATGCTCTTCCGGCGACAGCTTCGGGATCGTGCGGTCGGCCCAGATCTTCCCGAACTTGTGGTGGAAGGCCTCGTCGGTCATGACCAGTTGCATCAGCTTCTTGCCGACCGGGTCATTGAGCTTGTTGTAGAAGGTGGCGAAGGCGCCCATGGCCAGGCCCTCGACCAGCATCTGCATGCCGATGATCTTCTTGTAGACCTCCGGCGCGCCGATGATCTCGACCAGCAGAGCCTTCAGGGTCGGGCCGCACTCGACCGGACGGCCCCAGCGGGCCTTCACGTACTTGGCGAAGGCCGTGACGTGGCGGGCTTCCTCGCGGGTCTGGTTGGCGGCGTACTCCTGCGCGCCCTGGTCCTTCAGCACGTGGCAGAGGCTGGCCGACAGGTTCAGCGCGCCCTGTTCGCCGTGCAGGATGGAGGAGAAGCTGCGCAGCGTGGACTCGTTGATGAAGCGGATGCGCTCCTTGGGGTCCGACAGGTGGTTGGAGACGTAGTCGGTCGACAGCGACACCACCATGTCCTCGGGGACGATGGGGGTATTCTCCATGTCGAAGGGCTCATCGAAGTCGATGTAGTCCTTGTCCAGCGGATCCCAGAAGTGGTCGTGGGTCGCCGAGATGATCTTGTCGAAGGCCGTCGAGCGATTGCCGTAGCGGTCGAGTTCGAGCATCGACTCGAAATCGTCCGGCGCCACCGCGTCGTACATGACGTCCTTGGTGATGTTCTTGTCGGTCACCGTCAACTCCTCCGGCCTCATGGGAAAGCGGGACCCGTTGGTCAGGCCTCTCGCATAATGTGAACACTGTCCACTTGGCGCGACGCGAGGTCAACCGGAAAGTGACGGGGGCGTCATCTTCTAACGCCGAATTAACCCTCGGCGGCGGCGCCTTCCAGTTCGCGAAGCAGGGCGGGGTCGCGCCGGGCGCGCTCGACCAAGGCGTCGCAGTCGTCGCACTCCTCCATCTCCAGCTGGTCGAGCAAGCGGGGCAGGCGCCCGGCGGCGTCCTCAAGCGTCGCGTCGTCGGCGTCCAGCACCGTGCGGACCACCGCGACCACATGCTTGCAGCGCAGGCGGTTCTCCTCGAAGTCCTTGCAGGTGCAGCGGCCGTCCGAGCCGTCGCTCGCCGAGACGTCCACGACATAGGCGATGCCCTGCTCGCCCAGCACATGGGCCAGGACGCCCGCCGGACCGACCTCGACCAGGCTGGCCCAGCCCTTGTCGGCGTAGTTCTCGCCACGCTTGACCCGGGCCTCGGGCATGTCGCGGGTGACGGCGTCGTAGTCGAAGGCGGGGGCGTGCATGGGCGGCTCTTCAGCGGACGGAGGTCGAGCTAGCAGATTCGTTCATGCTTTGTCTTCGATGCGGTCGATGTCGTCGTCGGAGAGTCCGAAGTGGTGGCCGATCTCGTGCACCAGCACATGGGCGACCAGCTCCTCGAGCGTCACGTCGCCGCGTTCGGCCCATTCGTCGAGGATCGGCCTGCGATAGAGGAAGATCATCGGCGGCGGCGAAGCTTCGAAGACAGAGCGCCGGGACAGGTCGACACCCTGGTAGAGGCCGGTCAGCTCGAAGGCGTCCTCGATGCCCATCTCCTCGAGGACGGCCTCGTCGGCGAAGTCGTCGACCCGGATCACCGCCTCGGCCGCCAGGCTCAGGAACGGCTCCGGCAGGTCGTCGAAGGCCTTGCGGGCCAGGGTTGCGAAGTCATCGAGGGAGGGTGCCGGGCCGAAACTGCGGGTCATCGGACGAACATGGCGCCGGGGGCGGCCGTTCGCCAGTCGCCGGGGGCGCCCGCCTTGTCTATCTTGGCCGGAAGATGATTCGGGCTGGATTCCAATGACGCAGATGGACCTGATCGTCGCGGCGGCGGCCGGCGCGGTCTGTCTGGCGCTTTGCGTGGCGCTCTGGAGCCTTGCCCAGCGCCGGGCGATGGACCGCCGGCTGCGCCGCCTGCAGGACCGGCTGGAGATCGCCCAGCTCGGCGCCGAGGCCGCCCAGGCCTCGGCCGAGGCCTTCGACAGCGCCCTGCTGGTCATCGATGACGGTCGCGCCCACCTCGCCTCCGGTGACGAAAGCCTCGCCGCCTGCGCCGCGGCCCTGGGCGTCGAGACCGTGGAGCCGCAGGCCGTGGTCAACGCCCTGATGCGGGCCGACCCCGACCACGCCGCCCGCCTGCGGGCCCTGTTCGAGCGCGGCGAGGCCTGCGCCTTCGAGGTGCGCGGGCCGAAGGGCGCGGTGTCCGTCGAAGGTCGCGCCGCCGGCGTGCTGGCCTGGCTGCGCCTGACGGCCTCGGCGGAGGAGGAGGCGGCCCTGCCCAGCGCCGCGCGGCTGGCGGCCTTCCTCGACGCTTCCGCCGACCCGGCCTGGATCGCCTCGGCCGACGGCGCGGTGCAGTGGGCCAACCGCGCCTGGCTGGACGCCGTGGGCGCCGCCACGGCCCAGGACGCCGCCGCCCGGGGCCTGTCGCTGGACAAGGGCGCCGACATGCTGGCCGCCGAGGCCGCCAATCTGGGCGAGCGCCGCGAGGCGGTGCGCTGGCTGTCGCTGGACGGCCGACGGCGGGCCATGAGGCTGGTCGCCCAGCCGCTCGACGGCGGCGGCGTGGGCGTGCGGACCACCGACGTCACCCAGGCCGAGGAGACCCAGGACGCCTTCAAGCGCCACGTCGAGGCCCATGACGAGACGCTGAACCACATCGCCGAGGCGGTCGCCATCTTCGGCGCCACCCGCCGGCTGGTGTTCCACAACGCCGCCTTCGCGCAGCTCTGGGGACTGGAGCCCGCCTGGCTGTCGGAGCGGCCGACGCACGGCGAGATTCTCGACCGGCTGCGCCAGCGCCAGCGGCTGCCGGAAACCGCCGAATACGCGAAATGGAAGGCCGCCGAGCTGGCGCGCTACGAGACCCTGGGCCGCCAGCCCGACGACCTGTGGATGCTGCCCGACGGCCGGACGCTGCGTCTGGTGCGCCAGCCGCACCCGATGGGCGGCCTGCTTCTGCTGTTCTCGGACATCACCGACGATCTCAAGCTCAAGGCGCAGTACAACGCCCAGCTCAAGGTCCAGCAGGCGACGCTCGACAAGCTGAACGACGCGGTCGTGGTGTTCGGCTCCGACGGTCGCCTGAGGCTGCACAACGAGGCCTTCGAACGGTTCTGGAACGTCAGCGCCGCCGACATGGAAGCGGCCGGCGACTTCGAACGGGTCGTCGAGATCTGCGTGCCCCGCCTGCACGACATGGCCTTCTGGCGCGAGCTGAAGGGCCGGGTGGCCGACCCCGACCCGGAGGCGCGGGCGCCGACCTCGGGCGAGAACCGTACGTCGGACGGCCGGATCGTCTCCTGGCAGTCGCGCCCCCTGCCCGACGGCGCCACCCTGGTCGCCTTCGCCGACATCACCGACGCGCGACGGCTGGAGGGCGCCCTGGCCGACCGCGAACAGGCGCTGGACAGCGCCGAGCGGCTGAAGCGGGAGTTCGTCGGCAACGTGTCCTACGAGCTGCGCACGCCGCTGACGACGATCATCGGCTACTCCGAGCTGCTCGACCGCATGGGCGATGCCATCCCGGAGCGTGGCCGCATGCACCTGGCCTCGGTGCGGCAGGCCGCGACGCAGCTGGGCCGGTCGATCGACGATGTGCTCGATATCGCCGCCATCGACGCCGGCGAGATGGCGCTGGAGATGGGCGATGTCCGGGTCGACGGACTGATGTCCGAGACCGCCGAGCGCTGGGCGCAGCAGGCGGCGGCCCAGAAGGTCGAGCTGGCGCTGGAGATCGGCGAGGACATCGGCCTGATTCGCGGCGACACCCGACGGCTGGGCCAGACCCTCGACCATCTGGTCGAGAACGCCCTGCGCCAGACGCCGCCGGACGGGCGCGTGACGCTGTCGGCGGTGCGGGCGGCGGGCGAGGTGCGGCTGTCGGTGACCAACACCGGGCGCGGCGTGCCCTTCCACGTCCAGGCCCACATCTTCGACCGCTTCGTGGGCCGCGAGCGCGGCGGGCCCGGCCTGGGCCTGGCGCTGGTCAAGGCGCTGGTCGAGCTGCACGGCGGCTGGGTGGCGCTGGAGAGCGAGCCCAACCAGGGCGCGACGTTCACCTGCCACCTGCCGGAGGCCGCCCTGGTGGTCAGCGGCCAGCGGGAGCTGGGGTTCTGAGTCGGTGCTGGACTTCCCAACTGCGAAACCCTGCGTAGTATTGGCTGAAATATAAACTTTCCTGGCGGCTCAAATGAACTGGACATGTCCGTACTGCGACCGCGCACAGACGGTTACGCAAGCAAAGTTCTCGGCTGGTAGTTCTCACATTAATGTCGGCAGCCATTCGTTCGGCAGCGCGTCCTTGAAATGGAGCGCGATCGGCTGCGCAAACGACGAATGTAGAAATATGTCTGTGCAGGTCGCTCTGCATAAAGACAAGCATAACCCGTCCACGGGAACTTATCGTTTGGATGATGATGCCATCATATCTCGCAGGCTTATTCCCGAAGGATCAGCGAAACCCCAACCGAATTACATTCCGGTCGCGCTTCGTGAAGACTACCAAGAAGCCTGTCTAGTCAGAGACCTCAGTCCAAAATCAGCAGCCACCCTAGCTCGCCGCTGCCTACAAGGGATGATTCGCGACTTCTGTGGAATTTCGAAGAAGCGCCTTGTCGATGAGATAAAAGCCCTTCGAGAAGGCATTGCAGACGGCTCGGCCCCACGCGACGTCTCAAGCGACTCAGTTGACGCGATCGATCATGTTAGAGCAATCGGAAATATCGGTGCTCATATGGAGGCCGACGTCAACACGATCATTCCGGTCGAGGCAGAAGAGGCTCAAGCACTCATCGAACTGATCGAGTTGCTCTTTGAGGAATGGTACATTGAACGGCACAAGAGACGCGAACGCCTAGCACGCATCGCGACCATCGCCTCCGCAAAGAAGGCGAAGCCGGCAGCCGCCTCCTCAACGGAGGCGGCTTCCTCTGAAGCGGAGTAGCTCGCGAGTCGTACCGTTAGCGCCGCCTTGAATGGACGCAGCAGCCAGCGCTCGCCAGCAAACCTAGTGCTGGCTTTCCGGCAGGCGGACGATCAGGCCGTCGAGCTCGTCGGTGACCTTGATCTGGCAGGACAGGCGGCTGTTGGGTTCGACGTTCTCGGCGAAGTCGAGCATCGACTCCTCCATGGCCGACTTCTCGCCGGTCTTCCCCT
>CAYTZY010000047.1:16409-19397 GCA_964442795.1 uncultured Caulobacter sp.
GTGGCAGGTCGCACAGGCGCACGCCCCGCCGCAGTCGGCGTCAATGCCCGGGACGTTGTTCTTGATCGCACCTTCCATGACGGACAGGCCGGTCTTCACGTCGACCGAATGCTCCGTGCCGTCGTGCTCGATGTAGGTGATCTTCGCCATACGCTCCCCTGACGCCTCTTCTTTCTCGGTTATCGCCGTTCAGGCGACGACCTCTTTCATGGAAACTGTCGTGTCCGCAAGCCTCTCGCGCGAGACGGCCTTGCGGTTGCCGATGAGCTGGCGGCCCATCATGAACTCGGGCGGGCTGTTGACCGCCTCGACCGCCTGGATCTGGTCGCCCTTGAGGTGGAAGACCGCGAACTTCGCGTTCGCCGGATCGCCGCGCACCAGGATGGCGTCCGCGTCGAACGACAGGCCGGCGATCTGGAGCTTGAGGTCGAACTGGTCTGACCAGAACCACGGAACCTCGGGCGTCAGCGGCGGCTTGCCGGCGATGACCCCGGCGGCGACCTTGGCCTGCTCCAGCGCGTTGGGCACGCTCTCCAGCCGGAACATCCGGTCATAGAGCGGCAGCGGCCGGTGGGTGACATCGCCGATGGCGAAGACCTTCGGATCCTCGGTGCGGGCGTCGAGATCGACGACGATGCCGTTCACGCAGTCCAGGCCCGCGTCCCTGGCCAGATCGTCGTTGGGTATGGCCCCGATGCCGACCAGGGCGGCGTCGCAGTCGATGGCCCGGCCGTCGGCCAGCCGCACGCGGCGAATCTGGCCGTCCTCGCCCTCGAGCGCGGCGATCTCGACCCCGAGCTCGAACCTCACCCCACGGGCCTGGTGGTAGGCGGTGAAGAAGTCCGACAGTTGCGGGCAGGCGACCCGGGCCAGGATGCGCGACTCGCGCTCCAGCACCACGGCGTCAGCGCCGAGCGCCCGGGCCGAGGCCGCCACTTCGAGGCCCACATAGCCGCCGCCGATGATGGCCAGCCGCTTGCCCTCGCCCAGCGCCGCCTTCAGCGCTTCCGCGTCGGCGGCGGTGCGCAGCTCCAGCACGCCCGTCAGGTCCGCGCCCGGGATCGGCAGCTTGCGGGCCCGCGCGCCGGTGGCGAACACCAGGATGTCGTAGGAAACCATCTCGCCGGTCGACAGGGTCACCAGCCTGTCGCCCCGGTTCAGGCTGACCGCCCGCATGCCCAGCCTCAGGTCGCAGCCGTTATCGGCGTACCAGCCGGGCTCCTTCAGCGCGAGGCTGTCGGCGTCGGCCTCGCCCTTCAGCCAGGCCTTGCTCAGCGGCGGGCGCTGGTAGGGCGGGATCGGCTCGTCGCCGATCAGCACGATCGGCCCCTCGTGGCCGGCCTGCCGCAGGAACGCCGCCATCGCGCCGCCGGCATGGCCCGCGCCAAGGATCACGACCTTCGCCTTGAGATCAGACACCCAGGGTCTCCCCGAACTTCGCGCGGAAAATGACGGCCGCGTCACTTTTTGGCAAGCGATGGTCGGCCTGCCGGTTCATTTTTGTCTCAGCCCGGATGGCTCAGCCAGAACCAGCCATAGAACAAGACCCAGCCCAGCGTGAAGACAGTCAGCCCAATACGGGGTGAGAACCGTCCCCGGACCAGTCGTCCGAGCAGCGCCATCCCCACGGCCACGAGCAGGAACCGGGGCAGCCGCACCGGCCAGGCGGCGGCGATCCAGGCCGGCAGGCTGATCCCCTGCCCGGGCGCCAGCGCGGCGTAGACCTTGTAGGGCGTGCTGGTCAGCGGCCCCTTCATCGCCGCGCCCAGCCAGCCGGAGGCCATCTCGCGGTCGGCGCGCGAGATCATGGCGTCGGAGACGGCGGGAACGGCGGCCACGGCGGCGCGGGCCTGCGCCGGCTGGCTCTGCGCCCAGAGGTACATGGCCCCGCCGCCAAACGCCGCGCCGGTGGCCGCCAGCAGCGCGGCGATCACGCCGGCCCGAAAGCCCTTCCGCAGGGCGATCAGGCCGATGATCACGTCGGGCACGATGAAGAACAGGAATCCCTCGGCGGCGCCCCAAAGCAGGGCGGCCCAGGACCAAGGGTTGGTCATCTTGCCAGCATTTGGCGCCATATCAGAGTTATGGCATGATCCGAAGATGACCGAGATGAAGAAAATCACCGCCTTCGTCCCCGCGCACCTTCTGGCTTCGGCCCAGGAGGAAACGGGTCTCGGCATCTCGGAAACGCTGCGCATCGGTCTGCAGAAGATCGCTCACGAGCGCTTCTACAAAGGCCTGCAGGAGCTCCGCGGGAAGGTCGACTTCGACTGCGATCTCGAGGCCTCCCGAGAGGACAAGGACTACGACTTCGGCGGCGACCGGTGATCGCGGCCGATACATCGGCGATGATCGGCTATCTGAAGGACGATCCTGACCCCAGGATCGAGAGGCTGCATGCCGCTCTCGCGGAGCAATCGTTGTGGCTCCCGCCACCCGTCATCACGGAGTTGCGCGGGGGCCGCACGCGGCATGCCGGCCTCGACCGGCTGCTGAAGGACGCGCCTGTGCTGCCGCTTGAAGACGGTTTCTGGGATCGAGCGGGGGACACCCGCCGGACGCTGCTGCTGAAGGGGGTGCGAGCGCGCACGCTCGACGCTCTCATCGCCCAAAGCTGCATCGACGCCGGACTACCGCTCATCACGCTGGACAGCGACTTCCGGCACTTCCAGACCCACTGCGGTCTGAAGCTGGCCTAAGCGACCCGCTCCACCATCATCTTCTTGATCTCGGCGATGGCCTTGGCGGGGTTCAGCCCCTTGGGGCAGACCTGGGCGCAGTTCATGATCGTGTGGCAGCGATAGAGCTTGAACGGATCCTCGAGCGCGTCGAGGCGGTCTCCGGTCGACTCGTCGCGGCTGTCGATCAGCCAGCGATAGGCGTGCAGCAGCGTGGCCGGGCCCAGGTACTTCTCGCCATTCCACCAGTAGCTGGGGCAGGAGGTCGAGCAGCAGGCGCAGAGGATGCACTCGTAGAGGCCGTCGAGCT
>CAYTZY010000048.1:0-14675 GCA_964442795.1 uncultured Caulobacter sp.
TCAAACCGTCACGGATGTCCCCGAACACCCGTCAACCATGTCCCCGGTCTGAACATTGGGAGAGGGAGGGCGCCTTGCCCATCGCTCCGTCCGCGCCATCTCCGCTGGCATGGCCCGCAAGCACGTCAACCTCGGCCGCGCCCCGGCGAAGGCGGATCTCCCGAGCAAGGTCTGCGAGGCCTGCCGCCGGCCATTCACCTGGCGGCGCAAATGGGCGCGGGACTGGGAGCGCGTGCGCTACTGCTCCGACCGCTGCCGTGACGCGGGGCGGCGGTAGCGGCGCCTACTCCCCCTTCAGGTCCGGCCGCGAGGCCAGGAACGCCGCGCGCTCGGCGGCGGTCAGCACCTTGGCCTTTTTCTGCCGCGTCACCTTCGGTGTCGGCGGCGCATAGGTTGGCGGCTTGGGCGGCGTCTTCATCGTGCGGCTCCGGCGGGGCGGGCGCAGCAGGCCGCATGAGGGGCGGCAGCGCAAGGGAAGACTGCTTCGGCGGAGCCGCCAGCCGTTCCCAACCCGTCCCGGAGGTGAGACTCCGGGGACATAGACTCCGGAGACAAACGGAGACATCTGGCCCCAATCCGCCCCTCCGCCAGACCCGGTCGGCGTCGCATCGATCCACCCCTCGCGGGGCGGGGTTAGACTCCCCGCATGAGCAACGACCTGAGCAGCGGGCCCCTTGGCGTGGAAGCGGAATGGATCGCCAGGGCCGAGCGGCTGCGGGCGCAGTTGCGAACGATGCGGGCGGACCTGTCCCCGCGCTGCGAGCCGGTGACGCGCGCGAAGCGGCAGGATGGAGGCAGTCTGCCCGCGCCACCTGACAGTTTAGCGATTACTTCAGTTTCTCCTTGCGACGACGCCAGCGGCGCGATACTTAAGCGAATGCTTCAGCATTTATCCCCCACACACAACCCCGATCCCCGGCTCGACGCGGTGTTCCACGCCCTGGCCGACGGCGCACGGCGCGAGATGGTCGGCCGGCTGTCGCGCGGGCCGGCGACGGTCAGCGCCCTGGCCGAGCCTCTGCCGATGAGCCTGTCGGCGGTGGTGCAGCATCTGGCGGTGCTGGAGGCGTCCGGACTGGTGAAGAGCGAGAAGGTCGGGCGTGTGCGGACCTGCTCGCTGGATACGTCCGTGCTGACCCAGGCCGAGGTGTGGATCAACCAGCGCCGGACCTTCTGGGAGCAGAGCCTCGACCGGCTGGGGGCGTATCTCGCCGACACGAAGCCGGAGGACGAGGCGTGACCGGCCGCTCGGTCACCCACGCCACCTTCCACATCGACCGGGTGTTCGATTGCGCGCCGGCCCGGCTGTGGGACGCTTTCACCGACCCGGCGCGCAAGGCCGCCTGGGCCTGTCACGAGACCTGGGCGATGCAGGAGATGACCTTCGCCGTCGGCGGGCGAGAGGTCTCCGGCGGCTCCGACCCCGGCGGGCCGTACTGGGCGTTCGAGGGGACCTATCTCGACATCGTCGAGGGCGAGCGGTTCGTGCTGGCCTACACCATGCGCCGCGACGGCCTGGCGGTGTCGGCCTCGATCATCACCTGGCAGGTGTTTCCCGATCCGAAGGGCGCGCGCCTGCTGTTCACCGATCAGGGCGCCTATCTCGACGGCCACGCAGACCCGGCCGAGCGCGAGGCGGGCTCCGGCGTCGGCCTCGACAATCTGGCCGCGCTGCTGGCGGCCGAAGCCCCCTGACATCCGGAGGAAAGCCCATGACCAGCGTCACCCACGCCACCTTCTGCCTCGAGCGCGTCTATGACGCGGCCCCGGCCCGCGTGTTTCACGCCTTCACCGACAAGGAGGCCCGCAGCCGCTGGTTCTTCCAGGTCGGCGCCTGGACGCTGCACCGACATTCGGGCGGCGCGCTGGGCGTGGGCGAGGCGGAGTCGAGCGCCTTCTCGCCGCCGGGAGCCGACGTCGTGATCACCAACGACAGCCTATACATGGACGTCGTCCCGGATGAGCGGCTGGTGTTCGCCTACCAGATGACCGCGGCCGGCAAGGCGATCTCGGCGTCCTTGGCGACGGTCGAGTTCCGGGCGCAGGGCCAGGGCACGCGCATCGTCTTCACCGAACAGGGCGCCTATTTCGACGATCCCGGCCAGGTGGCCGGCCGCGAGGAGGGCACGCGCGAACTGCTCGAGGCCCTGGCCGCCGAGCTCGAGGGCCGGGTGCGTATCCGTGTCCCGCAGCCCGATCGGACCATCGAGTCCTACGAGACGCCGGCCTGAGCAGGGGGGACAGGTTAAGATGTCCCTTGGGACACCTTAACCTGTCCCCGACCCCGATCTCGACTCCCTCTCCCAGCCCCGGCATGGTTAACCTTGGCCGGGCTGGAGGCATCGATGTTCAACGCGGAACTGCTCAAGACGCGGCTGAGCCAGTACGGCGCGGCCTGGCTGATCGCCTTTGCGCTGAGCGCGCTGGTGCTGGTCGGCGGCTCCTGGCTCGCGGGCCTGGATGTCATCGACCTGTCCGATCTGGTGCTGCCGGCGGCCTTCACGGTCATCGGCCTGGGGCTGATCGTCTTCCTGGCCATGGCGCTGGTCTCGGGCGAGACCCTGGGGACCAAGCTGGCGATCCTCTTGCTGACCGGGCTGCTGGCCCTGCCGTTGCTGTGGTCGCCGGTGCTGGCGTCCGTCGGGGCGGCGTGGTTGTTCGAGCGCTCGATCGAGTATTCCGGCGCCTACGCCCGCTTCCGCATCGTGGTCGGCGACCTGGTCTATCCGCTGGTGCAGTCGGTGTTCAGCGGCGCCCTGTTCGAGACGGTCTGGCAGCTGATGCAGATCTTCGCCGGCTTTGTCGGCTTCCTGTCGGCGGTGGGCCGGGCCTGGCCGTGGATCAAACGGTTGCTGGGCCGGGAAGAAGCCGCCGCCTGACCCCGAGGCTCAGGCCAGCATGTCCAGCACCGTCCCGGTCATGCGGTCGGCGGCGCGGATGACGGCGGCGTTGGCCTTGACGTCCTGCACGGCCTGGACGCGGGCGACGACCTCGCGCTCGAGATTGTCCAGCGGCGCGGCGGCGGTGCGCCGGGCGCTGGAGTCGAAACGGCTGGCGGCGTCCAGAAGGCCGGCGGCGGCGATGGGCAGGACCTGCATGGCGGCGTCTCCGCGAAGGTGGCGGGGGTCACCCTGCCACGGCGCGCTTAACCGGCCGCTCACAAGCGTGGTGAACGGCTCAGGCCGCCAGATGCTCGCGCAGCCAGGCGGCGGCGTCGTCGCTCGCGGCATGCAGATGGCCGCTGCCCATGCAGATGCGAAGCTCCGTGGCCGCCTTCAGCGGCGCCGGCAGGTCGGCGTAGAGCATGCGCGCGGTCTCGGCGTCATCCAGGTCGAAAACCCAGACTCCCATGATGCGGCGTTCTGTAATGGCCTGGCCCATGCGGAAAGTTCCTTTCACGCACGATCCTGCACACACAAGTCTGAACGTCTGCTGAGCGAGTTGTTGGGATTCGGTGCAGGCCCCGCTAGGTTTCGTCGCAACAACCAAGGGGGAGAGACATCATGAGCACCGACCTGTTCTCGCTGAAGGGCCGCACGGCGCTGATCACTGGCGGATCGCGCGGCATCGGCAAGATGATCGCCGCCGGCTTCATCGCCGCCGGGGCCAAGGTCTACATCTCCTCGCGCAAGCCCGGGGCCTGCGACGCCACGGCGGCCGAGCTGTCGGCCGGCGGCGGAACCTGCGTGTCGCTGCCGCAGGACGTTTCCACCGTCGAGGGCTGCAAGGCGCTCGCGGAGGCATACGGCCGTCACGAGAGCGGCCTGGACATCCTGGTCAACAACGCCGGCGCCGCCTGGCTGGCCGAGTTCGACACCTTCCCGGAGAACGGCTGGGACAAGGTCATGGACCTGAACCTCAAGTCGCCCTTCTTCCTGACCCAGGCCCTGGCTCCGGCCCTGCGCGCCCGCGCCAGCCACGAACAGCCGGCCAAGGTGATCAACATCGCCTCGATCGACGGCATGCGGCCCAATCCGCAGGAGACCTACAGCTACCAGGCCAGCAAGGCGGGGCTCATCCACCTGACCCGGCGCATGGCCGCCCAGCTGATCGCCGACAACATCGTGGTCACCGCCATCTCGCCCGGCGCCTTCGCCTCGGACATGAACATCACCGCCCGCGACCAGTCCGAGGCAGTCGCCTCGCGCATTCCCTCGCGCCGGATCGGAACCGACGAGGACATGCAGGGCGTGGCCATCTACCTGGCCTCGCGGGCCGGCGACTACGCGGTGGGGATCACCATCGCCGTGGACGGCGGCGTGACGTTCGCCAGCCTCGGGGTCTGACGGGCGGCGCCATCCTCCCGCCGCCTTGTCGGTGATAGGATGGCGTCAGGAGTACCACCCCATGCGCAGCCTGATCACCATCCTGGCCGTGCCCGCCGCCGCCCTGCTGACCGCCGCCGCCGGCGCGCCCGGTTCGTCGGCGACCAACCCCGCCACCCGCACCATCTGCATCGACTTGGGCGGCGAGAGCCGGCCCGCCGTCTGCACCGCTCCGGCCAGTCGCCTGGACGGTCGCGAGGACATCTGCCTGTGCCGTAGCGCACAGCGGGTCGAGGCGCCGGTCTGCGGGCCGGGCGAGCGGCCGCAGGCCGAAACACGCGCCTTCGAGAAGGCCCGCAAGCTGGCGGCGAAGGACGGTTCCCTGGTGGGCGATCTCTTCGCCGACCGCCCGATGTGCGTGGCGCCGCGCAACCGGTAGGGGTCTTGCGTTGACGCTGCGGCCCGCCCGCGCGAGCCTTGATGCAATGACATAAGAAGGGGGAAGCGATGCACCCTGCATCACTGCTGCTCAAGCTGGGCGTTCTTGTTCCGGTGCTCTACTACGGCGTCCTGCTGGTCGGCGGCTATCTGACGCCGGGCTACAATCACCTCACCCAGTACGCGAGTGAACTGGGCATGGCCGGCAAGCCCGCCGCCCAGATCTTCAACTACGGCATCATCGCCGCCGGCGGCTGCGCCGTCGCCGCCGCGCTGGGCGTGCTCATCGGGATGAAGAGCCTTGGCTCGAACATCCTGTGGGCGATCCTGGCGGCGGTCTGCCTCGCGGCCTGGGGCGTTTCGTTCGTCTACGGCGGCCTCTATCCGATGCCCAACCCGCTGCACGCCGGACCGGTGACGTTCATGGGCCTGGGCCTCGGCCTGATGGCCATTCCGGCCGCGCTGTTCATGTTCCTCGGCCTCTCGGGCCGGTCGGACATGGGCGGGGTGAAGTCGCTGCTGATCCTCAGCTTCCTGGCCATGATCGGCCTGACGCTGGTGATGTACAACGTCGGCGGCCTCAACCTGGTGTCCAGCGCCAATGTCGGCCTGTGGCAGCGGGGCTACGGCCTGGCGATGATCCCCTGGATCGGCCTGGCCTGCCTCGACCTCGACCAGGCCCTCGGCCGTCGCGGCAAGCGCAAGCGTGACCCCATGCGCGACGTGGTGTTCGGCGAAGGCTGACCGGGTCAGCGCCAGCCGTAGTTGAAGCTGATCGAGATGCGGTCCGCCCTCGCGTTCGAGGGCGGCACCTCATGCCGAAGCCAGCTTTCCCACATCAGCAGGTCGCCGGCCTGCGGGGCCAGGGTGACGAACGGCTGCTGGTCGGCCGGCGCGCCCGCCGTGCGCATGGGCGCGGCCATCATCATGGCCAGCCGGGGATCCTCGAACCGGATGCCCTGCGCGCCCGGCGGCAGGGCGACGTAGTAGGTGCCGCTCAGCACGCTGTGCGGGTGGATGTGGCCGCTGTGGCCGCCGCCCGGCTTCAGGACGTTGACCCAGAAGCTGTCGAGCCGCAGCCGGCGTCCGTCGAGCTCCATTCCCAGTTCCGCGGCGAAGGCCGCCGCGTGCCTGTCCAGCCGGCGCTTCAGGTCGCCGAAGGCGGTGGCCCGCGTCCACTGTTCGCCGGGCGAGCTGTAGGAGGTGAAGCCGCGATAGCCGTTGGCCCGGCTCCAGGCGCGGCCGGCCTCGTCCTCGGCCTCCAGCATGCGGCAGGCCTCCTCGAGGTCGGCGTTGAAGGCGGCGAACCCCTTCTCGCCGGCCAGGCTGGCGCGGTGGATGCGGGTGGCGAAGAGGAGCTGGCTCATGGTCTGCCGTTAGGCTTGGGCGGCGAGCCTGTCAAAGGCCGTGCGTCCTTCGACATGCCGCTTCGCGGCTGCTCAGGATGACGTATCTGGAAGGCTATCCACCCACGTCATGCTGAGCAGCGCTCGAAGAGCGCGTGTCGAAGCACGCAGAACCTCAGGTCACCGCCCGCCGCGTCGCGGAATAGAGATCCTCGACCACCCGGCTCTCCAGGTTGAACACCATGGTCGCCCGCTTCGCCGCGTCGTAGGCGGGCCACTTCGGCAGGGCGGGCGTGTTGGGGTCGCCGGTGCGGGCGAAGGCCAGCCAGGCCGCGCTCATCTGTTTGGCCATCAACCGCGGCGCCGGGCCGGGTCCCACCAGGATCCGGCTGTTCTCGACGTTGTCGAACACCAGCGGGATCTCCAGCGTGTGCGGCGAGCGGAACGGGCCGACCGGCGTCTCCCACTCCAGCAGGTACATGTACGCCTTCGCCCCGCCCTGCGCCGCCTTGCGCTCGGCGATCTGAACCGAGCCGGCGAACATCCGGCCGTAGGTGGTCAGGTGCGTGGCCAGGTAGGTGGGGCTGTCGTTCGGGAAGTCCTTGCGCAAGGCCTCCAGCACGGCCGGCGCCCTGGGTCCGAAGATCGCGCCGGCCATCTTTTCCAGACCGGCGTCGTCCAGGCGGCCGAACCAGGGGGCCGAGGCCATGAACAGGGTCATCTCGTCGCGGTTGATGCCGATCAGCACGGGCACGTCGCGGGCCGTGTCCGGCGCCGCGGGGTCCCAGGGCTGGTCGGGCAGGACGCCATCGCCCGCCACCGGCGAGAAGCCCGAGCGGTCGAAGCCGGCGCCGGTCTGCTTCGCTTCCGCGGCGGCGGCGGCCTTCTGAAGGGCTGAAGGCGGCGCGGCGCGAAGGCCGGCGATGTCGCCCTCGGCCAGGCCCAGCTCCTTGTAGAGGTCAGCGCGCAGGGCTGCGGCGCGGCCCCGCGGCACGGCCTTGACGCCGGGTCCGCTCTGGATCACCGCGCGGTGGAACAGCCCCTTGGCGACCGGCATGGACAGCAGGTAGCTGACCTTGGCCCCGCCGCCGGACTCGCCGAAGATGGTGACGTTGCCGGCGTCGCCGCCGATCGCCGAGGCGTTGTCGCGCACCCACTGCAGCGCCGCCACCAGGTCCAGCATGCCGGCGTTGCCCGAGCCGGCGACCTCGGGCAGGTCAAGGTAGCCGAAGACGTTGAGGCGGTGGTTGATCGTGACGATTACGACGTCCTGCGCGGCCAGGTTGGCGCCGTCGTACATGGGCCAGCCGCCCGAGCCGTAGGCGAAACCGCCGCCGTGCATCCAGACCATGATCGGCCGCTTCTTCCCGTCGCCCAGGCCCCGGGTCCAGACGTTCAGGTACAGGCAGTCCTCGCTCTGGGCATCGACGTCCGCCCGGCCCGGGAAGACGGCCTGCAGGGCCTTGCCCAGCTCCGACGTCGGGTTGACCGACGAGGGGGAGGGGTTCTGCATCGCCGTCGCCGGCAGCCTGGAACCGTCGCGCGGCTCCATCCAGGCGGCCGCCGGCGCCGGCGGCGCGAAGCGCAGGGCGCCGACAGGCGGGGCGGCGTAGGGAATGGCCTTGAAGCTCATCACGCCGCTGTCCAGGGCCACGCCGCGAACCGGGCCGTGGCTGGTGGCCAGCACAGGATCGGCGCGCTTCGCGACAACCGGTGTGGAGACGGCGACGCCCGCCATGGCGGTCCAGCGCAGCAGGCCGCGTCTCGAGAGCAGGTTGCGGTCGGTCATGGGTCGTCTCTCCGTCATTTTAGAAACATCGGTATCCCAGACGGCGCGCTTCGTCGAGATTCTTGCGGGCGAGCGTTCGCGGGGCCTTTCGCCCGACGGGTGAACGGCGATAACGTCGGCCGCAATCAATGAAGGGGAGAAACGTCATGAAGGCCGCAGTTCTGCGTGAAGTCGGCAAGCCGCTGCAGATCGAGAACATCTCGATCAGCAAGCCCGGCCCGCATGAGGTGCTGATCCGCACCGTCGCCGCCGGCGTCTGCCACTCGGACCTGCACTTCGTGGAAGGCTCCTATCCCCACCCGCTTCCGGCCGTGCTGGGCCACGAGAGCGCGGGCGTCGTCGAGCAGGTCGGTTCGGAAGTCCGCACCGTCAAGCCGGGCGACCACGTCATCACCTGCCTGTCGGCCTTCTGCGGCCACTGCGCCCACTGCGTCACCGGCCACATGGCGCGCTGCGTCAGCGGCGACGTCCGCCGCGCCAAGGATGACGAACCGCGTCTCGGCAACGGCCTAAACCAGTTCCTGAACCTGTCGTCCTTCGCCGAGCAGATGCTGATCCACGAGCACGCCTGCGTCGCGGTTCGCAAGGACATGCCGCTCGATCGCGCCGCCCTCATCGGCTGTTCGGTGACCACCGGCGTGGGCGCGGTGGTTCAGACCTCCAGCGTGCGCGCCGGCGAGACCGTGGCCGTCATCGGCTGCGGGGGCGTCGGTCTGGCCGCCGTCAACGGCGCGGCCATCGCCGGCGCGGGCCGGATCATCGCTATCGACATGCAGGGCTCAAAGCTGAACCTGGCCAAGGCGTTCGGCGCCACGGACGTGATCAACGCCAGCGAGGTCGATCCCGTCGCGGCGGTCATCGAGATGACCAAGGGCGGCGTCCAGCACAGCTTCGAGGCCATCGGCCTGAAGAAGACCACCGAGCAGGCCTTCAAGATGCTGGCCCGCGGTGGCACGGCCAATGTCATCGGCATGATCCCGGTCGGCACGATGATCGAGCTGCACGGCGCCGACTTCCTCGGCGAGAAGCGCATCCAGGGTTCGCTGATGGGCTCCAACCGCTTCCCGGTCGACATGCCGCGGCTGGTCGACTTCTACATGTCGGGCAAGCTGAAGCTGGACGAGATGATCTCCCAGCGCCTGAAGCTGGAACAGGTCAACGAGGCGTTCGAGGAACTCAAGCGCGGCGAACTGGCCCGCTCGGTCATCGTTTTCGACAGCTGATCAGGCCTTCCCGGCGCCGCGGTCCATGCGCCGGAGCGCGGTCGCCAGGCGGTTGAAGCTGGTGACCGTCTCCTTCAGGGCGGTCAGCATCGCCGGCGTCGCCAGGCCTTCCGGCCTGACGACCACGCCGCTGCGCCCGATCCGCTCGCACAATCCTTGCGATACGAGCAGGTTCACATAGCGGCGCGTGGTCTCGTACGGGACGCCGAGCGAACTGGCCACCGACATGACGCTGACCGGCCGCGGGGCCTGTTCGTCGGCCGCGGCGGAGCCCCCCTTGCTGGCGACCGCGACCGCCGTGAAGATGATGCCCTTCAACAGGTCGCCGTCGTGCGCCCGGGCTATGATCTCGACGCCCCGCACAAAGAACTCGCCGGCCAGTCGCGCGGCGACTTCGTAGTCCTTCGTCGGCTCGTCCTGGATACCCGGGATGCTCAAGTTGTTCGTGCGGCGCGAAGCCTCTCCCTTGATCTCAGCCAGCCTTGTGCTCCTGCGCGGAGAACGCAACCTGATTCCTCATATTGAGTAGTCCCGCCCGTCGATGCGGGCGTGAAGGCGTATGCTCGCCTCCGGGTTGAAACTGGGAAGCGTCGGCTCGATGGGCTGCCGTGGGCCGGGCGGCGGCAAGGGCGTGCACGCGGCATCTGTCCTGTCTTCAAGCTTTCAATCCGGGGCCGAACCGCTTTGTTCCGACATGGAGCGAACGGGCGGAAAGGCAAGCCCGGGGCGCGCTCCGGGGTCATGGAATGTGCGGCGTTCGCCGGACCGGCGTTTTCCGGCCTCCGCGCGGCGCCGTTCCGGGCGGTCGGCCTGCCCCCCCGACGCGGCCGCCCTTGGGCGTCCCCGGCTCCCCCCGGAGTCGGGGACAGCTTCATGTCACGGTTCAAGGCTGACGCCGCCGTCCCGCAGGTCTCTGAACAGGGCGCGGAGGTTGGCGATGTTCCGTCGGTGCGTCGCCACCATGGCGTCGCGGTCCAGCACCTCGGCGTGGACCACGATGCCGGCCTCCACCCGTCCACAGAGTCCCTGCTCGATCAGGGCGTTCACATGTCGGCGGGTCGTCTCGTAGGGCAGGCTGAGTTCGAGGGCCAGGGCGTGGACGCTGACCGGTCGCCGCATCTCGTCCGGAACCCGGTCCGTGGAGTCCGAGAAGGACCGGGCGACAGGGTCGGCGGGCCGCAGGTGCCGTGTGTTGGCGTCGATGATGGCCAGGAAGATGACGCCGCGCAGGATGTCGCCGTCGCTCACCGCGCGCGTCAGCAGTTCCACAGACTTGAGGAAAAAGCGCGTTGCGGCCCGGAGGGCCAGCCGGCCGTGGTCCTTCTCTTCGTCGGTCGACAAATCCGCTTCCCGCTTCGTACAGATATCGACGGTACGACTACCCCAACGTAATCAGGGGATGCGCGGTCCATCTGCCCTCACTTTGGGTAGGGCAGCCTTGATCTGGGTCAACCGCGCGCATCTGTCGCGGGCCGTCAGCCGTCGTCGGCCGACCCGTCGCTATTCCGCGGCCTGGAGCGCGCGGGCCTTCTCGGCCTCGATCTCGGCGGCGCGGGCCTCGACCAGACCGACGATGTGGTCGACCATGCTGTCGTTGTCGAGCTTGTGGTCGGGGCGGCCGGCCACATAGACCATGCCCGAGCCCTTGCCGCCGCCGGTGAAGCCAAGGTCGGTCATCAGGGCCTCGCCGGGGCCGTTGACGACGCAGCCGATGATCGACAGCGACAGCGGCGTGGCGACATGGGCCAGCCGCGCCTCCAGCGCTTCCACCGTCTTGATGACGTTGAAGCCCTGCCGGGCGCAGGACGGGCAGGCGATGATGTTGACGCCGCGATGGCGCAGACCCAGCGACTTGAGCAGGTCGAAGCCGACCTTGATCTCCTCGACCGGATCGGCCGCCAGGCTGACGCGGATGGTGTCGCCGATCCCGGCCCACAGCAGGCTGCCCATGCCGATCGCCGACTTCACGGTGCCGGTGCGCAGGGCGCCCGCCTCGGTGATGCCCAGATGCAGCGGGCAGTCGATGGCCTCGGCCAGTTGCTGATAGGCGGCCACGGTCATGAAGATGTCCGAGGCCTTCACGCTGATCTTGAAGTCGTGGAAGTCGTGATCCTGCAGGATGCGGGCGTGGCTGAGCGCGCTCTCGACCATGGCGTCGGGGCAGGGCTCGCCGTACTTCTCCAGCAGGTCCCGCTCCAGCGAGCCGGCGTTGACGCCGATGCGCATCGAGCAGCCATGGTCGCGGGCGGCCTGGATGACGTCGCGGACGCGGTCGGGGCTGCCGATGTTGCCGGGATTGATCCGCAGGCAGGCCGCGCCAGCCTTGGCCGCCTCGATCCCGCGCTTGTAGTGGAAGTGGATGTCCGCGACGATCGGGACCTTCGACGCCCTGACGATGGCCGGTAGCGCCGCCGTGGAGTCGACGTCCGGACAGGAGACGCGGACGATGTCGGCGCCGGCCTCCTCCAGCTGGCGCACCTGATCGATGGTCGCCGCGGCGTCGGCCGTCAGGGTGTTGGTCATCGACTGAACGGCGATGGGCGCGTCGCCGCCGATCGGAACCGCTCCGACCATGATCTGGCGGGACTTGCGCCGGTCGATCCGGCGCCAGGGGCGGAGATGGGTATGGTCGTCGTGGCTCATGACGCGACCAAGGTAAGGCCGCGCGCCCGGTTTCCCAAGCCCGTCATGGAAGTTTCGCGATCAGCTCGCCAGGGCGGTGACGGTGGCCTGGCCGGTGGGCATGGCGCCCTTCAGCGCGCCGCCCACGAACACGTCCATGGCGGTGGGATCGGTGACCTCGACCGAAACGCCTTTGGCGTTGGGCAGGCGGAAGGCCTCGCCGACCGCAAGCGGGCGGGCGAAGTAGATGGCGTTGTCCGGGCCGCGGACGATCAGCATCGTCTGCCGGCGGGCCTGCAGCGTCACGGTCGAGGATTCCGGCGGCGCGCCATGGATCTTGCCCTTGGCCACGAACGGGCGGCCGACCTCGTCGGAAGGCGTGGCCGCGGCGGCGGCTTCCGCCTCGCGTCGGGCCTTGGCGGCGGCGGCGGCGGCGTCGGCCGATCCCCCGGCCTGCGCGGCGGCTTCGAGACCGGGCGTCTCATAGACGGGCGGGGTGGAGGCCTCGGTCGGCGCGGGCAGCGGCGCGCCGATGGCCGTCGGCCCGGCGGGACCGGCTTGGGGGGACGTCGACGCCGTCGACGCCTCCTCGGCCACCGGAGCGATCGGCGCCTCTTCGCTGATGGCGCGCTGGGCGATGTTCCAGAGGATGATGGCGGCGATGATGAAGGCGCCCACGGCCATGACCACGCCCAGCCGCGGATCCCGCTCGCGACGCACGCCGACCGGCGCGCGGAGAGGCTCGTCCGGATCGGGCGAGGTGTCCTTGAAGCGGGCCACCGCCTCATCGGGGTCGAGCCCCAGGAGCTTGGCGTAGGCTTTCACATAGCCGACCGCGAACGGCCGCGAGGGCAGCTCCTCGAGCCGCATGTCCTCGACGGCGGCCAGGTAGGTCCGGCGGATGCGGGTCTGGTCGGCCACGTCCTGCAGCGACAGGCCGCGGAACTCGCGCGCCGCCTTCAGGGCCGCGCCGATGTCGGGTCCGTAGTGCAGGGAAGGCTCCTCGGTCGGGACGAGTTGATCCACCGGGTCAGTATCCCCGGTGCGGTACAGATGCGTAACCCCGCCAGAATCGAGCGGCATGGCTACCAACGCCCCCACGTACTCGCGCCACGAGCGAACGCGGCGCACCCCGTTTCCCGTGAGCCGGGAAACCTTAATGCATCATTGTGGATAACAAAATAGTGCCCGGAATTCAATGTGCTAATCCGTCACACGAGGTTGGCGTCAGATCGCGACATACAATTTCCGGGCCAGAGTCTCGATCTCGTTGCGAACCGAACCCGACGCGCCCTTGAGCAGCGACATGACCCCGCGTTGAGCGGCCTCCCGATCCACTGACAGCACCATCTGCTTGACCGGGCCGACGCCGGCCGGCGGCATCGACAGGCGGTCAAACCCGAGGGCGACCAGCGCGAAGGCCTCGAGGGGGCGGCCGGCCATCTCGCCACAGACCGAGACCGGCGTTCCCGTTTCGGCACAGGCGATCTGGATCTGCTGCAGCGCGCGCAGCGCCGGCGGAGACAGCGGGTCGTAGCGGTCGGCCACGCGCGGGTTCCCGCGGTCGGCGGCGAACAGATACTGCATCAGGTCGTTGGTGCCGACCGACACGAAGTCGGTCATCGGCAACAGGGCGTCCAGATGCCAGAGCAGGGCCGGCGCCTCGATCATGGCCCCGACGTCGAGGCGCGAGGGGGCCGGGCGGCCCCGGCGCTGGGCCCAGGCCAGTTCCGCATCGACGAAGGCGCGGGCGGCGCGGAATTCGTCCACGCTGGCGACCAGCGGGAACATGATGCGCAGCGGCCGCCCGCGCGCGGCCCAGATCAGCGCCCGTAGCTGCAGCCGCAGCAGGGCCGGGCGGTCCAGGCCCATGCGCACGGCGCGCCAGCCGAGGGCGGGATTGTCCTCCCGCTCCAGCTCCATGTACGGCAGCAGCTTGTCGCCGCCCAGGTCGAGGGTCCGGAAGGTGACCGGCTGCCCGTCGGCCACGTCCAGAACCTTCTCGTAGAGCGAGCGCTGGGCGTCGAGGCGTGGCATGTCCTCGGCGACCATGAACTGGAACTCGGTGCGGAACAGGCCGATGCCTTCCGCCCCCGTCTCGCCCAGAATGTCCAGGTCGACGGCCAGGCCGGCGTTCATCAGCAGCGTGATCTTGGCGCCGTCCTTGGTGAAGGCGGGCGTGACGCGCAGGCGGGCGAACTCGGCGCGGCGCTGGGCGCGGACCGCCAGGCGGTTGTCCAGGGCGGCCACAACATCGGGTCGCGGGCGCAGGAAGGCCTCGCCGCTCTCGCCGTCGACGATGACCGGATCGCCCTCGTTGACCTTGTCCCGCAGCCCGGCCAGGCGGCCGACGCAGGGAATGTCCAGCGCCCGGGCCACGATGGCGGCATGGCTGGCCGGCGATCCCTCTTCCAGCAACAGGCCCTTGAGCCGGGTGCGGTCGTATTCGAGCAGGTCGGCCGGTCCCAGGTTGCGCGCCACCAGGATCGCGTCCTCGGGCAGGATGCGGGCCTTGTGTCCGTCGCCGGACAGGTGGCGCAGCAGCCGGTCGTTGAGGTCTTCCAGGTCGTGCAGTCGCTCGCGCAGGTAAGGGTCGCGCGCCTGGCCCAGGCGGGCCCTGTGCTCGGAGCGGACGCGCTCGACCGCCGCCTCGGCGGTCAGGCCGTTGCGCACGGCTTCCTCGAGCGAGCGGTTCCAGCCCCGGTCGTGCGCGAACAGGCGATAGGTCTCGAGCACCTCGTAGGAGGCGCCGACCAGGCCGTGATGGCCCTCCAGCATCTCGTCGATCTGCTTCTGCAGCGCCTCGACCGCGCCCCGCAGCCGGACTTCCTCGGCGGCGGCGTCGTCGCTCAGCAGCAGTTCCGGCGCCACCGGTTGTTCGTGCAGGACCACCTTGCCGTAGGCCAGGCCGTCGGCGAACCGCGCGCCCTTCAGCCGTTCGGGCCGTTGCGGCGCGATCTCGACGTCCTTGAGCGCCTCCTGGCCGAGCAGC
>CAYTZY010000048.1:14685-18126 GCA_964442795.1 uncultured Caulobacter sp.
TCGCCGACCATTTCGGCCAGGACCATGGCGATGATCTGCAGGTCCTCGACCTCCTCCTCGCCGTAGCTGCGTTCGGTGCGGTTCTGGACGACCAGGACGCCGATCGCCCGCCCGCCGCGCAATAGCGGCACGCCGAGGAAGGAATGGTAGGGATCTTCACCGGTCTCCGGTCGATAGGAGAAGGCCGGGTGGTTGGGGGCGTCGCTCAGGTTCAGCGGCCGGCCCTGGCGTACGATCTCGCCGACCAGGCCCTCGCCGGCCTTCAGGCGGGTGACGTGGACGGCTTCGGCCGACAGGCCCTCGGTGGCGAACAACTCCAGCTCGCCGCCGGCCCGCCGCAGGTAGATCGAGCAGACCTCCGCCACCATCGACCCGGCGATGATGCGGACCACCATGTTGAGCTTGGCCTGGGCCGGCGCGTCGCCGGCCATGGCTTCGCGGATCTGCCGAAGCAGACTGCGCGGGCCGCGGATGGCGAAGCTCGTGACCATGTGTGGGAAGTCTCCCGTCCTCCACGGCGGCTATAGCAGATTTCCGTGAGGGAACAGTGATCGTGTAACGCGCTTCCTCTCCCTTGTGGGAGAGGGGACCATGCGGAGCATGGTGGAGCGGGAAGCGCCGTTCTCGAAGGCAGTTCACGGACAGGGATGGCGTCAGGACAGCGCGCCATCACTTGAAGATGGCGCATCCCTCTCCACCACCCTGCGGGTGGTCCGCCTCCCCCAGATGGGGGAGGATCACCGCGGTCAGACCTTGTCCAGCTCGTAGGCCGCGTGCAGGGCGCGGACGGCCAGCTCGGTGTAGGCCGCGTCGATCAGCACGCTGATCTTGATCTCGCTGGTCGAGATGACCTGGATGTTGACGCCCTTCTCGGCCAGGGCGGTGAACATGGTCTTGGCGACGCCGGCGTGGCTGCGCATGCCGACCCCGATGACCGAGACCTTGGCCACGTCCTCGTTCAGCTGGGCGTCCTCGAAGCCGATCTCGGCCTGGGCGGCGCGGAGGATTTCCACCGTGCGGGCGGCGTCACGCTTGCCGACGGTAAACTCCATGTTGGCCGCGCCCTCGCTGCGGGCGTGGCTCTGGACGATCATGTCGACGTTGACGTTGGCGTCGGCCAGCCGGCCGAAGATCTTCGAGGAGACGCCGGGCGTGTCGGGCAGGCCGAACAGGCTGACCTTGGCCTCGTCGCGGCTGTAGGCCACCCCGCTCACGATACGCTTTTCCACGATCTCCTCCTCGTCGCAGACGATGGTGCCTTGACCCGGGGCCTCCCCGGGCTCGACGAAACTTGAAAGCACCCGCAGCGGCACGTGCTGGGACATCGCCAGCTCGACCGAACGGGTCTGGAGCACCTTGGCCCCCAGCGACGCCATCTCCAACATCTCCTCGTAGGAGACGCGGGCCAGCTTGCGGGCCTTGCTCTCGATGCGGGGGTCGGTGGTGTAGACCCCGTCGACGTCGGTGTAGATGTCGCAGGCCCCGCCGACGGCGGCGGCGACGGCCACGGCGCTGGTGTCGGAGCCGCCGCGGCCGAGGGTGGCGATGCGGCCCTGGCGATCGACGCCCTGGAAGCCGGCGATGACGGCGATCTCGCCACGGTCCATCGCGGCGGCCAGGTTCGCCGGCGGGATGTCGTCGATGCGGGCCCGGCCGTGCGCGTCGTCGGTGATGATCGGCACCTGCCAGCCCATCCACGAGCGGGCGCTCAGGCCCATGTTGCGCAGGGTCATGGCCAGCAGGCCTGCGGTGACCTGTTCACCGCTCGCGACGACGACGTCGTATTCGTCGTCCGATGGCGGCAGCCCCTGGGCGGCCGCGCCGGCGCCGTCGGTCCAGGCGACCAGCTCGTTGGTCTTGCCGGACATGGCCGAGACGACGACGGCGACCTGCTTGCCGGTCGCGACCTCGGCCGCCACCAGCCGGCCCACGCGCCGGATACGCTCCAGGTCGGCCACCGAAGTGCCGCCGAATTTCATCACCAGCCGTGACACGTCAGGCCGCTCGCCCCCTTGGATTGGCGGTTTTTCCTGCCCCGCGGACGCCTGAAACGACGGCCAGCGGGGCAAGAGGCGCCCTTCTAGCGGGGGCCGGGGCCGCGGACAATCCCGCCTGTGGCGTCTACCTCGGGTCGCCCACGCCGTACCGGAACGTCATGCCGGGCGAGAGCTGGATCCGCTCCCGGGCGTCGCCCACGCCGATGGTCCCGGCGGCCACGTCCCAGCAGCCGGCCGAGACGGTGAAGTCATAGCTGCGGCCGGGCGGGATCGAGACGCCGGAGGGCAGGCGGTTGAGCCCGTAGGTCGAGGCGCTGCAGGCCGAGATCAGCACGGCGTTGACCGGACCGCTGGTGAAGTTCTCGATGCGGATGCGGGCCGTCGGTTCACCCGGGCGGATCAACTCGCCCCCGGTGATCATGCCGGCGCAGCCGGAGAGGGCGATCGCCGCGGCGGCGATGACGAGCAGGTTCTTCATTGCGATGGTCCCCGTGAGCCTTGACCTCATCAGACCCCGGACCAGGTTTCAGCGCGACACCGGAAAAGGGGTGTCTCTTGTCCCCCACGGCGAGGCATGCTGATTCAGCACCCATGACCACCGCGACCCTGACCAGCTCCATCGACCCCGAAGAGGTCGAGCGCTTCTCGCGCATCGCCGCCGAGTGGTGGGATCCGCACGGCAAGTTCGCCCCGCTTCACAAGTTCAACCCCACCCGCCTGGCCTTCATCCGCGACCAGGCGGCGGCGCGCTTCGGGCGCGATCCGAAGGCGCGGCGGCCGTTCGAGGGGCTGAAGCTCCTCGACATCGGCTGCGGCGGCGGGCTGCTCAGCGAGCCGATGCGCCGCCTCGGGTTCCAGGTCACCGGCGCCGACGCCTCGGCCCGCAATATCGGCACCGCCTCGACCCATGCCGCCGAGCAGGGGCTGGAGATCGACTACCGCGCCACCACCGCCGAGCAGCTGCTGGCCGACGGCGCCGGGCCGTTCGACGTCGTGCTGAACATGGAGGTCATCGAGCACGTCGCCGATCCGGGCGAATTCCTGCGCACGACCGCGAAGCTGCTGGCCCCCGGCGGCCTGATGATCGTCGCCACCTTGAACCGTACGCTCAAGGCCCTGGCCCTGGCCAAGATCGGCGCCGAGTACGTGCTGCGCTGGGTCCCGGCCGGCACCCACGACTGGCGGAAATTCCTGACCCCGGAAGAGCTGCGCGGCTTCCTCGAGGGTCACCCCTTCGACATCGCGGGCCCCTTCGGCGTCACCTACAACCCGCTGACGGGGAAGTGGCGGTCGTCCGCCGACAGCGACGTGAACTACATGATGACGGTGACGCGCGGGCGGTAGGGGCCTGACGTCTCGTCCCGCAGCCGATCTGTCCACCGTCTTCCTGGCGCAGGCCGGGATCCAGGACACTGCTCCAGCCCTTGCCCCGCATGGGCCCCGG
>CAYTZY010000049.1:0-16151 GCA_964442795.1 uncultured Caulobacter sp.
ACTGGTCGGCGGCGGTGATGGACATGTACACCAACAACAATGCCGTTCTTGGCCTGCGCACCACCGGCGGACGCGGGGGGCGCTACATTATCGTTGGGCCGGGCCAGACCGGCAGCGGTCCGGATGTCGTGCGGTGCGAGACGCCGCATGCCTGGCTGCTCATCCGTGTTCTGATCGACGGGGAGGCTGATCTTCCGGCCGTGCACGCCATCCAGGACGGCTTCGCCCTGGCGGGGCCGCCAGGGGTTCCGCCCGCGCTTCATGCGGCGCGCGACGCGATCCCCGAGGCCTATTTCGCCAGCCTGCGCGCGCTGCTGAAGAGCGATCCGCCGCCGGCTACCGACGGCCGCATGCTGGCGCGGCTGGCCGCCTTCGACCCCGCCGATCCGGCCGCCGCCGCCGGCATCGAGCAGGCGAGGGCCATCACCCGCGCGGCCGGGACGCAGCAGGGCTACATCCAGGGCTGGAGCTACACGCGGCCGACGCTGGGCGATTTCGGTCAGGACTACGGCTATCGCGCGGTGATCGCGCTCGGCGGGCTGGCGGCTCTGCCGGTCGTCGAGGCCATGTACCTGCGCTCGCAGGGGGAGCGTGACGGCGCCTTCTGGAGCGACGGGACCTGCCGGCTGCCGATCCCCGCCCAGATGCCCGTCAACGCCTTCTGGTCGCTGTCGATGTACGAGCGGACCGATGACGGACAACTGTTCTTCACCGACAATCCGATCGGGCGCTATGCGATCGGGGATCGAACCCCGGGTCTGAAGCGCAATGCCGACGGCGCGCTGGATATCTGGATCAGCCGCTCGGACCCGGGCGGCGACCGTTCGGCGAACTGGCTGCCGGCGCCGAAGGCCGGACCCTATGTGACCATCATGCGCCTCTACCTGCCCCGGCAGGAGGCGCTCGACGGGCGCTGGCGCCTGCCCGCCATCGAGAAGGCCTGACCCCATGACAGAACTGCGCGCCGCCGCCCGCGAGGCCTGGCTCTACACCCTGCCGCTGATCGAGATCGCGGCGATCCGCAGCGTCGGACAGGCGGTCGGCACGCCGATCAACAGCTTCGGCATGATGCGCCGGCTGGCCGACCACAAGGCCCGCGCGGTGACCACGCCCAACAACGACACCCTCTACGCCACCTGCCAGATCGACCTGACGGGCGGCCCGGTGACCCTGACCATCCCGCCGTCCGGCGACCGCTACGTATCGCTGCAGCTGATGGACGCATGGTCGAACAGCTTCGCGGTGCTCGGTACGCGTACGACGGGCAATGACGGCGGCGTCTACACGCTGGTCGGGCCGACCGAGGCGGCGGAGGGGCGCAACGTGGTCCGCGCGCCGACCCGCCACGTCTGGGCCCTGGCCCGTATCCTCGTCGACGGCCCGCACGACCTGGACGCTGCCGCCGTGGTCCAGGGCGGGTTCTCCGCCCAGGGGCCGCAGGCCGCTCCGGCGCCGGTGTACGCCCGACGCCGCGACGGCTGGGCCGACTACTTCGCCAGCGCCGACGCCCTGATGGCGCTCAATCCGCCGCCGGCCACCGACGGCGCGGTGCTGGGGCGCATCGCGCCGCTGGGCCTGGGGCAGGGGACCTTCGACGCCGCCCGCTTCAGCGCCGCCGAGGCCGCCGAGATCGAGGCCGGCGTTGAGGAAGCCCGCAGGGCGGCGCGCGGCGGCGGCGGCCTGTCGGGCAGCAACTTCATCGAAGGCTGGGCCTATCCGGCCAGCAAGCTGGGGGACTTCGGGCAGGACTACCATTTCCGGGCCGTGGTCGCGCTGGGCGGTCTGGCCGCGCTGCCGCTGGTCGAGGCGACCTACCTGCGGGCCGGGGCGCCCGGCGGCGGCGGGGCCTTCGACGGGACGCGAAGTTGGCGGCTGCACCTGCCCGCCGACCGCCAGATCCCGGTGGACAGCTTCTGGTCCCTGTCGATCTACGAGATCACCCCGGAGGGGCAGTTCTACTTCACCGACAATCCCATCGGCCGCTACGCCATCGGAGACCGTACGCCGGGCCTGAAGTGGAACGCAGACGGCTCGCTCGACCTCTGGATCGGCCACGAGCCGCCGCATCCCGACCGGGAGAGTAACTGGCTGCCGGCCCCGGCCGGGCCGTTCGCCCTCTTCATGCGCGGCTACCTGCCCAGGGCTGAGCTGCTCGACGGGCGCTACAGGCTGCCGGCCGTGGTGGAGGCCTGAGGTCGGCCGCAGCCGCCTGCAAACGTTGACTCCCCGCCGCCTCTCCATCATAAGCGCGCCTTCCAAACGCCGCCGGGCGACCGTCGGCGCGGAAATGCATGACGGGTGATGCGTAGCCGCCGTTGAGATCGCACCTCCATCCTGGAGGAGCCGGCCCGCGTCGAATTGAAAGTGACGACATGTCCAAGCGCCATAGCGCCAAGTACAAAATCGACCGCCGGATGGGCGAAAACATCTGGGGTCGTCCGAAGTCCCCGGTCAACTCGCGCTCCTACGGCCCCGGCCAGCACGGCCAGCGCCGCAAGCAGAAGATCTCCGACTTCGGCCTGCAGCTCCGCGCCAAGCAGAAGCTGAAGGGCTACTACGGCAACCTGACCGAGAAGCAGTTCGCCCGCACCTACACCGAGGCCGCGCGCCGCAAGGGCAACACCTCGGAAAACCTGATCGGCCTGCTGGAAGCCCGTCTGGACGCGGTGGTCTACCGCTCCAAGTTCGTGCCGACCGTGTTCGCCGCCCGCCAGTTCGTCAACCACGGCCACGTGCTGGTGAACGGCAAGCGCGTCAACATCGCCTCCTACCGCGTGAAGGCCGGCGACGTCGTCACCGTCCGCGAAAAGTCGCGCAACATGGCCCTGGTGCTCGAAGCCCTGGGCTCGTCGGAGCGTGACACCCCCGACTACATCACCGTCGACGCCCGGGCCATGTCGGCCACGTTCGTCCGCGCGCCGGAACTGGCCGAAGTGCCGTACCCGGTGAAGATGGAGCCGAACCTCGTGGTCGAATTCTACGCGTCGTAAGACGCCGCCGACCTCGAAATCGATGCGAAGGGCCCGGAGAGCGATCTCCGGGCCCTTTTGCTATGGCGCGGACTGTGGCGGAGTAGGGCGCATGAACCGACGCTCGCTGCTGATCCTCGCCGGAACCACGCTGCTGCTCGCCGGCTGCGCCACCCGCGCCGTCTATTCATCGCCGGATGCGGGGATGGTGGAGCTGGAGCCGCTGATCGCCGCCAGCGTCGCCGAGGGCAGCTTGACCATCCGGGTGATGTCCAACGGCTGTACGACCAAGGCCGACTTCGCCTGGTTCGTGGAGCGGAAGGCCAACCGGTACGCGGTGGCGTTCGGACGCAGGAAGATCGACGCCTGCAAGGCCGCCGCGCGGCCGGTCGACCTGACGTTCGGGTTTGATGAGCTTGGGCTGCCGAAGGGCGCGGCCGTGGCGGTGGTCAATCCGCTGCGGGCGAGCGACTGACCCTCATCCGTCATGGCCCGACTTGTTCGGGCCAGCCATGAGCACTGGCGGCGAAGCCGTGCGTCCTTCGACACGCCGCTGCGCGGCTGCTCAGGATGACGTGTTCTAAAGCCTTATCCATCCACGTCATGCTGAGCAGCGCTCGAAGAGCGCGTGTCGAAGCACGCAACTACTCCTCCGCCTCACCACGCATGGGCGCCCCGAACAGGTCGGGCCATGACGGAGAGAGAAGGGCGGGTCCAGTCCCTAGCTGAACATCTCTTCCATCCACGCCGGCACCCGGGCGGGGCGTTTGGTGACGGCGTCGATCAGCACCCACTCGGAACGGGTCTGGGCGCACATCTCGCCGTCGGGCCCGTCGATGCGGACATAGCGGTCGAAGCGCGGGCCACGGCTTTCGCCGACCCAGGTCCGGGCATGGGCCGTCTCGCCGAGCAGCAGCGAACGGCGGTAGTCGACCTCATGCCGGACCACGATCCAGGCCCATTTCGCCGCCTCTTCGGCGGGCGCGCGCGAGTCCCAGTGGGCGATGGCGATGTCCTGCACCCACCCAAGATAGACCACGTTGTTGACGTGTCCGTTGGCGTCGATGTCGCCCTCGACGGGCGTGAAGGTGCGCGTGAAGACCTGACGGCCCTCCGGCGGTTCGAGAAGCCTGCTCATGTCCCGGACCCGGAGGCTCAGGCTTCGAGGACGCCCTGCTGTTCGAGGAACGGCTTCAGCTCGCTGGCCTGGAACATCTCGCGGACGATGTCGCAGCCGCCGACGAATTCGCCCTTCACATAGAGCTGCGGGATGGTCGGCCAGTCGCTGTAGCTCTTGATGCCGTCGCGCAGCGCCTCGCTCTGCAGCACGTCCACGCCGACGAAATCGACGCCGAGGTGATCGAGGATCTGCACCACCTGGGCGGAGAAGCCGCAGCGGGGCTGCTCGGGCTCGCCCTTCATGAACAGCACCACCGGATGCGTCGCCACGGTGTTGGCGATCCAGTCATGGGCGGGATTGGCGACGGCGGCGTCGGTCACGGCAGGAGCCTCTGGGCTTGAAAACGAGCCTATCAGCTAGGGACGCGGGCGGTCCGGGTCAAGCCGATGCGACGGAGAACCGCGCCATCTCGATCTGCGCGGCCACGCCGGTCGGCAGATCCTTCTCGGCGACCGAGGCCAGTCGCTCCAGCCGTTCCGGACGGTCGACCTCGAACCGGACGGTGGTCACCGAGGGTTCGGTGAGGACGTAGGCCAGACAGAGCTCCTCCGCCGTCCAGCCCGGCGTGTTGTCCAGGAACCGGTAGCCGCCGACCCCGGCCAGCGGATTGGCGCGGTTGCGGAACAGCGACTTCTTCAGGACGCCTTCGGGCTTGGGCAGGATCTCGTCCGGACAGATCGTGTGGGCGACAACGGCCATGTCCCGCGCGGCGGCGGCCTTGATCCGGTTTCGCTCCTTCCAGCCCGAAGCCGGGCTGTAGGGGGCCGACAGGGCGTCAAACGCGCCGCCGGTGAGCAGCAGATCGCTCTCGTCGTCCTGGCCGGCGAGGCCATAGGCGCGGACCCGGCGCGTGCCCCGCAGGCCGTCGAGGGATGGCGGCGGGCCGTCAAAGGCGATCAGGTCAAGATACTCAAGGCCGAGACGGGCGACGAAGGCCTCTACCGTATGGGCCGGATCCGCCGCGAAGCCGGTCGGCCGCCAGGTCACGAACAGCAACTCGCGCTCGACCTCCGACAGGCCCTCCGCGGCGCCTTCCAGGACGGCGGGGCTGTCGCCGGCGATCTCGAAGCCGTTGATCCCGCAGTCCAGCGACAGCCGGACGAGGTCGCGCCAGTCCCTGGCGGAACGTCGCGTACGGCCGTCCAGCAGCACGGACACCGCTGACACCACCTGGCCGGATTTGCCGAAGGAACGATAGCGCATCCGGGACTCAGTCCGCCGGCGCGGCGGTTTCGAGCGCCAGGGCGTGCAGCACGCCGCCCAGCACGTCGGCCAGCGCCTTGTTCACCAGCTGGTGCTGGCGCACGCGCGGCAGCCCCCTGAAGGCCTCCGAGACGATCCGCGCCTTGTAGTGGTCGCCGTCGCCGGCGAGGTCCGTGATGGCGATCTCGGCGTCCGGGAACGCCGCGCGCAGGCGGCTTTCGAGATCGACGGCGGTCATCGGCACGGTGTGGCTTCTCCACGAGACTGAAGTGTTCAATGCCCGAGAAAGCTTAACAACGGCTGAGGCCGGCCCCCATGCCTTGTTCGCCGGCCGGTTCGGGCGCAGTGTTCACGGGGGCGTGATCGACACTCTGGAGTGAGCCATGGTTCGCAGGATCGTCTTCCTTCTGGCCGCAATGAGCCTGCTGGGCGGCTGCAACATGGTGGTGACCCCCACGCCGATGTTCGACGCCGCCGACACCGCGCCGCCGGATCTGCGCAACGGCCTGTGGCTGGCCGACAGCGGCGACTGCGAGGTCGACACGCGAAAGCCCGTTCGTCGCTGGCCAGATTGCGCCGACTGGATGGTCTACCGCGACGGGGAGCTGACCCTGCCGGAAGGTGAGGAGGCCTCCGAAGAAGAGGGTCGGGTGACCGCGTTGCTGGCGTCCGGGACGCCGCGCGTCTGGCAGATCACCATTACCGATGGCGAGGGCAAGCAGGCCAGCTTCTACGCTGGCCTCGAGCCGGTTGAACTCGACCGTCGCGGGCGGATCGTCCGCTACCGCTCGTGGCCGGCGCTCTGCGGACCGCCCCAGGCGAAGCCGGCGGATCGCGAAGAGACGATGTCCGACCTGGTCACCGCCGCCCCGTTCCCGGGCCTGACCATGGAGGGCGGTGGCTGCCTCCCCGCCGACGAAGCGGCCCTGCGCAACGCCGTCGCGGCCAGCCGCGTCCTTGCAGGCCCGCTGAAGGACGCACGCTGGGTCCGCGACGCCGGGCGCTGACCGTCAGTCGACGATCGCCGAGTAGATCAGGCTCTTCAGCTGCCCCCGGAAGTCGAAGCTGGCCGACGGCATCAGCTGGGTCATGAACACCACCGTCAGGTCCTCGACCGGATCGACCCAGAAGATGGTCGAAGCCGCGCCGCCCCAGTAGTAGTCGCCGCTGGACAGGCCTCCGGTCGCCGTCTGGTCGATGGTCATGGCGAAGCCCAGGCCGAAGCCTATGCCGGCGTTGGCGGTCTCCGAGAAGCTGCCGATGGCCATTTCGGTCAGGTCGACGCCGCCCTTCAGGTGGTTCTGCGTCATCAGGTCCAGGGTCCGCGGACCCAGGATCCGCGCGCCGTCCAGCTCGCCGCCGCGGCAAAGCATCTCGGCGAAGCGGACATAGTCGGCCATCGTGCCCACCAGCCCGCCGCCGCCGGACTTGAAGGTCGGATCGCGCAGATAGGGGCTCTTCGTCGGGTCGTCGGACAGCCGCAGGCTCTTGTCGGGCATCCGCATGTAGTTGGCGGCGAAGCGATCAGCCTTTCCGGTTGGCACATGGAAGGCCGTGTCGGTCATGCCCAGCGGCTCGAAGATCACCTCGCGCAGATACTGGTCGAACGGCACGCCGCTGACCCGCTCGACCAGGGCGCCGCAGACGTCGGTGGCCAGGCTGTACATCCAGCGCTCGCCCGGCTGGTAGCGCAGGGGGATCTCGCCGAGCTTGCCGAGGAAGTCGTCGAGCGTCTCGCCTTCGCCGCGACGTACGCCGATCTCGTCGTAGGCCTTGTCCACCGGATGCTCGATCGGCAGGCCGGTCAGGTGGGCCAGCATCGACCCATAGGTCAGTCCGCCGGTGTGGCAGAGCATGTCGCGGAAGCTTACCGGGCGGTTCGGCGCCTCGGTGACCATGTTCGCGCCTTCGCCGGACACCCAGACGCGATGCTTCTTCCATTCGGGCACGAAGCGGCTGACCGGGTCGTCCAGCTGGAACCGGCCCTGCTCGAACAGGGTCATCAGCGCCACCGAGGTGATCGGCTTGGTCATCGAGTAGATGCGGACGATGGTGTCGTCGGTCCAGGGCGTGGACCGCTCGCGGTCGCGGTGGCCGAAACTCCGGGCGTAGGCGGTGTTGCCGTGGCGCGTGACCTGGACCTGGCAGCCGGCGATCTTGCCGGTGGCGATGTAGTTTCGTTCGATGTGGCCGGTGATCCGCTCCAGGCGGTCGGCGTCCAGTCCAGTCCACTGCGACTGCGCGTCCATGTCTCGCTCCCGTTCTTTTCTCGTTGCCGGCATGATGCGCGGGCAGGCGGGGAAAAGGAAAGTCGAAAAAGCGGTACGGGCCTCATCGCGCCGAAGAGCCGACTTGCGCGCAAATCTTCTGGAGGGCACTCAGCGGGAGCACCTTTGCGGAGAGTTCATGCGCCCCTTCCTGCTTGCCCTGTCGGCTTTCGCCTTGCTGACCTCGCCGGTCGCCGCCGCGCCGGGAGACCGCGCCGTCGAGGACCTCCGCATTCTTTCGGCCGATGACATGGAGGGACGCCTTGTCGGCTCCCCGGGCGGGGAGAAGGCGCGGGCCTACATTCTCGGCCGCATGCGCGAGATCGGCCTGGTCCCGGTCGAGCAGCCTTTCGCGATCAAGCGCAGGGACGGGACGGAGACGAAGGGCGTCAACCTCATCGCCCGCATCGAGGGCTCCACGCCCGGCGGAAGGGTGATGGTGATCACCGCCCACTACGATCACCTCGGCGTCCACGATGGCCAGATCTACAACGGCGCTGACGACAACGCCTCGGGCGTGGCGGGCCTCCTGGCCGTGGCCGAGGCGTTCAGGGCCTCGCCGCCGAAGCACACGGTGCTGATCGTGGCGCTGGACGCGGAGGAGGGCGGCCTGCGCGGCGCCCGCGCCTTCCTCGAAACGCCGCCGGTCCCGGCGGAGACGATCGCGCTGAACATCAATTTCGACATGCTGGCCAAGAACGCGGAGGGCGAGCTCTACGCCGCCGGCGGGTCGCCCAACCCGTGGGTCAAGGCCCGGCTGGAGGCGCTGATGCCGTCGGCGGCGGTCAGCCTGAAGCTCGGCCACGACACCGGCCCCGACGACAGCTTCGACAACTGGACCTACCAGTCCGACCATGGCGTCTTCGCCAGGGCCGGCATCCCGTGGGTCTACTTCGGCGTCGAGGACCATCCCGAGTACCACAAGCCGACGGACGACTTCGCGACCGTGCCCCAGGCCTTCTTCCGCAAGGCGGTTGATACGGTTGTCGCGGCGGCCCGCCTGTTTGACGAACAACTCGACACCGCGCCGGTCCGCTAGGGCTCCTGCGCGCCGCCGCCCGGACCTGCCGGCTCCGGCTGCTCCTCCGTGGACTGGGGGACATAGAGGTTGGTGATGACCTTGGTCACGAACGAGCCGGCCCGAACGCGCGGTCCGTAGGCGCGGCAGGGGTCCTGTCCGGGTTCGAAGCGGGCGACCTCTGGCGCTGGGGAAGGGGTCATCACCCTCGCGGCATCGTCGGCGAAGGGCTCGGCGAACTGAAGGGCGTCCCCGGTCCGGATCAGCGACGGCGCGTCCGTGCCGATGGCGTTGGCCTGGCGCGCCCAGGCGATCGCGGCGACCTGCCGACCGTCAGGCGTTGTCATCTCCGACTCGACGCCGAGCGCACCCAGCGTGCCCGGCGCGCGCAGATCGATGGGGCCGGGAATGACGAACGCCGCCGCGGCCGAGGCCGCTGATGCGGCGCGTCCGGTGGGCCGGAACCAGGTCACGGCGGATCGGACCTCCGCATCGGCCGCCGCCCCCGGCCCTGTGATGGCGAAGCGCTCGGAAAGCTCGAAGCAGAGCTGGGCGTCGATTTCGCGAAGCAGCCCGCGCCGCTCCGCCGGGGTCAGGGGCGCAGAGGCGTCGGCGCCGTCCAGCAGCACCGTCGGCTGGATCCGCACAGACGAGATCGTCTGCAAGGCCTCCTGGTCGGCCCACTGCCGCACGCTGGCGCGAAGGCCGTCACCGCGCCCGCCGAGATTGTCATACCGACTGAGATAGCCGGCATCGGGCGTCGGCGCGGTGGCGCAGGCCGACAGCCCGGACAACAGGAAGCAGCCGATCAGACCAAGGCTGCGGCGGGTGGACATGCGAACTCTCCGGACAGGACTTGCGAGGTGGTCCGGTGTCTACGCAGCGGCGTCCGTTCTGGATGCTGGACGACGCGGCCAAACGGCAACAAAAGACAGGAAGGATCCCGGAGGCGCCCGACATGCAGACCCTCATCCCCATCGCCGAGCGGATCGCCGCCAGGCTGGTCGAACGCGGCGAGAGCGTCGCGGTGTCGGAGTCGTCGTCCGGCGGCCTGGTCTCGGCGGCGCTTCTGGCGGTGCCCAAGGCCAGCGTCTGGTACCAGGGCTCGTCCATCACCTACACGCCCAACGTGGCGCGCGGCCTGCTCGGTATCCGGCGCGGCGACCTGCCCGAGGGCATGCGCTCCTCGACCGAGCCCTATGCGAAGTTCATGGCCGGCCGCATCCGCGAGAAGCTGCGCGGAACCTGGGGCCTGTGCGAGACAGGCGCGGCCGGGTCGGAGGGCAATCCCTACGGCGACGCGGCGGGCCACACCTGCGTCGGCGTGGTCGGTCCGGCGGAGGCCAGCTTCACCCTGGAGACAGGGCTCAGCGACCGCGCCGGCAACATGATGCTGTTCGCGAAGTTCGCGCTGGAGCGGTTTGAAGAGGTGCTCTCGCACTGAGCCGCGAGGCTAGAACTTCGAGAGCACTATCGTACCTGGGACTTCGTGTCTTTCCGATGTGTGGAGGACAAATTGAGTTCGTATTCCTTGCTGAAGATCTTCGTGCCAGATGACTCTCGGTTTGATCTCCAAGAAGTTACGCGCGCGGCGACCGTCAGCTTGCGTGACCTGCTCGCATTTGAAGGCAATGATGCCATCGGTGTCTCAGTATTCTTGTCGGCCCCGGTGGGCGACGAGAAATTCGGCGAAGACAACACCTATGCGCACTTCACCGCGGTTGGCTTTTCGGGTGGAGGGCACGCTATCTACAACAGCGCTTTTCCTCCCGGCTGTCGCGATGATCCTAAGGAGGAGCAGGCATTCATCTACGTCGGTGGGCTGGCATCAAGCCGGCCGGGTAGCTTTGCCGTTGCGCTCGCAGTGGCCATTGGACTCGCGAGTCTAGGCGAAGCGGCCGAAATAGAGGAGTGGGAAGGCCAGCTCTGCCGGAATGAGCGAGAGGCCTGCTCAGTCCAGTCCTTGAAGGCGATACGATCTTCCGGGGCGTGTCTCGACGACTGCTTGGCAGGCCTTCGAGATTGTTTTCCGATCAGCGGCTGAGACGGTCACTGCTGAAAGGCCCGAACCGGGTTGCTTTCACAACGCCACTTCCCCTGAGCTACCCCATGAACCCCGGCATCCAGTCCTCGTGGGCCGAGCGCAGCTTGGCCAGCGGAATGCTGAACAGGCCCTTGGAGGCGAAGGCGTCGCCCTCGGCGTGGCCGACGATGCTGGCGTGCAGCCCGGCGTCGGCGGCGGCCTTCAGCAGGGCGTCCGGCGCGTCGGTGGCGATCAGGTAGCGGGCCTGGTCCTCGCCGAACAGCAGCGGGTGGGCGTGAGCCTGGCTGCTGGCGTCCAGCGTGACGCCGACCTTGCTGGCCAGCGCCATGTCGGCGGCGGCGGCGATCAGGCCGCCGTCCGACAGATCGTGGACGACCTTGATCTCTCCCGACTGGATCAGGCCGCGCACGAAGTCGCCGATCTTGCGCTCCAGCGCCAGGTCGACGGGCGGCGGAGCGCCGTCCTCGCGGCCGAGCACCTCGCGCAGATAGATCGAGGCGCCGAGCTCGCCGCGCGTCTCGCCCACCAGCACCAGCGCCTGGCCCGCCTTCATGGCCGAGAAATCCGCGCGCGTGCCGTAGTCGGCCAGCAGGCCGACGCCGCCCACGGTCGGGGTCGGCGGAATGGCCGCACCGTTGGTCTCGTTGTAGAGGCTGACGTTGCCGCTCACGACCGGGTAGTCGAGCGCGGCGCAGGCCTCGGCCATGCCGTCGATCGCCCTGACGATCTGGCCCATGATCTCGGGCCGCTCGGGGTTGCCGAAGTTCAGGTTGTCGGTGATCGCGATCGGCTCGGCGCCGACGGCGGTGATGTTGCGCCAGGACTCGGCCACGGCCTGCTTGCCGCCCTCGTAGGGGTCGTTCTGGACGTAGCGCGGGGTGCAGTCGCTCGTCACCACCAGCGCCTTGCGCGTGCCGTGGACCCGCACGATCCCGGCGTCGGCGCCGGTGGCGCTGTCCTCCAGCGTGTCGGCCATGACGTGTCGGTCGTACTGCTCCCAGAGCCATCGCTTGGAGGCCATGTCCGGGCAGCCGATGACCTTCAGCACCGCGGCGTCCCAGTCGGCCGGGGCCGGCACCTGGCCCGGGTCGAGGCGCGGGTGCTTCACCGGCTCGGTCCAGGGACGGTCGTAGAGCGGCGCGTCTTCCGACAGCGGGGCCAGCGGGATGTCGCAGACCACCTCGCCCTTGTGCTTGAGCACGATGTGGCCGGTGTCGGTGGTCCAGCCGATGACGGCGGCGTCCAGGCCCCACTTCTCGAAGATGGCGTGGCCTTCGTGCTCGCGGCCCGGCTTGAGGATGGCCAGCATCCGCTCCTGGCTCTCCGACAGCATCATTTCGTAGGCGGTCATGCCCTCTTCGCGCTGGGGCACCTTGTCGAGGTCCAGCTCGATGCCGACCTCGCCCTTGCCGGCCATCTCGACCGACGAGGAGGTCAGGCCTGCGGCGCCCATGTCCTGGATCGCGGCCACGGCGCCGGTCTTCATCAGCTCCAGCGTCGCCTCGATCAGCAGCTTTTCGGCGAAGGGGTCGCCGACCTGCACGGTGGGTCGCTTCTCGTCGCTGTCCTCGTCGAACTCGGCGCTGGCCATGGTCGCGCCGTGGATGCCGTCGCGGCCGGTCTTGGAGCCGAAGTAGACCACCGCCAGGCCCGCGCCCGGCGCGGCCGAGTAGAAGATCTTGTCGGCGTCGGCCAGGCCCACGCACATGGCGTTGACCAGGATGTTGCCGTCATAGCCGCGGTGGAAGTTGGTCTCGCCCGCCAC
The DNA here is from genome assembly GCA_964442795.1 of uncultured Caulobacter sp. Taxonomy (GTDB): domain Bacteria; phylum Pseudomonadota; class Alphaproteobacteria; order Caulobacterales; family Caulobacteraceae; genus Caulobacter. Next base: position 12,447 of record CAYTZY010000049.1, read on the forward strand.
GGTCGGCACACCCACGCAGTTGCCGTATCCGGCGATGCCCGCCACGACGCCGCTGACCAGGCGCTTGGTCTTCGGATGGCTCGGGTCGCCGAAGCGCAGGGCGTTCAGCAACGCCACCGGCCGCGCGCCCATGGTGAAGACGTCGCGCATGATGCCGCCCACGCCCGTCGCCGCGCCCTGGTAGGGTTCAATGTAGGAGGGGTGGTTGTGGCTCTCCATCTTGAAGATGCAGGCCTGGCCGTCGTCGATGTCGATGACGCCGGCGTTCTCGCCCGGACCGCAGATCACGCGCGGCCCCGTGGTCGGGAACTTGCCCAGGTGCTTGCGGCTGGATTTGTACGAGCAGTGCTCGCTCCACATCACCGAGAACACGCCCAGTTCCACGAGATTGGGCTCGCGGTTCAGGCGCTTGAGGATGACGGCGTATTCGTCCGGCTTGAGGCCGAACTCGACGGCCGTTTCGGCCATGGTCTTCGCAGGGGAGGCGGTCATGGGCGGCTGTTAGCGGATTCCGCTCGAAATGTCAGGACAGGCGAGGCAGTCTTCATCACATGAAACAGCATCGCAGACAGGTTCTGGGCGGGCTCGCGGGCCTTTCGCTGGCCGGCGCGGGCTCCGGCGCGCTCGGACAGACGACGGCGCCCCCGATTCCGCCCGCGCCCGGGCCGAAGATCCGCTTCGAGACGCCGCAGGGCGCATTCGTCGTCGAGCTCTACCCGGACAAGGCGCCGATCACCGCCGGCAGCTTCCTGCGCTACGTCGAGGAAAGCCGGCTGGAGGGCGCGCACTTCTACCGGGCGATCCGCTTCGCGGGGATGCCGAACATCGGGCTGCTGCAGGGCGGACTGAACGGGCGCGGCAAGAAGATGCTGCCGCCGATCGCCCACGAGCCGACCAACCAGACCGGCCTGTCGCACAAGAACGGGGCCATCTCGCTGGCGCGGGAGGCTCCGGGATCGGCGACCTGCGAGTTCTTCATCTGCCTGGGCGACATGTCCAACGGCCTGGACGCCGCGCCCGGCCAGCCGGGCGACAACGCCGGCTACGCGGTGTTCGGTCAGGTGGTCGAGGGGCTGGATGTGGTCAAGGCGCTGCACCAGTCGCCGATCTCCCCGACCAAGGGCGCCGAGTTCGGCATGCAGGGCCAGATGCTCGACCCGACGGTGCCGATCGCGGCCATCACCCGCGCCGCCTGAGGGTCGACCACCCGCCATGGCGCTCTCGCAGGCGTGATGTTGGAGCCCGGAACAGCAACGGGCCAAGGTCGTTCTCTTCCTGTGCCGCTCACGCCCCCCAACCCCGGCGGCGCGCGTAAAAAGGGAGAACTCCATGGCTGATCAAAACAACCAGACGCCGAACCAGAACGCCCCGCAGCAGCAGCCCAACAATCCGCAGCGTTCCGCTCCGGATCAACAGCAGCAGCAAGGCGGCGAGCGCGACAGGAACGCGCCGACGCCCGGCCAGGGCGGCCAGGGAGGCCAGGCCGGCCGCGAAGGCGAGGAAGGTCAGCGCCGCGACCGCTAGCCGGACGCAGCGCCCGGGGTGAAGGGCTCCTCGCGGAGACCTCCCCCGAAAGAAAGGGCCGGCGGCGCACGCCCCGGCCCTTTCGACTGTCTGATGCAACGCCGACGAAGCGTCGGGGTCAGGCGCTGGCCAGGGCGCTCTGGAAGAGGATGGCGCCGTCGGCCGAGCCGAGGTCGGCTTCGAAGGCCCGGTCCGGGTGGGGCATCATGCCCAGCACATTGCCGCCGTCGTTGATGATGCCGGCGATGTCGGCGACCGAGCCATTGGGGTTGTCGAGATAGCGGAACACCACCTGGCCCTCGCCCTCGATACGGGCCAGGGTTTCCTGGTCGGCGAAGAAGTTGCCCTCGCCGTTGCCGATGGTCATCGTCACTTCGCGGCGGCCCTGATAGCCGGCCGTGAAGCGGGTCTGGGCGTTGGTCACCTCAAGTCCGATCGGCTTGCAGACGTACTTGAGGCCCTCGTTGCGCAGCAGGGCGCCGGGCAGAAGGCCGGCCTCGCACAGGATCTGGAAGCCGTTGCAGATGCCGACCGTGGCCACGCCCCGGTTCGCCGCCGCGATCACTTCCTTCATCACCGGCGAGAGGGCGGCCATGGCCCCGCAGCGCAGATAGTCGCCGTAGGAGAAACCGCCCGGCAGCACGATCAGGTCCAGACCGTCCGGCAGGACGGTGTCCTTGTGCCAGACCATCTCGACCTTGGCGCCGGTCGAGCGTTCGACGGCGACGGCGCAGTCCCGGTCACAGTTGGATCCGGGGAAGACGATGACGGCGGCTTTCATGGCGAGCGCTCTAGCAGAGTCCTTCAGGCAGCGGGAGGGTGAGCGAGGCTAACTAGCGATCATTTGCGCTAGCGTGGTTGCCACAGATCCGACGGCAAACCCGATAGTGCCGCTCACCGTTTCCTTGCCGACAAATTTGCCAAGCTGCTTCAGCGCGTTGGCTGATCGGCGAATGAGGGTTGTTTCAACCAGCGGGGCCTTCAGCAAGCAGAGAGCGGTCTCGAGCAGTTCAATCAGGTTTGCCCTCCAGAAGGCATCGACTTCTGGGTGATCTGCTAGTGAGTTGGACTGCCTCAGAAACGCTATGATCAGTGCGAGCTCGGACTGGAGCGATGCTAGACGTTCAGGTTCCGAGTGCAGACTGTTGGGAATCCAGCGTGGAGAGCCTTCCGAGCGCTTGGCCTTGCTCCCAATTCGCTCGTCTGCGACTTCGACGACGGCAGTCAGGGCCGCGAGCATGTTCGCGAGTTTTGGCCGTCGCTTGTCGCGCACAACCGAAGCAAAATAGCTGCGCCCAAAGCCAGCACGCTCACTCAGTTCAGAGGGAAGAATTTCAAGAGCGTCAGGGGCAACGATCGCGATCTGCCAGAATCTCGCTAGCTCCGACTGGTCATAGGCTCCGAGTGCCACGCCAGCGCGCAACTTGAGGGCATCGGCGCGAACTTGCCGCGCGGCCTCCAAGGCAGCGGCCCGATCAGACGCCACAGACCGGTCACCCCGATAATAGTGGACATCTTCGGAGGGAGGGGGCGCACTGAACAACGCTTCAGGCACCGGCGTGCGCACTATGCCACCTCGATCCGGTAGCTTTCGATCACCGTGTTGGCGAGGAGCTTCTCGCACATCGCCTTCACCTCGGCCTCGGCGGCGGCCTTGTCGGTCCCGCCGACGTCGAAGGTGATCTCCCGGCCGACGCGGACGTTCTTCACATCGGCCCATCCCAGGCCGTGAAGGGCGCTCTCGACGGCCTTGCCCTGAACATCGAGGACGCCGGGCTTGAGGAAGACGTGGACGGTGGCTTTCATCGGCAGACTCGAAATCCCTAGTGCAGGCCGCCGCGGATGACGGTCGGCATTTCCTTCATGATGCCGAGGCGGCGGGCCACCTCGGTGTAGCTCTCGATGACATCGCCCAGGTCGCGGCGGAAGCGGTCCTTGTCCAGCTTCTCGTTGGTCACGCTGTCCCAGAGGCGGCAGCTGTCGGGGCTGATCTCGTCGGCCAGGATGATGCGTGCGAAGTCGCCCTCCCAGACGCGGCCGAACTCGACCTTGAAGTCGACCAGCGTGATGCCGACCGCGCCGAACATCCCGGTCAGGAAGTCGTTGATGCGCAGGGTCATGGCCATGATGTCGTCGATCTCCTGGGTCGAGGCCCAGTTGAAGGCGGTGATGTGCTCCTCG
>CAYTZY010000050.1:0-15306 GCA_964442795.1 uncultured Caulobacter sp.
CTCGTCCGGCAGCTCCGGCAGGTCCTTGGCGAGCCCGTCGATCCAAGCCTGCTCCAGCTCGAGCGGCAGCAGGTCCGGATCGGGGAAGTAGCGGTAGTCGTGCGCCTCTTCCTTGGACCGCATGGAGCGGGTCTCGCCCTTGCCCGGATCGAACAGTCGGGTCTCCTGGTCGACCTTGCCGCCGTCCTCGAGGATCTCGATCTGGCGGCGGGCCTCGTACTGGATCGCCTGCTGGATGAAGCGGTACGAATTGACGTTCTTGATCTCGCAACGCGTGCCCAGGTGGCTGAAGCTGCCCGTCTCGCGGAACTTCTCGTAGTCGCCGGGACGGCAGACCGAGACGTTGACGTCGGCGCGCAGGTTGCCCTTCTCCATGTCGCCGTCGCAAGTGCCCAGCGTGATCAGGATCGCGCGCAGCTTCTTGACGTAGGCCGCCGCGTCTTCGGGCGAACGCATGTCCGGCTTGCTGACGATCTCCATCAGCGCCGTGCCCGAGCGGTTGAGGTCGACGTAGGTCGCCTTCGGATCCAGGTCGTGGATCGACTTGCCGGCGTCCTGCTCCAGGTGCAGCCGCTCGATGCGCACGGTGAAGCTGGAGCCGTCGATGCGGTCGACGGTCACCTCGCCCTCGCCGACGATCGGCTGCTCGAACTGGCTGATCTGGTAGCCCTGCGGCAGGTCCGGATAGAAGTAGTTCTTACGATCGAAGCGGCTCTTCAGGTTGATCTGCGCCTTCAGGCCCAGGCCCGTGCGGACCGCCTGCTCGACACAGTAGCGGTTCAGCACCGGCAGCATGCCCGGCATGGCGGCGTCGACCAGCGACACCTGCTCGTTGGGCCCCGCGCCGAAGCCGACGGCCGCGCCGCTGAACAGCTTGGAGTTGGACGCCACCTGGGCGTGGACTTCCAGCCCGAGAACGATTTCCCAGTCGCCGGTGCGGCCCTTGAGGGTGAAGGTCTCAGTCATCGCTACCACCACTTCTCCGCCTTGGCCCGGAAGCCCGCCGCCTTTTCCAGCGCGCCGGCGACCGAGAACACCGTGCCTTCATCCAGCGCCCGGCCGATAACCTGCAGGCCCAGCGGCAGGCCGCCGCTGTCCAGGCCCGCCGGGACGCTGATCGACGGCAGGCCGGCGAGGTTCGTGGTCACCGTGAAGACGTCGTTGAGGTACATGGCGATCGGGTCGGCGTTGCGCTCGCCCAGCGCGAAGGCCGCCGAGGGCGCCGTCGGGGTCAGCAGGGCGTCGCAGGTCTGCCAGGCCTGGTCGAAGTCGTCGGCGATGCGCCGGCGGACCTTCTGGGCCTTCAGATAGTAGGCGTCGTAGTAGCCGGCGCTGAGCACATAGGTGCCGATCAGGATGCGGCGCTTGACCTCCTGGCCGAAGCCCTGGGCGCGGGTGTTCTCGTAGATCTCGGTCAGGTTGTCGCCCTCGGCCCGGAAGCCGTAGCGCATGCCGTCGTAGCGGGCGAGGTTCGAGGAGGCCTCGGCCGGCGCCACGATGTAATAGGCCGGCAGCGCGTACTTCGTGTGCGGCAGCGAGACCTCGACGATCTCCGCGCCGGCGTCCTTCAGCCAGTCGATGCCGTCCTGCCAGAGCTTCTCGATCTCGGCCGGCATGCCGTCGACGCGGTATTCCTTCGGCACGCCGATGCGCAGACCCTTCACCGACTTGCCGACGAAGGGCGCCCAGTCGGGCGTCTCGACGTCCAGGCTGGTGGAGTCCTTCGGATCATGGCCGGCCATGCTGGTCAGCAGGATGGCGGCGTCCTCGACCGTCTTGGCGATCGGGCCGGCCTGGTCGAGCGAACTGGCGAAGGCGACGATGCCCCAGCGCGAGCAGCGGCCGTAGGTCGGCTTGATGCCGACGGTGCCGGTGAAGGCGGCGGGCTGGCGGATCGAGCCGCCGGTGTCGGTCGCCGTGGCGCCAAGGCACAGGTCCGCCGCCACCGCCGCCGCCGAGCCGCCCGAAGAGCCGCCGGGGGTCAGGGCCTTGTTGCCCGACGCGGCCGACTTCCACGGGTTGATGACGTTGCCGAAGGCGCTGGTCTCGTTGGACGAGCCCATGGCGAACTCGTCGAGGTTCAGCTTGCCCAGCATCACCGCGCCGTCGCCGAACAGGTTGGCGGTGACGGTCGACTCATAGGTCGGAACGAAGTTGCCGAGGATCTTCGAGGCGGCGGTCGAGCGGACGCCTTCGGTGCAGAACAGATCCTTGATCCCCAGCGGCGCGCCTTCCAGCGCCCCGGCCTCGCCCCTGGCGATGCGGGCGTCGGAGGCGGCGGCCATGTCGAGCGCCTTCTCCGGCGTCTCGAGGATGAAGGCGTTCAGCGGCCGCGCGGCCTCGACGGCCGCGATGTGGGCGCGGGTGATCTCGACGGACGAGAACTGCTTGCTTTTGAGGCCGTCGAGGGCGGCCTTGAGGGTGAGGGATGTGAGGTCAGACATCTAGCCAATACCTCCAGCCGTCATCCCATCCGCCGTCATCCTCGCGCTCGTCGCGAGGACCCATGCGTGGTGAGCAAGCCGGGTTTCACAGTGTTCATGGGTCGTCGGAACAAGTCCGACGATGACGGAGAAATAGGAGCGCAGCATCTACTCGACCACCTTCGGCACGACGTAGAACCCGTCGGTGCTCTTCGGGGCGTTGGAGAGCACGCGGGCGGCGTCGCCGCCGTCGGTGACGACGTCGTCGCGCAGCGGCAGGGTGGCGTGTACGACGCTGGTCAGCGGCTCGACACCGTCGGTGTCGACCTCGGCCAGCTGTTCGATCCACTGCAGGATGCCGTTCAGTTCCTGGACGAGCGGCTCGATGCGCTCCTCGGGTTCGGCGATGCGGGCGAGCCGGGCGACCTTGCGGACGGTCGCGGCGTCGATGGCCATCGTGGCCTCCTTTGTCTTGAATGCCGGGGTTACCCGCCCGGGGGGCCAAAAGGCAAGCCGTTCGGGCGGTTTCGCGCTATTGGAACGCGCAATGCCCGTACTCGACATCACCGACCTCGCCGCCGCCCTGCCCCGGTACGCCCCGCTCGTGGGGCTGGATCCGGGCGAGAAGACCATCGGGGTCGCCGTCTCCGACGCCACCCGGACGATCGCCAGCCCGATGGAGACCATCGAGCGGAGAAAGTTCACGAAGGACGCCGAGCGGCTGTTTCAGCTGATGGCGTCGCGCGAGGCGGCCGGGATCGTCATCGGCCTGCCGATGAACATGGACGGGACCGAGGGGCCCCGGGCCCAGAGCAACCGGGCCCTGGCCCGCAACCTCCTGCGCCTGCGCGACCTGCCGATCGCCTTCTGGGACGAGCGGCTGTCCTCGGCGGCGGTGAACCGCATGATGATCGACGAGTTCGACACCACCCGCCAGCGCCGGGGCGAAGCCGTCGACAAGCTGGCCGCGACCTGGATTTTGCAGGGGGCGCTGGACCGGATGCGCAATCCCTAGCCCGCTTCGATCCCAAGTTTCGCGGCGGCCAAATCCCTCTCCCCTTGGGAGAGGTGGGCCGGCGAAACCCGCAGGGTGAAGCCGGGTCGGAGTGGGAAGCGCGGCGGTTTGCCGTTTCGCCTCAAGGCGTAAGCTTCCATCAGGACCAGTAGCCTTCTCAGGCTGGTCGGAGACCGCCGATCTCGCGAAGAATGGTGCTCAGCGCGCCATCCATATCCTTGAGAACCAGTCTCGCCGGCAAGCGTTGCGTCCGGATGCCCCGCTGAAGAAGCCAAGCGTCCCGGGCCGCGTCGCGTTCAGGACGTCCATCTAGGTAGTGCATCGCCCCATCGACTTCGACGGCAAGGTGAGCGGCGTCACAGTAGAAGTCGAGGACATAGGGGCCGACCGGATGCTGACGCCGGAAGTGCAGGCCTTCAAGGCGATGCGCCCGCAGCGCTCGCCACAAAAGGCCCTCCGGCAGCGACATTTCCTGCCGAAACCGCCGGGCTCGTGCTCGCGTTGATGACGGCGACTGCATGGCGAAATACTATCTTGGGTTGCTCGCCCTAACAACACCCTTCCGCCCTCGGCGCTTCCCACTCCGACCCCGCTTCGTCCTCCGGACTTCGCGGGGTCACCTCTCCCAAGGGGAGAGGAACCGGGTATGGTGACGCCCCGATGCCCGAAATCATTGTCACACCCGCCACCGCCGCCGACCGCGCCGTCATCGTCGGCCTGATGCAGTTCTACATCTACGACTTCTCGGAGATGGAGCCGCCGGGCTCGACGGGGTTCGACGTCGGCGCAGACGGGCTGTTCGGCCCCTACCCCGGCCTCGACCGCTACTGGACCGAGGAAGGCCATTGGCCGCTGCTGTTCAAGCTCGGCGAGGCCAATGTCGGCTTCGCGCTGGTCAACCAGGTCAGCCACCGCGACGACGGCTTCGTCGAGCGCAACATGGCCGAGTTCTTCCTGATGCGTCAGCAGCGCCACGGCAACGTGGCGGCCAGCGCGGCGGCGCAGGTGTTCGCCCTGTTCCCCGGCCGCTGGGAGGTGGCCGTCGTCGCCCGCAACAAGCGCGCGCTGAGCTTCTGGCCGCGCGCGATCGAGGCCGCCGGGGTCCGGGACCTGGAGAAGCTCGAAGGCGACGGCGTCCACTGGATCGGGCCGATCTGGACGTTCACCCGCTGACGGGGACATGCACTTCAGTGCGTGTCCCCCGCCGTTTTGGGCTCAAGCTGCAGGGGACACGTACCGAAGACGGTACATGTCCCCGGCGGAGCCTCAGCTCACCTTCACCATCCGCTTGCCGACATTCTCCCCTGCCAGCAGGCCGATCAGCGCCCCCGGCAGGCTTTCCAGCCCTTCCAGCACGTCCTCGCGCACCTTCAGCTGGCCGCTCTCGACCCAGCCCTGCAGCTCGGCCAGGGCCGCGTCGCGCCGGTCGTAGAAGTCGCTGACGATGAAGCCGCGTACGTTCAGGCGTTTGGTGACGATCAGGCCGGGCACGCCGCGCGGGCCGGCGGGCGGGGCGGCGCCGTCGTAGCCGCTGACCGCGCCGCAGCAGGCGATGCGGCCGAAGGTGTTCATGTTGAACAGGGCCGCCTCGAAGATGTCGCCGCCGACGTTGTCGAAATAGACGTCGATGCCGTTCGGGGCTTCGGCCCGCAGGGCCTTGAACAGGTTGCCGGCCTTGTAGTCGACGGCGGCGTCAAAGCCGAGCTCGCGGACCAGGAGGTCGCACTTGGCCGCCCCGCCGGCGATGCCGATGACGCGGCAGCCCTTGATCTTCGCGATCTGACCGACAATCGAGCCGACCGAGCCGGCCGCGGCGCTGACCACCACCGTCTCGCCGGCCTTCGGCTGGCCGCACTCCAGCAGGCCGAAATAGGCGGTCAGGCCGGCGACGCCGTAGACGCTGAGCAGATGGGTCAACGGCTCGGCGCGGGCGACCTTGTCCAGCTTCCTGGCCGGCAGAACCGCGTATTCCTGCCAGCCGGTGTCGGCGAAGACGAGGTCGCCGGGCTTGAGGGAGGGGTCCTTCGACTCGACCACCTCGGCCAGCGCGCCGCCGGCCATGACGTCGCCGGCGTTGATCGCCGAGCGGTAGGTCGCGCCCTGCATCCAGGCCCGGTTGGCGGCGTCCAGCGAGACGTACAGGATCTTCAGCAGCGCCTCCCCCTCGCCCGGCGTCGGCATGGCGGCCTCGTTCATCCGGAAGTGGCCCGGCTCGAGCTTCGCGGCGCCCGGCAGTTCGGCGAGGACGATCTGGCGATTGGCGGTCATGGCGGGGGGGCTCCCTTTATGGTTGGCGGGAGTGAACACGACGGCGGCGCGGCTGTCATGCTTCGACAGCAGACGATTTCGCAGCTAGGGACGCTCCATGAGAGGCTTCAACACACAGGTCGGGGACAGGTTAAGGTGTCCCAAGGGACATCTTAACCTGTCCCCTCACCGCCCATGACCGCCATCCTGCTGGGCGTGCTGCCCGTCTTCGCGATGATCGCGCTCGGCTGGGCGCTGAAGGCCTCGAAATTCATTCCCGAGCCGAGCTGGCCGCCGATCGAGCGGCTGACCTACTTCGTCTTCTATCCCGGCTTCCTGATGCCCGCCGTCTGGAAGGCCGACTTCGGGGCGCTGTCCGCCGGTCCGCTGGCCTTCGGCACGGTCGGGGCGATCCTGCTGGTCGCCCTCGCCGTGCTGGCGGCCAGGCCGCTGATCCGCCTGCCCGACCCCGGCTACACCAGCGTCTTCCAGGGCTGCCTGCGCTGGAACACCTTCGTCTTCCTGCCGCTGGTGGCGGTGGTCTACGGGGCCGAGGGCGCGAGCCTGGGCGCGATGATCATGGACGCCCTGATCCCGGCCATCAACGTCGTCTGCGTGCTGGTCATGGCCAAATGGGGCGAGGGCCAGGGCGGCGGCTGGCGGACGGCGCTGCGCGGACTGGTCCAGAACCCCGTGCTGTGGGGCTGCGCGGTCGGGGCGCTGTTCAATGTGCTGAAGGTTCCGCAGTTTCCGCCGCTGATGAGCGCCATCGACCTGCTGTCCAGCGCGGCCCTGACGCTGGGGCTGGTGGTGGCCGGCGCGGGGCTGAACTTCGGCTACGTCCGCCGCAACAAGCTGACCATCGTCGCGGTCAGCGCCGTGAAGCTGCTGGTCCTGCCGGTGCTGATGTGGGGCCTGACCCGGCTGGCCGGCGGCGACGGGACGGCCCAGGGCATCGCCCTGCTGGTGGGCTCAGCCCCCGGCGCGGCGGCCTCCTACGTGCTGGCGCGCCAGATGGGCGGCGACGCGCCGCTGATGGCCGGGGTGGTGGCCTTCACCACAGCGGCCAGCCTGGTGACCATCCCGGCGCTGTTGTTGGTGTTTCATTTGGCGTAGGGGCGGCAAGCTCGGCGCCCCCCAAACATCGTCATGGCCCGGCTTGTCCGGGCCACCTATGAACACCGAAAAGGATGAAGGGCGTGCGGATCGACTCGGCGACCTTCTCAGTCGGCTCACCACGCATAGGTGGCCCGAACAAGTCGGGCCATGACGGCGGAGAGAGAGCTAGAGTCTGTCCCCGCGCCCCAGCGGATCGGGCAGCGGCTCGCCGTCCGCCACGAAGCTCAGCGACACCGAGTTGATGCAGTAGCGCAGCCGCGTCGGCGGCGGGCCGTCGGGGAAGACGTGGCCCTGGTGGCTGCCGCAGCGGGCGCAGATCGTCTCGATGCGCAGCATGCCGTAGCTGGTGTCCCGCACCTCGCCGACATGGGTCTCGTCCAGCGGGGCGTAGAAGCTGGGCCAGCCGGTGCCGCTCTCGAACTTGGTCTCGAACCGGAACAGCGGCAGGCCGCACAGCCGGCAGCAGTAGGCGCCGGGGCGCTTTTCGCCGAGCAGGCCGCCGCAGAACGGCGCCTCGGTGCCGTGGTGCAGCAGCACCTCGGCCTCTTCGCGGGTGAGATCGGCTTCCAGGCGCGCGCGTTCGGCGTCGGTGGGCGGGGTGAGGTCGAAACCCGAGGGAGAAACGGTCATGCCGACAATCTAGGGCGAGGCCGGCGTTTCCGAAAGCATCCGGCGGCGCACATCCCACAGATAGGCCAGCATGAAGAGCACGCCGTAGAGCTCGATGGACTCCCGCACGCCGATGTACTGCGCGCGCACCAGGTCCTCCATGTCGGTGGCGACGAGCACCCGCTCCAGGATGCGGAAGACCATGGTCAGAGCCGCCGCCGGCCAGAGCAGGCTGCTGGGCCAGACCCAGCTGAACCAGCCGGTTCCCAGATAGGGTCCGCGCTTCCTGAGCGACGCATGGATCGGCCAGACGACGCCGCCCGCCAGCGCCGCCAGCACCAGGAGGCCTTTGGGAACCTGTTCGGTGAATGAGTGCAGGTTGTGCAGGTTGGTCTCGCCCTGATTGTTGAGGGCGCGATAGCCTTCGGGCGTTTCCCAGTGGAACCAGCTCTGGCCCCAGCTGCCCTCCTCGCCGGCCAGCAGGAACAGCGCGACGGCGAACAGGCCGTACCAGAAGGCGAGCGCGGGGTGCGGCAGCCGCTTGCGGTCCCGCACGATCTGCACGGCGGTCCACGAGCCCCAGAGCGCGAAGACGATCGTCGCGATCTCGATCAGCCCGGTCTCGCCCGACAGCCACACCCGCGCCGTGGTCGGCCACGGAATCAGGATCGCGCCGAGCACCAGACTGGCGAGCAGGCAGTAGAGCGGCAGCCTGCGACTGAAAGTCAGAGTCATCATCAAGCCCCAATACGGGGAGTCCGGACGATCTCGCAACTGCCTCGCATGATCGCGATCCGAATACCGCCGTGCTGTGGCGCCGCGGCGACGGGCCGCCTATCTTCGGAGCGCGCGCCAACCTGCAGGAACCCGCCCATGCTCACCGCCACCACGCCGTCGATCGCCGAACGTCCCACCAACCAGACGCTGGGGGTCGTCGCCGGCGAGGCGATCATCGGGGCGCACATCTTCAAGGACCTGTTCGCCGGCATCCGCGACATCGTCGGCGGCCGGGCCGGCAGCTACGAGGAGACGCTGCGCGAGGCCCGCCAGACCGCGACGCGCGAGATGGTCGAGGCCGCCCAGCGCCTCGGCGCGGACGCGGTGGTCGGGGTCGACTACGACTATGAGACGATCGGCCAGAACGGCAGCATGCTCATGGTCTCGGCCACCGGCACGGCCGTGAAGCTGGGCTGAGGCCCGCGCCGCCCTATCTGGCGGCGGATGGACACCCCCTGCCCCCTTGCAAGCTTCCCCGCCGATGGCTGCGCCGTGGTCGTCGGCGCGGCCGGGGGCATCGGCGGCGCGCTGGCGCAGGCGCTGACGGCCAGCGGACGGTTCACGACGGTCCACGGCCTGAACCGCCGCGATCTGGACCTCGAGGATGAAGCCTCCATAGCCGCCGCGGCCGCGCGCCTTGCCGAGCCGCCCCGGCTGGTGATTGTCGCCACGGGGCTGCTGCACGGCCAGGGGGTGACGCCGGAGAAGGCCCTGCGCGCGATCGAGCCGGCCGCCCTTCTGAAGAGCTACGCGATCAACGCCGTCGGGCCGGCCCTGGTCGCCAAGCACTTCACGCCGCTGTTTCCACGCGCCGGCAAGGCGACCTTCGCGGCCCTGTCGGCCCGGGTCGGCAGCCTGGGCGACAACCGCTTGGGCGGCTGGCACGGCTACCGGGCGTCGAAGGCGGCGCTGAACATGCTGCTGCGCAACGTCGCCATCGAGCTGGCCCGCACGCGCCCCGACGCCGTCTGCCTGGCCCTGCACCCCGGGACGGTCGACACCGGCCTCAGCGCGCCCTTCCAGACCGGCGTGCCGGACGAGCGGCTGTTCACCCCGGCCTTCAGCGCCGGGCGGTTGCTGCAGGTCATCGACCGGCGGGGGCCGGACGACAGCGGCCGCGTCTTCGACTGGGCCGACGAGCCGGTGCCGTGGTGACGCTACGTCCGGTCCTGTCAGGCGTTGCCAAGCCCGCCCATGCGGTCTAACCCGCAACGCAACAATCGTGCGCAAGGGACGACCGCAGGCCTATGTTCTCGAAGATTCTGATCGCCAACCGGGGTGAAATCGCGGTCCGGGTCATCAAGACCTGCCGCCGGATGGGGATCAAGACGGTCGTCGTCTACTCCGAAGCCGACGCCGACAGCCTGGCGGTCGAGATGGCCGACGAGGTCGTGTTCATCGGCCCGGCCCCGGCCAGCGAGTCGTATCTGGTCCAGGACAAGATCATCGCCGCCTGCAAGCAGACGGGCGCCCAGGCCGTGCACCCGGGCTTCGGCTTCCTGTCGGAGAACGCCAGCTTCGCGCAGCGGTGCGCCGACGAGGGCATCGTCTTCATCGGTCCCAACCCCGGCGCGATCAGCGCCATGGGCGACAAGATCGAATCCAAGAAGTTCGCCGAGAAGGCCGGCGTCAGCTGCGTGCCCGGCCACATCGGCGAGATCGACGACACCGCCCACGCCGTGAAGATCTCCGAGGAGATCGGCTATCCGGTGATGATCAAGGCCTCGGCCGGCGGCGGCGGCAAGGGCATCCGCGTCGCTTACAGTCGCCGCGACGTCGAGGAAGGCTTCCCGGCCGTGCGGTCCGAAGCCAAGTCAAGCTTCGGCGACGACCGCATCTTCATCGAGAAGTTCATCACCAGCCCGCGCCACATCGAAATCCAGGTGCTGGGCGACAAGCACGGCAACGTCGTCCACCTGTTCGAGCGTGAATGCTCGATCCAGCGCCGCAACCAGAAGGTCATCGAGGAGGCGCCCTCCCCGCTGCTCGACGAGGCGACCCGCGCCGCCATGGGCGCCCAGGCCGTCGCCCTGGCCAAGGCCGTGGGCTACGACAGCGCCGGCACGGTCGAGTTCGTCGCCGGCCAGGACAAGAGCTTCTACTTCCTGGAAATGAACACCCGCCTGCAGGTCGAGCACCCGGTCACCGAGCTGATCACCGGCCTGGACCTGGTCGAGCAGATGCTGCGCTCCGCCGCCGGCGAGACGATGGCGTTCAAGCAGGACGACCTGAAGATCAACGGCTGGGCCATCGAGAGCCGCATCTACGCCGAGGACCCCTACCGCAAGTTCCTGCCGTCGATCGGGCGCCTGGTCCGCTACGATCCGCCGGTCGAGGGCGAGCATGAGGGCTACACGGTCCGCAACGACGCCGGCGTCCGCGAGGGCGACGAGATCTCGATGTACTACGACCCGATGATCTCCAAGCTCTGCACCTGGGCGCCGACCCGCCTGGCCGCCGTCGACGGCATGGCCCGGGCGCTGGAGGACTTCCACATCGAGGGGCTGGGCCAGAACATCCCGTTCCTGGCCGCCGTGATGGACCAGGAGCGGTTCCGGTCCGGCAAGCTGGCCACCAGCTACATCGTCGACGAGTTCCCCGACGGCTTCGACGGCACGACGCCGACCGCCTTCCAGATCGACGTCCTGACCGCCGCCGGCGTGGCCATGCACCGCGTCCTGTCCGCCCGCGCCGGCTCGCCGGCCCGCGATGACTGGCGAGTCTTCGTCGGCCACGTCAGCCGCGCCGTCGTCGTCGCCGACACCGGCGGCGGCCTGACCCTGACCCTGGCCGAGGACGGCCGGGTGATGACCCTGACCGACGTCGTCTGGCGTCCGGGCCAGGCGCAGTTCCGCGGCCGGCTGGACGGCAAGGCCTTCACGGTCAACGTCGCCCCCGCCGCCGAGGGCTTCGTGATCCGCCACCGCGCGGCCAAACAGAAGGTGCTGGTCCTGTCGCCCCGATCGGCCGAGCTGCACGGCAAGCTGCCGGAGAAGGCGCCCGCCGACACCAGCAAGATGATCATCTCGCCCATGCCGGGCCTGGTGGTCAGCATGGACGTCGAGGTCGGCCAGACCGTCCGCGAGGGCGAGGTGGTCTGCGTCATCGAGGCGATGAAGATGCAGAACATCATCCGCGCCGAACGCGAGGGCGTGGTGAAGGTGGTCTCCGCCAAGGGCGGCGACAGCGTCGCGGCCGACGAGGTGCTGGTCGAGTTCGGCTAGAGGTTGTAGCCTGCGCGAGCTGATCGCGCAGGGGCCTTTCGCGGATGCTTCGACACCTGTTTTCCTTCGAGGGGCGCGCCGGTCCGGGCGAATGGTGGGCTGTGACCGTCGCTACGCTGGCCGTCAATCTACTGGGCACGGCCCTCGTTGCCGCGCTTGTCGTTCAGTTGCTTCCGGCGCAGGTCGCCTCGTCGGGCGACGAGCGCTTGATGTGGACGTCGTGGTTCTGTCGGGCAGGTGTCTGCTTGCTGACTCTATGGCCCTACATCTCGGTCAACATCCGGCGGGCGCATGACCGCGGGAAGTCGGGTCTGCTTGAGGTTCTGCTGGCCATGGTGTCGGCGATCATCTGGCTCGGCTTCATGCTGACGCCGTGGCCCGCCCCGGTGATGCCGGTGGCCTGGTTGCCGGACATCGACGATCTGCCGCTGCTGATGCTGATCGTGCTGTTCTACTGGAACGGCGTCACGCCCGGAACCGAAGGACCCAACGCCTACGGACCGGAGGCAAAGCGGTTCGGCGCTGTCGCCGCCTGACGGACTGCGGTCTCTGGTCGGGTTCGGCCAGTGCGGCGCCGTTCAGCGCGCGCGGCCTTTCCCTTTCCGACTTCCCGGCGAAGGCCGGGATCCATGACACGCGACGCGAACCTTCAGCTTGATCCGCCTCAGCGGCGGCTGGCATGGACCCCGGCCTTCGCCGGGGAAACGGACCCATGCCCGTGAACCATCGCCCGCTTCCCCGCGTTAAGCCCCCGAACCACGCGGGGACTTCGCCATGGATGCCTCCACCCTCTACAGCTTTAGCGGCCGCGCCGGGCGGATGAGCTTCGCCCTGACGCAGATCGGCGTGTTCACGGCCACCTACGCCTTCACCTTCCTGATGATCGTGCTGACCGGGGCCGGCGACGAGAGCCGCACGGACGTCACCCTGACCGAACAGGCGGCGGCGGTGATCGCCGGCGCGGTGGTCTACCTCAACCTGGCCTGGATCAGCCTGGCGGCCGCCGTGCGCCGCTGCCACGACCGGGGCCTGTCGGGCTGGATGCTGTTGTTCGCCATGCCGCCGATCCTGGGCCAGCTGTGGCTGGTGCTCAGCCTGATCACCGGCGAGGGCGAGGCGGGCCGCAACCGCCACGGCCGCCGCCGGCCCACGTTCGCGCCGCGCGAGCCCGCGCCGAACCTGTCCTTCGCCTGAAGCCGTTCCCCTCGCGCCGGAAGCACACTAGAAAGGGTGCAGTCACAGCGGACCCGGAGCGGAACCTCGCATGAGCGGCCAGATCGACTGGATGGAGCTGTTCTTCTCCTCCACGGGCCGCGGCGCGCGCGGGCCCTTCCTGATCGCCGCCGCCGTGCTGATCACCATCGCGGCGCTCTATGAGGCGGCCGTCGGCCCGACGACCCACTTCCTGACCGGCTGGTTCGTCTATCCGGGGCTCCTGTTCTCGGGCTGCTGCGTGCTGTCGCGGCGCCTGCACGACCGGGGCCGGTCCGGCTGGCTGGCCGGCGTCGTCCTGCTCGCCCTGGCCCTGGCCTGGCCGCGGCCGGACGGCCTGATCGACTACCTCGCGGCGGTGGTGGTTCTCTGGGCGATCATCGAGCTGGGCGTCATGCCCGGCGAGCAGGGCGCCAACCGCTTCGGCCCCAACCCCGTCCGCACTGTCCAGGCCTAGGAGTTCCCCTCATCATGCGTATCCTGCTCGCCGCGGCCCTCGCCGCCGCCGTCGCCACGCCCGCGTTCGCCGCCGATCCCCTGTCGCCCGAGGCCCAGGCCGGCGTCGACGCCGTGACCGCCACGATCAAGAGCGCCAAGAACGCCCGTTTCCGCAAGCTCAAGACCACCGCCGCCGGCGACGTCTGCGGCACGGTCAGCCCCAGCTCGTCCTCGACCCGCGACATCGAGTTCCTGTGGACCAAGGGGTCGGGCGAGATCTGGATCAACGAGGCGGCCGACGAGCCCCGGTCGGAATTCCTCTACGGGATCCCGAACCTGAGGCGCTCCACCGAACGCGCCGACTACAAGGTCTGGAAGGCCTGCCAGACGGGGTGACGGCTCGGGGACCGGTTACGGTGTCCCAAGGGACATCTTAACCTGTCCCCACCGGCGGCCCTTCCTCGACCACAGCCCCGAACACCCGCGTGAACGCCGCCTTCAGCGCCGCGTCGGCCTCGTCCAGGGTGACCGGGAGGCCCAGGTCCACCAGGCTGGTGACGCCATGCTGCGTCTGGCCGCAGGGCACGATGCCGTCGAAGTGCGACAGGTCCGGCTCGACGTTGAGGCTGATGCCGTGGAAGCTGATCCAGCGGCGCAGCTTGACGCCGATGGCGGCGATCTTGTCGTCGCGCGACCAGCCGGGGCCCTTGCGCTCGACCCAGACGCCCACCCGCCCCTCGCGCAGGCCGCCCTCGACGTTGAAAGCGGCCAGGGCGTCGATCACCCAGGCCTCCAGGGCGCCGACGAAGGCCCGCACGTCCCTGCCCCGCGCGGTCAGGTCGAGCATCACATAGGCCACCCGTTGGCCGGGCCCGTGATAGGTGTACTGCCCGCCGCGACCGCTCTCGAACACCGGGAATCGGTCCGGCTGCAGCAGGTCGCCTGCCTTCGCCGACACCCCGGCGGTGTAGAGCGGCGGATGCTCGAGCAGCCAGACCAGCTCGCCCGCCGTCCCCTCGGCGATGGCCGCCGCCCGCGCCTCCATGGCCGCCACCGCCTGCGGGTAGTCCACCGGCGCCGTCGACACCGCCCAGCCGACGGAAAGTCCGTCGTCGCGACCGAATAGCGCGGCCGGGCCTGCGGGATTTAACGGCTGATCAAGCATGCTGCCCGCAATGTGGCGTGTCGGCGCGAGTTGCGCGAGAGGGGCTGCGTTTTCGTGAGTCAGGTCAAAGCCGTCAACGTCGATATCGCGGTGCTTCTGGGCCGCTCGACCCTGCCGATGCAGCAGCTGCTGCGCATGGGCCGGGGCGCGGTGATTCCGCTCGACGCCAAGATCAACGATGAGGTCTGGATCCTGGCGAACAACCACCCGGTGGCCCGCGGCGAAATCCAGATCAACGACGACCGCATCAGCATCGCCGTCACCGGCCCCGCCGACGTCTACGACTTCATGGCCGGGGGGTCGTAGGGCGCGGGCGCTTCCCAGCCCAGGGCGTCCAGCCGAGCCTCAAGTCGCTCGATCGCCGCTTCGAAACGGGCGTCCGGCAACCTGCCCTTTGCCTTCGCGATCTTCAGCATCAGCGCCTGCTGTGTCACCAGCGTTATCGCGGCAAGGCGGCTCTCGATGAAGGCCATGGTGCGCGCTTCGTGGTCGGCGCGCCGGCGCTTGGCCAGCTCGCAGCGCGCGGCGCGGCTCAGGCGGGGTCGGGTCATGGCGTCTCCTTGTCGCGACACGCCGGACACGGGTTCGCGATCTCTGCCGGGAAGGGGCGAGTTGGGGAGGTGGTGCGGAGCGCCCCGGCTGGCCCGGGTGTCTGTTGGGGCAGGCTTTGCCAGCGTGAGCCGGCCAGGAAACGCTCCGCGAAGCTCGTCTGGACAGGAGCGACGGTAGGCAGCCCTTGTCAGGCTTAGCCGTTCTGCCCCTGGCGGGCGGGTTGGCGCGGTACTGGACGCCAGCCCCGGACCGGCCGAGTAACCCCCTCGACCCTGGCCCCGCTCAAGCCTCATCCTGATCGCCGCAAGAGCACCTGCGCAAGCGCCCTCCCCGTGCGACCGGGACAGGGAGAAGCATACGGGCGCGGGATCGGAGGGGGATAGATTTGAGATATCCCCCCATTTCCGTCTCCCCGGCGCGGGCCGGGGTCCATACGGGGCAAGGGCTGGAGACGTGTCGTGGATCCCGTCCTCCGCCGGGAAGACGGGGGATAGAGCCGAACGCAGCGGCCAGTCACCGACCGCC
>CAYTZY010000051.1:0-6917 GCA_964442795.1 uncultured Caulobacter sp.
GTCCACATCGCCGCCTCCATGCTCTGGATGCGCTGAATGTCGATTCGTCCTAGTCGGACGGATCACAAAGGCATAGAACGCCGGCCTCAACACGCCTCCGGGAGATCGCCATGCGGGACATCCGCCATTTCGTGAACGGTTCGTCCTTCGAGGGCGCCTCGGGCCGCTTCGGCGAGGTCTTCAACCCCAACACCGGCGAGATCCAGGCGCGTGTCCAGCTGGCGACGGTCGGCGAACTGGACCTCGCGGTCCAGGCGGCGCTGAAGGCCTTCCCGGCCTGGTCGGCGACCAATCCCCAGCGCCGGGCGCGGGTGATGTTCGAGTTCAAGCGCCTGGTCGAGGCCAACATGCAGGATCTGGCCGAGATGCTGTCGGCCGAGCACGGCAAGGTCATCGCCGACAGCAAGGGCGACATCCAGCGCGGCCTGGAGGTCATCGAGTTCGCCTGCGGCATCCCGCATGCGCTGAAGGGCGAGTACACCGAGGGCGCCGGCCCGGGCATCGACGTCTATTCGATGCGCCAGCCGCTGGGCGTGGTGGCCGGCATCACCCCGTTCAACTTCCCGGCCATGATCCCGATGTGGATGTTCGGCGTCGCCATCGCGGTGGGCAACACCTTCATCCTCAAGCCCTCAGAGAAGGACCCGACGGTCCCGGTCCGGCTCGCCGAACTGATGATGGAAGCGGGGGCGCCGGAGGGGGTGCTGAACGTCGTCCATGGCGACAAGGCCGCCGTCGACGCCATCCTGCAGCACCCCGACATCAAGGCCGTCAGCTTCGTCGGCAGCAGCGACATCGCCCACTACGTCTATTCGCAGGGCACGCTGCACAACAAGCGGGTGCAGGCGATGGGCGGGGCCAAGAACCACGGCATCGTCATGCCCGACGCCGACCTCGACCAGGTGGTCAAGGACCTGTCGGGCGCGGCCTTCGGCTCGGCCGGCGAGCGCTGCATGGCGCTGCCCGTCGTCGTCCCCGTCGGCAAGAAGGTGGCCGACGAGCTGCGCGAGCGGATGATCGCCGAGATCGACACCCTGAAGGTTGGTCTCTCCAACGACGCCGACGCCCAGTACGGCCCGGTGGTCTCCGCCGCCCATCGCCAGAAGATCGCCGACTACATCCAGATCGGGAAGGACGAGGGCGCCGAGCTGGTCGTCGACGGCCGCGACTTCAGCCTGCAGGGCTACGAGAAGGGCTTCTTCATCGGCCCGAGCTTCTTCGACGGCGTGAAGCCCGGCATGAAGACCTATCACGAGGAGATCTTCGGCCCGGTGCTGCAGATGGTCCGCGCCGACAGCTTCGAGGAGGCGGTCGAGCTGCCCAGCAAGCACCAGTACGGCAACGGCGTCGCCATCTTCACCCGCAACGGCCGCGTGGCCCGCGAGTTCGCCAGCCGAGTGCAGGTCGGCATGGTCGGCATCAATGTGCCGATCCCGGTGCCGGTCGCCTATCACACGTTCGGCGGCTGGAAGCGCAGCGCCTTCGGCGACACCAACCAGCATGGCATGGAGGGGGTGAAGTTCTGGACCAAGGTCAAGACCATCACCGCCCGCTGGCCCGAGGGCGAGGTCGGGGACTCAAGCTTCGTCATCCCGACGATGAAGTAGGCTTCGGCCGGGGACATGTACCGTCTTCGGTGCGTGTCCCCGTCAGCGGACGATCAGCGTCCGCGTGACGCCATCGAGCACGAACCGCCCGGCGGGCGTCGCGCGCAGACGATCGGCGTCATTCGCCAGCAGGCCCTGCCCCGCCAGATCGCGAACGACCGGGCTCTCCGGACCCAGCCCCAGCGGCTCCAGCTCCCGCCAAGCCACGCCCTCGAAGGTGCGCAGGCCCATGAGGATGCGCTCCTCGGCGGCCTCGACCGGCGTTAGGCTTTCGGCGTGGAACCCCACGCCCGTCTCGCCGACCGCGCGGATGTAGTCGGCCACGCCCGTCCTCGCGGTCGTCGCCGTCCGCACCCCGTCCAGCGTGAGCCGGCCATGCGCCCCGGGGCCGGCGCCGACGTAGTCCTGGCCCCGCCAGTAGACGAGATTGTGCCGCGAGCGCGCGGCCTCGCCCTTCGCATGGTTGGAAACCTCGTAGGCCTCGAAGCCCGCCGCCTCGAGCACGCGCTGTGTCTCGTCGTAGAGCGCCTCTCCCGTGAGGTCGTCGGCCGGCCGGAAGACGCCGCGACGGACCGCGCGGTCGAAGGCCGTGCCGGCCTCGATGGTCAGCTGGTAGGGCGAGACGTGCTCCGCCCCCAGCGCGATCGCCTGTTCCAGCTGCGCGCGCCAGGCGTCCGGCGCCTGCTCCGGCAGGGCGTAGATCAGGTCGACCGACAGACGTGGAAAGGTCGTCGCGGCCAGCTCCGCCGCGCGGCGGGCCTCGGCGGCGTCATGGTTGCGGCCGAGAAACCTCAGCGCCGCGTCGTCGAAGGACTGCAGGCCCAGCGACAGGCGGCTCACTCCGGCGTCGCGGAAGGCGGCGAACCGGCCGGCCTCGGCGTCGGTGGGGTTGGCCTCCAGCGACACCTCGACCTCGCCGTCCGGCGTCCACAGGGCCTTCGCGGTCTCGACGATCCGCGCCGCCCAGGCCGGGTCCATCAGCGAAGGCGTGCCGCCCCCGAGGAAGACCGAGACCAGCCGCCGCTCGCCGGTCAGCGCGCGCTGGGCGGTCAGGTCCTCGACGATGGCCCGCGCCAGCGCCGACTGCTCGACCTGACCCCGATCACGGACAACGTTGAAGTCGCAGTAGGGACAGATCCGGGCGCAGTAGGGCCAGTGGACGTAAACCCCCAGCGGGGCGAGGTCGGTCAAAACAGCGCGGCCTTGAGTTTGGCGAACGCCATGGCGCGGTGGCTGATGGCGTCCTTGGCGGCCGGGTCCATCTCGCCGAAGGTCTGGCTGTAGCCGGTCGGCACGAAGATCGGATCATAGCCGAAGCCCTGCGTCCCGCGGCCGGGGAAGACCAGCTCGCCGCGCACGACGCCCTCGACCACCACCGACGGCCCGTCCGGCCAGGCGACGGCCAGGGCGCTGGTGAACCAGGCGGACCGGTCGTCCGAGCCGGTCTCCAGGAGTCGTTCCTCGACCTTGGCCATCGCTTCGGAAAAGTCCTTCGACGGGCCGGCCCAGCGGGCGGAGAAGATGCCGGGCGCGCCGTCCAGCGCCGTGACCGACAGGCCGCTGTCGTCGGCGATGGCGATCCTGCCCGACAGGTCGGCGGCGTGGCGGGCCTTGAGCAGCGCGTTGCCGACGAAGGTGCTCTCGGTCTCGTCGGGTTCGGGAAGGTTCAGCGACCCGGCCGCCAGGATCTCGAACCGGCCGTCCAGCAAGGCGACCAGTTCCTTCGCCTTGCCCGGATTGTGGGTGGCGGCGACCAGGGTGGTTCCGGGGGCGAGCAGCAGCGGCATGGCGGGATCCTCTCCCCGTCTTCCTCGCCCCGAACGCCGGCCCGCGCAAGGCCGGGGATTTATGCTGCACTGCATTACGCTGATGTAATGATGTTACGCAAGTTTAATATCGATAAACGATAATTCCTTTGATTGAAGAACGATGATTGCGTACATAGATGACGTGGACGGGCCGCAAGGGGCTGCCCACCGGGTGAGGAACGGTCCTCATTCGTGTTGCACCGCACAACGGAGGGACACCATGTCCGCGCAAAAGATGACCAACCTGGTCGACACCATCGCGATGACCCTGGTCAGCGCTGCTCTTCTGGCCGCTCTGCCGATCTCGGCGGTGCTGTTCGTGACCAGCTCGATCTGATCGGACTCTCTTTCATGAGGGTCCCGGTCAGGGCATTCTCGCCGCCCGCCCGGAGGCCGGCTTCTCCCGAGCGAACCGACGACGGTTCGTTCCGGTGAAGCCGGCGCCGGGGAGGGCGCCCGGAAACAACAGCCACGGGCGAGCGGCCTGCCGCCGCCCGTATCTGTCGTTCGCGCCGGGTAGACGGAGTTGATCCGGCGCACGGGGCCGGAAATGGGGGAGTTGCGCCATGCGCGCCTTGGGACCTGGCTCGGTGTCGAGCTTCCTGAAGACCGTCCTGGACGTTGTCTACTTTGGCACGGCCGCCATCCTGGGCCTCCTGGCCATCGGACTTGTGGCCGGCCTGTTGGCGATCAGCTTCGTGCCGGACCTGTTCGGCCAGATCGGCGACCGCCTGAAGATCGAGGGCGACGTGACGCCGGGCAAGCTGGCGGCGCTGGGCGTCACCTTCGCGGTCTACGGCACGCTCTACCTGGGCGCTTTGCTCACCATCCTCAGCCGGCTGCGCAAGGTGTTCGCCACCCTGACGGCGGGCGACCCGTTCGAGCCCGAGAACATTCCGCGGCTGCGCCTGATCGGCTTCGTGCTCGCCGGCATGGAGCTGGCCCGCTACGCGCTGGGCGCCCTGCTGCTGGCCATCGCCCCGGCGCTCTCCTGGGAGATCGACGGCTTCAACATCACCGTCTGGTTCTCGGTGCTGGTGGTCTTCGTGCTGGCGGAAGTCTTCCGCGAGGGCGCCCGCCTTCGTCGCGAAGCCGAGCTGACGATCTAGCGTCGGGGAGCGTGCGGCATGGCCATTAAAGTCACCCTCGACCGGATCCTGCTGGAGCGGCGCATGTCGCTGACCGAGCTGGCCGACCGCGTCGGCGTCACCATCGCCAACCTGTCGATCCTCAAGACCGGCAAGGCCCGGGCGATCCGCTTCTCCACCCTGGACGCCCTCTGCCGGGAATTGTCCTGCCAGCCCGGCGACATCGTCATCTTCGAACCGGGCGGCGGCTCGGGCGTGGAGGAGGACGAGGAGGACGAAGGGGCGTACGGGGGAGCGTAAGCGCCCTCCCTCCCCTTCATGGGGAGGGACAGGCCGGCGTAGCAGGCCAGGGTGGGGCAAGTGATGGCCGCATCCAGCGCTGACAGTTGTTCGCTACTGGCCCCACCCGTCTCGTCTCGGCTTCGCCTCGCCGATCCACCCTCCCCACAAGGGGGAGGGAGACAGATCAGGAGCCCACCGCCGCCCGTTGCAGCGCGAACAGCTCGCCGATGCCCTTTTCGGCCAGGCCGTAGAGGGCCTCGAACTCGGCGCGGGTGAAGCCGCGCTTTTCGCCGGTGGCCTGGATCTCGACGATGTCGCCGTTTCCGGTCAGCACGAAGTTGGAGTCGGCCTCGGCCGAGGAGTCCTCCTCGTAGTCGAGGTCCAGCACCGGCAGGTTGTTGAACACGCCGCAGCTGACCGCCGCCACCTGGTCCAGGATCGGGTCGGTCTTGATGACGCCTTCGTCGAGCAGGTATTTCGTCGCCAGCCGCAGAGCCACCCAGGCGCCGGTGATCGAGGCGGTGCGGGTGCCGCCGTCGGCCTGGACCACGTCGCAGTCGATCTGGATCTGGCGCTCGCCCAGCGCCTTCATGTCGACCACGGCGCGCAGGGAGCGGCCGATCAGGCGCTGGATTTCCTGGGTGCGGCCCGACTGCCTGCCCTGGGCGGCCTCGCGACGGCCGCGGGTGTGGGTGGCGCGGGGCAGCATGCCGTACTCGGCCGTGACCCAGCCGGCGCCCTTGCCGCGCATCCAGCCGGGGACGCCCTCGTCGACGCTGGCGGTGACCAGCACCTTGGTATGCCCGAACGAGATCAGGCACGAGCCCTCGGCGTAGCGGTTGACCCCGGTTTCGAGGGTCACGACCCGCATCTGGTCGTGGGCGCGTTCTGACGGTCGCATCATCGGTCTCTTCAAAGCGTTGCGCGGCTTGCGCGCGGGCAGCCGCTGCCTATCCTATCGGGGGAAGGGTCGTCCACGGCCCTTGAAGTGAACATCATGTCCTCGATCCTCACCGGCGGCCTTTCGCCGACACCGACCCTGACCGATCTGGATGAGCGCGCCCGCGACATCTTCCGGCGCGTGGTGGAGGCTTATCTGGAGACCGGCGAGCCGATCGGCTCGCGCACCCTGTCGCGCGGCGGCATCCAGCTGTCGCCGGCCTCGATCCGCAACACCCTGCAGGACCTGGCGCAGCTGGGCCTGCTCGATTCGCCCCACACCAGCGCCGGACGGCTGCCGACCCATGCGGGGCTTCGGCTGTTCGTCGACGGCCTGCTGGAGGTCGGCGATGTCGGCGAGGCGGAGAAGCGCGAGATCGACGCCCGGCTGTCGGTGCGCGGCCGGTCCTTCGAGGACGCCCTGAACGAGGCCAGCGGCATCCTGTCGGGCCTGGCCGGCGGCGCGGGCATCGTCGTCAGCCCGGTGCGCGAGGCCGGGGTCAAGCATGTCGAGTTCGTGGCGCTGGGGCCTGACCAGGCGCTGGCGGTCATGGTCTTCGACGACGGCCAGGTCGAGAACCGGCTGATGCGGCTGGCGCCCGGCCTGACGCCCTCGGCGCTGCTTGAGGCGTCCAGCTTCCTCGGCGCCCGGCTCAAGGGCCGCACCCTGACCGAGACCCGCAGCGAGATGCGGGCCGAGCTGGACCGCGCCCGCCGGGAGCTGAACGAGACCGCCGCCCGGCTGGTCGAGGACGGCCTGGCCGCCTGGGGCGGGGGCGAGGACGCCGACCGCTCGCTGATCGTGCGCGGCCGCGCCAACCTGCTGGGCGACGCCAGCGCGCTGGAGGACCTCGAGAAGGTCCGCCGCCTGTTCGACGACCTGGAACAGAAGGAGCAGCTGATCGGTTTGCTCGACGACGTCCGCGACGCCCAGGGCGTGCGGATCTTCATCGGCGCGGAAACACGACTTTTCTCGCTTTCGGGTTCCGCCGTGATCGCGGCGCCCTATATGTCGGGCCGACAGAAGGTGGTCGGGGCGATCGGCGTGATCGGACCGGCCCGATTGAACTACGCCCGCGTCATTCCGTTGGTGGATTACACCGCGAGAGTGCTGGGGCGGATGCTGGACGGACAGGACTGACGTGACCGAGACGCCTGAAAACGATTTCGACGAAGCTGAACTGAACGCCGAG
>CAYTZY010000051.1:6927-14486 GCA_964442795.1 uncultured Caulobacter sp.
CCGCTGGTGGACTACACCGCGCGGGTGCTCGGCCGAATGCTGGACGGATGAAGAGATGAGTGACCAGGAGACCCCGGCCAACGGCCATGACGAGGACCTCGAGACCATCGAGGCGGCGCTCGATGCCGACATCGAGGCGCTGAAGGTCGAGAACGCCGCGCTGAAGGAACAGGTGCTGCGCTACGCCGCCGAGGCCGACAACACCCGCCGCCGGGCCGAGCGCGAGCAGAACGACGCCCGCGCCTACGCCATCCAGAAGTTCGCCCGCGACCTGTTCGCGGTCGCCGACCACCTGACCGCCGCCACCACCCACGCGCCGCGCGACAGCGACGACCAGATGGTCAAGAACTTCGTCGTCGGCGTCGACATGACCTTCAAGGAGCTGATGAGCGCCTTCGAGCGTAACGGCCTCAAGAAGCTGGCCCCGGAGAAGGGCGGCAAGTTCGACCCGCACCAGCACCAGGCGATGATGGAACAGCCGGCCGGCGACGGCGTACCCCCCGGCGCGGTGATCAAGACCCTCCAGGCCGGCTACGAGCTGCAGGGCCGCATCGTCCGCCCGGCCATGGTCGTGGTCGCCGCCAAGGGCCCGGCCGCCCAGCCCGCCGCCGACGCGCCGGCCTCCAACCCCTACGCCGCCGAGGGCGACGCCAGCGGCGGGTCGGTGGACACGAAGGCCTGATACCCTCCACCGTCATCCTCGCGTTCGTCGCGAGGACCCATGCGTGGTGAGTTTGACAGGAAGGACGCGGCGCGATCCTCGCCCTTCTTGCCGTCGGTCGTGTTCATGGGTCGTCGGGACGAGCCCGACGATGACGGAATTGGGAGCAGGAGGGTGTGCGCAAGCGTCCCTGCCCCCTTCCGCAAGCCGCTGATTACGCTAATGTCGCAAGTCCCCTTGAAGGCGAACCGGCGGGGGCCTCGACGATTCGCCCGCACTTCCTGACTTCGGACGAGACATGAAGCTTACCATCGAGCGGACGGCGCTGCTGAAGGCCCTCGGGCATGTGCAGAGCGTCGTCGAGCGGCGCAACACCATTCCGATCCTCTCCAACGTCCTGTTGACGGCGGAGCGCGAGCAGGTGGGCTTCTCGGCGACCGACCTGGACATGGAGATCATCGACCAGGGCGTGGCCCAGGTCGACGTGCCCGGCCAGATCACCGCCCCGGCCCATACGCTGTACGAAATCGTCCGCAAGCTGCCGGAGGGCGCCGACGTGTCGCTGTCCTTCACCGGCGACGACCCCCGCCTGCAGGTCCAGGCCGGCCGCAGCAAGTTCAACCTGCCGGTGCTGCCGGCCGGCGACTTCCCGGTGATGAGCTCCGACGGCCTGTCGACCCGCATTCCGGTCGACGCCAACGACCTGGCCCGGCTGATCGACAAGACCCGCTTCGCCATCTCCACCGAGGAGACGCGCTACTATCTGAACGGCCTCTATGTGCACACGGTGGTCGAAAACGGCACGCCGATGCTGCGCTGCGTGGCCACCGACGGCCACCGGCTGGCGCTGGCCGAGATGCCGGCTCCCGAGGGCGCCGCCGGCCAGCCCGGCGTGATCATCCCGCGCAAGACCATCAACGAGGTCCGCCGCCTGCTCGACGACGCCGGCGAGACGGTCGACTTCCAGGTCAGCGCCCAGAAGGTGCGCTTCGAGTTCGGCCAGGCCGCCGCCCTGACCTCCAAGGTCATCGACGGCAGCTTCCCGGACTACATGCGGGTCATCCCGCGCGACAACGCCAAGGTCATGCTGGTCGACAACACCCTGTTCGCCCAGGCCGTCGACCGCGTCGCCACCATCTCGGCCGAGAAGAGCCGGTCGGTGAAGATGGCCGTCGAGCCCGGCCGCATGACCCTGACCGTCCGCAACATGGAAGCCGGCCAGGGCGTCGAGGAGCTGGAGATCGACTACGACGGCGACAGCTTCGAGATCGGCTTCAACGCCCGCTACCTGCTCGACGTCACCGGCCAGATCGGCGGCGAGATCGCCGAGTTCCGCTTCGCCGACCCGGCGTCCCCGACGCTGGTGCTGGATCCGACGGATGCGGGCGTGAAGTACGTGCTGATGCCGCTGCGGGTGTAAACCCGCTGACGGCGCTGCTCCACGAAATCTGGGAATCGACGGACGACGACGGACGCTGGCTGCCGGTCTGCATGCTGGCCGGCCCCGACGGCGACGATCTCCGCTCGCAGCTCGACATCGAGGCGCGGCTGGTGACGACGTTCGAAGCGCACTCTCCGTTCGAAGCCATGACCACCTTCCATCGTCTGATGGAGCTCGGGCCTTATAGCGCAGTCAGCAACGACGAGCGTCGGGCCTATACGGAAGAGGCGCTCATGCGGCAGTTCCGGGGACGCTGAAGTCGCCTGGGGGCTCTACGGTAGCCGCCATTCTCCCAGCAGCAGACCCTCGCCAACGGGCTTTTCATGGCGCGGCCCAGGCACGAACAGGCCGGTCAAGCTCAGGTCCTGTATGGCGTTGGTGAAACCGCCATTGCCGGTTGAAACACCCCAAGGTCTCTTCTGGCGACGCACAAGCACCGCTTTCGTCGCGTCCGCGATGTGCAAGGCCGACTCCCTGGTCTGTGACCCAAGTTCCAGTTCGCTTGCGACGGCGAGGACCATCGCCGACCCGAACGCAAAGTCATTTCCGCCGCCCACACCGGAGCGCTCGCTGCTCATGTCGAAAAAAAGGTCTGGTGGCGCACCGTCCTTCTGGCAAACAGACCACGACGGCGCCCAGACCTCGGCCGTCAAGAACATCGCGCTGATGCCCGAAGCAAGCTGACCATCTTGTGTATGGCTCCATTTCGCACGGCTGGTCTCATCGAGCCCCAAGCGGCCAAAGGAGATGCCCTTCATCCTTGGCGGTTCTCCACCAAGTTGCGAGCTGCGAACGGCGGCCTTCCCGCGCGATGCGTGGGCCAACGGCACAAGGGCGGCATGGATGTTCCGCGAAACGACGTCGGTCCACGGAACATGCGCCGCACTGCCGAGAATAACGTAGACGTCGTAAAGTCTGTCTTCGTAGGCCATGGCCTCCTAGGTACAGCGGCTTCGCTGCCTGGTCGATCCTCGTGGAGGAGGGTCAACAGACCTGGTCGCCCGACCCCAAGTCCTTCACCAGCAGAAGCGTCGTCAGACCGCTGTTCCACTCCTCGTCAGGATAGCGGCCCGCCTCGCGGTAGCCGCGCCTGGCGTAGAAGGCCTGGCTGCGGGTGTTGAAGGTGTCGGTCTCCAGGCGTGACTGACCGTGTCCGGCCGCCGCCATCGCGGCCTCGGCATGATCCATCAGCCGTCCGCCGACGCCGGACCGCGCGTGGTCGGACCGCACATGCAGGGCGTTAACGAAGTCGCCGTCCCAGTCGACGAACCCGGCCACCGCGCCGTCGACCTCCGCCACGACGAACAGCAGCGCGCGCTCGCCGACATAGGCGGCCGGGCGGTCATCACGCCGGAAGGCCGCGGCCGCCTCGGGAGTCAGCTGGGGCCGCCAGGTGCTCTCGAAGGTGTCGCGCAGGATCGCCTTGAGCGCCGCCGCGTCGTCGGGGCGGGCCTGCCGGATGACGATGTCTGATCGGGACGCCATGGGCGCAGGCTAGGCGTCAGGCAATTGGGGACAGGTTAAGGTGTCCCAAGGGACATCTTAACCTGTCCCCGACCTCGCCGCCGCCTCAAGCGGGGCGAGGTCGAGCTTGACCATCTTCAGCATCTGCTCGGTCACGCGCTTGACCACGGCCGGGTCGGGGTCGGTCATCAGCTCGCCCAGGCATTTGGGCGCGATCTGCCAGCTGAGGCCCCAGCGGTCCCTGAGCCAGCCGCATTGCTCGATGCTGCCGCCCTCGCCGAGCGCATCCCACAGCCGGTCGAGCTCGCCCTGCGTATCGACCTCGACCATGATCGAGAAGCTGTGGTTGAAGGCGTCCAGCGGTCCGGCCTGGATGGCCATGTAGCGCTGGTCGCCCAGCGTGAACTCGGCGATGGCCACGCTCCCCGCCGGCCCGGCCGGGCTCTCGCCCATGACCGCCGTGGTCCTGACGATCCTCGAGCCCGGGATCAGCGAGGTGTACAGCGCCAGTGCGGCGGCCATGTCCTTCTCGAACCACAGATGCTGGGTGACTTTCATGGGGTCGTCCTCCTTGGGTCGCTTGTGCAAAGGACGGATGAGCGGCGGGCGATCCGACACGCGAGGAACGCCTTAAACTGTCCCCGGCCCCGCCCTATCTTCCGCCGATGTCCTTCCGCCTGCCCCAGTCCCTGACCACCGCCGCCGCTCGCGAGGGCGCGCTGTCATCCGTCCAGACCGAGATCGAGGGCGAGAAGGCCTCCGCCCTGGGCACGGCCGGCAAGCGTGTCGAAGACGCGCTGGCGGCGCTGGCGAAGGCCGACGACGAGGCCCGTCCGGCGGCGCTGAAGACCGCCGCCGACACCGTCTGGGCCCTGTTCATCCAGCGCGAGCTGGCCGGGCAGCGGGACCACAAGCCGCTGATCGAGTACTACGGGATCCCGCGCGAGGTGCTGGCGCGGCTGGGCGCGCTGTAGCGGGCTTCCCCCCTCCGTCATCGTCGGACTTGTTCCGACGACCCATGAACACCGGGGATGCCGTGCGTCCTTCGACACGGCCCTCCGGGCCTGCTCAGGATGATGTATCCGGGAGGCTACTCACCACGTCGTGCCGAGTAGCGTCCGCAGGACGCGTGTCGAAGCACGCAGGATGCCGGCCAAGGCACCACGCCGGGGCGCCCCGGACAAGCCGGGCCATGACGGATGAAAGAGGAGCGTGGTACGCACCCCTATGCGTTCGGTGATCACCACCCTCTCCCTGACCGACTTCCGCTCCTATGCGCGGGCGGAGCTGTCGCCGGACGGGGCGAGCGTCTGCCTGTGGGGGCCGAACGGGGCGGGGAAGACCAATCTGCTGGAGGCGATCAGCCTGCTGTCACCCGGGCGCGGCCTGCGCGGCTCGCCGATCGCCGAGGTCGGGCGGCGGATGCCGGGCGAGAAGACCGGCAGGGCCTGGGCGGTGTCGGCGCTGGTCTGGGGCGATGACGACGCCGTGCGCATCGGCACAGGCGTCGAGACGCCCGGCGCGGCGCGGCGCATCGTGCGGATCGAGGGCGAGACCGCGCCCCCCGGCCGACTTGCTGACTACATCCGGCCGATCTGGCTGACCCCGGCCCAGGACCGGCTGTTCCTGGAGGCGGCCGGCGACCGCCGCCGCTTCTTCGACCGGCTGGTGTTCGCCGCCGAGCCGAAGCACGCCGCCCACGCCGCCGCCTATGACAAGGCCATGCGCGAACGCATGCGGCTTCTGACTGACGCCGGCGAGGGCGGCACCGAGCCCGATCCGGTCTGGCTGTCGGCCCTGGAGGCGCGGCTGGCCGAGTCCGGGGCCCTGATGGCCCTGGCGCGGGCCCGCACCCTGGCGGTGCTGCAGTCCGAGATCGACGACCGGGGCGACCGGCCGTTTCCACAGGCGGTGCTCAGCCTGACCGGCGAGTGGGAGCAGCTGGCCGCCAGCGGCGTCGAGGTCGCCGATCTCGAGGCCCGGCTGGCCGCCGCCCTGGCCGCCGCGCGAGGCCGCGACGGGGCCGCCGGACGGGCGCTGACCGGTCCGCACAGGGGCGATCTGGCCGTGGTTCACGCCGAAAAGGACCGCCCGGCCGCCGAATGTTCGACCGGCGAGCAGAAAGCCCTGATTCTGAACCTCGTCCTGGCCCAGGCAGCGAGACTTTCTCGTGTAGAATCAGCGCCAAGTCCTGTATTGTTGCTGGACGAAGTCGCCGCGCATCTGGACCCGCTCCGCCGGGCCGCGCTGGCCGACGAAATCGCGGCGCTCGACCTCCAGGCCTTCCTGACTGGAACCGACGAGTCGCTGTTCGACCCCTTCAAGGGTCGGGCCCTCGGCGTCCGTGTGGAGCCGTCCGGCCTGACCGTTCTGGACCGATAGATGACCGACCAAATCGACGACGCTTCCGAGCCGCAGCACAACGGCGAATACGACGCCGACTCCATCAAGGTGCTCAAGGGCCTGGACGCGGTGCGCAAGCGCCCCGGCATGTACATCGGCGACACCGATGACGGCAGCGGCCTGCACCACATGGTCTACGAAGTCGTCGACAACGCCATCGACGAGGCGCTGGCCGGCCATGCCACCAAGGTCGAGGTGATCCTCAACGCCGACGGCAGCTGCACCATCACCGACGACGGCCGCGGCATTCCGGTGGACATGCACGAGGGCGAGGGCGTCAGCGCCGCCGAGGTCATCATGACCCAGCTGCACGCCGGCGGTAAGTTCGACCAGAACAGCTACAAGGTCTCCGGCGGCCTGCACGGGGTTGGCGTCTCGGTGGTCAACGCGCTCAGCGACTGGCTGGAGCTGAAGATCTTCCGCAATGGCAAGGCGCACCAGATGCGCTTCGAGCGCGGCGACGCGGTCTCGTCCCTGACCATCACCGGCGACGCGCCGATCCGCGGCGAGGGCGACAGCCGCGCCGGCCAGCCTCTGACCGGCACCCAGGTGACCTTCTTCCCGTCGGTGACCACCTTCGCCTTCATCGACTTCGACCGGAAGACGCTGGAGCACCGGCTGCGCGAGCTGGCCTTCCTCAACAGCGGCGTGACCATCCACTTCCGCGACGACCGCGGCGCCGAGCCCTGGGAAGAAATCCTGCACTACGAGGGCGGCATCGAAGCCTTCGTCCGCCATCTGGACAAGGCCAAGACGGCGCTGATCAAGGCGCCGATCGTCATCCGCGGCGTCCGCGAGAAGGTCGAGATCGACCTCTCGCTGGAGTGGAACGACAGCTACCACGAGCACATGCTGTGCTTCACCAACAACATCCCGCAGAAGGACGGCGGCACCCACCTGTCGGCCTTCCGCGCGGCCCTGACCCGGGTCATCACCAACTATGCCGAGAGCTCCGGCATGGCCAAGAAGGAGAAGATCTCGGTCACCGGCGAGGACGCCCGCGAGGGCCTGACCTGCGTGCTGTCGGTCAAGGTGCCCGATCCGAAGTTCAGCTCCCAGACCAAGGACAAGCTGGTCTCCTCCGAGGTTCGCCCCGCCGTCGAGGGCCTGGTCCAGGAAGGCCTAGCGACCTGGTTCGAGGAACACCCGGTCGAGGCCAAGGCCATCGTCAGCAAGATCGCAGAGGCCGCCTCGGCCCGGGAAGCGGCCCGCAAGGCCCGCGAACTGACCCGCCGCAAGAGCGCGCTCGACATCACCAGCCTGCCCGGCAAGCTGGCCGACTGTTCCGAACGCGACCCGGCCAAGTCCGAGCTGTTCATCGTCGAGGGGGACTCCGCCGGCGGCTCGGCCAAACAGGCGCGCAACCGCGACAACCAGGCCATCCTGCCCCTGCGCGGCAAGATCCTGAACGTCGAGCGGGCGCGGTTCGACAAGATGCTGTCGTCCGACCAGGTCGGCACCCTGATCATGGCGCTCGGCGCCGGCATCGGGCGGGACGAGTTCAACATCGACAAGATGCGCTACCACCGCATCGTCATCATGACCGACGCCGACGTCGACGGCGCCCACATCCGCACCCTGCTGCTGACC
>CAYTZY010000052.1:0-14329 GCA_964442795.1 uncultured Caulobacter sp.
TCCGATGGAACCGCTCTCGCCTTGCGCCGCCCGCGCGGCGTCCTAGTCGAGACCGGCGATCTCGCCGTTGGGTCCCACCTCGCGCAGCCAGAGCGGAAACAGGTGGGCGCAGATCGAGTCGGGATGGAAGCAGGCCGAATCGAGGAAGACGTTGACCCGAACCGGCGTCAGTCCGCGCAGACCATGATAGGCCTCGCGGTCGAGCGGCACGAACCAGTCGTGGCCGAACTCCTGATACTCCGGATCGCGGCAAGGGCGGAGGCAGGCGAGGTAGAACCCCGGGGATTCCTCATGCTCGTAGGGATAGATCACGACCTGGCGGAAGATTTCGCCATGGTGCGGTCCCGGGTCGCGCATCGCCCGGCTGAACGGCGCGGCGCAGGCGGCGAGCATCGTGAGCGCGGCCATGGCGACCGACAGGGTTCTGATCATGAGGCGGGCCCGCCGCTGGCGATGCAGGCCATGCTGCTCTAAACGCCTGGCCTTGACCAGCCAGAGTCGACGCTCGACGCGAGCGCGGCGCCCCGCAACAGGAGACCCCGATGTTCAATCTCGAAGGCAAGACCGCTCTGGTGACCGGCGCCACCGGGGGCATCGGCGGCGCCGTCGCCCGGGCGCTGCATGCTCAGGGCGCGACCGTGGTGCTGTCGGGGACGCGTGAAGGGGTGTTGCAGGACCTGGCTAAGCAACTCGGCGGGCGGGCGTTCGCGGCGGCGGCCAATCTGTCGGACGCGGAATCGGTCGACGGCCTGGTCGGGCGCGCGGAGGAGGTCGCGGGCGCGGGGCTGGACATCCTGGTCGCCAACGCCGGCATCACGAAAGATGGATTGCTGATGCGGATGAAGGACGAGGACTTCGCCGATGTCATCCGCATCAACCTGGAGAGCTATTTCCGGCTTAGCCGCGCGGCCATGCGCGGGATGATGAAGCGCCGCTCTGGCCGGATCATTGGCGTGACGTCTGTCGTCGGCGTGACCGGCAATCCGGGCCAGACCAACTATGCGGCCTCCAAGGCGGGGATGATCGGCTTTTCCAAGTCGCTGGCGCAGGAAGTGGCGTCGCGCGGCATCACCGTGAACTGCATCGCGCCGGGCTTCATCGCCTCGCCGATGACCGACGTCCTGACCGACCAGCAGAAGGAGGCCATCCTGGGCTCCATCCCCGCCGGACGGCTGGGCACGGGCGACGAGATCGCCGCGGCGGCGGTCTATCTGGCCTCGGACGAGGCCGCCTATGTGACCGGCCAGACCCTGCATGTGAACGGCGGCATGGCGATGATCTGAGGCGGATTTCCCGTCCGGTTCACGCGATTATCAACGATCATGCGCCGCAACGGGCTATTTCCCCGCGATACGGCTGTGCTAAACGCCTCGCAACCGGCGTGCGCGAGTCCCGTCACGGACTCGCCGCGAAGGCCGCGCCCTCGGGCGAAAAACCAAGCCCGCGCCGCCCCGGCGGCCACAAGAACAGAGAGACCCGTATGTCCGATATTCTCGAGCGCGTCCGCAAGATCGTCATCGAGCACCTGGACGCCGATCCGGACAAGGTGACCGAAAAGGCCAGCTTCATCGACGACCTGGGCGCCGACTCGCTCGACAACGTCGAGCTGGTCATGGCCTTTGAAGAAGAATTCGATATCGAGATCCCCGACGACGCCGCCGAGCACATCCAGACGGTCGGCGACGCCGTGAAGTTCATCACGGAGAAGGTGGGCGGTTGATCCGTCGACCCTAGTCCGTACGATCAGCCGCCGCGCTACCGGGAAACCGGTATGCGCGGCGGTCTTCGTTTGAGCGGTCCGCTGTTCCGGACCCGGGAGGAGTAGATCCATGCGTCGCGTCGTCGTTACCGGCCTCGGCCTCTTGACCCCGCTCGGTCAGGGCGTGGACATCACCTGGAAGAACCTGCTGGCCGGGAAGTCGGGCGCCGGACGCATCTCGAGCTTCGATCCCGCGGAATACGGCTGCCAGATCGCCTGCGAGGTGCCGCGGGTCGACGGTCGCGGCGGAGGCGGTCCCGATGTCGAGGGGGCCTTCGATCCGAACGACACCATGGCGCCCAAGGACCAGCGCAAGGTCGACGACTTCATCCTCTACGCCATGGCGGCCGCCGACGAGGCTGTCCGCGACGCGGGCCTGACCGAGATCGATGAGGAAACCGCCTTCCGCGCCGGGGTGATGATCGGCTCGGGCATCGGCGGGCTGAACACCATCGCCGAGACGGCGATCGAGCTGCGCGACAAGGGTCCGCGCCGCATCAGCCCCTTCTTCATCCCGTCGGCCCTGATCAACCTCGCCTCGGGCCAGGTCTCGATCCGCTACGGCTTCAAGGGACCCAACCACTCGGTGGTGACGGCCTGCGCCACCGGCGCCCACGCCATCGGCGACGCGGCCCGGCTGATCAAGTACGGCGACGCCGACATCATGATCGCCGGCGGGGCCGAGGCCTCGATTTGTCCGATCGGCGTCGCCGGCTTCGTCGCCTGCCGCGCCATGGCCACCGACTTCAACGACCGCCCCGAGGCCGCCTCGCGCCCCTATGACAAGGATCGCGGCGGCTTCGTCATGGGCGAGGGCGCCGGCATCCTGATCCTGGAAGAGTACGAGCACGCCAAGGCGCGCGGCGCGAAGATCTACGCCGAGGTGGCCGGCTACGGTCTGTCGGGCGACGCCTATCACATCACCGCCCCGTCCGAGGACGGCGACGGCGGCTTCCGGGCCATGAAGGCGGCGCTGAAGGACTCCGGGCTGGAGGCCTCGGACATCGGCTACGTCAACGCCCACGGCACCTCGACCATGGCCGACGGCCTGGAGCTGGGCGCGGTCACCCGCCTGCTCGGCGACAGCGCGAAGACCGCCAAGATGTCCTCGACCAAGTCGATGACCGGCCACCTGCTGGGCGCCGCCGGGGCGGTGGAGTCGATCTTCACCATCCTGGCCCTGCGCGACCAGATCGTTCCCCCGACCATCAACCTGGACAACTGCGAGTTCGAGACCGAGATCGATCTGGTCCCGCACAAGGCGAAGCCGGTTGAGATGGCCGCCGCGATGTCCAACAGCTTCGGCTTCGGGGGCACCAACGCCTGCGTGATCTTCAAGAAGGCTCCGTGAGCAAGAAAGCCGCACGTTCGGAGGGGCTGCCGCTGATGCGCCGGCTCGTCATCATGGGCATGAGCGGCTTCGCCGTGCTGAGTCTGGCGATCATGGTGCTGGGCCTGTGGGCGGTCTGGACCTATCGCGGACCCGGGCCGGAGGCGAGGGCGGGCGAGATCAGCTCGGTGGTGCTGCGCCGTGGCGCGGGCCTCAACGAAATCGCCTCGTCGCTGGAGCGGGCCGGGGTGATCCGCTCGGGCGCGATCTTCAAGGCCGCCGCCCAGGTCACCGGCGTCGCCCGCGACCTGAAGGCCGGCGAGTACGAGTTTCCCTCCGGCGCCTCGATGGCCCGCGTGCTGGACGACATCCGCGCCGGCCGCGTGGTGCGCCACCAGGTGACGATCCCCGAGGGCGCGACCTCGGAGATGGTCATCGAGATGCTCAACGCCGAGGAGGCGCTGACCGGCATGGCGCCCACCCCGCCCGAGGGCACGGTGCTGCCGGAAACCTACGACTTCCAGCGGGGCGAGGACCGCGCCGCGGTGCTGCAGCGGATGATGGACGCCCGCGACAAGCTGCTCGCCGCCCTCTGGGCCCAGCGCCAGCCGGGGCTGCCGGTCACCACGCCGGAGGAGGCGGTGATCCTCGCCTCCATCGTTGAGAAGGAGACCGGCGTCGCCAGCGAGCGGCCTCAGGTCGCCTCGGTGTTCGTCAACCGCCTGCGCAAGGGCATGCGGCTGGAGAGCGATCCGACGATCATCTACTTCATCACCAAGGGCAAACCGCTGGGCCGCCGGATCCTGAAGTCCGAGCTGGAGAACCCGGCCAACACGTACAACACCTATCTGATCGACGGCCTGCCGCCGACGCCGATCGCCAACCCGGGCCGCGCGGCCCTGGCGGCGGTGCTCGACCCGCCGCCGAGCGACTACCTGTTCTTCGTCGCCGACGGCACGGGCGGCCACGCCTTCGCCGTCACCTATGAGGAGCACAAGCGCAACGTCGAGAAGTGGCGCGCGTACCGCGCCCGGACGGGCAAGTAGATGTCCCTGTCCGGCATGACCGGCTTCGGCCGGGCCGAGGGGGCGCTCGGCGACTGGGCCTGGGCCATCGAGGCCCGCTCGGTCAACGGCCGCAACCTCGAGACCCGCTTCAAGGCCCCGCCGGGCTTCGAGTCGCTCGAGAAGGCCATCCGCGACGGCGCGCAGGCCCGCTTCCAGCGCGGTCAGGTCAACGTCAGCGTCCAGGCCCGCCGGGCCGAGAGCGCCGGCGCCGCCAGCGTCAACCTCGACCAGCTGGAGCGCTATCTCGCCGCCGTGACGCCTTACGTGAAGGCCAAGCGGGTCAGGCGGCCCACGGCCGACGGCATGCTGGCCCTGCGCGGTGTCATCGAGGTGACCGAGGCGGCCGAGGACCCGGAGGCGCGGGCCGCCCTGGAACAGGCCATCGCCGCCTCCATCGCCCTCGCGCTGGACGCGCTGAAGGCGGCGCGGCTGGAGGAGGGCGCGGCCCTCACGCCGGTGCTGACCGGCATGATCGACAGGGTCGAGACGCTGGTCGCCGCCGCGGGGACCGAAGCGGCCGCCCATCCGGCGATCATCAAGGACCGCTTCGCCGGCCGCATGAGCGAGCTGCTCGGCCAGGCCGCCAGCGAGGAGCGCATCGTCCAGGAGGCCGCCGCCATGGCCACCCGCGCCGACGTGCGCGAGGAGCTGGACCGCCTGGCCGGCCACATCGCCGCCGCCCGCACCCTGATCGCCAGCGACGCCGCCGCCGGCCGCCGCCTGGACTTTCTCACGCAGGAGTTCATGCGCGAGGCCAACACCCTGTGTTCGAAATCGGCGACCCCGGCCTTGACCGCCATCGGTCTCGACCTCAAAGCGGTGATCGAGCAGTTCCGCGAGCAGGTGCAGAATGTCGAGTGAAGAGGCCCGGCCGACGCGGGGCCTGATGCTGATGGTCGTCGCGCCGTCCGGGGTGGGCAAGACCTCGCTGACGCGCCGGCTGGTCGCCGACCATTCCGACCTGCACCTGTCGATCTCCGCCACCACCCGCCAGCCGCGCCCGGGCGAGCACGACGGCCGCGACTACCACTTCGTCGACCGGCCGACCTTCGACGCCATGGTCGAGCGCGGCGAGTTCCTCGAGTGGGCCGAGGTCTACGGCAACCGCTACGGCAGCCCGAAGATCCCGATCATGGAGGCCCTGTCCAAGGGCCAGAGCACCCTGTTCGACATCGACTTCCAGGGGGCCATGAAGATCTGCGGCCAGGCGCGCCAGGACTGCGTGCTGGTCTACATCCTGCCGCCGTCGCTGGCCGAGATGCACCGCCGGCTGCACGCCCGGTCGCAGGACAGCGAAGAGGTGATCCGCGAGCGCATCGCCCGGGCCAAGGAGGAGGTCTCCAACTGGCGGACCTTCGACTATGTGGTCATGAACGACGACTTCGACCGCGCCTACGCCGAACTGGCCCACATCTACCACGCCGAACGCCGCAAGGCCTCGCGCAACCTCTGGATCGAACCCCTGGTCGAGGACCTGCTGGCCGAGGCGATCCCGGAGGCGGGGGAGGGGTAGGGGGTTTGCGTGCTTCGCGACGCGGACCGTGGGTCCGCTCCTCAGCATGACGAACTCTGTTGTCGCCCAGCCACCGTCGTCATCCTGAGGGGCGAGCCTTCGGCGAGCGTCTCGAAGGACGCGCCGCGCCCTACAACGCCCGCGCCAGTCTCAGGAACCCTTCCACCGGCACCGTCTCGGCCCGGACGTTCGGGTCGATGCCCGCCCGCTCGCACAACGCCTCGCCGCCCAGCAGCTTCAGGCTCGAGCGGAGCATCTTGCGGCGCTGGCCGAAGGCGGCGGCCGTCACCTTCTCCAGCGCCGCGACCAGTTCGGCCGGCGGGGCGTTGTCCAGCGGGTCGAGGCGCACCACGGCCGAGGCGACCTTGGGCGGCGGGGTGAAGGCTCTCGCGGGGAGGTCCATGACCACCTTGGCCCGCGCCAGCGCCTGGGAGACCACGCTCAGCCGGCCGTAGGCGCCGGCGCCGGCCGGAGCGGCGATACGGTCGGCGACTTCCTTCTGGAACATCAGGGTCATGGAGACGGGGCGCCACGGCCCGGTCAGCCACTTGATCAGCAGCGGCGTTCCGACGTTGTAGGGCAGGTTGGAGACCACATGGCCCGGCCCGCCGGCCAGCGCCGCCTCGTCGACCTTCAGCGCGTCGGCCTCGACCAGGGTCAGGCGGCCATCCGAGACCGCCGCCAGCTCATTGAGCAGCGGCAGGAAGCGGGCGTCTTTCTCGACCGCGATGACCCTGGCGCCGGCCTCGACCAGGGCCCGGGTCAGGCCCCCGGGGCCCGGCCCCACCTCGATCACAGTCTGGCCCTCCAGCGGCCCGGCCAGCCGCGCGATCTTCCGCGTGATGTTGAGGTCGAGCAGGAAGTGCTGGCCGAAGCTCTTGTCGGCCAGCAGGCCGTGATCGGCCAGGCTCTCGCGGAGCGGGGGGAGGGTGTCGATCCCGGTCATCGGCGTTCGGTGATCTTTCCCAACTATCGTCATCGTCGGACTTGTTCCGACGACCCATGAACACGGCGTCGGCTGTTACGCGCTTCGGCCCATCTGCGCCACTCCCGGAGCGCACCACGCATGGGTCGTCGGAACAAGTCCGACGATGACGGGAGAAGGGGGGAAGGGAGAAGCGCCCTCTACCCCCGCCGCGCCGCGATCTCCGCCGCAAGCCGTATCGCCGCGATCAGGCTGTCGGGGCGGGCGACGCCGCGGCCCGCGATGTCGAAGCCGGTGCCGTGGTCGGGCGAGGTGCGGACGATGGGCAGGCCGAGGGTGACGTTCACCCCGCCCCAGAAGTCGAGCATCTTCACCGGGATCAGCGCCTGGTCATGGTACATGCAGAGGACGGCGTCGTAGCGGGCCCGGGCCTCGGGGTGGAACAGGCTGTCGGCGGGCGAGGGGCCCGTCGCCTCGACGCCCAGCTCGCGAAGCGCGCGGACGGCCGGTTCGATCACCTCGATCTCCTCGCGGCCCAGTGCGCCGGATTCGCCCGCGTGCGGGTTCAGGCCGGCGACCGCCAGGCGCGGGGCGGCGATGCCGAAGTCGCGGCGCAGGGCCTGGGCGGTCACCAGCCCGGCGTTGACGATCGTCTCGACGGTGAGCAGCGAGGACACCTTCGCCAGCGGCTCGTGGATGGTCACCAGCGCCACCCGCAGGTCGGCGGCGGTCAGCATCATCACCGGTCCGCGCGCGCCGTCATGACGGCTGGCGGCGGTCAGTTCGGCGAGGAACTCGGTATGGCCCGGGAAGCCGAAGCCTGCGGCGTACAGCGGGGCCTTGGCGATGGGGGCGGTGACCAGACCGCTGACCGCGCCGGTGAGGGCCAGACCCACGCCGGTCTCGATCCAGCGGATCACGGCGGCGGCGTGGGCGGGGCTGGGCTGGCCGGCGACGACCGAGCTGGTCAGCGGGATGTCCAGCACAGGCAGGGCGTCCGCGAAGGCCAGCGCCGCGTCCTCGGGCCGGGTGACGGTCTGAACCGGAACAGCGCCGCCCGGCGCGGACTCCAGCGCCTGGCGGTCGCCGATGACCATGAAGGCGGGGCCGCTCTGGCGGAGGGCGCGCCAGGCCCGGGCCGTGATTTCCGGCCCCGTCCCGGCGGGATCTCCAAGACTCAGCGCGAGCGGCGCCGGCGTCACCGCTGCTCGATGGTCGCCGTGCCGCGCAGGTCGCGCAGCAGGCGCCGCGAGATCATCGACAGCTGCTGGCCGACCAGACGGCTTTCGATCTGCTGGGCGGTCGGGATCTGGGCCCCGCTCTGGCGGCGGCCGCAGACCATGATCAGGTGCAGGCCGGCGTTGGTGCGGATCGGCTGCGACAGCTGGCCGTCGGGCGTGTTGGCGACGGCGGTCTGGAAGCCCTCGATCAGGCCGGCCACCTCGGCCTCGCCCAGATCGCCGGCCATGACGCCCTGGACGTCGGCGGCCTTGGCTTCAATGTCGGCGCAGCCGGTGACCAGCGGGCGGAGCGCCTCGAGCTGGGCGGCGGCGGCCTGGACCTGTTCGGGCGAGGCGTCGGCCGCCAGCGGCACGGCGGCCTGCTTGAGGCTGACCAGCGCGACGTTCGAGCCGGCGCGCTTGTCGCGCAGCGCGATGATGTAGACGCCGTCGTCGGTGACGATCGGACGCGAGATCTGGCCCGGACGCAGCTGCTCGAGCGCCTGCTCGACTTCGGCCGGCATTTCGCCGGCGCCGACCCAGCCGGCGTCGCCGCCGTTGGCGGCGGTCGCGGAGGACGAGAACTGGCGGGCCACGGCCGGGAAGGGCGCGCCCTGCTGGATCTGGGCGATGAGCTGGCCGGCGCCCTGCACGGCGTTGTCCAGTCCGCCGACCCGGCTCGGATCGATGACGACCTCGCTGATCTGGTACTGCGGCTTGCCGGCCGAGACGGTCAGCTGCTCCTGGATCGCCTTGATCTGGTCCTGGCCGATGCGCAACCGGCTGCCGTAGCGGCCGCGGATGTAGCCCTGCCAGCTGACCTCGGCGCGAATCTGTTCGCGCAGGGTCTCGGGACCGATGCCGGCGCCGCGCAGCTGCGCCAGCATCTGGTCGGCCGTCATGTTGTTGCCCTTGGCGACCTCGGTCAGCTCGGCGTCGACATCCTCGTCCGTCGCGATGATGTCGGTCTTGTGCTCCTTCTCGACCTTGCGGAGCTCCTGGATCTGCAGGCGTTCCTCGATCAGCGAACGCATGGCTTCGCGTTGCAGCTGCGGCAGGGTGTTCTCGTCGGGCTGGATGCCGGCGGTGATCGCCAGCAGCCGCATCCGCTGGACCAGGTCGTAGGTCGAGATGATGTCGTCGTTGACGATCGCGGCCACGCTTTCGCCGATCGCCGAAATGGGCACTTCGGCCAGGGCGGCGTCGGTGGTGCCGGGGGCGGGAGCCTCCTGGGCCTGGACCATGGGGGCGAAACCGAGGCTCAGGGCGGACGCCGCCGCCAGTGCCAGCCTCGTCACGCTACGCGTCGACGTATTCAATCTTGTCGTTCCCCTGAATGCTTCGACGGGCGGACACGCCAGGTTCCGGCCGTTCGTCACTGGCTGTAGCCTTTATCGCCCAATGTGGCGAGCGTTAGGCGCAGGATTACCGAGTCCGACGGGCCCAGCGAGCGATTGTAGGTTTCCTCGTGCACCCAGACGACGGCGATATCGAGGCAGTCGTCGCGGTAGAGCCCGCCGAACTCCTGGCGACGCCAGACGTCGCTCTCGACATCGCGCACGCCGGCGAAGGTGACGCCCCAGTTGCCCGAGATCATGACCTCGCCGGCGAAGTCGAGATCCTCGCGCTGGACGCCGGTGATGTCCTGGTT
The DNA here is from genome assembly GCA_964442795.1 of uncultured Caulobacter sp. Taxonomy (GTDB): domain Bacteria; phylum Pseudomonadota; class Alphaproteobacteria; order Caulobacterales; family Caulobacteraceae; genus Caulobacter. Next base: position 9,466 of record CAYTZY010000052.1, read on the forward strand.
GTCCCGCAGGTAGCGGACGAAGCCGCGGGCGCGGGTGGTGTTGACGTCGATGCCTGCTTCGAAGCGTCGCACGTCGCCCTTGTCCTCGCTGAAGCGGGCGCGGGTGAAGAAGCTGACGTTCTCGAAGGGGCGGCCTTCCGCCGCGACGATCCAGTCCGACCGGGTGGTCTGCAGGCCGCTGCGCGCCGGAAACTGCGGGTCCGGATCGGCGCGGAAGGTGCGTCCGACCAGGATGCTGCCGCCCCGCCCGTCGTCGTAGAGGACGCTGGCGCGCGCGCCGACGTTGATCCTCCGGCCGCCCTCGTAGCGGTCGAAGCCAGGAAACTTGTTGGCCCGCAGCAGGTTGGTCTCGTCGAACTCCAGGACCGCGCTGTCCTCGTTCGGGATGACCGTGCCGACATCGACGTCGGGCGACAGGGCCACCTGGAGCAGCGGCTCCAGAACGATCGTGCGGGCGCCGTCCCTGCGGGCCAGCGGGAAGCTGACGTCGAGCCCCGCGACGCCGAGGGCGCGCGTCTCCGTCTCGGAGGCCGGACCCGGCGCCGGCAGTTCGTCGAGGTCGTAGACGTCGCCGCGCACCTGGGCGAAGGGCGACAGGCGAAGGCCGCTGGCGAAGGTCCAGGTGTCGCGCCAGTCGGCCAGGGCGCTGACGCGCCGGCTGTCGGCGCCCGGCTGGGTCGCCACGAACTGCGACTGCTCGCGGGTCAGGGCGACGGCGCTGCCCTGGAGCCGCAGCCGGCCGCCGAGCACGGGGCCCTCGGGCTCCCAGCGCCCCTCGATCATCGGCGCGATGGTCGGGAAGGTGCGGTCGATGTCGATCGGGCGAAGGCCCTGGATGCTCAGGGCGGCGACCGAGAACCAGGAGCGCTCGTCCTGGCGCACCGCGTAGAGCTGCGAGGTCAGACGGCGATCGTCGGACGGCATCAGGCCGCGCTGCTCGTAGACGCTGGTGATGTCGTACTTGTCGAACAGCAGGTCGTCGGACGTGCGTTCGGCCCCGAAGCCCCAGCGCCAGTTCTCGTCGATCCGGAAGGCGCCGTCGGCCAGGATGTAGCTGCGCGAGGTCAGGTCGCCGAGGCGGTCGCCGTCGCCGTCCAGGTCACGCTCGTAGGTGTAGCCCATGCGCGCGTTGATCTGGCCGGACCAGAAGCGCTTGCGCCACTGCAGGTTCAGGAAGGGGTTCACCTTCGTGTTGATCTGCGGGCTGATCACCAGGTCCTCGGACGGCGAGATGATCAGGGCGTAGGGCTGCTCGTAGGACAGGCCGCGCCGCGCCGACCCGACGATCTTGGGGGCCAGCAGGCCGCTCTTGCGGTCGGCGTTGGGATCGGGATGCCAGAAGACCGGCGCGTAGAAGACCGGCACGCCCCACATCTCGATGACCGCGTTGCGGTAGTAGATGACCTGCTTCTCGCGATCCTGGACCACCTTGTCGGCGCGGATCGACCAGGTCGGCGCCTTGGACTTGTCCTCGGCGCAGATCTCGCAGGGCGTGTAGATCGCCCGGGTCAGTTCGTTGACCAGGTCGTTGCGGCGCACCGCGGTGCTGGCGGCCAGCTTGACGTTGTCCTGCAGCCGCGCCGAGAAGCCGCGCGCCACGCCGGCCCGCATTTCCTCGTCGAGCACCATCTCGTCTGCGAAGCTGACGGCGCCGGAGGGGTCGATGACCACCACCTCGCCGCGCGCGGTGATCAGTCCGCCGCGAATGTCATAGACCAGGGATCGGGCGCGCAGGGTGCGGCCGCGATAGCGCACCTCGACATCGCCTTCGGCGGTGACCTTCTGGGCGGCGTCGTCCTGGATGAGGCTGTCGGCCTCGAGGTAGAAGCCGGTCTCGCCCAGGCCGTCGTCCACGGGGGGCGCAGGCGCCGGCGCGGTCGGAATCGCCGCCAGGTCCTGGGCAAGGGCGGGCGCGCCGTACGCCAGCGCCGCGCCGGCGACGCCGGCCAGCAGAAGATCCCGTCCCCTGGGCCGTCCCGAGGCTCGACTGGCGGTGGTCATCTGGCGCTCTTCCTCCCGGCGACGCGCCCCCGCACGATTCCACCGTCTTCCGTATAGCAAAGCAACGTCAGTCCCGATAACAGCGCGAGCACCGGCGGCGCCCATGCGGCGGCGAAGGGCGGCACGATCTCGGCCTTGCCCAGCGCCCCGCAGAACTGGTTGAAGAAGAAAAACACAAAGCCCAGCGCAACGCCGGACCCGGCCAGCGCCGCCAGCCCGCCCAGCCGCATCAGCCGCAGCGAAAACCCGGCCGCCAGCAGCGACATGGCCGCGAACAGGATCGGCGTGGCCAGCAGCTGGTGCAGCCTCAGGCGGTAGGGCAGGGCGGAGAAGCCCGCCGATTCCGTCCCCCGGATCGTGGCGGGCAGGCGCCAGAACGCGATCGCCTCGGGCGTCGTGAAGCGTTCGATCGCCGCCTGTTCGTCCAGCGTCGAGGGGATGGACAGGGTTTCGGACCGGACCGACCCGGCGCCGGGCGCGGCCTCGCGGACGCCGCGAAGCTGCCAGTATCCGGGCATCAACCGCGCCTCGTCCGCCTCGATGCGCCGTGAGAACTCGAGCCCTCCGCTGGTGTTGACGCGATAGACGAACATCGAGACGTCCTTGAGCCGGACGGCGCCGTCGATCTGGTCATGGGACCGGGCCCGGATGACGACCTGGGAAGCGTCGTCGCCCTGGCGCAGCCAGGTGTCCTTGGGCGTGGACGTCTGGAACTCTTCGAGGACGGCGTCCCGGGACTGTTCGAACTGGGCGCCGAGCATCGCAGCCAGCGGGTTCAGGGCGGCCACGGTCACCGCGCCGACCAGGAAGGCCGCGGCGGTGGCGGGCAGGATGAAGCGCCAGGCCGAGACGCCGGCCGCGCGCATGGCGATCAGCTCGCTGCGGCGGTTCAGGCCCACGAACGCGGCCAACGTGCCGAACAGGAAGGCGAACGGCAGCAGGGTCAGGACCGTCGAAGGCGCCTTGAGCAGGGTGAGCCACAGCAGGCGCGGGAAGCCCGCGTCGCCGCGCCCGCCCACCGTGCGCGAAACCTCCACGAAGTCGATCAGCAGGATCACCGAACCGATCACGGCCAGGGCGCCGGCCACGCCAAGCAGCGTGCGCGACAGCACATAGCGTTCAAGTCGGCCGACGCTGAGGTTCATGCCGCGATCCCCGTGGCCGGAGCCTTGCCCGACTCGGAAAAGCCGAACGGCAGCCAGTCCCGCCAGCCATGCCGCCGGCGCACGGGGCGGTACAGCTGGCCAAAGCCCCAGGCCATGGCGGCCAGCGGGATCAGGTACTGCAGGACGTTGAGCGCGGGCGTGTCCTCGCAGGCGGCCTGCACAGCGAATCCGACGATTCGCACCGTCGCGGCGGCGGCCCCGACGGCGGCGATGCGGCGACCATAGCCGAGGCGACTGAAGCTGGAGCCCAGAACGGCCGCCAGCGCCATGGCCATGAAGGCGAGGCTGTAGAGCGGCGAGGCCAGGCGCGAATGCCCCTCGGCCAGCAGCTTGTCGCGGTTCTTCCTCTCGTAGGCCTGGGTGAGGTCGGGGTTGAACAGCTCGTGCAGATAGCGGTCCGAGGCCTTGTAGGTGACGGTGTCCGAGGTGCTGAGGAAGGTCCCCAGCTCCAGCGCGTACTCCTCGAAGGACAGGTAGTTCAGCACGCCGGTGGTGGAGAACTCCTGGTTCGATCCGTTGCGCATCACCAGCACGGGCTTGCCGTTGCGCTCGGTGATGCGGCCTTCGCGCGCCGTATAGGTGGTGGCGCCGCCGTCCAGCTTGCGGTGATGGATGAACAGGTTGCGGATCTTGCCGTCGGGGTCGACGGTCTGGCCGTAGACCGTCAAGCGGGGCGCCGGCTCGGAGAACTCTCCCTCGCGGACCAGCGTGGCGGCCACGTCGCTGCGGGCGGCCGAGACGATTTCGCGCATCGCCCGGTAGGACGCCGGCTGGACCCAGAGATTGACCGCCAGCCCGACCAGAACGGCCAGCGTCGCCAGCCGCACGGCCGGGGAGATCAGTCGCCACCGGCTCATGCCGCCAGCCTGGCAGACCACCAGCTCATGATCGGTCTGCAGCCGGTTCAGCGCCACCAGCGCGGCCACGAATATGGCGATCGGCAGGATCAGGTTCATCAGCTGCGGCATCGCCAGCAGGATGACCTGCAGGTAGACCCAGGCCGTCTGGCGCTGCTCGATGATGATGTCGAGGCGACCCAGGCTCTGGCTCAGCAGTCCGACGGCCCCGAGCGCGGCGGTGGCCAGCAGGGTCGGCGTCAGCAGCTGGCGAAAAAGGTAGCGCTCGATCAGACGCATGGAGGGAAGCTGGGCCCGTTGAGGGGTCAGGGGAAACCCCAAATCAGGGGTGGACCGTTCTATACTCCCGAACGCGCGGGAAACAACCGCCCGCGCTTCCCTCCGGCCGCCGGTTGGACTATGCCGCGCGGACCACATTCAGGAGCGTTCCATGCGCATCGAGTTCGTCGCCTCCGACGCCGGCAAGTCCCCTTCGGGCGGCGCCGCCGCGGTCATGGTCTTCGAGAACGGCCACATGTCCACCGCCGCCGAGGCGATGGACAAGGCGACCTCCGGGGCGCTGTCCCGCGCCCTGTCGGCCGCGCCGCGGTTCGCCGGCAAGCCGGGGCAGACGGTCGAGCTGGTGGCGCCGGGCGGCGTCGATGTGCAGCGGCTGCTCGCGGTCGGCGCCGGCCCCGCCGACGGCTGGGGCGGCGACACGGCCGAGCGCTTCGCGGCCCAGGCCTATGGCGCGGTGAAGCTGTCGGGCGCGACGGCGCTGCACGTCTTCACGCCCGGCGCGAAGGCGGACGAGGCGGCCCGCGCCGCGCTCGGCGCCACCCTGGCCGCCTACCGCTTCGA
>CAYTZY010000053.1:0-1559 GCA_964442795.1 uncultured Caulobacter sp.
GCCTCGAAGCCGACGTAGGCGAAGAAGATGATCGCCGCGCCGCGGAAGATGCCGCCGACGCCGAACTCGCCCGGCTGGCCGGTCGGTTCGGGAATGAACGGCTGCCAGTTGGCCGGGTTGATGTAGGCGATGCCGACCGCGATGAAGGTCAGCAGAACGATCACCTTGATGACCACGATGATGTTGTTGACGTTGGCGGACTCGCTGACGCCGATGACCAGCAGCATGGTGACCATGCCGATGCCGATGGCGGCGATGATGTTGAGACCGCCGGTCAGCTGGAAGGCGACATTGCCGGCGTCCGTGGGGACGGCCTGGATCAGCGGCGTGCCCCACTGGGCGACCTGCTCTCCGGCGACCGATATCATCGGCAGTATGACGCCGAAGTCCTTGAGAATGCTGACGACATAGCCTGACCAGCCTACCGCCACGGTCGAGGCGGCGATGCCGTACTCGAGCACCAGCAGCCAGCCCATGATCCAGGCGAAGACCTCGCCCAGCGTGCCGTAGGCGTAGGTGTAGGCCGAGCCGGACACCGGCATGGTCGAGGCCAGTTCGGCGTAGCAGAGCCCGGCGAGGGCGCAGGCGATGCCAGCGACCACGAAGGACAGCATGATGGCCGGACCGGCGTTGGCCGAGGCCACCTGGCCGGTCAGCACGAAGATGCCGGCGCCGATGATGGCGCCGACGCCGAGGCTGACCAGGTTGATGGGACCCAGCGAGCGCTTCAGTTCGCTTTTGGCCGCTTCCTTCTGGATGCTGGCGATGGATTTCTTCAGAAAGAATCTGTTTCCGCGTGGTGCGGCGTCTGCGGACATTGCGTCTCGCTCCCCAAAGGCCGACGACCCCCGTCGGCTGAATTGCGCGGGACGTTAGGCAGGCCGGAAGCCTGACGCAACGGCTTACGGTGACGGGGCCGCTTTCACGCACTAGGACTGCGCTCGCATGCTGCCCGTTGAGGAAATCCTGCCCCGCCTGAGGGCGACGCTGGCCGAGGGCGTTAACGCCGTCCTCGTCGCGCCGCCGGGGGCGGGCAAGACGACGCTCGTGCCGCTGGCTCTGCGGGACGAGCCCTGGGTGCAGGGGCGCAAGCTGATCGTGCTGGAGCCGCGGCGACTGGCGGCGCGGGCGGCGGCGGTGCGGATGGCGACGACCTTGGGCGAAAGCGTCGGCGACACGGTCGGCTACCGGGTCCGGCTCCAGTCGAAGGTCTCTGCCCGGACCCGGATCGAGGTGGTCACCGAGGGCGTTTTCACCCGCATGATCCAGGATGATCCGGCGCTGGAGGGCGTCGCGGCGGTGCTGTTCGACGAGTTTCACGAGCGCAGCCTGGACGCCGACATGGGCCTGGCCTTCGCCCGCGACAGCCAGGGCCTGCTGCGCGAGGACCTGCGCATCCTGGTGATGTCGGCGACGCTGGACGGCGCATCGGTGGCGAAGCTGCTGGATGATGCGCCGGTGATCGAGAGTCACGGCCGCGCCTTCCCGGTCGAGACCCGCTATCTGGGCCGTGACCCGGCCAGGCGGCTGGAGGACCAGGTCGCCCGCGCGGTCGACAA
>CAYTZY010000053.1:1569-10527 GCA_964442795.1 uncultured Caulobacter sp.
AGCAGGCGGCCAGGGCGGTCGAGCGCGCGCTCGCCGAGGAGATCGACAGCCTGCTGGTCTTCCTGCCGGGGCAGGGCGAGATCCTGCGCGCCCGCGACCTGATCGCCGGGCGCTTGCGGCGACCCGATGTCGATCTGGCGCCCCTGTACGGCGCGATGGAGGGGCGCGACCAGGGCCTGGCCATCAGTCCCTCGCCGCCGGGCCGCCGCAAGGTGGTGCTGGCCACCTCCATCGCCGAGACCAGCCTGACCATCGAGGGGGTGCGCGTGGTCATCGACGCCGGCTTCTCCCGCGTGCCGCGCTTCGACCCGGCCAGCGGCCTGACCCGGCTGGAGACAGTCCGTGTCTCCCGCGCCGCCGCCGACCAGCGCCGGGGGCGGGCGGGACGCACCGAGCCGGGCGTCTGCTACCGCCTGTGGGACGAGGCCGAGACCCGCGCGCTCAACCCCTTCAGCCGGCCGGAGATCCTGGAGACCGACCTGTCGGGCCTTGCGCTCGACCTGGCCCGCTGGGGCGCGCGGGACGCCTCGGGCCTGGCCTTCCTCGACCCGCCGCCGGCCGCCGCCTTCGCCGAGGCGCGGGCGTTGCTGGTCCGGCTGCAGGCGCTGGACGGGCAGGGCGCGCTGACCCGGCACGGAAAGGCGCTGGCCAACCTGCCGCTGCCGCCCCGGCTGGCGCACATGGTCGTGCGCGGCGCGGCCGGAGGACAGGCCCTGCTGGCCGCGAAGATCGCCGCCCTGCTGACCGAGCGGGGGCTGGGCGGACGCGACGTGCACCTTGGCCATCGGCTGGAGGCCTTTGATCGCGACCGTTCCCCGCGCGCCAGGGACGCCCGCCAGCTGGCCGAGCGGTGGGCGCGCTCAGCCGGGTCGCCGCCCGCTCAGCCGCCGCTCGACGAGGCCCTGTTGCTGGCCGAGGCCTTTCCCGAGCGGGTGGCGAAGGCGCGTGGATCGTCCGGCGAGTTCCAGCTGGCCACCGGACGGGGCGCGCATGTGGAGCCGACCGACGTGCTGGCCCGCGAGCCATGGATCGCCATCGGGGAGATGGGCGGCGGCGCGGCCCGCGACCGCATCCTGCTCGCCGCGCCGCTGGACGAGGCCGCCCTGCGCGAGGCCTTCGCCGACCGGCTGGCGCGCGAGGAACGGCTGGAGGTCGAGGCGGACGGCAAGGTGCGCGCCCGGCGGCTGCTCAAGCTCGACCGGCTGACCCTCGAGGACCGCCTGATCGAAAAGCCCGACCCGGAGATGATCGCCCGGGCCCTGGCTGGAAAGGTGGCGCGCGAGGGTCTGGCGAGTCTCAAGCCCGGCGAGCGCACGCTTTCCCTGCTGGCCCGGGCCGGGTTTCTGCACGCTGGCCGGCCCGACGTCTGGCCCGACCTGTCGGAGCCGGCGCTGCTGGCGCGGCTGGACGACTGGCTCACGCCGCTGCTGGTCGGCAAGCGGTCGCTGGCCGAACTGGCCGACGGCGCGGTGGCCGACGCCATCCGGACCCTTCTGCCCTGGGATCTGCAGCAGAAGCTGGAGTCCGAAGCGCCGGCCCGCTGGCAGGCGCCCACCGGCTCGCGCTTCCACATCGACTACGGCGCCGAGGGCGGCCCGCGTGTCGAGGCGCGGGTGATGGAGCTCTACGGCCTGTCCGAGCACCCGACCGCGGCGGGCGTGCCGCTGACGTTGGCGCTGCTGTCGCCGGGCCACAAGCCGATCCAGATCACCAGGGACCTGCCCGGCTTCTGGCGCGGCTCGTGGAAGGAGGTCCGCACCGAGATGAAGGGCCGCTACCCCCGCCACGTCTGGCCGGAAGAGCCCTGGCTGGCCCAGGCGACGACAAGGGCGAAGCCGAGGGGGACGTGATCCCCGGAACGAGTGGCCTCGCCGCTGGCGTCGGCGCGCCGGATCGGCCAGCCTGCGGGTAACGGCGCCGGGGAGGGCGCGCTTCATGACCCAGACGCTCGTCGCGGACGCCTTGAAGACCCGCGCCTGGTCTCCCCCGGATCCCGGTCTTCACGGCTGCGTCTGCTGTTCGCCGGCCTTGCAGACGCTGGGGCTGCTGTCGCTGCCGCGCCTGGCCGCCGCGGGACAGGCCGCCGGATGGGCGCGTCTGGGTGCGCCGCCGGCCGCGCCGGTCGGGACGGTGATCCTCGCCAACGCCCGCATCCTGACGGTCGACGAGGCCTTCAGCACCGCCGAAGCCCTGGCCTTCCGGGATGGCCGTATCCTGGCAGTCGGCTCGCTGGACGCCGTCCGCGCGGCCGCAGGCGAGGACGCCGAGGTGCTCGACGCCCAAGGCCGCACCGTGCTGCCCGGTTTCATCGAACCGCACATGCACTTCTTCGCCATCGCCATGTTCGGGACCATCCCGGATGTCGGGGCCATGGTCTGCGAGGACGCCGATGCGGTCATCGCGCGCCTGGGCCAGATGGCCGCCGCCGCGCCGGAGGGCGACTGGATCGTCGCCCGCCAGTTCGATCCGTCGCTGCAGGCCGGCGCCGACCGCATCAACCGCCATGCGCTCGACCAGATCGCGCCGCGCAATCCTGTGTTCCTGTTCAACGCCTCGCTCCACATCGCCTACTGCAACAGCCGCGCGCTGGAGATCGCCGGCGTCACGGCCGCCACCCAGGACCCGCCCGGCGCCAGCTACGTCCGTGACGCCACGGGAGCCCCCAACGGCGTCCTGCAAGGGCAGGGGGCGATGTTCTCGGTGCTGGGCCACAACCTGGCGGCCATGGCGACGGACGACATTCCGGAGGCCTGCCGGCGCGTCTGCGAGAAGGCCAACCGGGTCGGCGTGACCACGTTGTGCGACCAGGCTGCGGGCGGTTTCCAGGGGCGCGGCGAGCTGGCCGCCTTCCACGCCTTCGCCGCGTCGGGCCACATGACCGCCCGCCTGCGCTACTCCCTGATCCAGGCCGGCGAGCGGGGCTGGGACGCCATGGGCGTCAAGCCGGGCGATGGCGACGCGATGGCCCGGGCGGTCGGCTGGAAGATCGTGTCAGACGGCTCCAACCAGGGGCGAACGGGCCTTCAGCGCGAGCCCTACCTCGGCGGCGGCAAGGGCATGGCCTATGTCGCGCCGGAGGTGCTGCGCGACATCACCGTGAAGCGCTCGCTCGAGGGGTGGCAGATGGTCATCCACGCCAACGGAGACCTCGCCATCGATCGGGCGCTGGACGCCGTGGAGGCGGCGCTCGCGGCCGGCGCGCCCGCTGACAGCCGCTTTCGCATCGAGCACTGCTCGGTGTTGCACGACGAGCAGATCGCCCGCATGGCGCGGCTGGGCGTGACGCCAAGCTTCCTGATCGGCCATGTCCACTACTGGGGCAAGGCGTTCCGCGACGAGATCTTCGGGCCGGAGAAGGCCGATCTGCTCGGCCGCGCCGCCTCTTGCGCCGCCGCCGGCCTGCGCTGGACCATGCACTCCGATGAGCCGGTCACCGAGATGGGACCGCTGCGGATGATCGACAACGCCGTCAACCGCTCGCTGTGGAAGGAGCCGGGCGGAGTCCTCAACCCCGCCGAACGGGTCACCGTGGAACAGGCCATCATCGCCCTGACCCGCGACGCCGCCTGGCAATGCCGGTCGGAGCACGAGATCGGCTCGCTGGAGGTCGGCAAGTTGGCCGACTTCGTGATCCTGGACCGTGATCCGCTGGAAGTTCCGCCGGCGGAGCTGGGCGCCATCCAGGTGCTGGAAACCTGGGTCGGCGGACGGCGCGTCTGGGCGGCGCCCTAGCCGGTCTCGCTCACCCCGTCACCGGACCCGCGCCGGGCAGGGTGATCGCCGTCGCCGCTCAAGGACGAAGGGACTCCCGAGAAGCAGACGTTGGCGGTCGCAGCGTGTGGTCCCCTGCGGGCCTGTCATGACAATGTCGGGCCGATATGCTACCTCTCGTCCGCAAGGAGAGAAATTCCATGGCCGCAAACGCGTCCCGTTCCGAAAAGCTCGATCTCCGGCTGACCCCTGCGGCCAAGCGCCTGCTGCAGACCGCCGCGACCGCCAGCCGGCGCTCGGTCAGCGAGTTCGTGCTGGAAAGCGCTTTGGCCCGGGCGGAAGAGACGCTGCCGGATCGGCGACATTTCGCTCTGGACGCCGAAAAGTGGGCGCAGTTCCTGGCGGCGCTCGATGCGCCGACGCGAGACCTCCCCCGCACACGCCGATTGCTCAGTGAGCCGGGCATCTTCGACACTTCCGAGCCTGAATGACCTCCGGCCTGCGCATCGAGAAGCTGCGCCGCGATCATCGGGTCGATGGCTTCGACTGCGGGGATGACGCGCTGAACCGGTTTCTTGACCGATTTGCCTTTCAGGCCCAGCAAGCTGGTGCGTCACAAACCTATCTCGCGCTGGACGGCGATGAGATTGTGGGATTCTACAGCCTTGCGGTCGGAAGCGTTGCGCACCTCGACGCGCCCGAGCGTCTCGCCAAGGGACTGGCGCGTCACCCCATTCCCGTCATGGTGCTGGCCCGCCTGGCGGTCAGCACCGGCCATCAAGGCAGGGGCATCGGCGCCGGGCTGCTGAGAGACGCCGAGCTCAGAACGCTTCTAGCCGGTGAAATCGCAGGCATCCGGGCCTTGGTCACCCATGCCAAGGATGACGCTGCCCGACGCTTCTACGAGTATTTTGAGTTCATAGCCTCGCCCACAGACCCTCTGCACCTGTTCATCCTGCTGAAGGACCTGAGAGCCGCGCTCAGTCCCCCGCCGCGTAGATCATGATCCCGGTCGCCACCGACAGGTTCAGGCTGTCGGCGCGGCCGCGCATCGGGATCTTGACGTTGACGTCGCACAGGGCGGCCAGTTCCTCGGGAAGGCCAGCCTGCTCGTTGCCCATCAGGATCAGGGTCGGCGCCTCGTACTTCGCGGTGCGATGATCGGTCTTCGCGGTCAGCAGGGTCCCGACCACCGAGCCCGGCCAACGCTCGCGCCAGGCGATGAATTCGGGGACCGTCGCCTTGATGATCGGCACGGCGAAGATCGAGCCCATGGTCGCCCGCACGGCCTCGACCGAATAGGGATCGCAGCAGTCGCCGACCAGGATCACGCCGCCGCAGCCGGCCGCGTCGGCGGTGCGCACGATCGTGCCGAGGTTGCCCGGGTCGCGCACGGCCTGCAGCGCCACCCAGACCTTGGCGGTGTGCGGCTCGACCATGGCCAGCGGCGTGAAGCTCTGCTCGAACACCGCCAGCACAGCCTGCGGATTGTCGCGGCGGGCGATCTTCTCGAGGATCTCGCGGTTGACCTCGATGACCTGGCCGCCGGCGTCGTAGGTGATCTCCCGCGCCTGATCGAGCAGCGGATGGTCGGCGGCGTCCTTGCCGTAGATCAGGATCTTCGGTGCGTGACCCAGTTCGACCGCCTCGGTGACGATCTTCAGCCCCTCGGCCAGGAACCGGCCGCTCTCCTCGCGGGCCTTGCGCATGTGCAGGGCCTTCACGGCCTTCACCAGCGGATTGGTGTGCGAGGTAATGACGCGGCTCAAGACGACCACCGTGCAAAGAAGGAGAGGCCCACCTGCCGCACGCCGGCCTGCTCGACCAGGGCCAGTTCGCCCCAGTCGATGCGGCCGGGACGGTTCACCGCCTCGGCGACCAGGCCGGCCATCGAGGCCCCCGAGATGCGGGCGGCGTAGGCGTTGAGGATCAGGAACGAGGCGTCGTCGCCCAGCAGGCCGCCGCACAGGCCGACCATTTCCGGCAGGTCCTCGAACAGGCGCCAGACCTCGCCGTCGGGGCCGCGGCCGAACTTGGGCGGGTCGAGGATGATGCCGTCATAGCGGTTGCCGCGCCGGTCCTCGCGCTGCACGAAGCGGCGGGCGTCCTCGACGATCCAGCGCACGGTGTCGACGCCCGACAGGGCGGCGTTCTCGCGCGCCCGCTGGACAGACTGCCTGGAGGCGTCGACGTGGGTGACCTGCGCCCCGGCCAGGGCGCAGACCAGGCTGGCGACGCCGGTGTAGCCGAACAGGTTGAGGATCTTCAGCGGACGCCCCGCCGCGCGCTGGCGGGCGTCGAGCCATTCCCAGTTCGCCGCCTGCTCCGGGAAGAAGGCCAGGTGGCGGAAGTTGGTGAAGCGGCCGTGGAAGCGGGCCTCGCGCCAGCTGAGCTCCCAGCTCTCGACCGGCTTGCCCTTGAAGCGCCAGCGGCCGGCCTCGTCCTCGTCGGAGGGGTCGAAGACCGCGTCGGCCTTTTCCCAGACGGCCGCGGGCAGCTGCGGCGTCCACAGGCACTGCGGCTCGGGCCGTACGACAGTGTAGGGGCCGTAGCGCTCCAGCTTGCGGCCGCCGCCGCTGTCCAGCAGGGCGTAATCCGCCCAGCCGGTGGTGCGCATCAGGCTCGGAGCCTCGGCGATGATGGGGCCGCTCATGGGCGGGCGATACGGCTCAGGCGGCGACCTGTCCAGCCCGCGCCGTGTGCCGGGTCTTGTCCCAGTGGTGCGGACGACGGACCAGTTGCCAAAGCGCATGGGCCGCGGCCAGCGACAGCAGCGGCCAGTAGAGCGGCATCGCCAGCAGGTCGAGCAGCCCCAGTTCGCCCCCGGCGCGGCGCATCCCGACCCCTGCGGCGGTCATGGCGCAGAGCCACCCGGCGGCTAGCAGGGCGACATCCGCCGTCGACAGCCAGCCGTCGCCCACCGCCACATGCGCGGCCATCGACACCAGACTCCAGGCCAGAAGCGGCCCATGGACCATGGCGGCCAGGATGGCCAGGCCAAGGGTCAGGCCGAAGGCCAGCATCACGCCGGTGCGCCAGTGCGGGGGTGTGCGGGTCTGGACGCCGAAGGTCTGCATGTAGCCCTTCACCCAGCGGGCCCGCTGCGGCAGCCAGTCGGCGAGACTGTCGGGCGCCGACTCGAGAGTCGGCAGGTGCAGCACGCCAAGGTCATAGCCCTCGGCCGCCAGTCGAAAGCCCAGGTCGGCGTCCTCCGTGACATTCCACGCGTCCCACCCCCCGACCGCGCGCAAGGCCGACATCCGGAAGTGATTGCTGGTGCCGCCGAGGGGGAAGGGCAGGCCCAGCCGCGCCAGCAGGGGCAGGATGACCTCGAACTGGACGGCGTACTCGATGGCGAACTGGCGGGGCAGGAAGCGGCGGTCCTGCTCCAGGCGCAGAGGGGCCTGCAGGCAGGCCAGCCTTGGCGAGCCGTCGGCGAAGCGCGCGGCGGCCTCGCGCAGTTGGCCCGGGTCGGGTCGGTCCTCAGCGTCGTAGATGGTGACGAGGTCGCCGGTCGCCCGCTCCAGCGCGATGTTGCAGGCGCGGGGCTTTGTCCGGGGGCGCCCGGGCGGCGCCACGAGGATCTCCACGTGACGCCGGCGCCTGAGACCGGCCAGCGCCCGCCGGGTCGCCGCGTCGTCCGCCTCGACGACAATGAGGACCTGAAGCCTGTCGCGGGGATAGTCGAGGGCGTCGAGGGCCTCCAGCAGCTGCGGCGCGACCTCCGCTTCGCGGTAAAGGGGCGCGATCACGGTGTAGGCCGGCAGGACGTCGTCCGGGATAGGCGGCGCGGTCACGGCCGCGCGGGGCGTCAGCGCCGCGGCAAGCCGGAACAGCGCCGCGGTGATGAAAAGCACAAAGAACAGATGATGCAGCGCCGGCCCGGCGACCGCGGGCCAGAGGACGAGCGCGACCGTCGGAACGCCCAGGGCGACGGCCAGGGCCATCCACTGCATCGGCGACGGCGGCAACGCCGCGCCCCGACGGCGAAGGACATCGGCTTCCGCCGCCAGCCGCGGCCTGGGCCGTCGCGGCGGCCAGGCGTCCTGTCCGCCCCGACGTGGAAACCGTGGTTCCTGTCTCGCTTCGGTCATTCCGCCCCCGAGGCCGCGCGGGCGAATCACTCGGGCAACCCGAGGTCGCGGTCAAGGAGAAATTAACGAAGCAGCAACCATCCCGCGTGACGCGACATCCTCGCGGGTTGCGGCTCGTGGGTGATTGCCGTTTAGTGTCCACCGGGGAACAGAAACGCAGGGGAATGGCGAGTCGTGACCACGACGTTGAAAAAGCCGCAGCGTTCAGCCCGCAAGCCCAAGGGAGACGGGCATCTGCGGCGCGGTGAAATCCTTCAGGCGGCGGAGCGTATCTTCATCGCCGAAGGCTACCAGGGGGCCACGATCCGACGGATCGCCGACGAGGTGGGGGTCTCGTCGACGGCGCTGTACATGCACTTCCGGGACAAGGACGAGATCCTGCTCGAGATTTGCGACGGCGCGATCGAGGAGGTCCTCCGCATCAACACCGAGATCTCCGGCCAGCCGATCGACGCGGTGACCCGGGTGCGGCTGATGCTCGACGCCTACATGGACTTCGCGCTCAGCAATCCGAACGCCTACCAGCTGGTGTTCTGCGGCCCGGCCGGGCTGTTGTCGGAAGACAAGCAGCAGATGACGCGCGACCTGGGCGATCGCTGCTACGACAAGTTCGTCGGCGTGGTCCGCGAGATCGGCGCTTCGGGCCGGTTGCGCACCGGCAACGTCGAGAGCGCCGCCCAGACGCTGTGGACAGCCTGCCACGGTCTTGTAGCCCTGCTGCTGACCCGGCCGACGTTCAACTGGGAGCCGAGGCAGGACCTCAAGGCGGTCATGCTCGACGGCCTGCTCTATGGACTGATGACGGACTGATCCATGAAGCCGCTCGCGTTCGGCGCCGCCCTCGCGGCGGGGCTGGCGCTGGCCGGCGAAGTCATGGCGGCGCCGCGCGTGATGTCGGTCGACAGCTGCGCCGACCAGTATGTGATCGCGCTCAGCCCGCGCGAATCCATCGTCGGCGTCTCCGGCCGGGCTGATGATCCCGACAGCTACATGCGCGAGCAGGCGAGGGGACTGCCCCTGCGCCGCGCCACCACCGAGACGGTGCTGGCCCTGCGGCCCGATGTCGTCGTGCGCTACTGGGGCGGCGACGCCCGCTTGCCGGAAGCGCTGACCCGGCGCGGAATCACGGTGGTGCGGATCGAGGACGCCCAGG
>CAYTZY010000054.1:0-6266 GCA_964442795.1 uncultured Caulobacter sp.
GCCAGTTGGTCAGGGTGCCGCCGAGCCAGCGGTGGTTGACGTAGTACTGGGCGCAGCGCTTGGCGGCCGCGGCCACCGGGTCCGACGCCTGGCGCTTGGTGCCGACAAACAGCACGCGACCGCCGGCGGCCGCGACTTCGCGGACCTTCACGAGGGCCTGGTGCAGCAGCGGGATCGACTGCGACAGATCGATGATGTGGATGTTCGAGCGCGAGCCGAAGATGTAGCGGTCCATCTTCGGGTTCCAGCGGTGGGTCTGGTGGCCGAAGTGGGCGCCGGCTTCGAGCAGCTGACGCATGGAGTATTCAGGGAGAGCCATCGGTCTCTTGTATCCTTTTTCCGGTTGTCGCCTCCGCGGACAAACCCCCAGTGATCTGGGGACCGGAACGGTGCGGAACGGGATGTCTCCCCGAGCCGACCGAACGTCCGCGTGCGTGATGGCGGCGCATGTATGCGGAATGACCGGGAAAAGCAAGCGGTTGGGGGCGAAGCGGAGGTTTCAGAGGCGCCGGGCGTCCTTGGCGACGCCGCTGAGCCGCCCCTCGGGATGACGAAGGTGTGGGCGGCCCTGCAGAGCTCGTCACGGTGAGGCGCGCGAAGGGCGTCGCAAAGGGCGCGCCGGGTCGTGGTCCGGGCCTGGATGGCGCGCCACGCTGAGGACGCGCCGTCCTGTCCCTCGTCCCCCGGATCAGGTCCGGGGGCTGCGGTCGCTGCTCAGGATGATGTGGGTGGGTAGCACTCAATCGACGTCATCCTGAGCAGCCCGCGCAGCGGGCGTGTCGAAGACGCACGGCGTCGCCGCCTCTACGGTTTGACCCGAACAGGTTGGGGAGGTGGTGCGGAGCGCCCCGGGTTCACCCCGGAAGTCTTTTGGCAGTCGGTGTGAACGTGGGCGAACCCTTGGCGCTCCGCGAAGCTCGTCTGGACAGGAGCGACGGTAGGCAGCCCTTGTCGGGCTTAGCCGTTCTGCCCCTGGCGGGCGGGCGGCGCCGTGACTTCGCGCCGTCCCGGACCGGCCGAGTAACCCCCTCGACCCTGGCCCCGCTCGAACCTCATCCCGATCACCGCAAGAGCACTGGCCATGCGCCCTCCCCGTGCGACCGGGACCTGTGAAGGATACGGGCGACGGACCAGAGGGGGATAACTTCAGTCTATCCCCCTGTCTCCGTCTCCCCGGCGCAGGCCGGGGTCCATACGGGGCAAGGGCGCGGGCGTTTCATGGATCCCGGCCTCCGCCGGGAAGACGGGGGATAGAGCCGGGCGCAACGGCCAGTCACCGACCCGCCGCGCATCCCTCTCCACCCTGCTACGCAGGGTCTCCCTCTCCCAACAGGGAGAGGAAACACGTCTCGGGCCCGCGCCAAATCGCGCAGGCTCACCAGCACGCTTCAGCGCATTCGTGCGGCCGCCGCGGCTCAGCTCGCGGTCGGCTCCGGCGCCGGGAAGACCATCCGCTCCAGTTCCTCTTCGAAATGAATGCCGATCAAATCGTCGAGGACGGCGTCGCACCCGCGAGCTCTTCCGGCGGCCCCGACCACATCCAGCTTCAGCGTCGACAGCCGCTCGCGCCGCCGCGCCAGCCTTCGCCTGTGCGTCGCCTGTGACCCCACGGCCCCCTACACATCCTCCAGGTAGGCCACCCCCGGCGCGGTCTTCAGCGCTCCGCGCAACGAGGCGTCCAGGCTGTAGAAGCCGGGGAGCTTGAGCTCGACCTCGCGGCCGCCGCCCAGGCCCGCGACCAGCACCACCTCGCCGCCGCGCTGCGTCGCCGCCCCGACCAGCCGCTTCTTGAGGGCCTCGATCTCGGTCGACTGAGGCGAGACATGCACCCGCAGGCCGGCGGCGACATGCTCGACGGCCTTGTCGAGCGGCTCGGCGTCGTCGCCGAAGAAGCGCACCTCGCCGTCGCGGGACTTGGCGCGCACCTTGATCAGCACCGCCTTGCCGGGCTCCAGCGCGTCACGGCACTTGCGCAGCGCCTCGGGCGGGAACAGCACCTCGTACTCGCCGGTCGGGTCCGACAGGGAGACGAAGGCGAAGCGGTCGCCGCTCTGCTGCACCCGCTCCTGACGACGGCGCACGACGCCGGCCATGCGGAAGGCCTCGGCGCCGGCCTCGGCCTGGACGATGGCCTCGGTGACCATGGTGGTGCGGCGACGACGCAGGACGTCGACCATGTCCTCCAGCGGATGGCCGGTCAGGTAGAAGCCGACGGCGGCCAGTTCCTCGTCCAGCCGGCGGATCTGGTCCCAGGGCTCGGTGCGCGGCAGACGCGGGCGCGAGCTCTCGGTCTTCTCGCCGCCCAGCAGGCTGAGCTGGTCGGAGTTGCGGTCGCTGGCCTCGGCCTGGCCGTGGGCGATCAGCAGGTCGGCGGCGGCGACGATCTGGGCGCGGTTGGGATGCAGGGAATCGAAGGCCCCGGCCCGGGCGAGGTTCTCCAGCGCCCGCTTGTTGACCTGGCGCGGATCGACCCGCTCGACGAAGTCGAACAGGTCGCGGAACGGCCCGCCCTCGCGGCGCACCTCGACCAGGTGCTGCATGGCCGCGAAGCCGACGTTGCGCACCGCACCCAGGGCGTAGAGCACCGCCCCGTCGGCGACGTCGAAGTCGGCGCCCGACCGGTTCACGTCCGGCGGCAGCACCGGCACCTTGAAGCGGCGGGCGTCCTGGTAGAACACCGCCAGCTTGTCGGTGTTGGAGATATCGAGGCTCATCGAGGCGGCGAGGAACTCGACCGGCGCGTTGGCCTTGAGCCAGGCTGTCTGGTAGCTGATCAGCGCGTAGGCGGCGGCGTGCGACTTGTTGAAGCCGTAGCCGGCGAACTTCTCGACCAGCTCGAAGATCGACGAGGCCTGGGCCGGGTCGACGCCGCGCTCGGCGGCGCCGGAGACGAACCGGGCCTTCTGCTGGTCCATCTCCTCCTTCTTCTTCTTGCCCATGGCCCGGCGCAGCAGGTCGGCTTCGCCCAGGCTGTAGCCGGCCAGGATCTGGGCGATCTGCATCACCTGTTCCTGGTAGACGATGACCCCGTAGGTCTCCTTCAGCACAGGCTCCAGCGAGGGATGCAGGACGTCCATCGGCCGGCGGCCGAACTTGGTGTCGACGAAGGTGTCGATGTTGTCCATCGGACCGGGGCGGTAGAGGGAGATCAGGGCGGTGACCTCCTCCAGCGAACCGGGCCGCATCTTGCGCAGGGTGTCGCGCATGCCCTGGCTTTCCAGTTGGAACACCCCGACGGTCTGGCCCGACCCCATCAGCTCGTAGGACGGCAGGTCGTCCAGCGGCAGCTTGCCCAGGTCGACGTCGGCGCCGCGCCGGGCCAGGTGCTTCACCGCCCGGTCGAGCACCGTCAGCGTCTTGAGACCCAGGAAGTCGAACTTCACCAGGCCCGCGCTCTCGACCCACTTCATGTTGAACTGCGTCGCCGGCAGCTCCGAGCGCGGGTCCTTGTAGAGGGGCGTCAGCTCGGTCAGCGGCCGGTCGCCGATCACCACCCCGGCGGCGTGGGTCGAGGCGTTGCGGTACAGGCCCTCCAGCCGCAGCGCGACCTCGAGGCACTGGGCCACGGACGGATCGTCGTCGCGGGCCTGCTTGAGGCGCGGCTCGATGTTGATGGCCTGCGCCAGGGTGGTGGGGTTGGCCGGATTGTTCGGCACCATCTTGCAGAGCCGGTCGACCAGGCCCAGCGGCAGCTGCATCACCCGGCCGACGTCGCGTAGCACGGCGCGGGCCTGCAGGGTGCCGAAGGTGATGATCTGGGCCACCCGGCCCTTGCCGTACTTGTCCTGGACGTACTCGATCACCTCCTCCCGCCGTTCCTGGCAGAAGTCGATGTCGAAGTCGGGCATCGAGACCCGCTCGGGATTGAGGAAGCGCTCGAACAGCAGGCCGAAGCGCAGCGGATCCAGGTCGGTGATGGTCAGGGCCCAGGCGACCAGCGAGCCGGCGCCCGAGCCCCGGCCCGGCCCCACCGGAATGCCCTGGGCCTTGGCCCATTTGATGAAGTCCGAAACGATCAGGAAGTAGCCCGAGAAGCCCATCCTCTGGATGACGCCGATCTCGCGCTCCAGCCGCGCCCAGTACTCGCCCTCCCCGGCCGCCAGCTCCAGCCCCTCGAGGCGGCGCCGCAGGCCCTCGGCGGCCTGGTGGGCCAGCTCGTCGGGCTCGGTGCGGCCCTCGGTGGTGGGAAAGCGCGGCAGGATCGGATCGCGCTTGTTGACCATGAAGGCGCAGCGGCGGGCGATGTCGAGGGTGTTGTCGCAGGCCTCCGGCAGGTCGGCGAACAGGGCCCGCATGGCGGCGGCAGGCTTGAACCAGTGCTCGGCGGTGACCCGCCGGCGCTCGTCCTGGCCGATGAAGGCCCCGTCGGCGATGCAGAGCAGCGCGTCGTGGGCCTCGTACATGTCGCTGCGGCCGAAGAAGACGTCGTTGGTGGCGACCAGCGGCACGTCGTTGTCATAGGCCCAGGCCACCAGACCCGGCTCGGCGGCCGCCTGTTCCGGCAGGCCGTGGCGCTGCAGCTCGACATAGAGCCGGTCGCCGAACACCCGGTGCATCTCGGCCAGGGCCGCGCCGCCCTCCCCCGTCTTGCCGGCGGCGAACAGCGGATCGACCGGCCCGTCCGGCCCGCCCGAGAGCAGCAAAAGCCCCTCGGCGTGCTGGATGACCTTCGACCAGGGCACGCAGGGCTCGTCGGCCGGATCGACGTCCAGATAGGCCGACGACGACAGCTCCGTCAGGTTGAGGTAGCCGCGCTCGTTCTGGGCCAGCAGCACGATGACCGGAGTCCGGGCCCAACGCTCGCTCCGCCCCTCGCCGATGCCGGTGACCGGCAGGGCGCAGGCGACGATCGGCTGGACCCCCGCCTCCTTGGTCGCCACCGAGAATTCCAGCGCGCCGAACAGGTTGGCCCGGTCGGCGACGGCCACGGCAGGCATGTCGGCGGCGGCGGCCATCTTGCCGACCGCCTCGGCCTTGATCGCCCCCTCGAGCAGCGAATAGGCCGAGCGGACCCGCAGGTGAACGAACCCGTTCTCCATGACGGCGGCGTCGGCCATGCGGCTACTCCCTAGGACAGATCATCCTTCTACGACGATTCAGCGTCGCGGCGCGGTCATTCGGCGCCCCCTCAGGCGGCGAGGTAGGCGACCGAACACATCATCCAGCAGAAGCCGACGACAGAGAACAAAGCCAGCGATTCACGCGCGATCCGGGCCATTCGGGCCTCCCCAGGACAGAGCCAAGATGAAGTTGCCCATTTGTTCTATGTTGCGCGTTTGTTCTCGTCAACCGGTGAATCGACGTTCTCCCGCGATCGTCCACCAGACCGTCCCCAGGCCGATCAGTTCGCGGTTACGGTCACCTGGCAATCGCCCGGGGTCTGGTGCGCCGTGAGGCGGTAGGTCCGACCGGCTTCAGCAGTCAGAGAGACCTAGCCCGGCGTGATCTGCGAACCCCAGGCGGCGCGAAACTCGCACATGACGCCGATCGTATGGTCCCCCGGGGACACGGCGGCCGTCGTCCCCAGGCGGTAGGGTCCGGCCCAGAGGATCTCCCCGTCGTCGATGGTGCGGATCATGACGCGGATGGCGGGCGTGTCCTCACCCTCGATCCGGGCCACGGGCGGCTCCGCCCTCGCCGGGCCGGCGACGGCGAAGAGGATCGCCGCCGCGGTCATCCAGACAGTCGAACGAGTCATGGTCAGTCCCCCGCAGGCCGCGGATCTAGCAACCGCCTCGCGGCGGCGTCCAGCGCGGCGGGGCGCCGGTTGACGGGACGCACGCCAGGGCAGAGGGCGTCGGCGTCAGTCGCCGCTCCCCGCCGCCGCCTTCGCGGCCTTGGCCTTGGGGGCCGGCGGCGCGGGGTTCATCGGCGGCCGGTGTTTGGCGACGATGTCGGCCTGTTCGGCGCGGCGAACGGCGCCGGTGATGTTGAGGCGGGCGAGGATCTCGACCGCGCCGTGCTCGGCGCGCGCCTCTTCCCAGCTGTCGAAGACCGCGCGGTGCAGGCTGTCGGTCTCGCCGGCGTGGATGACCTTCGCCGTATCGCCGTTCCAGGCGACGAACAGGTAGTTGGCCCCGCCCGGCGACACCGGCTTGAGCTCCTCAAGCGCCTTGTAGCGGTACAGGGCGCCGGACTGACCGGGAATGTCGAACTGCCGGGTCAAGCTAAGCTCCCGTCGAAGATTGAAAATGCAAGCCTCTGAAAACCCTGCGAAAGCGGCGAAAGCGGGGCGATCAATGATCCGTGAACGGCGTGATGTGGGC
>CAYTZY010000054.1:6276-9465 GCA_964442795.1 uncultured Caulobacter sp.
GGCGGCCGATGCGCCGCCCGGGATCTTCGCTAGCCGCGCTGCTTCTCGAGATGGCCGTCCTTCATGGCGAAGACGCGGTCCATGTAGCGGGCGAGCTCGAGATTGTGGGTGGCGATCAGCGCGGCCACGCCCGTGGTGCGGGCCAGGTCGTAGAGCTGCTGGAAGACGATGGTCGCCGTCTCGGGGTCGAGGTTGCCGGTCGGCTCGTCGGCCAGCAGCAGGCGCGGCTCGTTGGTCAGCGCCCTGGCGATGGCCACCCGCTGCTGCTCGCCGCCCGACAGCTGGGCCGGCTGGTGGTCGAGGCGCTCACCCAGCCCGAGTCCGGTCAGCAGGGTCTCGGCCCGTCCCCGGGCGTAACCGCCGCCCCGACCGGCGATCATCGCCGGCATGGCGACGTTCTCCAGGGCCGTGAATTCCGGCAGCAGGTGGTGGAACTGGTAGACGAAGCCGATGGTCGTCAGACGCACCTTCGTACGGGCCCGGCTGGACAGCTTCGTGCAGTCCTGGCCGGCGACGGTCACCGTCCCGCCGTCCGGATGCTCCAGCAGGCCGGCGGCGTGCAGCAGCGAGGACTTGCCCGAGCCGGAGGGGCCGATCAGGCCGACGATCTCGCCGGGCATGACGTCGAGGTCGACGCCCTTGAGCACCGGCAGGTCGCCCGAGCGCGTGACGTAGGTGCGCTTGACCCCGCGCAGGGACAGCACCGGGCTACTCATAGCGAAGCGCCTCCACCGGATCGAGGCGCGAGGCCAGCCAGGCCGGCAGCAGGGTGACGATGAAGCTCATGAACAGGGCCCAGGCCGTGACCAGCCCGACCTCGCTCCACTCGATCTTCGCCGGAACATGGCTGAGGAAATAGACTTCCGGGTTGAACACCTGGGCGCCGGTGATCCGCTCGACCAGCTGCTGGATGACCTCGATGTTGAGGCAGACGACCACGCCGAGGATCAGGCCCGTGGCGGCGCCCAGCACGCCGATCAGCGAGCCGGCCATGAAGAAGATGCGCATGATGGCGCTCTGGCTGGCGCCGACCGTGCGCAGGATGCCGATATCGCGCCGCTTGTTCTGCACCATCATCACCAGGCCGGCGATGATGTTGAGCGTGGTGATGGCCACCAGGATCATCAGGATCAGGCGCATGGCCGAGCGCTCGATCTGGAGGGCGTTGAAGAAGCTCTCGTTCTCCTGGGTCCAGTCGAAGACCATGGCCGCCGGGCCCGCCGCGCGGGCCAGGGCCGGCTTCATGGCGATGGCGTTGTCAGGGCTGTCGAGCATGATCTCGATCTTGTCGACCATGCCGTCGCGGCCGAAGAAGATCTGCGCCTGCTCCAGCGGCATGTAGATGAAGGCCTGGTCGAACTCGCTCATCCCGACCGAGAACACCCCGCCGACGGTGTAGTCCTTCTGGTTGACGCTCTGGCCGAAGGCGGTGGTCGCGCCGGTAGGCGAGATCAGGGTCACCGGGTCCCCCGGCGAGACACCCAGCGCGGCGGCCATGCGGTCGCCGATCAGGACCAGGTCGCCGCCGTACTCGCCCTGGCCGTAGCCCGCGAGCGAGCCGCGCTTGATGTTGCTCGAAATGATCTGCGTGGCCTTCAGGTCGGCCGGAGACACGCCGCGCACGATGGCGCCGGTGATCTGGGCCGGCCCCATGACGATCACCTGCCCCTGGATCATCGGCGTGGCGCGCACCACGCCCGGCACCTTGCGGATGCGATCCACCGCCGCGTCGCGGTCGGGACTGCCCAGGATGCCGCCGGCCACATAGGCGTGGCCGTTGAAGCCGAGCAGCCGGTCCAGCAGCTCGGAGCGGAAGCCGTTCATCACGCTCATCACGGTGATCAGCGCGAACACCGCCATGGCGATGCCGACGAAGGCGAAGATGGTCACCAGCGCCACGCCGCCGCTCTTGCGGACGGCCAGCAGGTAGCGGAACGCGATCGCCCGCTCCCAGAGCCCGAAGGGGGCCGCGCCGGAGGCCAGGGCCTTGCTCACGCCGTCTTGCCCGTCAGCTGCGCCAGCACCGCGTCCAGCGGGGCGACAGACTTCTCACCGGTGGCGCGGTTGCGGATCTCGACGTTGCCTTCGGCGATCGACTTGGGCCCGACGATCATCTGCCAGGGCAGGCCGATCAGGTCGGCGGTGGCGAACTTGCCGCCCGGCCGCTCGGCGGTGTCGTCATAGAGGACGGTCTTGCCCGCCGCCTGCATGGCCGCATAGGTCTTCTCGCAGGCCGCGTCGCAGGCTTCGTCGCCGACCCGCAGGTTGATCAGCGCCAGGTCGAACGGCGCCACGGCCTCCGGCCAGATGATGCCGGCCTCGTCGTGGCTGGCCTCGATGATGGCGCCCAGCAGGCGCGAGACGCCGACGCCGTAGCTGCCCATGTGGACGACGTGATCCTGGCCGTCGGGACCGCTGACGCGGGCCTTCATCGGCTCGGAGTACTTGGTCCCGAAGTAGAAGATGTGGCCGACCTCGATGCCGCGGGCAGTCAGACGCTTGTCCTCGGGAATAGCGGCGTAGGCCGCCTCGTCATGCATCTCGTCGGCGGCGGCGTAGAGCTTGGTGCGCGCCTCGACCAGCGGCGTCAGATCGCCGTCCCAGTCGACGTCGGGGCCGGGCGCGCCCATCTCGACCAGGTCCTTGTGGCAGTAGATCTGGCTCTCGCCGGTCTCGGCCAGGATGATGAACTCGTGGCTGAGGTCGCCGCCGATCGGGCCGGTGTCGGCGCGCGTCGGCACCGCCTTGAGGCCCATACGAGCGAAGGTGTTCAGATAGGCGACGAACATGCGGTTGTAGGCCGCCCGGGCCCCGGCCTCGTCGAGGTCGAAGCTGTAGGCGTCCTTCATCAGGAACTCGCGGCCGCGCATGACGCCGAAGCGCGGGCGGCGCTCGTCCCGGAACTTCCACTGGATGTTGTAGAGGTTCTTGGGCAGGTCCTTGTAGCTCTTCACCGAGGCGCGGAAGATGTCGGTGACCACCTCCTCGGCGGTGGGGCCGTAGAGCAGGTCGCGCTTGTGGCGGTCGGTGATGCGCAGCATCTCGTCGCCATAGGCCTCGTAGCGGCCGCTCTCGCGCCACAGGTCGGCCAGCTGCAGGGTCGGCATCAGAAGCTCGATGGCCCCGGCGCGGTCCATCTCCTCGCGCACGATCTGCTCGACCTTCTTGAGCACCCTCAGGCCCAGCGGC
>CAYTZY010000055.1:0-9213 GCA_964442795.1 uncultured Caulobacter sp.
CCCGCAGCTACGGCCCTGGCATCGGCTACCACCTGCCGCTGATCGAGAACTCCCGCAAGCTGGACGTCACCACCCTGCGCACCCTGCCCGTCGGGGCCGGCACCGGCGACGCCGACACCCTGATGCTGACCGGCGACGAGAACATCGTCGACCTGAGCTTCTCGGTGACCTGGCGGGTGTCCAACCCCGGCCGCTACCTGTTCAACATCGCCGATCCCGAAGCGACCCTGTCGGCCGTGGCCGAGAGCGCCATGCGCGAGGTGATCGGCCGCAGCGAACTGGACGCCATCATCAGCCGCAGCCGCGGCCAGATCCAGATCGAGGTCGCCTCGCTGATGCAGCGCATCCTCGACGGCTACGGCGCCGGGATCATCATCGACGGCGTGCAGATCAGCGACGCCAACCCGCCCAAGGAAGTCGTCGACGCGTTCCGGGACGTGAACAACGCCAGCCAGAACGCCGAGTCGCTCGCCAACCAGGCGCGCGGCACCGCCGCCCAGGTCCGCAACCAGGCGCTGGGCTACCGCGCCCAGGTCGTCCGCGAGGCGGCCGGTGAAGCGGCGCGCTTCAACCAGGTCTACGAGCAGTACAGGCTCGCGCCCGGCGTCACCCGCGACCGCCTCTACATCGAAACCATGGAGCGGGTGCTGTCGAAGACCAACAAGGTCGTGATCGACAGCAAGGGCGCCAGCGCCCCGATCATCCTGCCGCCGGATGTCTTCCGGCCACGCCCGACCCCGCAGCCGAGCGCCGCGTCGGCGACCCCGGCCCTGCCGCAGCGCGTCTCGGGAGGCACCCAATGACCAACCAACGCCTCACCTTCCTGGGCATCATCGCCGCCGTCGCGCTGATCGTGCTCAGCCAGACCTTCTACGTCGTCGACCAGACCCATCAGGCGCTGGTCGTCCGGCTCGGCGAGGTCGTGCGCACCGTGAACGCGACGCCGGACGACGGGCCCGGCCTGAAGATCAAGGTTCCGTTCCTCGAGACCCGGCTGCTGTTCGACAAGCGCAACCAGGCCATCCAGGTGAACCGGCAGGAAATCCTGACCGCCAACCAGGAACGCCTGATGGTCGACGCCTTCGTGCGCTATCGCATCAATGATCCGGTGCGGTTCTACACGGGCCTCGGCGATGACCGCGTCGCCAAGGACCGCCTGAACTCGGTGATCAACGCCTCGCTGCGCCAGGTGCTGGGTTCGGCCAGTTCGGAGGACATCATCTCCCGCCGCCGCGCGCTGCTGACCCGCCAGGTGCGCGAGAACCTGTCGGACCGCACCACCCGCTCGCGCCTGGGTCTGCAGGTGATCGACGTGCGCATCCGCAGCGCCGATCTGCCCGAGGCCAACCAGGAAGCCGTCTTCGACCGCATGAAGACCGCCCGCCAGCAGGAAGCGGCCCGCATCCGCGCCGAAGGCGCCCAGCGCCAGCGCGAGATCGTCGCCACCGCCACCCAGGAAGCCGAGACCATCCGGGGTGAGGCGGACGCCGAACGGGCCAAGATCTTCGCCGCCAGCTTCGGCAAGGACCCGTCCTTCGCCGCCTACTACCGCTCGCTGCAGGCCTATGACGCGTCGCTCGGCCAGGACACGACCCTGGTCCTGTCGCCCGACAGCGCCTTCTTCCGCTACTTCAGCAAGGGCCCGACGGGGCAGTAGCCGGTGGGGACTGCTTCCGGTGTCCCTTCAGGGACATCGGTAGCTGTCCCCGACACTGGCGATCCGAACAGTCGGGGACAGCTACCGTCTATTGACGGAAGCAGTCCCCCGGAAGTCTTCCGCCCGGTAGCCCTGGAAGTACAGCAGCGCCGTCAGGTCGGCGTGGTCCACCTTGGCGTGGGCCTTTTCGGCCACCACCGGCTTGGCGCGGTAGGCGACGCCGAGGCCGGCGACCTCGATCATCGCCAGATCATTGGCCCCGTCGCCGACGGCCAGCGCCTCGGCCGGCGTCAGGCCGAGCGCCGCCGTCTCCTCGCGAAGCGCCGTCAGCTTGGCCTCGCGGCCCAGGATCGGCTCGCCGACCAGGCCGGTCAGGACCGCGCCGTCGTCGCCGAGCGTGTTGGCCCGGTTGGCGTGGAAGCCCGCCGCTGCCATCACCCGGCTGGTGAAGAAGGTGAAGCCGCCGCTGACCAGCACGCAGCGCGCGCCGTGGGCGGCCATGGTTTTCACCAGGGTTTCGGCCCCGGGGTTGAGCCGCACCCGCTGGTCGTAGCAGGCCTGAAGCTTGTCCAGCCCGAGCCCCTTGAGCATCGCCACCCGCTCGCGCAGGGCGCCCTCGAAGGCCAGCTCGCCGCGCATGGCCCGCTCGGTGATCCCGGCGACCTGGTCCTTGACCCCGGCGAAGTCGGCCAGCTCGTCGATGCACTCGCAGCCGATGATGGTGGAGTCCATGTCGGCGATCAGCAGCCGCTTGCGGCGCCCCTCCGACGGCTGGACGCAGACGTCCGTCGCCCGCCCCTCCAGCGCCGCCTCCAGCCGCTCGCGGACCAGGTCGCGCAGGTCGCTCGCGACCGCCAGATCGGCGGCGTTGGGCCCCAGCAGATCAGGCGTACCTGTCGTCATACCCATTCGGGCGATCGTGATCTCCGCGACCTCAATAGCGGCCGGGAGAGTGCTGGCGTCGGCGGCGACGAGGGTGACGGCGAGAGACATGCGGGCCGGTTAGCGCGGTTTCGGGATATTGGGAACCGTGGTTGCGTGGTTCGACACGCACCCTGCGGGTGCTGCTCACCATGACGTGGAGTTATGCAGCCCCATAAATTCACGTCATCCTGAGCAGCCGCGCAGCGGCGTGTCGAAGGACGCACGGTCCATGCGGTGGCGAACGCGACAGGCTTGGCCTATGGCATGGGCATGCCCCCCGTCCTGCTCATCCACGGCCCGACCGCCAGCGGCAAGTCCGCCCTGGCGCTGCGCGCCGCGCAGGCGCTGGGCGGCGAGATCGTCAACGCTGACGCGCTGCAGCTCTACGCCGACCTGCGCGCCCTCAGCGCCCGCCCGACGGAGGCCGAGATGGCGGGCGTTCCGCATCATCTGTTCGGCGTCGTCGACGGCGCGGACGGCTGGTCGGTCGGTCGCTGGGCCCGGGCGGCGACGCCGTTGCTGGACGAGATCCGCGACCGGGGACGCACGCCGGTCGTGGTGGGCGGCACCGGCCTCTACTTCAAGGCCCTGACCGAGGGCCTGGCCGACATTCCGCCGACGCCCGCCGCCGTAAGGACCGGGGTCGGCAAGACCTTCGACGATCTCGGCGAGGCGCGGTTCCGCGAGCTTCTGGCCTCGTTCGACCCGGTCGCCGAGGCCCGCATCGCGCCCGGCGACCGCATGCGGCTGTCGCGGGCCATGGAGGTGCTGGAGGCCACCGGCAAGCCCCTGACCGCCTGGCAGGCGGAGACCTCGCCCGCCCTGCCCGCCGACGCCTGGCGCGCCGTGGTCATCGAGCCGGAGCGGGAGGCGCTGTACGCCCGCTGCGACGCCCGCTTCGAGGCCATGCTGGAGGGCGGCGCGCTGGACGAGGTGCGCGCCCTGATCGCCCGCGGAATGGACCCCGAGCTGCCGGTGATGAAGGCCGTCGGCGTGCGTGAGCTGTCGGCCCATCTGCGCGGCGAGACATCCCTGACCGAGGCCGCCGAGCTGGCCCGCCGGGAAACCCGCCGCTACGCCAAGCGGCAACTCACCTGGCTGCGCAACCAGACGCCGGACTGGCCGCGGATCACTGATACCGACCCGGATGCGGCCTGGAGGCAATTCCTTGCGCAAGCCCCGACCTTGACCGGTCTTCGCTAGCGTGGCATTGGCTCCGGAGACGATTTGGAGCAATCATCGTGCGCAGCGCGGCCCCCACGACCATCATCGTACTTACCTAGCGGCCGACACGGCGTGACCTCCCGGTCGCGCTGTCGCCGGTCGCGTATGCCCAGGCCCTTCAGCGGGCCTTTTTTATTGCCCTTTTCCGATCCGAGACGCCCCATGACCGCCCCGACCACCACCAGAGCCTTCGCCCAGACCGCCGCCCGCGAGATGACCGGCGCCGAGATCGTGGTCCAGGCGCTGGTCGACCAGGGCGTCGACACCCTGTTCGGCTATCCGGGCGGCGCGGTGCTGCCGATCTATGACGCGCTGTTCAACGACAACGAGACGCACGGTCCGCGCCTGCAGCACATCCTGGTCCGCCACGAGCAGGGCGCGACGCACGCCGCCGAGGGCTACGCCCGCTCGACCGGCAAGCCCGGCGTCGTGCTGGTCACCAGCGGTCCGGGCGCCACCAACGCCATCACCGGCATCGTCGACGCGCTGATGGACAGCATTCCGATGGTCGTCTTCACCGGCCAGGTCCCCACCCACCTGATCGGCACCGACGCCTTCCAGGAAGCCGACACGGTCGGCATCACCCGGGCCTGCACCAAGCACAACTACCTGGTGAAGGACGTCGCCGACCTGCCGCGGATCATCCACGAGGCGTTCCACATCGCCACCACCGGCCGGCCGGGCCCGGTGCTGATCGACATTCCCAAGGACGTCCAGTTCAGCACGGCGACCTACCAGACGCCGGACGAGGTCAGCTTCAGCCACGGATACGCGCCGCGCACCAGGGGCGACGCCGGCAAGATCGCCGAGGCGGTTCGCATGATCGCCAAGGCCAGGCGGCCGGTCTTCTACACCGGCGGCGGCGTGATCAACGCCGGCCCGGCGGCCAGCGCCGCCCTGCGCGCCTTCGCGGCGATGACGGGCGCGCCGGTGACCTCGACCCTGATGGGCCTGGGCGCCTTTCCGGCGGCCGACCCGGCCTGGCTGGGCATGCTGGGCATGCACGGCACCTACGAGGCCAACCACGCCATGCACGACTGCGACGTGATGATCTGCGTCGGGGCCCGCTTCGACGACCGCGTCACCGGCCGGCTGGACGCCTTCTCGCCGAACAGCAAGAAGATCCACATCGATATCGACGCCAGCTCGATCAACAAGAACGTCCGCGTCAATGTCGGCATCGTCGGCGACGCCGGCAGCGTGCTGGACGACATGATCGAGGCCTGGAAGGCCGAGGGACTGGAAGCCAACCGCGCCGCGCTGGACGACTGGTGGCGGCAGATCGACGCCTGGCGGGCGGTGCAGTGCCTGCGCTACACGCCCTCGACGGCGGCCATCAAGCCGCAGCAGGCTATCGAGCGGCTGTATGCGCTGACGAAGGATCGCGACACCTACATCACCACCGAGGTCGGCCAGCACCAGATGTGGGCAGCCCAGTTCTACCGCTTCCAGGAGCCCAACCGCTGGATGACGTCGGGGGGCCTGGGCACCATGGGCTACGGCATGCCGGCCGCCGTCGGCGTGCAGCTGGCCCATCCGCAAAGCCTGGTCATCGACATCGCGGGCGAAGCCTCGATCCAGATGTGCATCCAGGAACTCTCGACGGCCGTGCAGTACGGCCTGCCGATCAAGATCTTCATCCTCAACAACGAGTGGATGGGCATGGTCCGCCAGTGGCAGCAGCTGTTGCACGGCGAGCGCTACAGCCAGTCCTACTCCGAGAGCCTGCCCGACTTCGTGAAGCTGGCCGAGGCCTACGGCGCCGTCGGCATCCGCTGCAGCGACCCGGCCGAGCTGGACGCGAAGATCCATGAGATGATCGACAGCCCCCGCCCGGTGGTCTTCGACTGCCGCGTCGAGAAGCTGGAGAACTGCCTGCCGATGATCCCCTCGGGCAAGGCCCACAACGAGATGATCCTGCCGGATGGCGGCGAGGACATCAGCAAGGTCATCGACGCGGCCGGCCGCAAACTTGTGTAGATCAAATTGACAACCTATCAGGGTGGTGATGTCTTGCGGCCTGCATGCCGCAGTTCGAATGGGATCCCGGCAAGGCCGCTTCAAACCTCGCCAAGCACGGGGTGTCGTTCGACGACGCGAAGCTGGTCTGGGACGATCCGGGGATCGTCATGTATGGTGGTGAAGTCATCGATCACGAACGACGGTGGCGCGCCCTCGGGGCAGCCGGCTTCGTGACCGTGCTACTTGTCGTCTACGTCCATCGTGACTCACTCGACGAAGAGCGGGTCCGGATCATCAGCGCCAGAAAAGCGACTCCTCGGGAGCGCAGAGATTATGCCGAAGCGAACCTATGATTCCGAACAGCTGGCCCGGCTGGCGAGGATTGGCGAGATGCCGGACGAGGACATAGACCTTTCCGACATCCCGGAAGCGGACGACGCGATCTGGAAGTACGCCCGCCGGCCCAATCAGGGCGAAGCACTGGTGCTGCCCATGGCCGTCGAAGCCAAGCTCTTCGCCTGGTTCGCCCGGAACTCTGACACCCCCGAAGACGACATCAACAACGTCCTGCGTCGCCACATCGCCGAAGCCGACGCCAAGACACGGAAACGCCGCGCCTGATGACGACCTCTGACACTGCCGCCAACCCCGCCTCCGCCTACGACATGTCCCATGAGGACGTGGTCGAGAACCTCGCCACCTTCGCGCTCCTGGTCGACAATGAGGCGGGCGTGTTGCACCGCGTGGTCGGTCTGTTCGCCGCCCGGGGCTACAACATCGACAGCCTGACCGTCGCCGAGACCGACCGCCGGGCCCACACCAGCCGCATCACCATCGTCACGCGCGGCGCGCCGCATGTGCTCGAGCAGATCGAGGCCCAGCTGTCGAAGGTGGTCAGCGTCCGCCGTGTGCACGACGTCACCCGCGACCCCAACGGCATCGAGCGCGAGCTGGCCCTGGTCAAGGTGCGCGGCACGGGGACCGACCGGGTCGAGGCGCTGCGCGTCTCCGACATCTTCCGGGCCAAGGTCATCGACACCACGTCCGAGAGCTTCGTGTTCGAGATCACCGGCGCGCCCAGCAAGATCGACAGCTTCGTGGAACTGATGCGGCCGCTCGGCCTTGTGGAACTGTCCCGCACCGGCGTCCTCTCCATCGAGCGAGGCGCCGAGGGCATGTAGGGGAGACCCGAACCTGCCGACCGCCCTCCTGATCACCCTGAGCCTGCTGGCGGCCCCGCCGCCGGCGCCCGATGTCCTCCCCGCGCCCGACCCGAAGGCCTGGTGGGAGGAGGCATGGCCCGCGCCGCCGGAGGCCCTGGACCCGCTGGGCGACCGCCGCCCGCGCCGGGGCGAAGCGCCGCCTCCGGTCGACAACGGCGTCGATCCGCTGATGTACCGGCTCTGGGGCCTGCCGCCGCTGCAGAGTCAGCTGGTCCGGCGCGGCGAGGCGGTGCTCGAGGTCTGGGCCCGCCCGTCCCGGGGCGTGCGCCAGGCCGTGATCCGCATCACCCTGCGCCGGGACGGACGGTCCTTCGTGCAGGCACGGGCCGGCCTGGGCTGCTGTGAGCCGTCGATCGCCCGACGCATCGCCTTCGACGAGCCGCTGCCGCCCGAAAAAGCCGCCGCCGTGCGGGCGCTGGTCGACGATCCGATGTGGCGGGCTCCGCGGTTCGTCGTCGTCGAGGAGCCGGGAGGCGGAACGGCCGCCGTCTGCGTCGATGGCGTGTCCTGGGACGTGACCCTGGTCACCCCCGGCGCAAGCCGACACCTGCGCCGGGCCTGCCTGGACGAGGAGGCCGGCTCGATCGCGCCGGCCCTGCAGGCGGCGCTGGACGCCGCGCTCGGCCTGGAGCCGCGCTTCGACGTCATCTTCCCGCGCGGCGCGGATCAGACCGCGGCGCGCGGAGCCTATGCCGACCTGTTGGCTCGCGGCGGCCGGCTGCGTCCCGCGCCGGGCGACCGGCCACAGCCGCCGGTGTCGACCGAAGAGCCGGCGGCGGACGGCGGGGACGCGGATTGAGGTCCGCGCCCCCGGTCCGCTAAGCCTCCGGCGCCTTCAACAGGTTGAAGCGGAACAGCAGCGCGCCCAGCACCGCCCCGATGGCCGGGGCGACGAAGAACAGCCACAGCTGCGCCACGGCCTCCCCGCCGACCAGCACGGCCGGGCCGAAGCTGCGGGCCGGATTGACCGAAACCCCGGTGACCTGGATGCCGACGATGTGGATGACGGCCAGGGCGATGCCGATGCCCAGACCCGCGAAGCCCGGGGCCGAGCCAGCTCCGGTCGAGCCGAGGATGACGATCACGAACAGGGCGGTCATCACGATCTCGAAGATCAGCGCCGCCTGCTGGCTGTACTCGCCCAGATACCCCGGTCCCCAGCCATTGCGGCCCAGGCCGCTCTCGACCCCGGTCTTGGCCAGAACCATCAGGATGGCGGCCCCGGCCAGCGCGCCGGCGAACTGCGCGATCCAGTAGAGCGCCATGTCCTTGGCCGACATCCGTCCAGCGACGAAGGCCGCCAGGCTGACCGCCGGATTGACGTGGCAACCGGAGACCGGCCCGATGCCGTAGGCCAGGCAGACGATGGCGAACCCGAACGCCAGGGCGATGCCCAGCTGGCCGACCTGCTCCCCCGCCAGGACCGCCGCGCCGCACCCGAACAGCACCAGCGCAAGCGTCCCGATAAACTCCGCGATGTACTTTCCCATGCCCAGCTCCCGTTGCTTCCCCCGCTTCATCGAGCGGTGTTCGGCGAGCCTGCCGCAGTTTGCTGAGTCCCGGAATGCGCTTTGCTCGAGCGGCCGGTCCTTCCCCCCACGGCCAATCATCCCTATATTGGCAGTGTCCGGGCTTGCCCGGACTATGGGCATAAACGAGCGTGTAATAAACGGACTGGACCCGGGTGCGATTCCCGGCGGCTCCACCAATCTCCTTCGAGTTATCACGAAGAGCATGGGGCCGATCAGCATCGACAGACGTGTAAAGACGTATTCTTTGTCTCGGCGTGGCTCACCGTATCGGGCCATTAAACTAACTGCGAACGATAACTTCGCTGAAGAGTACGCCATCGCCGCGTAATGCGGTTCTAGCGAACTCAGACTAAAGCCCTGGGGGTTCAGATCCTCAGGCTGGGCCCGGGGGAGCCTGCAAACAGAATCCCCCACCCCTGCCACGCTTGCCGAGGCTCCCCCGCTTCTTGTCTGGAGAAATGGGGAGCCTGCAAACAGAATCCCCCACCCTTGCCACGCTTGCCGAGGCTCCCCCGCTTCTTGTCTGGAGAAATGGGGAGCCTGCAAACAGAATCCCCCACCCTTGCCACGCTTGCCGAGGCTCCCCCGCTTCTTGTCTGGAGAAATGGGGAGCCTGCAAACAGAATCCCCCACCCTTGCCACGCTTGCCGAGGCTCCCCCGCTTCTTGTCTGGAGAAATGGGGAGCCTGCA
>CAYTZY010000056.1:0-8605 GCA_964442795.1 uncultured Caulobacter sp.
CCGCACCTACATCGGCTCGATGCCCGGCAAGGTCATCCAGTCGATGAAGAAGGCCAAGGCGGTCGATCCGTTCTTCCTGCTCGACGAGATCGACAAGATGGGCAGCGACTGGCGCGGCGATCCGTCCTCGGCCCTGCTGGAGGTGCTGGACCCGGCGCAGAACTCGACCTTCGCCGACCACTACCTGGAGGTCGACTATGACCTCAGCCAGACCATGTTCGTCACCACGGCCAACAGCCTGAACATGCCCCAGCCGCTGCTGGACCGCATGGAGATCATCCGTATCCCCGGCTACACCGAGGATGAGAAGGTGGAGATCGCCAAGCGCCACATCCTGGCCCGCCTCGCCAAGGACCATGGCCTGAAGGACGAAGAGTTCATCGTCCCCGAGAAGGCGATCCGCGACCTGATCCGCTACTACACCCGGGAAGCCGGCGTGCGGTCGCTGGAGCGGGAGCTGGGCAACCTGGCGCGCAAGGTCGTCCGCGACCTGTCGCGCGAGAATGTCGAGAGCATCACCGTCGATGACGAGCGGCTGGCCAAGTACGCGGGCGTCAAGAAGTACCGCTATGGCGAGACCGACGCCGAGGATCAGGTCGGCATCGTCACTGGCCTGGCCTGGACCGAGTTCGGCGGCGACATTCTGACCATCGAGGCGGTCAGGATGATCGGCAAGGGCAGGATGTCGATCACCGGCAACCTCAAGGACGTGATGAAGGAGTCGATCTCGGCGGCGAACAGCTATGTCCGCTCGCGGGCCCCGGCCTTCGGCATCAAGCCCTCGGTGTTCGAACGGACCGACATTCACGTCCACGTGCCCGACGGCGCCACGCCCAAGGACGGTCCGTCCGCCGGCGCGGCCATGGCCACGGCCATGGTGTCGGTGCTGACCGGCAACCCGATCCGCAAGGACATCGCCATGACCGGCGAGATCACCCTGCGCGGCCGGGTCACCGCCATCGGCGGCCTGAAGGAGAAGTTGCTGGCGGCCCTCCGCTCGGGGATCAAGACCGTGCTGATCCCGGAAGAGAACGAGAAGGACCTCGCCGACGTGCCGGAAACGGTGAAGTCGGGTCTGGAGATCATCCCGGTCTCGACCATCGATCAGGTGCTGGCGCTGGCCCTTACGGGACCTCTGACGCCGATCGAATGGACCGACTCGGACGACGTCGTTGCTGCACCTGCGAAGGCCGATGAGGCCGACTCCGACGCGGTGATCACGCACTAGCGATCACCTAACGTAAGTTATCAACGATAACTTGGGCCGTCCGGCTGATTCCCGGGCGGCCTTTCGTTTGACGGGGGGGCGCCATCCGCCATAATCCCTTGCACGCGAACGGCTCGCCCGGAACGGGAGCGCCGCGCCGCACAACACTGGCTGGGAGAATTCTATGACCAAGGCCGAACTGGTCGCCGCCATCGCCGATGGCGCTGGTCTCAACAAGACGCAAGCCGCCGCGGCTCTGCAAAGCTTCGTCGATGCGGTCACCGCCTCGCTGAAGAAGGGCGACGACGTTCGCCTCGTGGGCTTCGGCACGTTCAAGGCCGTCAATCGCGCCGCGGGCACCGCCCGTAACCCGCGCACTGGCGAGACCGTGAGCCGTCCGGCTTCGAAGACCGCCCGCTTCCAGGTGGGTGAAGGCCTGAAGACGACTCTGAACGGCTAAGCCGCTCACGTCGACTTTCGAGACTTGAGGAGGCGGTCGTCCTGCGGGGCGGCCGCCTCTTCGCTTTTCCGGGACGCAACGACGGCCCGGCCCTGCGAAGTACGCAGCATCGCTCAGCCCTGCTTCGCCAAGGTCACGCAGGGATCCTGCTTCGAATAAAGGGCCAGGACCTGTCCTGCGTAGCGCGTAGCGCGAACCAGGATGGTGGGCGGCGACGGGTTCGAACCGCCGACCCTCTCGGTGTAAACGAGATGCTCTGACCAGCTGAGCTAGCCGCCCTTCGCCGCGCCGCGCGCGGTCGAGGTCGGCGTCATACCCCTGGATCGGTTCGAGTGAAAGCGCTCCACCGATCCAATATCCGCCACCGCGCGTAGCCCCTTCATGTTGCTGCCCGTCCTCGGCGTGACCGCCGCCTTCTGCCTCGTTATGGCCGCCGCCTGGGCCTTCCAGCGGGCGCGGCGCAATGGCGGCTGGACGGACGTCTGGTGGAGCTACGCGACCGGCGGCGCCGGCGTGGCTCTGGCCCTTTGGCCGGTCTCTGCCGAGTGGCCCGACGCCCGACGGTGGCTGGCCGCCGCGCTGGTCGCGGCCTGGTCGCTGCGGCTGGGAACCCACCTGCTGCGCCGCGTCGCCGCCTCGCCGGCCGAGGACCCGCGCTACGCCCGTTTCCGCGAGGAGTGGGGCCAGGACCTCGACCGCCGCATGTTCGGCTTCCTGCAGGTTCAGGCGCTGTCGGGCGCGCTGCTGGCCGTCGCGGTCATGGTCGCCGCCCACCGGCCCGGCCCGCTCGGCTGGCAGGACGCCGCCGGCGTCGCGCTGATGCTGCTGGCGATCGGCGGCGAGGGGCTGGCCGACGCCCAGCTGGCGCGGTTCAGGGCGAATCCGGCCAACCACGGCAAGGTCTGCGACGTCGGCCTGTGGGGCTGGTCGCGGCATCCCAACTATTTCTTCGAGTGGCTGGTCTGGATGGCCTGGCCGGTCATCGCCATCGGCGCGGCCTGGCCCTGGGGCTGGCTGGCGCTCGTGGGGCCCGCCTTCATGGCGCTTCTGCTGATCAGGGGCTCGGGCGTGCCGCCCCTGGAAGCGGCCATGATCCGCTCCCGGGGCGACGCCTATCGGGCCTATCAGCGCCGCGTCTCCGTCTTCGTCCCGCTGCCGCCCCGAAAGGATGCCGCATGAGCCTGCTCGCCGCCGCAATCCAGGCCGCCGAGGGCCTGCCCGCGCCGGATCTCGTCCGCCGCGCTGTCATCTCGCGCCTGGTCGAGGGCCAGCGCCGCGAACTTCTGAGCCTGCCCCCCGACGCGGCGGCCCGCTTCGCCGCCGACATGCGGACCCGGCCGATCGCCGAGCATGTCGAGGCCGCCAACGACCAGCACTACGAGCTGCCGCCGGAGTTCTTCGAACTCGTGCTCGGCCCGCGCCTGAAATACTCGAGCTGCCTCTACGCGCCCGGCGCGACCCTGGCCCAGGCCGAGGACGCCGCCCTGGCCGAGACCTGCGAGCACGCCGACCTGATGGACGGCCAGCGCATCCTGGAGCTGGGCTGCGGCTGGGGCTCGCTCAGCCTCTGGATGGCGGCGCGCTATCCCAAGGCGACCATCGTCTCGGTGTCGAACTCACAAGGCCAGCGCGGGCATATCGAGGCGCGCGCACGGTCGCGAGGCCTGACGAACCTGACCGTTGTGACCGCCGACGCCAATGTCTTCGAGCCGGAGGGCCGGTTCGACCGCGTCGTCTCGGTCGAGATGTTCGAGCACATGGCCAACTGGGCGCAGCTGCTGGGCCGTGTGCGGACGTGGCTGAAGCCCGAGGGCCGGCTCTTCCTTCACGTCTTTTCCTCGAGCACCGCGCCCTATCGCTTCGCCAGCGAGGACCCGTCCGACTGGATCGGCCGCTACTTCTTCACGGGCGGCTTCATGCCCAGTCACGACCTGATCCGCGATTTCGGCGACATCTTCACGCTGGAGGCCGACTGGCGCTGGAGCGGCCGCCACTACGAGCGGACGGCCCTCGACTGGCTGGCCAACATGGATCACGAGGACCTCGCCGTCCGCCGGATCATGCGGCAGGTCTACGGCGCCGACGCCGAGCTGTGGCGGCGCCGCTGGCGGCTGTTTTTCCTGGCGACCGCCGGCCTGTTCGGCCATCGCGGCGGCGAGGCCTGGGGCGTCAGCCACTACCGGCTCAAGCCCGCCTAGAGCAGCGCTTCCAGCAGGTCCTCGGCGCGGCGTCCTGTCAGGTCCGCCGCGATGGCGTCGCCGAGGGTTCGCGCCGCCTGACGATAGGCGGGCTCCTCCAGCAGGGTCCGCACCGCCGCGGCGATGGCTTCGGGCGAGGCGTCGCGCTCCAGCATCAGGCCGGCGCCGCGATGGACCACCCGCCGGGCGTTGTCGCGCTGATCGCGCAGGCCCGGCAGCACCAGCAGCGGCAGCCCCGCCATCAGCGGCCGGATCACCGAGCCGTGGCCGCCGTGGGTCACGAACAGCGCCGCCTGGGCCATCAGGGCCTCGTGGGAGGCGCTGGCGACCACCAGGACATTGTCCGCGCCCGGGAAGTCCGCCCGGTCCAGCGCGGGCCCCACGGTGACCACGGCGCGGACGGGCAGGGCGGAGAGCGCCGCGATGGTGCGCTTCAGCAGGTCCTCCTGCGCCTCGTAGAGCGACGAGGAAGTGACGACGACCAGCGGACGGGGGTCATTGGCCGGCCAGGGCGATTTCCACGCCTGCAGCCCGACGGGGTCGCCGACATAGGGTCCGGCGTAGGCGAACGGCTCGGCCAGCGGGTCCGGGGCGAAATCGAAGGCATCGCTCGTGCCCAGCAGGATGCGGCGGGCGACCGCCACCTGGTCGAACAGGTCGGTCAGCGGCGCCAGGCCCAGCCCCTCGCGCGCGGCGTTCAGCGCCGGCAGGCCCATCTGGAAGATGGTCCGCGTCGTCTGGCCCACCATCTGGTGCAGCATGGTCTCCTGGTCGTCGGCGGCCGGGGCCATGCCGGCCCCGAACGGCGGCAGGCCGGGCAGGGTGGGGAAGGGCCAGACGTTGGCGCAGAACAGGGCCAGGGAAACGCGGGCCTTCTCCGCCGCCATCATCGGTCCGAACAGCAGCTCCTGGCAGACGACGAGATCGACCGGCGCGGCGTCCAGAACCTCCAGCACGTCGCGGGCGTAGAGCGCGGCCGGGCCGGCGATGATCCGCTCGCAGAGGCGCGAGACCGACTCCATCGGGTTGTCCGCCTCCCAGTCGCGCAGCAGGTCGCTGGCGGCCGTCTTGTCCGGTCGCGAGGGCGCGTGTCGCCAGGGCCGGAACGGCAGGTCCAGCGCCGCGGCGTCGGCCGCGTTGCAGGCGTCGCTCAGAACGAGCACCTGATGGCCGCGGGACTGCAGCCCCGCCGCAACCAGCAGCATCGGCTGGACGTGGCCGCCGCCTTCCCAGGTGGTGAACAGGATTCTGGCCATGTGGGTCCCCCTCGCACCCCGGCGTAGCCGCCCGCGCCGGGGCGCCGCAAGGGCGATTGACGGCCGGCCTAAAAGTGATATCACTTTGCTACCACTCACGGAGGGCGACATGACCGGACACCAGAGCATCAACCGCACGCAGGAGCGCGTCGGCGGCGGCATCAACGGCGGACTGATCCTGTTGATCCTGCTGGTCATGATCGCGGCGGGCGTCGGAATGGTCACCCGGATCGAGGTCGAGGGCATGGAGGCGATCGGCCTGACCGGCATCCTGGTCATCGTCGTCGCGTCGATCGGCCTGGCCGGCTTCTACATGGTGCAGCCCAACGAGGGCGCGGCGATCACCCTGTTCGGCGACTACAAGGGCACCGACCGCACGACCGGGCTGCGCTGGGTGCTGCCCTGGTACGGACGCAAGAAGATCAGCCTGCGCGTGCGCAACGTCACCAGCGAGACGCTGAAGGTGAACGACAAGCGCGGCAATCCGATCGAGATCGCCGCCAACGTCGTCTGGCGCGTCGCTGACTCCGCCCAGGCCCTGTTCGACGTCGACGACTACGCCGCCTTCATCAACATCCAGATCGAGACCGCCCTGCGCGAGGTCACGCGGCACTACGCCTATGACCACGCCGAGGAGGAGGAGCCGACCCTGCGCGCTGACGCCGAGATCGTCGGCGAGCGGCTCAAGGAGGACCTGCAGTCGCGTGTGGCCGTCGCCGGCATCGCCATCGACGAGACCCACCTGATGCACCTGGCCTACGCGCCGGAAATCGCCGGCGCCATGCTGCGCCGTCAGCAGGCCGAGGCGGTGCTGGCCGCGCGCCGGACCATCGTCATCGGCGCCGTCAGCATGGTCGAAAGCGCTCTCAACCAGCTCAGCGAGCGCGGTGTGGTGCATCTGGACGACGAGCGGAAGGCGACCATGGTCTCCAACCTGCTGGTGGTGCTCTGCGGTGATCGCGACGCCCAGCCCGTGCTCAACACCGGCACGCTGTACGGCTAGGTCGTGGCCAGTCCCGGCAAACGCGCTTTTCTGATGCGGGTGAGGCCCGAGGTGCTCGAAGCGGTCGAGCGCCTCGCCGCCGTCGAGCTGCGCAGTGTCAATGCGCAGCTCGAGGTGCTTCTGCGCGAGGCGCTGGCCCGACGCGGACAGCTTAAGGATCGGAAGGGCGAGGAGTAGCTTGCGGGCTCAGCCCCGCGATTCCCCGAAGCTCAGGATCAGCGCCGACAGCTCCGGCTCCTGCACGGCCTCCGCCGCCTCGGCCGGCGTGAACCAGCGACGCTCGCGCTCGTGCTTCTCCGGCCAGTCCTCGCGCAGGACGACGACTTCCAGCGGATAGAGGGCGGTCGTCACCGGACGGATCTCCGTCGTCTTGAGCACCTTGTCGTAGCTGAACGCGCCGAGCGCCCGGTCATGGATCACGCCGTCGACCCCGGCCTCCTCGAAGGCCTCGACGGCGGCGGCCGCGTGATCGGAGCGCCCCTTCATCGGCCAGCCCTTGGGCGTGACCCAGCGCCGGGTCTCGCGCGAGGTCACCAGGAGGATCTCCAGGCGCGGGGATCTCCGGAAGCACAGCGCGGCGACCTGGCGGTTGCGGACGGGTTCTGGGTCCGAGTCAATCATCCGAACCCGGATTAAACTAAGAGAGCAGCTGCGTCAGCCCGTAGAACAGCGCGCCCATGACGCCGGCGGCCGGCAGGGTGATCACCCAGGCCCAGACGATCTGCCGCGCGATGCCCCAGCGCACGGCCGAGACCCGCCGCGCGGCGCCCACGCCGACGATGGCGCCGGTGATGGTGTGGGTGGTCGAGACCGGCACGCCGAAGTTGGTCGCCAGGAAGAGCGTGATCGCGCCGCCGGTCTCGGCGCAGAAGCCCTGCATCGGCGACAGGCGGGTGATCTTGTTGCCCATGGTGTGGACGATCTTCCAGCCGCCCATCAGCGTGCCCATGCCCATGGCGGTGTAGCAGGACAGCACCACCCAGAAGGGGATCACCAGCTCGCCGCCGTCGCCGCCGGTCAGTCCGCGCGAGGCCAGCAGGGCGGCGATAACGCCCATGGTCTTCTGGGCGTCATTGCCGCCGTGGCCGAGCGAATAGAGGGCTGAAGACACCAGCTGCGCGCTGCGGAAGAAGCGGTCGGACCAGGCCGGATTGGCGCGAATGAAGAGCCAGGACACCAGCAGGACCAGCAAGAGCGCCAGTACGAAGCCCAGCGCCGGCGACAGGACGATGGCGACCATCGTCTTGCTGAGGCCCTTGAAGATGACCGCCGAGAGACCGGCCTTGGCGATGCCCGCTCCGACCAGCCCTCCGACCAGCGCATGAGAGCTGGAGGACGGGATGCCCAGCCACCAGGTGATCAGGTTCCAGACAATGGCGCCCATGAGCGCCCCGAAGATGATGCCGTCCGTGATCAGCTCCGGCTGGATCAGGCCGCTGCCCACCGTCTTGGCCACATGGGTCCCGAAGAACAGGAAGGCTGCGAAGTTGAAGAAGGCGGCCCAGGCGACGGCGGCGGCGGGCGGCAGGACGCGCGTGGCCACGATCGTGGCGATCGAGTTGGCCGCGTCGTGCAGCCCGTTCAGGAAGTCGAACAGCAGCGCGATGCCGATCAGGGCGATCAGGATGTACAGGGCGACGTCCATGTGCGGGCCGCCGCGCTAGAGGTGTTCGATGAGGATGCCGCTGATGCCATTGGCGACATCCTCGAAGCGGTCGACCACCTTCTCGAGGTGGTCGTAGATCTCGGCGCCGACGATGTACCCCATGGCGTTGCCGTCGCGATGCCGCAGGTACAATGCCTTGAGCCCGGCGTCGCAGACGTGGTCGGAGGCGTCCTCGAGTTGCACGATCTGTTCGGCAAGGTTGTTCAGCTGGCCGGCGTTGCGGGTCATCTTCGGCAGCAGGGCGACCATCTGGCCCGTGAGATCGGCGCATTGCACGATGATCTCGGCCATTTCCCGCATCTGAGGCTCGAAGTCCGTGGTCTCGAACTGGTCGATGGCCTTGGCGGTCTTCTTCATCTGGTCGATGGAATCGTCCAGCGAGGCGAACAGCGACTGGATGTCGATGCGGTCGAACGGGGTGATGAAGGTCTTGCGGACCAGCAGGATGCCTTCGCGCGTGATCTCGTCGGCCTCGTCCTCGTGGCGATAGATCCGGTCGCGGGCCGCCGCCATGCCTTCGCCGCCCTCAAGCAGGTCGCGCAGCGCCGCCGCGCCGGCCGTCAGCGTCGAGGCGTGTCGCTGGAACAGCGCGTAGAAGCGGTCCTCCTTGGGCATGATCGCCTGGAACCAGCTCAGCATGGGGGAGTCTCCGCGATGGGGGCGCCGTCTCGCGCGCCCTATAGGGAGACGCGCGCGGCAAAGCGAGCGCGGATTTGTGCGTAGGCGGAAGAATTTTGGGGAAATGGCGCGAGTGACGGGACTCGAACCCGCGACCTCCGGCGTGACAGGCCGGCGCTCTAACCAACTGAGCTACA
>CAYTZY010000057.1:0-8452 GCA_964442795.1 uncultured Caulobacter sp.
CCAGCCAGTCCTGGAACAGGCCGACGCTTTCAATGATCTTGCCGGCGGTGAAGGGGATCAGGTCGGTCCAGCCGGCCTTGCCGGGCGCGGTCGTGGGCGCCTCCACGACCTTGAAGTCCACCGCCCCGTCGGCGTTGGTGCGCACGATCCAGCGGTCGCCCCAGTGGTCGAGGTCGTAGAGAACGCCTTCGTTGCGGGGCTCGGCCACGACCGGCTCGGCGGTCAGGGCGTCGGCGGGAATGTAGCGGGTCTCGGAGGTTTCCTGGTAGCCGGTGCCGATCAGCACGAAGCGGTCGTCGGACGTGCGGCTGACGCTGATGAACATGCCCTCGTCGGCCTCGTCATAAACCTCGGTCCGCTCGCCGCCGGTGATCGGACGGCGGTAGATCTTGTCCGGGCGGCCGTTGTCGTCGCGGTTGGTCCAGAACAGCCACTGGCTGTCGGGCGAGACGGCGAAGTCGCCGACCGTTTCGTCGATCGGATCGCCGACCAGCGCGCCGCTCGCCAGGTCCTTGACGAAGATCTTGTAAACCTCCGATCCCTGGTCGTCCTCGGCATAGACGAAATAGCGATGATCCGGGCTTGGCCCGGCCGCGCCGACCGAGGAATAGTCCTTGCCCTCGGCCAGGGCGTTGGCGTCCAGCAGGATCTCCTCAACGCCGTCCGCGCCCCGGGCGCGCCGGCAGTAGAACGGGTGCTGCGCCCCGGTCTCGAAGCGGGTGTAGTATTCATAGGCGCCATAGGGCGACGGGACCGAGCTGTCGTCTTCCTTGATGCGGCCGCGCATCTCGTTGAACAGCTCTTCCTGGAGCGGCTCGGTCGAACGCATCATGGCTTCGCGGTAGGCGTTCTCGGCCTCCAGGTGTTCGCGCACGTCGGCCTTGATGAGCGACGGATCGCGCAGGACCGCCTGCCAGTTGTCGTCCTTCATCCACTGATAATCGTCCACGCGCACCCGGCCGAGCTGTTCGATGCGGACCGGAATCCGGTTGGCGACGGGCGGCGTGGGCATCGGGGCTCCTTGGCGGGCGAGGGCGGGGCCGCCGGCCAGGGCGGCGACGGCGGCGGTCGAGGCGATCAG
This sequence comes from uncultured Caulobacter sp., assembly GCA_964442795.1. GTDB lineage: Bacteria > Pseudomonadota > Alphaproteobacteria > Caulobacterales > Caulobacteraceae > Caulobacter. The sequence continues at coordinate 1,082 of CAYTZY010000057.1, forward strand.
TTCGCGGCGGTTCACGAGAGACTCCTGGGAGAATGCGGGCCGGACGTTGCTTAGCTTGAGGCTCCGCGTCAAATGACTTCGCACGCGAGGAAGATGTCATGGATTGGGACCTGTCGGTCCAGATGATCAACGCCACGGTCCAGATCGAGCACCAGCGGCCCGACGGGGGCCGGCGCGTCTCCACGGGCTTTCTCGTTCAGGCCCCCTGGCCGGACGGGACGCCTCGCACGGTTCTGGTGACCGCGGCCCATGCGCTCGAGCCCGCCGAGGGCGCGCAGGTCCGCATCGGCTGGCGTTTCGAGAACCCGGACGCGAGCTGGCGGTTCGGGCCCCAGCCCGCGCCTCTCGCCGTCGACGGCCGCGACCTGTGGGTCCGCCATCCGGAGCGCGACATCGCCGTGCTGGAGATCACCGCCCCGCCCGAGTTCGCCGCGGCGGCCGTGCCCCTGGCCTGGCTCGCCGACGAGACTCCGATGCAGGCGCTGGGCGCCGGGCCGGGGCAGGCGCTGATGAGCCTGGGCTATCCGCGCGGCCTGTCGGCCAACCGGGCCGGCTTTCCGATCCTGCGCGAGGTGCGGGTGGCGTCCTGGCCGCTGACGCCCGCGGCGGCCTTCCCGACCTTCCTGATCGACGGCTTCATGTTTCCGGGAAACTCGGGCGGGCCGGTCTATGTCGAACGCGGTCCGCTGGGCCACCCGCTGATCGTCGGGGTGGTGACCCAGCAGGTCGATCAGGAGGGTCAGGCCATGGGCGTCGGCGTGGTCACCCAGGCCATCTTCGTGCGCGAAACCATCGCCTTGCTCGATCTGTTCGCGCTGACCTCAGCCGGCCAGGGCCGCGAGCCCGAGGCGGCCTAGGGGTCCGTCGCCCTGGCGAATGGCGGCCAGCCGGCCCGGGGCGCCGCCCAGGACGTTGGCCGAATAGACCGCGTACAGGTCGATCTTGCCTTGCAGCCAGTCGCGGTCGCCCTCGCCGGACGTCAGCCGGGCGTCGGCCGCCAGCGCCCCGCGCGCCAGCATCCAGCCGCCGACCACGTCGCCCATCAGCCTCAGATAGGCGTCCGAACCGGCCAGCACGTCGACGCTCCGGCTCGCGTCGACCTTGGCCGTCAGCATCCAGTCCGTGGCCGCCTCGATCGCGTCGATCCCCGCCGCCAGGGCGTCGCCCGGCGCCAGGGCGGCCAGCGCCGGCAGGGTCGCGCGCATCTCCGCGATCAGCGCCCTTGCACTCTCCCCCCCGTCCTGGCCGAGCTTCCTGCCCGTCAGGTCGATGGCCTGAATGCCGTTGGTTCCTTCGTAGATCGGGGTGATGCGGGCGTCGCGGTAGTGCTGGGCGGCGCCCGTCTCTTCGATGAAGCCCATGCCGCCGTGGATCTGCACCCCCAGGGACGCGACCTCGCAGCCAACCTCGGTGGACCAGGCCTTGGCGATGGGCGTGAACAGATCCTCGCGGCCCCTCCAGCGGCGGCGCTCGTCCTCGGTCCCGGCGTGGCGGGCCAGGTCGGCGGCCACGCCCGTGGACAGGCAGATGGCCCGCGCGGCGGCGATCTTCGCCTTCATCACGCCCAGCATCCGGCGCACGTCCGGATGGTCGATGATCGGGGCGTTGACCTCGCCGGTCCAGGCCGAGCGGCCCTGACGGCGTTCCTGGGCGTAATGCAGGGCGTGCTGGAAGGCGCGCTCGGCGATGCCCACGCCCTCCACGCCCACGGCCAGGCGCGCGGCGTTCATCATGATGAACATGTGGGCCAGGCCCTGATTCGGCTGTCCGACCAGTTCGGCGGTCGCGCCCTCATAGTTCATTACGCAGGTCGGCGAGGCGTGGATGCCGAGCTTGTGCTCCAGCCCCACGGGTCGGAAGCTGTTGCGTTCGCCGAGCGAACCATCGGGCTTCACAAGGAATTTGGGCGCCAGGAACAGGCTGATGCCCCTGGATCCCGCCGGAGCGTCCGGCAGGCGGGCCAGCACCAGGTGCGCGATGTTGTCCGTGGCGTCGTGGTCGCCCCAGGTGATGAATATCTTCTGGCCGGTCAGGGCATAGGTTCCGTCGCCGTTCGGAACCGCGGTCGCGGTCAGGGCGGCCAGGTCCGAGCCCGCCTGCGGCTCGGTCAGGACCATCGCCCCGGTCCATTCCCCCGACACCAGCCGGGGCAGGTAGAGCGACTGCTGAGCCTTGGTCCCCACGTGCTGCAGGGCTTCGATGGCCGCCAGCGACAGCATCGGGCACAGGCCGAACGCCATGTTGGCGGCGTGGAAGGTCTCGTAGGCCGCCAGCTCCAGCGCCTTGGGCAGGCCCTGGCCTCCGTGCCGGGGCTCGGCCGACAGACCGGTCCAGCCGCCCTCGGCGAAGCCGCGATAGGCCTGGACGTAGCCCGGTGCGGCGGTCACCGCGCCGTTGGCGTATTGGGCCCCGTTCAGGTCGCCTGACCGGTTCAGCGGGCCCAGCACCCCGTCCGCGAACTGTCCGGCGGCCTCCAGGATCGCCCCGCCCAGTTCCGGATCGTAGTCCGGAAAGGCGCCGGTGGCCGCCACGGCGTCCAGCCCGGCCACGGCGTTCAGGGCGAATTCGATGTCGCGGATCGGCGCGCGGAAGGTCATGGCTCACTCCGGGAAGGACGATGCGCTGATTGGGCCAAGCGCCTCGCGCGCGCAAGAGACCGCCGTGGACGGTTGAGAAGCTCGGCCAGGCGCGGCAAGCTCACGGCCTGATCCGGAGATCCGCGCATGACCCAGCCGCACTCCACCTATTCCGGCGTTTCCATCGCCCTGCACTGGCTGACGGCCCTGCTTGTCGTCGGCCAGGTCCTGACGGTGATGGCCATGGACACGGACTTGGCGGACAATCGTCCTCTCTGGTCGATGCTCCACAAGTCGGGCGGCCTGACCATCCTGGTCCTGACCCTGGCGCGGATCGGCTGGCGGCTGCGCGAGCCCTGGATCCCCGAGCCGGTGGCCACGCCCCGCTGGCAGGCCTTCGCCGCGCGCGCCGTGCATGTCGGCTTCTACGGCGTCCTGCTCGCCATGCCGCTGATCGGCTGGGCGGCCTCCTCGGCGGCGGGGCGCGACATCCTCTGGTACGGTCTGTTCCAGTGGCCCTTGCTGCCCATCGAGGGCGGACGTGACGCCGCGCGCGACATCATCGAGTGGCACGAACTGTCGGCCAAGCTGCTCTACGTCCTTCTGGCGCTCCATGTCGGCGCCGCGCTCAAGCACCATCTGATCGACCGCGACAATGTGCTGCGCCGGATGCTCCCCGTCCTGCCCGACCGCGGCTTCGTCGATCCCCGGGGCCCCCACGGCGCGCCCTAGATCAGGCGGAGCGGCGGGAAGGAACGTGCGGCACAGCCGTTCCGGCGGGACGAGAGACGCCCGACGCCTTGCGCCCGAAGGCGTTCTGGCCTTGAGAGGCGGGATGAAGCGTCCTGACGACATCGCCTCGGCGGTCGCGGCCCTGAAGGCCGGCAAGCTGGTCATCCTGCCGACCGAGACGGTCTATGGGCTGGCGGCGGACGCGTCGGACCCGATGGCGGTCGCGGCCATCTTCGAGGCCAAGGGCCGGCCGCGCTTCAATCCGCTGATCGCCCACGTCGCCTCGCTGGAGCAGGCCGAGCGGCTGGCGGTGTTCGATGACCGGGCGCGGGCGCTGGCCGAGGCCTTCTGGCCGGGACCTCTGACCCTGGTGCTGCCGGTCAGGGATCGGCGGGCGGCGTGCGATCTTGCCCGCGCCGGGCTCGACACCGTGGCCGTGCGCGCGCCGGGCCACCTCACGGCCCGAGAGGTCGTCGCCGCTTTCGGGGGGCCGGTCGTGGCGCCGTCCGCCAACCGCTCCGGAAGGCCCAGCCCGACGACTTTCGCCGACGCCGTTGAGGAGACCGGCCCCTTCGCCGCCGCCGCGCTGGACGGCGGGCCCTGCGCGGTCGGGCTGGAGAGCACGGTGGTCGCGCTGCTGGACGAGGTTCGCCTGCTGCGCCCCGGGGCGGTGACGCGCGAGCAGATCGAGACCGTGGCCGGGCCCCTGGCGGAGGCCGAGGAGGACGCGAAGCGTTCGCCCGGGCGGATGGCGCTCCACTACGCGCCCGAGGCGCCGGTGCGGATCAACGCCGAGGCGCCGCGCGAGGGCGAGGCGTTTCTCGCCTTCGGCGAGCCCGGCCCGTTCAGCCTGAGCCCGACCGGCGACCTGCGCGAGGCCGCCGCCAACCTGTTCCGAATGCTGCGCGAGGCCGACCGGACGAAACCGGCCGGCATCGCGGTCGCGCCCATCCCCGACGAGGGCCTGGGCGAGGCGATCAACGACCGGCTGAAGCGCGCGGCGGGGTTCGTGGGTTAGTCGGGTCCATCCCTTCGGGGCAGACCCGAGGATGGCGGCGAGCTACTGCACCATCAGGCCCTGGATCTTGTCCTCGGCGTTGATCGAGATGGTCCAGGTCGTCTGGGCGCCGCTGGCGAAGGCGACGCGGAACTGGTGGACGCCCGGCTGGGGCTCGCCGATGTTCTCGAGAGTCTGAAGCTCGCCCCAGCCCTGGATGAGCGGCGTCGTGGTCTCGGCCTGGGCCCGCACCGCGTCCGCCAGGGCGGGGACCATGCCGTCATAGTCCGGCGTTCCGGCCTGGATGGCGATGATCGTGTCGCGCAGGCGGTGCTCGGCGTGCCGGGCGGTGGCGTAGTGGGCCGGATCGTGGGCGTGGTCTTCCTGGGCGTCCGCCGCGGCGCCGTGGCTCGCGTGATCGCCGTGCCCGGAATGGTCGTGTTCCTGGGCCGAGGCGGCGCCCGCGCAGGCGAGCGAGGCGGCGAAGGCGAGGGCGGCGGTCTTCATGGTGGGAACTCCGAAACGGTGCACATCAATAGGAAGGGCTGGCGGTTAGCGCAAACGCCATTCTCTTCTCCCTGCGGGGTGAGGAAAGCTTCAAGGCCTTGCAATTCCCGCCATCGCGGCCTATCTGCCCGCCGCACTTCACACGCAGGCGTGGCGCGTTTCGGGGAGACATCCCGGTTCGCTCCGTTCCGAGGGCCCTAGAAAGCCTTTAAGCGCCTGCGGCGGATTTGATCGGATAAAGGAAAGAATACAGATGGCTCTGCCTGACATCACCATGCGCGGCCTGCTCGAAGCGGGCGCCCACTTCGGCCACCAGACGCACCGCTGGAACCCGAAGATGGACAAGTACATCTTCGGTTCGCGCTCGAACATCCACATCATCGACCTGTCGCAATCGCTGCCGCTGTTCCATCAGGCCCTGGTGGCGGTGCGCGACGTCGCCGCCAAGGGCGGTCGCGTGCTGTTCGTCGGCACCAAGCGCCAGGCGTCGGATCCGGTGGCCGAGGCCGCCAAGCGTTGCGCCCAGTACTACGTCAACCACCGCTGGCTCGGCGGCACCCTGACCAACTGGCGCACCATCTCCGGCTCGATCGCGCGCCTGCGCGAGCTGGAAGGCATCCTGGACGGCGGCGAAAGCGGCGGCCGCACCAAGAAGGAACTGCTGACCCTGACCCGCGAGCGCGACAAGCTCGAGCTCAGCCTGGGCGGCATCAAGAACATGGGCGGCATCCCCGACATCATGTTCGTGATCGACACCAACAAGGAAGCGATCGCGATCCAGGAAGCCCGCAAGCTGAACATCCCGGTCATCGCCATCCTGGACACCAACTCCAACCCGGACGGCATCACCTATCCGATCCCGGGCAACGATGACGCCGCGCGCGCCATCCAGCTCTACTGCGACCTGATCGCCGACGCCGTCCTGGACGGCCTGGCCGCCGGCGCTTCGTCGGCGAGCGTCGATCTGGGCGCCTCGGCCACCCCGCCGGTCGAGCCCGCGCTGAAGGAAGAGCCGGCTCCGGCCGTCCTCTCGGCCGAGGACGAGGCCGTCGCCCAGGCTGCTGAAGCCCCCGCCGAGGAGGCCCCGGTCGCCGAGGAAGCCCCGGCCGAGGCCGAGGCCGAACCGGCCGCCGAACAGACCGAACAGGCCGAGGGCTGATCCAGCCCGGCCGGCCTTGTCGAAAGGCCGTGCGTTCAACTGACACACGGCCCGGCCAGCCAGCCGGGCCGTTCCCCTATCCGACGACCCCCAAGGAGACACCGAAATGGCTGAGATCACCGCCGCCCTCGTCAAGGAACTGCGCGAAAAGTCCGGCGTCGGCATGATGGACTGCAAGAAGGCCCTTCAGGAGAACGACGGCGACATCAACGCCGCGATCGACTGGCTGCGCGCCAAGGGCCTGTCCAAGGCCGCCAAGAAGGCTGACCGCGTCGCCGCCGAAGGCCTCATCGCCATCGCCACGCGCGAGGACGGAGCGGGCGAAAGCGCCGCCGTCATCGAGTTCAACGCCGAGACCGACTTCGTCGCCCGCAACGAGCTGTTCCAGGACGCCGCCAACAAGATCGCCGTCGTGGCGCTCGACCACGGCGACGTGGACGCCGTCAACGCCGCCCCGCTGGGCGACGCGACGGTGCAGGACACGGTCACGAACCTGGTCGCCACCATCGGCGAGAACATGCACGTGCGCCGGGTCTCGACCCTGAAGGCCGCCGAAGGCGTCGTGGCGTCCTACGTCCACAACGCGGTCGCGACCAACCTGGGCAAGATCGGCGTGCTGGTCGCGCTGGAATCGGCCGCCGACAAGGCCAAGCTGCGTGAACTGGGCCGCAAGATCGCCATGCACATCGCGGCGACCTCGCCCCTGTCGCTGGACGAAACCAGCCTGGACCCGGCCGCCATCGAGAAGGAACGCGAAGTCCTGACCGAAAAGGCCAAGGAGGAAGGCCGTCCGGACAACATGATCGAGAAGATCGTCGCCGGTCAGATCGCCAAGTTCCAGAAGGAAGTGGTGCTGACCAAGCAGCCGTTCGTCATGAACCCGGACCAGACCATCGAACAGCTTGTCGCCGACACCGGCAAGGAGCTGGGTTCGCCCGTCGCCCTGACAGCCTTCGTGCGGATGGGCCTGGGCGAGGGTGTCGAAAAGCCGGTCGGCATGGACTTCGCCGAGGAAGTCGCGTCGATGACCAAGGCGTAATCGCCTTCTCCTCCCAATTCGCTTCGCTTTGGGGAGGAGACTATTTCGGGCGCTCCGGCTGACGGCCGGGGCGCCCTTCGTCTATGAAGGGGCTCCGATTCCGCCCCAGCCCCCAAGGATCCATGGCCGAACTCAAATACCGCAGGGTGCTTCTCAAGGTCTCGGGCGAGGTGCTGATGGGCGACCAGCCCTACGGCATCGACATGAAGACGGTCGCGGCCGTGGCCCAGGCCGTCGCCAAGGCCCATGCGACCGGCGTCGAGATCTGCCTGGTGATCGGCGGCGGCAACATCTTTCGCGGCCTGTCCAAGGCCGCCGGCGACATGGAGCGGGCCACCGCCGACCAGATGGGCATGCTGGC
>CAYTZY010000058.1:0-6232 GCA_964442795.1 uncultured Caulobacter sp.
CCGGACGTGGTCCGCGACCTGCGCGCGCGAGACGCCGACCGCCCCTGGGACCTGCGCATGCGGGTCGCCCATCCCGATCCCAGGCAGGCCGGCGCCGAGGGCCTGAAGGACCTCGAGAGCGGCGCCGCCTCCCTGTTGCTGGCCCTCGACCCCACCGGCCGGGCCGGCGTCGCCGTCGGCTCGGCCGAAGACCTCGGCAAGGCGCTGGACGGCGTGTTGCTGGACCTCGCCCCCGTGGCGCTGGACGCGGGCTACCTGGGCCCCAAGGCGGCTGACTGGCTGGGCGCTCTGGCCAAGGCCGCGCCCAACGCCCCGCTGGCCTTCCACATGGACCCGCTGACCACCTTCGCCACCACCGGCGCCAGCCCGGGGCCCATCGAGAGCCACATCGTCTCGGCCGCCACCGTCGGCGCCCGACTGTCGGCGGCCTACGCCCGGGCCTCGCTGTTCCTCGCCACCGGCCGCGCCGCGCACGAGGCCGGCGGGTCGAACACCGAGGAACTGGCCGTGATGGCCGCCTCGGCCGTCGCCTACGCCCGGGCGCTGGTCCGCGCCGGCCTGTCGATGGAGGAAGCCTTCCGCCGCATCAACCTGGGCGTCAGCCTGGATGGCGAGTACTTCACCGGCATCGCCAAGGTGCGCGCCGCCCGCGCCCTGTGGTCGCGGATCACCCAGGCCTGCGGCGTGGATGTCCCGGCCGTGGTCGAGGCCCGCTCCTCGCACCGCATGCTGACCCGGGCCGACGCCTGGACCAACCTGCTGCGCCTGACCAGCGCCGGCGTCGCCGGCGCCCTGGGCGGCGCGGACGTCATCGTGCTGGGCGCCTTCACCGACGCCATCGGCCTGCCCACCGCGTTCGCCCGCCGTCAGGCCCGCAACACCCAGCTGGTTCTGATGGAAGAGAGCCACCTTGGCCGCGTCGCCGATCCGGCCGGCGGCGCCTGGTACCTGGACACCCTGACCGATCAGATCGCCCGCGCCGCCTGGACCAGCTTCCAGGCCATCGAGGCGGCGGGCGGCGTCATCAAGGCGCTGGAGACCGGCCTTGTCGCTGACGCGGTCAACGCGACCCGCGAGGCCCAGGCCGCCGCCTATGCCGACAAGTCGCGCAAGATCCTCGGGGTGACGGTGTTCCCCAACGCCCAGGACAAGGCTCCGGAGGTCGCTGTCGCCGATCCCGCCGCCTTCGCCGTCGCCGGCCCGGACCCGCGCCTGCCGGGACCGGACAGCGCCTGCCCGCCCCTGCCATCCATCCGTTTCGCCGCCGCGTTCGAGGAGGCCTGAGCCATGACCAAGACCTTCCCGAACTTCGCCGACCTCGCCTTCGCGCCCGCCGGCGCGGCGGCTCCCGCCGCGGACGGCCCGGTCTGGCAGACGCCCGAAGGTGTCGCGGTGGCCCCGGCCTATGGTCCCGACGATGTGAAGGGCCTCGACTTCCTGGACGGTTATCCGGGCTTGGCGCCGTTCGGCCGCGGCCCCTACCCGACGATGTACGTCACCAACCCCTGGACGGTGCGGCAGTACGCCGGCTTCTCGACCGCCGAGGACTCCAACGCCTTCTACCGCCGTAACCTTGCCGCCGGTCAGATGGGCCTGTCGGTGGCCTTCGACCTGGCCACCCACCGGGGCTACGACAGCGACCATGAGCGGGTGAAGGGCGATGTCGGCATGGCGGGCGTCGCCATCGACAGCATCCTGGACATGCGGACGCTGTTCGATGGCATCCCGCTCGACAAGATGAGCGTGTCGATGACCATGAACGGCGCGGTGCTGCCGATCCTGGCGCTCTACATCGTCGCCGCCGAGGAACAGGGCGTGCCGCCGGAAAAGCTGTCCGGCACGATCCAGAACGACATCCTCAAAGAGTTCATGGTGCGGAACACCTACATCTATCCGCCCCTGCCCTCGATGCGGATCATTTCCGACATCTTTTCATATACTTCGCGCAATATGCCGAAGTTCAACTCGATCTCGATCAGCGGCTACCACATGCAGGAGGCCGGGGCGACGGCCGACCTCGAGCTGGCCTACACCCTGGCTGACGGCATCGAGTACGTGCGCGCCGGCGTCGCCGCCGGGATGACCGTCGACCAGTTCGCGCCGCGCCTGTCGTTCTTCTGGGCCATCGGCATGAACTACTTCATGGAAGTGGCCAAGATGCGGGCCGCGCGCCTGCTCTGGGCCCGTCTGATGAAGCGCGAGTTCGATCCCAGGGACGACCGCTCGCTCAGCCTGCGCACCCACAGCCAGACCTCTGGCTGGTCGCTGGCCGCCCAGGACGTGTTCAACAACGTCTCGCGCACCTGCCTCGAGGCCATGGCCGCCGTGAACGGCCAGACCCAGAGCCTGCACACCAACAGCCTCGACGAGGCCCTGGCCCTGCCGACCGACTTCTCGGCCCGGATCAGCCGCAACACCCAGCTATTCCTGCAGATGGAGAGCGGCACGACCGCCGTCGCCGACCCCTGGGGCGGCAGCTACTACGTCGAGCGCCTGACCCACGACCTGGCCGCGCGCGCGCTGGGGCACATCGAGGAGGTCGAGGCGCTGGGCGGCATGGCCAAGGCCATCAACCAGGGCCTGCCCAAGCTGCGCATCGAGGAAGCCGCCGCCCGCACCCAGGCCCGCATCGACAGCGGCAAGCAGAGCCTGGTCGGCGTCAACCGCTACCGCCCGGAGGTCGCCGACGACATCCCGGTGCTCAAGGTCGACAACACCACGGTCCGCAACGCACAGCTGGAAAAGCTGAAAAGACTCAAGGCGGAACGGAACGAAGCTGAGACGCAGGCGGCGCTCGACGCGCTGGAAGCCGGGGCCCGCGCCGACGGCAACCTGCTGGAACTCTCCGTCAATGCCGCCCGCGCCAAGGCGACCGTCGGCGAGATCAGCTACGCGCTGGAAAAAGTCTTCGGCCGCCACCGGGCCGAGATCAAGTCGATCACGGGGGTCTATGTGTCGGAAGCCGGATCCAACGCCGCCGTGGCCCGCGCCAAGGCGATGGTCGAGGCCTTCGAACAGGCCGACGGCCGCCGCCCGCGCATCCTGATCGCCAAGATGGGCCAGGACGGCCACGACCGGGGCCAGAAGGTCATCGCCACGGCCTTCGCCGACCTCGGCTTCGACGTCGACATCGGCCCGCTGTTCCAGACTCCGGCCGAAGCCGCTCGTCAGGCGGTCGAGAACGACGTCCATGTCGTGGGGGCCAGCTCGCTGGCCGCCGGGCACCTGACCCTGGCCCCGGAACTGATGGCCGAGCTTGGCAAGCAGGGGCGGCCGGACATCATGACCGTCATCGGCGGCGTGATCCCGCCGCAGGACTGGCAGGCCCTCAAGGATGCCGGCGTCGCCGCCATCTTCCCGCCGGGCACCGTGATCGCCGAGTCGGCCATCGAGCTGCTGGAGAAGCTGAACAAGCAGCTGGGGTACACGCAGGGTTAGGCCGGGCGGCGGCCTCCGATAGGGCGAGACTGTCGGGACATATACTCCGGGGACAAAGCGAGACATTCGGCCCGTTCTTGAGACACCGGCCGGCGCGGACCCTGAGCGACTTATCCCCCGCTCGCTCGGCGGGGTCATACTGGCCGGATGACCCTGCCGCCGTCCTGCCCGATGACCGCCAACGCCTTCCCCCGCAACGGGTCAGGCACGCTGGGCCATCCATCACCGGTGGGCTGCGCGCGTCGATCAGCACGGCCCTGCCCCTGAAAGGCTCACTTCAATCCCCCTGTCCGGCCCTCCCTGAACGCCGCCGTGACCCGATCGGAATCCAAAACAAGACACTGAAGACACCGCTTGAGCGTGTCGGCGCGCACCGGCGAACGGCGAGCAGACTCGACACCGCTCGCGTTCATGGTATGTTCGCATAATGAACGCCCAGGCTGAGCCCGCTGACGACTGGCCCCGCTACCGCTTCTCTTCCGAGGAGGCGGAGCGGCTGCTGGCCGCCGGCATGGCCGAGGCGGCGCGGCCGTTCACCCTCGACGACGTCTTCGAGATGATGCGCATCGGCGCCCTCGATCCCGACGCGAAGGTCGAGCTGATCGACGGGGAGGTGATCGAGATGGCCCCCGAAGGCGTGCCGCACGTTCGCGCCAAGATGCAACTGGCCATGAGCTTCATGAGCCGGGCCGGAGACGCGGTCCGGGTCATTGTCGATTCAACGCTTCGCCTCTCATCGACGAGCGCGCCTGATCCCGACCTGTATCTCTATGACGCCGCACTGCCGCTGGACTCGCTCGACGGCGGCTCGGTCGGGCTTGTCATCGAGGTGTCGGGCGCGAGCCTCGCGCGGGACCTGTCGATGAAGGCAACGCTCTATGCCCGCCATGGCGTCCGCGACTACTGGGTGGTCGATGTCGCTGCGCGCAAGATCATCGTCCACCGTGATCCGCGAGACGGCGCCTACGGCTCGGTGTTCGCGGCGCTCGCGGACGAGGCGGTTGCGCCACTTGCCTTCCCTGACCTGCCGCTCCGCCTGTCAGACCTTCCGGTGATCCGCTGAGCCTAGCTGATCCCCGTCAACCCGCTGTCCACGGCCAGCGTCTGGCCCGTCACATAGACACTCTCGTCGCTGATGAAGAACAGGGCGGCGTAGGCGATTTCCCAGCCGGTGGCCTGGCGGCCGAAGAACTGGGGCGCCGTGCCCCGGCTCGGGCGGCCCTGGGTGGCGCGGCGGCCGAGCGGGGTGTCGACCAGGCCCGGGGCGACGATGTTGGCCCGCACGCCCTTGCGGCTGCCCTCCAGCGCCACATGCCGCATCAGCCCGCCCAGCGCCGCCTTGGAGGCGTCATAGGCGGGCAGGCGCGAGCCGGCGACGAGGCCGGCGATCGAGGAGATGAACACGATCGAGCCGCCGCTCTCCATCCGGGGCAGCGCCTCGCGGCAGCAGAGCATGGGGCCGCGCAGGTTGACGGCCAGAACCTGGTCCCACTCGTCCGGCTTGACCGAGGCCAGCCCCAAGCCGCCGACGCCGATGCCGACGTTCAGCACCATGCCGTCCAGGCCGCCCAGCTTCTGGGTCGCCTCATCGACCATGCGGGAGATATCGGCCTCTCGCGCGATGTCGGCCTCGATCATCACCGCCTCGCCGCCTTGCCGGCTGATCAGGTCGGCGGTGGCCCAGGCGGCGTCGCGGTTGCGGTCGGCGACCGCGACGCTCGCGCCTTCACGGGCGAACAGCAGCGACATGGCCCGGCCGTTGCCGACGGGATCGGTGGCGGCGTCGACCACCTGCTGGCCGCCGCCGACGACGAGGATCCTGCGGCCCGCCAGCCGGCCCCGGCCGGGCGCGAGGCCCTGCGATTCCGCGCTCAGCGGGCGGACGTAGCGTTCGGCGTCACTCATATCGGTGTCTCCTCGTCCACACGGTTCGCGCCAGGCCGGTGGCGAGGCCTAACCTTCCCGCCTCTTCTGCAGGCGAGCGCGCAGCGTGCTCAGGACAAAGAGCAGGACGATGCCGACCGCCAGGATCACCCACAGCGACAGGGTGGCGCCCGCCAGCTCGATATCCGCGTTGGCGGCCGCGTAGCGCCAGCCGCGATAGGTCAGGTCCGTGAAGTCGGATCGCCATATCGCCGCGACCATGCCGATCAGCACGAGCAGCGCGACAAGGCCCAGCCCGGTGCGCCGGCGACGAGGCCGCCGCAGGACGGAGTCCAGCCCGTCCGGTGCGCCATGGCGGGCTTCGATGTCCTTCTGCAGCGCCGTCGCGGCCATGAGATGGCCCTGCCAGAGCATGTCGGCGAAATCGCCAACGACCGGCACCGGCGACAGCAGCATGTCGATGCCGAGAAAGCCGGCCATCTTGGCGAGGGTGCTCAGCGAGGCTCCGGCCCGCACCGCGCTCCAGGCGAGGAAGAGGCTGGCGCCGGCGCTATAGATCAGGCCGGCGCCCGGAATCCAGGTCAGCACGCCGTCGAGCCCAATGCCAAACGGGCCGAACCCGATGACCCGGTCCGAGAGCTTCTTCAGCGTCTCGGCCGATCTGTAGGCGCTGTGGGCGCGTTCCCTGCTCATGAGGCGGGAGCGTATGGGAGAAGCGAAGGTTTCCGCCAGCGGTATTGTTCGAGGGCCGTCCTAGAGCATTTTCCGGCGAAGTGGACACCGGTTCACCGCCAGAAAATGCGTCAAAACAAAAGGCTAGAGCATTTCACCGATCCAGTTGGATCGGAAAATGCTCTAGATGTCGTTTCCAAGAAGGTTGTTCACACGCTGCCATGGTGTGAGGCCGTTG